>CACVAU010000021.1 GCA_902727915.1 uncultured Sulfurovum sp.
TATTCAGTTGTTAAAGATCACTCAAAACTTTAGGTGAAACCCTTATGATTCCCTCGCCTCTTATACTCTAAGTGGCTCCCATTGTTCTTGGACGCGTATTATAGACAAATCCTCCCACTATGTCAAGGGTTTCTTCTAATTTATTTTAAAAATATCAATTTTAGTAAATTTTATACAATTTTAAAGATTTTCAGCTTTTATTAATCATTATAAGGATTCTTGTCCAACAATAAATGCGTGTCCCGTTTCCTCTTTAATAGTAATAGTAAAACTATCAACATTGCCATCATCATTTTGATCGGTTGAAAGCGTAAAAGTTAAATTACAGTCTTCAGTCATAATATTACTAAAATCTGCTCCTACATAATCTACACTTCTATGTGGTCTACCCAAATAATCAAAAGATACATTTTGATTACATCCTCCAGTTGGGTTTAAATCACTAATACCAAATTTTTTAGATAGATGTACCGATGGGCTTTGTGTAGATTGTAAATCATCACAATCATCTGCCCACAAATATTTTCCATCAACAGGGTTAATAGCTGACTCTATTTCGGCTAGAGGATTACTCCCTCCACTTAGTCCAATATCTGAACCCACTCTATAACTCCAATCACCATTTAAACATTGTCTAAATTCAATTTTCCAATAAGCTTTTTGCCATTCAACATTATGATCACTACGATGCTTATTATCCCTCAAAGCCAACTGTTGGGCCAATCGAATATGTGATAAAATTGTTTCAGAGGCTTCTTGCTGTAAATCTCTATCCATACGCCCCATTGCTAAAGAAGCAAGAATACCTAAAACAACAATGACAAAAACAAGTTCAATCATAGTAAATGCAGATTTATTTTTCAAATTATAACCTTGATATATTTTATATTAATACTATTATATCATAAATTTAAGAAAAAATTAATTATTAAAAAGTGTGGTCTAAATAAGGAAGATTACTAAATGGAGTGACTCCATTTAGTTTAGAAGAAAGAAAAACTCTTAAAGTTCTTCAGCCCTTTGAACATCATAAAGAATATCATCCATTGGGTGTCTGTACATAGGCATAGCAAGTCTCTTCTCATCAAGAATATGACCAATAAATCCAATACTTCTACCTAAAATAAAGAATGCATTTAAAGCACCTGCTTCAATAAATACATCAATCTCTTCATCTGTATAGTCTAATGCTCTCCACATATCAACCATAAGAATACCAATAGTACCATCAACATTAAGAATTAAGTTCTCTTTCTTAGAAGTCGTAAGCTCTTCTACCGTTCTTGCATAATCAAGAAGTGGCGTTGATGGGAAATTTTCTTTAGCATAATTCATAAGACCAGTAACTCTAAGGTCTGGATTCTTTAATGATTTAATTCTATGACCAATACCTGGAATTGGAATACCAGACTTTTTCATATGTGATAAGAACTCTTTTGGAGACATATCATTATCATTTGCATGTTTAAAGTGTTCAGCTGCACCATCAATCGCTCCACCAAATCTTGGCCCAATTGTAAGAAGACCTGCAATTAAAGAAGAAATAACATCTTTACCAGCTCTTGCTGTTACTTTTGCATTGTGTGCACCTGATACAGCTGGACCATGATCAGCAACTGTTTTAAGAACTGTCTCTAAGAAGTCAACAGCCCATCTTGGGTAACGCTTTTTAAACCAAAGGATTGACATTACATCACCAATAGTAAATCCTGTCTCTGGTGTTGCTACAGAAGAGATAGGGAATCCACAGTAGTGTGCTTCTTCACCTCTATCATCAGAAATAGTACAAATAAACTCTTTAGATCTTCGAGAAACTGGAACAACATTCATATCTGGTTCTGGAATCTCTGCAAGATTCATATCAGTAAATACTTTGTTAATCATTGCTGGAAGTTCATTGAATGATGCTGGTACATGAATACCTGCTTCAGCCATTGCGTTATTTTTATATTCAGCTGTTTCAGATTCAGCATTAGCAGAAGCACCTGCATGACCAAACTGAACACCAGAATCATAATGTTTAGCAATAGTACCAATACACCATGCAATTATTGGTTTTGTAATTTGACCGTTTTTAATCGCTTCAATTACTTTGTACTCTTCAGTACCACCAACTTCTCCAAGAAGAATCATGTATTTAACATCTGGATTCTTTTCCATTCTAAGAAGGTTATCAATAAATACAGACCCTACGAATCTATCTCCACCAATCGCTACACCTTCAGCAATACCATCAGCATTAATAGAAATAATGTTAGAAAGCTCATTGAAAAGACCACCTGAACGTGTAACCAATCCACAAGAACCTGCTCTATGAAGTTTTGAGTTAACAATATTTGTAATCGTACCACCAATATTAGCTACTTTAAATGCTCCTGGAGTAATCCCACCAACAGTAGCTGGTCCAATTACAGTAACACCTTTTTCTTTTGCTGTTTGGTTCATCCCACGTGCAAGTCTCTCAGGAATACCTTCAGCTGTAATCATCATTGATGAAAAACCACCAATCTCAAGTGCTTCCATAGTCACATCATAAGCTGTTCTAAAAGAAGCAAAGTTTAAAAGTACATCAGCCTGTGGCTGTGCAGCTTTTGCTTCTGCTGTAGTTTTGAAAAGTGGAATCATCACTTCATCACCACCATAGAAAAACTTTTCAAATTTATTTCCAGAAGTAGGGGCAACAATAGCAGCTACCGATGGTTTCTCTCTCTTAATTGTATAATCATAATCTAACATTCTTTGGATAGCAGTTTTGTTGTTATTCCAAAAAATAGCCTGTGTGTCTCTAGTATATAATCTTTCCATCTTATCTCCTTACTTCTCTAGTGCCATACGTACAATATCTGTTACGTGTGTCTCTGGTCCATAAACTTCAATATAAAGACCCATATTATCTGCTGCTTCTTTAATGTCTTTTAGACCTTTTTCATAGTTTGGTCCACCACGTCTAACGTAGATTTTTGTCCCAACTTCTTTTAACTTGTCTTGGTAATTGTCCAGTGCTTTAATAATACCTGTAAATGTTTTTGCAACATCCGTAAAGTTTGCAATCGCTCCACCAATAATAAGTACTTTTCCTCTACCTTGAGCATCTTTTTCTCTTGTCATAAGATCAAAAAGTGTTTCAGCATAAAATTGTGTTTCACCCATAGTAGGCCCACCAGAGTACTCACCATAATTTGCTAAATCTTCAATTCCAGCCATATCAGCAATGGTATCAGCATATACAACTGAAGCACCACCACCAGCAACCATTGTCCAAATTCTTGCTTCAGGCTTTAATAATGTAAGTTTAAGTGAAGCACCCGTCTTTGAATCGGCTTCTTCTACAGCTAAAACTTCTGGAGATTTTGCTTCCATACCAAATGCTGTTGGGTATTCTACATCTCCCCACTCATCTACCATCATAAATCCAGCAGTATCATCCAGTTTTGCAACCATATCAAGGAGTTCTATCTTAGTGCCTTGCATTACAAATGGATTAATTTCAAGATAGGCAAAATTTAACTCTCTATAAGCTTTAAAGAAACCTATACAAAATTCAGCAAACTGCGCTTTATCTGCTTCTGCTACATCAGCAGGAACATTGGCTCTAATTTTCTCAGCAATCTCATCTTCAGTTGCTGTAATAGAAAATGCTACTTCAGTAACTTTTTCATCCCACCCCTCTTCAACTTCCATTCCACCTTCAGCAGACATATAAATTACATCATCATCACCAACACAGGTAGCAGATACATAGTACTCTTCTGCTTGTTCATGTGGTGTAAATGGCTCAACAACAAAGTGTGTTAAATTATCAACACTTGGCTCACCAGTAGGAGTATCCCCATCAAATGAAAAGTATACATTTTGTGCAGTTGATGATTTTTCATCAATCCATGATGCAGCTTTTTCAAGTTTAACATCACCTGGTTTAGCATCTTTAAAAAGTACTAGTCCATTTTTACCTCTTTTTCCAAAAAGCATATCTGGTTTTGCAACCAATGTTTTTTCATTTAACCATGCATTTGCTTTTGCAGCATCTTTTAGTTCTGATCCATTTTGAACCATTACTGTTTCATAAGCATAAGTGAAACCTGAAAAGTACTTATCCCAATGCTTAGCTAAAATTGACTTTGCATCATATTCTCTAATCGCTTTTTGAGCCATCGAGTTCTCCTTGTTAAAATTGTGTTGACGGTAGTTTACCATCAGCTCTCTGGAATCTAAATATTTCAGACTTATAGTATTTAGAAGTTTATCTTATCTGTGTATTTTAGGAACACCTAATTTCGTACAAGCTTCAATACCATGGTATT
This sequence comes from uncultured Sulfurovum sp., assembly GCA_902727915.1. The sequence goes on from CACVAU010000021.1 coordinate 4,302, forward strand.
TTAGCTGAAATTGAACCTTTGGCTGTGTAACTGTGTAGCATTCTTGACCAATTTCCTTAAGTTCCATAACCTGCCAATAAGGCTCATAAAATGCATAAGAAAAGTGCTTGGTTTTGTCCTCATAAAGTAAAAATAAAGGCTTATGAAATAGAATAATTAGTGCAGAAAAGATTAATGATCCTAGTACAATATTAAAGCCTAAACGGTAAGTTTTTTGAAACTGTGGCAACCTAACATTTACTGTTCTTTTATAAACCAACATCATGAGTACAACAGCCACAATCACATAAGGGGCGAAGTCTGTCATAATCACTTGTTGACGTAAAGAAAGTAGGATTGAAAGTGAAAAAGAAGAGAATGAAATGTACCATAATATCTCTTTACGCTCACGTAACCAAATGCGATATAAAGCATAGAAAAAATAGATAAATACTAAAGGAGAAAAAAGTGCTGCATAGAGTGCAAATAATTCTAAGAATTCACCTGAAGGATGCCCTCCCACATGAAGCCTATTAAAATATAAAAACGACACAGCAATCAATAAAATAGAAACAGTAAAGAGTAAACTGTTACGTTTAAACGCAGAATAAATTGCCAATGATATAAAAAAGATAATAGAAGCATCATGTAAATACAAAAGTAATATGGCTACTACTGCTTGTAACCATACTAATTTCTTCACATTCAAAATAAGAAAAACCATGACCAGTGTTATAACTAACACAGCGATATTCACCAATATCGCTGAGGTAATTATGCCTGGTAAAAGTGCAAAAATCGTGGTGGCTAAATAAGAATCTTCAACTTTATGAAAATAAGCCCTTGACATAAGAAAGAAAAGAGGAATATTAAGTAAAGCAAAAAGAAGAAAAGGTAAACGAAAATCTAAACCATTAGAAAACCAACCTTTTGACAAATGTGTCAATGTTCTAAGTATCCCATCATCTGTATAATAAATAACTGCTTCATGTGTACCAATGGGTAGTGTAATTGCCAAATAAAAAAGTGCTATGGCATAAAAACAGTAAAAAGCATAAAATTGTAATTGACTCATAAAAGCCTTTTAAAGTTTTAAGAAATTATCCAACATTTCATAACCATGTTCAGACATAATTGATTCAGGATGAAATTGTACACCATACACATTTTTACCATCAATTTCAAGTGACATAATCTCATGATCATCTTTAGAATATGAAGTTGGAATAATATTAGAAGGTAAGTTTTCTTGTTTCACCGTAAGTGAATGGTAACGTGTTGCTCTAAATTCTTGTGGTAAGCCTTGATAAATAATCGTCTCTTTCTTTATTTCAATTTGAGAAGTCTTCCCATGCATCATATTTTTAGCACGAATCACCTCTCCTCCAAATGCTTGAGCAATACTTTGATGTCCTAAGCAAATACCAAATATTGCTGTAGTATCGGAAAATTCTTTAATTACGTCCAGTGTAACCCCTGCTTCATTAGGAGTTGCTGGACCAGGAGAAATAATAATTTTTTCAGGGTTTAACGCTTTTATCTCTTCCACTGTTAATTCATCATTACGAATCACTTTTAAATCAGCACCCAACTCTAAACAGTATTGCACAACATTATAAGTAAAACTGTCATAGTTGTCTATCATCAAAATCATATTCTATTGTCCTAGTTTCTTAAGTAAAAGAAGTATATCGAATGAGTACTTTTAAACAAATTCAAATTTTACATAAAAGTAATACAATAATTTAAGAAAAAATAATAAAAATTATTTATAATATATAACCAATAAAAAAGGAGTGTTGATGAAAGTTCTACTGCTTATACTTTTACTATTAAATCTTAGTGCTTGTGAAACAAAACAAACAACTTATGAGCGAAATAAAGGTTATGGAATACCTTGGGAGAAAGATTTAAATACTGCTTTTAAAAAAGCAAAAATAGAAAATAAAATTATTATGGTTATGGCTACGAGTGATGATTGTAGGTGGTGTGAAAAAATGAAAAAAAATACACTCTCAAAAGCTCATGTAATTAAAAAATTAAAAAATTATATTTTAGTCATGGCCGATAAAGAGACAAAAGAAGAAACCAATCAACTTCCTCCATTTCAACATGTTCCTATGATTTTTTTTATGACCCATGAAAAAGAGACACTTGATACACTTAGAGGATACTTTAGCCCCGAAGACTTCTTAGAATATTTAATAGATTTTGAAGAAAATTAAGAAAAAATTTCCTTAGCTGGTTTTGGTCGATCAATCGCAAACCCTTGTGCCTGATGACAGCCTAACTTTAATAAAATAGGAAGGTGTGCTTTACTTTCCACTCCTTCAGCAATAACAACATACCCAAAAGCTTTTGCAAGTTGAATTGAAGCGTCAACCAAAGAATGATCCTCTTTATCTTTTAACATATTTTTTACAAAACTTTTATCTATTTTAATACTATCAATATTAAAACGCTTTATCGAAGAGAGGGTTGAAAGTCCTGTACCAAAATTATCAAGTGCTATTTTAAAACCAAGCGCTTTTACTTCATCTAAAGCATTTTCATCTAAATCCATATTTTCCAAGGCAATGTTTTCAATCACTTCAAAAATAATTTGTTCTGTTTGAACCAAAGGATATTTTTTTAATAATTTTTTTAACATCACAATAAAGTCGCGTGAAGCTAATTCATTAAAACTAATATTAATACTTAAAGATACTTTATGTCCTTGTTTTGAACAAATTTGATATTGTTTAAAAACTTCTTCAACTACCCATTTACCAAGATAAGTAATCATTTCCATATCATCTAAAATATAGGGTAAGAAATTATCAGGTGTAATAATACCTTCTGTCGGATGTTGCCATCGAAGTAGTGATTCAAAAGAAGTAATTTTTCCACTTTGAATCTCAATCACAGGTTGATAATAGAGAAGGAAGTCACCCTTATCTATTCCCTGTTTAATCTCTTTACTTTTTTGAATTTTAATCTTAAATTTAGACTCTTCATCTTCATCAAAAAAGGTATAAGGTTTTTTAAGTTTTTTAGCTGCATACATGGCTCTGTCTGCTTGTCTCATCAATCCTTCTAAATCAAACAAATAGTCATCAGCTGTATGAAACGTAATGCCGATACTACAAGAAATATTAATAGTATGTTTAATTTCATCATCATCAACATAAATCAAAGGTCTTTCAAAGTTTTCAGCTATCCGTTCTAAAAATTTTAATATTTGATTATTATCATATAAAAAGCCTATGGCAATTGCAAACTCATCCCCTCCAAATCTTGCGACAATGTCTTCTTTTCTCGTTGATTTTAATAAGTTTTCAGCCACACGTTTAAGTACTAAGTCCCCTGCTTCATGACCATAAGTATCATTAATTGGTTTAAACTTGTTCAAATCAATTGCTAAAATAGCCACTATCTTTTTCTCTCTATCACTACGATAACGTAGTTTATCCCACATAAAAAAGAACTGTCTTCTATTCAATAAACCTGTTAGCTCATCATGTTGAGAAACAAACTCCAACTCTTTTTTATATTTTTTTTCTTCTTTTTCTTCTTTAAGTCTCTCTGCTAGTTCATTTAAGGCAGCAAACATTTGTCTTGCTTTAAAAGGTTTGAGTATGTACTTATCGACTCCCATATTGATGGCTTTATTTAAATATTCTATGTCATTATAACTTGTAAAAAGTGCGATTTTTTGTTGAGGATTAAACTTTTTTATCTCTTTGGTCAGTTCTATCCCATTCATTTTAGGCATTGAAATATCTGATAAAACAATATCAGGTTGTTTTTCATGATAAAGCTTAATCCCTTCAAGACCATCATTGGCAACAAAAATCTTACTAAAATGGGTTCCAAGTACACTAACTATAATCTTCTGTGTCAATTTGTCATCTTCTATATAAAGAATTGAAAAATCATTTGTCATATATTATACTTTCTACATTTTTTACATCAAGTATAGCATAATTAATATAAAATATTATTTTTAAACATCCATCTAATCTGCTTAGCAAAATTCTCCAAACTACTTGTTATAATTACAAAAGAATATGTAAAAAAGGTTCAATAATGAGAATAAACGCAAGTTCAAAAGAGGCAAAGATTGCTAATACCTTAGTAGAAAACTTACAAAACTATTTTGTTACTAATCTAAACAATATAACTGACAAATTTGGAGATGAAAAACATTGTGTAGCTGTGGAATGGTTCAGAGATGAAGGTCGTCACGGTGGAGGTATTCGTTTTGAAGCCAAAGATGAAAAAATTTTTAATCGTGGTTCAGTGAATGTTTCACAAGTTCATTATGATGATGACGAAAGTAAAAAACTCAGTTCAGCTACTGCTATCTCTTGTATTATTCACCCTAATAATCCTCATGCTCCTTCAATGCACATGCACTTTTCGTGGACACAAATGAGAGATGGTCGAGGGTACTGGCGACTCATGGCTGACTTAAACCCCTCACTCTTACCTGCACATCATGAAAAAGCTATTTTTGATGGCATGTTAAAAGAAGTAGCTGGTAAAAAATATTTAGCAGAAGGTCTTGCACAAGGTGACCGTTACTTTAATATTCCAGCACTTGAATGTACAAGAGGTGTTTCACATTTTTACCTCGAAAATTTTAACACGGGTAGCTTTGAAAATGACAAAACTTATGTAGAAAAGTTTGCGAAAAAAGTAATAGATACCTATACAGACATTACAAACAATGCACTAAAAAACCATACTAACTATACTCAAGCAGAAAAACAAACACAAAGAGATTACCATACACTTTACCTACTTCAAGTCCTCACATTAGACAGAGGAACGACTTCTGGACTATTGGTACATAGCCAAAATGATGTAGGTATAATGGGATCTATCCCTTCACATGTTAACCGTGAGCTATTAAGCTCATGGATAAAAAGAATGCCAAAACCCCAAGATGAATTGGTAGAAAATTTACTTCAAGCATTACCAACTCAAAACCCTACGCCAGTAGAAACAAATACAAAAACAAAATTAGCCAATGCCGTAAGAAATCATTATAAAAAACACCCTCAGGCATTAAATATGCAAGCTTCAGGTGAGATTATTCCTCCTACTGTAGACAACCATTGTTAAACAGATACACTATGATGAACAACTCACATGCGAAACACCTGCAATATCAAAGAGTTCAGCAGGTTTTTCCCTATAATACTTTTCTTCTGTTTCTTCAGACTGTTCATCATAAGGATTGTTCATCACCTCTTGTAAGTCATGAATTAACGCATAGTCTCCATGATTTGCTTTTCGATAAGCAGGTACAAGTAACCACTCACGTAAAGTATATTTGGGGTTAACAGCTTTCATCTGTTCTGACAGTGATTTTCGCTCTTCAGGAGTAGAAACATCTACCAAAGACTGCCATCTTGTAAACCACTCTGACCATTTATCCATCAGTTTAGCATCAAGCACACTTTCACCATAAAAGCTCTTTGCAAGTACAGCCATATCCTCAGGAACAGAAGAGAGTTCACGAAAAAAGATGGTATAGTCTACGGAAGTCTCTATCATCAACCTCATCATGTCATTAAAAAGTGTTGTATCAAAGGTTTTTAACCCCAACTTAGAAGCCCACATTTTTAACATACGAGCTTGCATCACTTGAGGAAAATCATTTTTAATCTTCTCTAACATCTCTGCTGCCTCTTGATTTGAGGCTAACAGTGGTTTAAGTGCCAAACAAAACATTTGAAAGTTACGTTCGGCAGCTTTGGGTTGATTGAGAAAAGAGTAATGTACACCTCCACCTGTCCACGGCTGATATCTTGGGTCAAACATGTCTATGAATCCAAAAGGGCCATAATCAATTGTATAACCCCCTACTGCACAGTTATCACTGTTGAAGTTTCCTTGACAGTAACCCACACGAATCCAATTTGCAATCAGTAAAGTCAAGCGTTTTCTAAATTCAATCGCCAATAAAAGTACTTTTTCATCCAGTGATAAACTCTCATCAATCACCTCAGAATATTCACGTTCTATAATATGCAACACCATTTGTTCAAGCTCTTTCATCGCAGTAGGATGTTCATTTTTTCTTGCACGACGACCAAAGAGTTCAAGTTGACCCACACGTAAAAATGAAGGTGCAACCCGTGTGCTAATGGCAACAGCTTCTTCTATCATTAATTCAGGATCTTTAGAATATGACCCTTTATGAAACCATGGTCGACTCACTGTTTCCGTCTCCGAAGCATAAAGTGTCAAAGAACGTGATGTCGGTATGCCCAGTGCATGCATGTGTTCTTGAGCCAAAAACTCACGCACACTCGAACGCAACACAGCACGTCCATCACCACCACGACAATAAGGTGTTCTTCCCCCACCTTTAAGTTGCATCTCCCAACGTTTTCCCTTTAGTACGCCCTCGAAAATTGAAACGGCACGACCATCACCATATCCATTCCCTGTACGAAATGGACACTGATCATAGTATTCAGTACCATAAATAGAAAGAGCATAACCTGTCGCCCAACCCGTCTTTCGCATCGGTGCTGGTAATGCTGAAGTATTTCCAGAAAACATTTTCATAAACGGCTCAGAATTTGCCAAAGAGTCTGCAAGACCTAGTTCAGTAAAGAAGCTCTCACTATGAGTAACATATTTAGGATTTTTAATGCGTGTAGGCTTTACAGGAACAAAATGCCCAGAAAAAACTTGTCGGGGGTCATGGTCTATACCATCTTCTGTAGCGTCAGGGTCAATATTGAGTTTGTTTACAAGTGAGTAATCTGCCAAAGGGGCAAGACCTTCAAGCGTCTTTATTGTCGTTGTTATTGAAGTATTATCGGTTGTTTTCATGGCTTTTCCTTATTATTAGGAGTTGTTTTGTCTCATTTTTGACACTATAGCAGATGAAACTAAATCCTTGTTTTCTCTTTTGGATTTTAATTTACTAAGTTCTCCAAAAAATAACTGAATAAATTAAAGCCTATCACTACCGATTACACTATCTCTTTTAATTACTTATTCGTTATTATAAGCTTAACTTCTTAAAAGGGCTTTTCTTATGAAAAAAATATTTATTTTCTTACTTATCATTTTAGCTTTTCTTGCTTTTTTTTCTTTTTTTATCTTTCATGATAAAGGTAATGATTTAATAAAACCTTACCTTGCAGACTATCTCAAAAGTAAAAGTGAGCAAAATATTTCACTTGAAATTCAACACTTAAAAATTGACTTGAAGCATCTTGAAATAAAAGCTTTACTTAATGAATTGACGCAAATTGAAGCCAATGGAAAAATTTCACTTATAACACAAAGTTTTAATCTTGACTATACCTTAAAATCAAATGGTTTTAAAAATGAACAAATCTCCTTTAACAATAAAATTGATATTAATGGTACGGTCATTGGAACTTTAAATAACATGAAAATTAAAGGAGAAGGAGAGACACTTAAGTCACATATAAACTATGCCTTTAATATAAAAAATGATTTAATCAATGACATTCAAGTTAAAATTAATAAAGCAGACATTGCCTCACTTTTACAACTTGCTTCACAACCAGCTTATGCTAGAGGTAAAGTAGATATTAATATTGACATACCTACCTTTGAAAAAGCCGATACCAAAGGCAAGGCAAAAATTACGCTGTATAAAACATTTTTGAATGAAAAAATTTTTAAACAAGAGTTCAATATTGATTTAGCAAAAGAGACCTCTTTAACAGCTAACCTAGAGTCAAAAGTGAGTGCAGAGGTATTTGAATTTGAGGGCAATATAAAAAGTAATCTGGCTTGGTTAAAACTCTCAAATACAAGCTATCATGTTAAAAACAAAAAACTTACAAGTAACTATAAACTACTGGTACCAAAGCTTTCTAAACTTATCTTCTTAACCCAACAAAAATTAAGAGGTCAACTACAACTGATGGGTGAACTAACAATGGATAAGCATAAACTTTTGCTTAATGGTATCAGTAAAGACTTAGAGGGAACATCAAGTTTTAACTATAATGGAAAAAAGTTAATGGTGAAGATGCAACAAGTTGATATGGCAAAGTTTTTATATATGATGGATCAAAAACCTTATGCTACAGGAAAAATTCTAGCCCATATTCAACTAGATGACTTAAAAAAATTAAGAGGAAACTACAGCTTTAAAACGCTTAATACTCAAACCATTAATAATACTTTTAAAAAAGATTTAAATTTAGACTTTACTAAAAATATGAATTTTTCCCTTGAGAGTAAAGGAGACATTGCTTCCAATTTAATACAGATGGAAAATGCGCTGTATACTGATATATTTCAATATCATTCTTCTAATATGATTTATAATTTAGTCAGTAAAAAACTAACAAGTGCTTATAACTTAGAAATTCCTAAACTATCTAAACTCAATGAACTTACCAATCAAAAACTCCAAGGCACACTGACAATTAATGGAAATATTGATTATGCAAACAATGTGCAAATAACTGGCTTGACTCAAAGCTTAGGTGGTAACATCAACTTTAAACTCATTGATCAAATACTGAGTGCTAAAATAGCTGAAGTACCTGTAGTAAAACTTATGCATACATTTTCATATCCTGTTATTTTTAAAGCACCCCTTACAGGAGATTTTTACTATGATTTAAATAGCCGTCAAGGAAGCCTTAACTCTACATTGAACAAGGCACAACTTTTGGAAAATGAATTAACCATGCTCATTAAACAACTAAGGGGTATCGACTTAACCAAGGAACGTTATAACGAAAGCCATTTTAATGCGATATTAAATAAAAACATCATTGACCTAGATTTTCAAGCAAAAAGTAAACAGGTACTCTTTCTCATCCCCACAGGTCAAATCAACACAATCAATAATAGTATCAATGCTAACTACAGTATAAAAGTTGACAATAAGGATATGGGAGGAAAAATTCAAGGAAATATTACCACACCTCAAATTACCATCGACTCATCTAACTACCTTAAAAATAAAGTAAATGATATTATCAAAAATAATATCTCAGAAGATACCTTTAAAGATTTAGGTCTTGACAAGATACAACCAGATACTATTAAAAATATCTTAGGAGACTTATTTAAATAAGTCTCTTATTAATCTAAGAATCTATCATGGATGAAAAATATAATCTACTCATTTTGAAACATCTCTAAGGAACCTGCCCTATCAACAATAAGTCGACTATGCTGATACAGTTCCCAATCGGTTATTCCTTTTTGTAGTAAACTTATGTCATAACTGATTAAAGTCTTATTATCTGAAGCTCTCTGTCCAAGATATCTTTCTGTTACTTCATGAAAACTATCAATACCCTTTTCCACAACATAAGAAGAAGAAGGATTTTTACTTAAAAAGTACATTAGCTTTTGTGTTATATCTACATCAGGCTGATATCTATTAAAAGCATTTTTGACATTTCCTACTTGATCACTATTCTTGATTTTCCCATACCCCCACAATTTTCTTGAAGTTCCATAACGAATACTTTTCACTTTTTGTTTTCCAGACTTTTTTACAGACCAATCTGACATATTTGAATGACTTAATCCAAGTTTGGCAGTAAAAACTTTCTCAAAGAGATGTTTTTGGGTGTAAAAAGTGTTGTCGATTTTGAAATACGTTTGCCTCATGTCAAATCCAGCAGATATAAAAATGAGTTTTAAGTTAAAACCTTTATTTTTCAATTTAGTAATTAGACGCGTTTTATTCCATAAGTTTAATTTTCTAAGTGAGGTAACCGTATTATCTCTTTCATTTTCTGAACCAGTAACGGGATCCATCAAATAAAGAATCAAGTCTTTTTGTTTACCTTCAGAGGTTCGTGAACTTAAATTAGGAAGAAACTTTTCTAAAGAATCTAAAAAATAGGGTACAAAAAAAGCACTTCCACGACTAAAGCCCCCAACAACTAAATTTGGTGCCTTATAAATAGCCTCTCTCTTACCTCTTAAACGAGTTTTAATATAATCATCAATAATTTTTTTTGATTTTCTATCGAATATAATACCTCGTACCTTAGAAAGACGACGATAAGTAAATTTAGTTAAACCCCACCCTTTCATAACTGTATAGTGAGTACTGGGTATGGTACTAAAAAGATGTTTATTGGTTTTAAGTTCTTCACCTGTTCCATTAAACCAAATAATATGATTGTAATTTACCGTTGGAATCTCAGTGTTACGGGCTAATATCTGAATGTTTGCATTAGATGTTTTTGTTCCATTGCTAACTTTGTATGTAAAGTTTACAGAGTTGTTCTCTAATTTACTTAAAAGTGCAGGAGGACTATAAGTAGGTGCTTTTTCCTGATATTCAAGCATATTAGTAACATTGTCATCAATATCATTATCATATCTATCATCATAATAGTTTTTTGCAGAAGGATAATCATCTACTTCATCATAAGTTTGTTCAGCATCATGAAAGTCATAACCCTTCACTTTTTCATTGGGGACATAGGTAATGATGTTATCAACAATACTAACCGTTCCTTCTTCAGGTTGTGTTTCTATACTATAGGTTAAAGTATCATTAACGTCACCAGGATCGGCATCAAGAGTAATGCTCAAACTATTACTACTCCCCACAAGATAAGATACACTTTTATCGTAGGCAAGGGGAGAGGGAACTTTAGAGATACGTATTAGTTCTTTTATCTCTTCCTTAGTGTCTACATCTTCAGCCTTTAAACCTTGAATCTCATTATTAAGATTAGCTACTTCATACTCATTAAGATTGCTAAACCCTAGAACTTGATAATCAATTATTTGAGGTGACCTCACAGAATTATTTACATCTGTTACATAGTCTTGAATGTCTTGCAAGACTTTAGCTTGCTTTGATTCTGCCAAAAAATTGGATTTTCCACTACACCCAATAAATAATAAAATCAACGTGCTGTACAATACAGCCTTAGTATAATATCTCATATATTTCCTGTCCTTATTTAGTTATTTTATTTTAATAAAAAAAGATCTATTCTTAAACTTAAGAGAGTGTATGTCTATAGAAAACCCTATCCTCTTAATTACACTTTTTTCTCTCGTTATGAAGCTTTTGAGACTATGAAATGAGTCAATCAGAATCTTCTGAGAATTATAACTCTACAAATGCTTCTTGCATTCCATAAATTATTCTTGAAAAACCATTCTTATAGTCTTCCTCCAATACTTTAAACTCATTTCTTGAAGAAACTTCTGTAATAGGTTCTTCACCCTTGTATGGTGAGGCATAAATAAAATAAGGTTTAGTTGATTTAGGAATATTTTCTTCAAAAGAAGCTATAAGACGAACATTGTTTTTTAATGAAAATGTAATAGACTTCTGACGAAGTGCATCATCATCTAATAATTTAGGAATCATAATCCATTTTTTAAATATCTTTTTACCAAGCTCTTCACTATATTGAATCTCTTTTAAATCAATAGTGATTTTTTCATTTCTACTGAATGTATTATAAAAGTTATCAGAAGACTCAGAACCTTCTTTTACCTTAACATTAAAGACTGTTCCTTTTAGTGCATTTTTTAATCTTACATCAAGAACTTTGGTATTAGAATCAGTAGAAATTTCTTGATAATCCAGCCTTACATTCAGTGAAAGACTTGTTATTTTTGGCAATTTCTGAGTGCTAAATCCAGGATAGCTCACAGAAACTTTCAATCTATTCCAAGCTGGAGGTAAAGTGAAGATATTTTCATTCTCACCAGGTTTTATATTCCCTTGATTCTCTCCCAATACAAACTTTAATAATGCTTTGTAATCATCAGAAAGTTCACTTTCATTTATCACTTCATTTTCTTGTCCTGTGATGTTTTTAATTGTCCAGCTCCAAGAGTCACATGATACTCCCTCTTTTTCTGTATTGAAGATATAAAAACTTTTACCAGAGCGAAGAACTCCTTCACTCCCCAATTCAATTTTTATTTTGACAGATTCAGAACCTTTAGGCAATACTTGATCAAATGTAATGTCATTGAGAGAGATATCAATAATTCGTGCATTTTCTTGATTAGGTAAAACAATAACTCCTAGTAAATCCTTCTGTAAATCAATAAATGTACTAGCATCAGAGGAGTTAAGCTTTTCAAAAAAATCAGGAGAAATTTCATTATCTAACATAATATATCGTCCAAATTTATGACCAGATTGAGTATCTTTCTTAGGATCTTGTTTGTGTCCTAGTGAGATATTCTTCACAATATTATGAGACATCCCTCTTACCTGCTCTTGGAATGCTGGTTTAAGTTTGGCAACAATTTCATTCACAGAAGTATCTTTAGAAATTGGTATTCGACTATATATCTTATCCAATACTTCATTACTCGCTAGAGATGCATCTTTATTATAAGGGTTTAGTTGAGAATATTCATAAATCTTTACAAGCTGATACTCAATCCAGTTCAAGCGTTCACGAGCTGATTTTTTCATTTGTCCCATAAACTCTTCTAGTTCAGGAATATAATCTGCTTCGGCACTCATTCCAAGAAGCGTTAAATTTTTAATTTGATCAGAATTAATAAAGATTTTATTATTTATATCTAAAGATTTTTGCATATTGTCTTGAAATGAAGAAAAAATTTCTGCTTTCAAATCCATTTGAACATGCAGCTGAGAAAATAGCTCTTGTGCATCTGCTGAGTTAGTCATAATAATAGAAAGTTGCTTTTGAATTTCATCTTTGGAAACAGTAAAAGATCCGTAATCTGCCATTATATCTTTCAAACCGTTACCAGCTTTTGCCCAACGAGCTTTTGATTCGTCAACTTTTTTCTTATATTTAGCTAATTTAGATTTATGATTAGCTACATTTTGATCAATAGTTATTTTTGTAACATCATCTGTCTCATACATTACGTTTAATTCTAGTTCGTAGCTATCAGCACTTTCTAGATTACTTTTTACCATTGTTTTCTTACTCATTTTTTCCATGATACCAGTCATATCTATTTTCTCCATGATAGTGTATGGATTTACCGTACCTTGGCTTCCTATTTGCTCAGCAACCGAATCCAATGTATTGCCCAAGACCTGTCCCAATATTGGCTGTCCATATGGAATAACATTTGCTGCCAAAGCACAAACTTTAAGACCAGTCTTATACCAAGCTAATTTTTTTTGTTCTTCTGTTGCCTCTTTTTCATATTTCTTTTTCAGTTCTTTAATTTTATTATTAATTTCCTCTGTTTGTTCTTTACATGTTTTGGCATTACTTGATAGCTTATCAATAGCGACATTAATTTCCCCTAACTTATGACTTAAAACATTATTGACTTTATAAAGCCTCTCAATCATCTTTGGTAATTCTTTCTTTAAATCACCTATTTTCCCTTCTAAACGGGCTGCTTTATCTGTAAAAACATATAAATATAAATCATCTTCAAGGTTTTTTTCCAAATAGGCAAGGGTACTAACCATTGATAATAATGGTCTATAACCAGGTGGGTTATTAAACTCATCAAGGTTTTTACTTTTCATCTCACTAAGAGCAATTATTTCAGCTCTTGCCGTTTGAAACTTTGATTTTAAGTCATCTTCATTTCTAAAATCAAAAGACGTACTAATACTCTCGAAACTTGATGCCACGCTATTACTCTCATTAGCCAATTCTTTTTTTTCATTAGGAGTTTTCTTCAAAAAAATAGAAAATTGTTCCTTTAGATAGCTTGTATAAAAAATTACCATTTCAGGATGAATGCTAGACTGTCCATTTTTTATTACAGAAGTTTGATCATTTCCATTTTTATTAGGATTCTTCAAATTTATTTTATTAAAATAGTTACGTTTATCTAACCAACTTGGTACACTAAAGATATTGCCCCATTTTCCGTGGGAAGAAACATTTCCCCATATAGTTGATTCTCCATAAATATATAAATGACTATAGGTTTCTTCTTTAAATATGACACTTATACACTTTCCTTTTTCTGTTTCCTTACAATCATAATGTTCACTGTTCTTTCTTGCTCTATAGAACCCACTATTACCCGGTTGAGACTTCATTAAGAGAGTTTCATCATAAATTTTACTATGAACGATAATCTTCCCAGCATCACCTCCTTTCCCCGGCTTATATGGGTTAAATGTAAGCCTTTTACCCCTTTTAGAATCCTTTGTTTCACTAGGTGAAGTAGGACGATCATTCGTTGTTACCCAATCTACAAAAGGATCAATTTTTTCTCTTCGTCGACAATAATTATCACTCCCTACTGCAAGACGGCTTACTGTATTGTAATCGAGACTTACAATTTTCCTGTTATATAAATCTTCTCTAGTAAAGTGCTGCTCTATCCCTTTGACGTCACTACAACCTTCTAAAATATGAAATTTTATCTCTGTTCTATACTTAGGATGCTCAACTTCAACATCTGGTACATATATCCATTCACCATTTGTACCGTATGCAATGATGCTACCTTCGGTTAGAATATTATTTACTACAATTTTAATATTACCTGCATGACGCCCATTACGCCCATTATTAGTATCACTATAGCTTACAGTATTCGGATTATATGGAAGTCCTGAACTGATAATAGAATATCCATTCATGTTTAAATTATTAACATGAATTTCTATATATGCTTCAGGAATCCACATATTCTCCTTTAGAGTAAGTGTTTCTGCATAGATGAATATTTTTTTTATAATTGGTTCATGAGTAAAGTGCTTCCCTCTGTAATCAAAGGTACCACCGATTTTGTCTTTAATAAAATCAGAGTCAATTGAAAAAGCTATAAACTTATGCTCAGAAGCATTTTTGTTTTTTTTATGGATAATATAATCTTTCTTATCAAAGCTTTTAATTCTTGGATATCCACTGTCAAAAAATTTCATTTTGTTCATCTGTTTTTCCTTATATAATAATTATATGTAATAAGGTGGATCTAAGCTAATAAATTAAAGAGGATAGATTTCACCTTTAAAAAACCTAAAAAGGTTTTTATAGATTATTACTTTTATTTTTTTAACTTTAAAATTTTCTTGCTTCTAAAGTTTCAACTTGAGAATGCCTAAGCAAACTTTTAACTATTATTAGAATCTATAATTTTAGAAATTATCTCTTCATCTGGAAAATCCATAGGAAAAATACAGCCTTGATTTAGATTCACTATTTTTTCTAAAAAATTATTTTGTATCTTTGAGTTTTCTTTAATTCCCGAACCAAAAGAAACTTTTTCTATTGTCGTTCCTCCATTTACAGCACTTAAAAAATTAATATTTAATGTGTCTTTATTAAGCCTATTCCTAAAATCGTCAATCTTGTTCGTCTTCCATTCATAATTTAAAGAGTGTGGTAATCTCTGAGTAGTTTCAGCTGCATATGGTATTAGAACTACTTCCTCACATCCTACAAAAGGGATACATACTCGCTGTGTTCTCTCTTGGATTTCAGGTGTAATAACCTGCTCATAATAGTTGACGGGTAATTCATATTCATCTTGAATATTAAAGTCTTTCCAACTAAAACCTATATCATTAATTCGGTTGAGAAATATAATTTTACTTCGACACTCTCCAAGTGTTAATGTATTTAGTGCTGAATTTTGATTGTTAATCCATATACCAAGACCTAATATCTGTAAAACATCTTTGTCATTAATATCAATCAAAGAGTTTTCTGATTTAATTGAAACAAAAATCATCTCATCAGGATTCTCATTTAGGAACTCTAGTATAGGCTCTAATGCTCCCGTATATAGGTCTAAGCCTAAAGGTATAATACCATGCATTAATGCATAGCCAGTGAATGTGTCATCTGTAGTCTTTGTTACTTTATTAAGTCTAAAGTCAAAAAATCTAATTCCCTCATGAAGCTGTGCTGTAATAGATTTTGACTGCGTTGTAACATAAGGTAGATTTATTGTTGTGTAGGTTGCTGAATCATGTGTCCCTGGTATATTTAAATTAATTAATAATTTATCATTAGAAATGTTTTTCATCCAATTTGTGTATCTCATATCTTTTTTTCCTTATTGTTTAAGATTATTTATATCTATCAAGTACTATATTCCGACGGTCTCCATAGGAATAGATACTTAAGCTTGAACCATTATCTCTTTTCTTCTCTTTCCTTAATGCTACCTATCACATCATTTCTCTCCTTTTTTTAGTATAAAACCTTTCCCCGTTCCCAAGATCCAGATCTAATCCTTCTATAATCATAGAGAAGTTTTGTCAGTTTTTAAAATATTTTTATATGATTATAGAGATCTGGAAAATATATTTCCATTGCTATGCACTATCGAACCTAATTATGCCGTTTCTAAAAAATCTGAAAAAAGTTTATTACCCATACTTGAATCCCTTTGCTTTTTTTAATAATAATTTCTGATTCTTCATTATTAAATTGGGAATAATCAGATTTTAAGTTTATTACCCATTTTATTCTGTTTCCATAATATTACTTTCCTTTATTTATTAATTTTTTGGATACTCAGTAAATTACTAAGTATCGAATAACGACTATTTAAGTCCTGATACCTTATTTTTTAACCTTCACATCTTTTTCTAAAAACTCATCGTAACTTAACACATTCTCTTTCTCTCCAGGTTTTAGGAGAATGTGTTTATAATCTTCATCATTTGTACTTTCAAGTTTACGATCTACTTCAAAATAGATGTTCATTTGATTGCTATCCTCCACTTCCATAGTAGGCATTTGTGGATTGATACTTTTCCTCAAAACTTCTTTTTCTTCTAGCATTTCAATGAAGGAAAGAAAATTTAAAGCATAGCCTTTAATTAATTCTTTTTTATCGGTACCATTAATTATTCTTCTAGCTCCTGTCCAATCTTCATTTATCTCATTGAAATATCGCTCCAAATTATGTTTTGATACAAAAGAACCAATCAACATCCCAATACATAAAATTTTAACCGACATGTCAACCTTTAATGCCAAAGAAGGATTATCATAAAGCTTAGTCTCCAACCCAAGACTCTTTCCAATACGTTTATAGTTGTAATCATGGGTCAGTTGTACCAGTCCTCTTCCAAAATAGCTGTAACCATTACGATGGACTAGAGCGTAGTTCCGACTGATTTTTCCTTGTTTATACATTCTTGTAACAACCCGAATAGAACAAGCATCGCTAGAACAAAAACCTTCTCTAATGGGTTTCATCGCTCTTCCTGTTTCATGAAATGCTGTTGCTAAAATGTATGCTAACCAACGTTTATCTACCAAAACAGAACGGCTGTCCCAAAAGTTAAAAATAGCTTCATAGGTATTCACCTGAATCTGTTTTAATCCACCATATTTAACTCGATAACGCTCATAAAAAACTTTACGGTTTATTTTACTCATTCTTTGTCCTTTTAATTTTATATGATTGATGACGAAACAACAGTTTCGTCATTTCTAAATGACTATAACCATCAACTACGTTAAGAACGAGCTTCCCGAATATAGTTTCGCTGAAGCCATACAGCCAATTCATGAAAAATAAATTTACCTGTCTCGCTGTATTCTTCTTCTGTTTTGTTAGGTGCTAAATGTAAGAAACCATTAAAAGCAACCTTCCCATGGAGAAGTAAAGATGGCATGTAAAAGGCAAGATTACAAAGGTAATCTCCAGCATCAAAAGAGAGTTCGTTAAAGGCATAATTTACTTTTAAAATATTTGAATTCGAAGAGTTATTCATCTTCTTCTCTAAATAATCACAGGGAAGCGTTGTAGGGAAAAAATAAGGCGTGGGTGTATCATCAGCATACACTGCAAGAGCTTTATTATTCTCATAATCAGGTGATACTTTGTCACGAGTCCAACTATTGTTAGAGCTTCTTAAAGAAGATACCCTTGAAGGGTGATCAACAACATAAGGTTTGTCAAAACATTTGTCATCAGCATCTAACGCAGATGTAAGGGCTTCATTTCTTGCCATTCTTTCAAACTTTGTTTCACCTGCTGCTCCCATACAAATAAGTACATCAGGCTGAATGTCATCAACTGCTTGTTTAATCGTAGGCCATGCTTTATCCCATACAACAGGAACCGTAATACTATAACCCTTAACTTCTACCTTATCAGTATCTCCAGCTAAAAACTCTTCTTTAAATGCTTGTGCAACCTTATAAGCTGGGTTATCTTCATCGGTTTTATATTGGTTAAACTTTCCATAACCAGCTGCTAAAACTCTTAATTGTTTCATTTTTAATTTCCTTTTTTAATTTTTTATTATTAAATTTTATAACTAAAAAAATTGATTAAACATCAATTTCTAAAATACTATGATGTCTTGCTAATTTTCAAGCTACAACGCCTATTGATAAGCTAATAGTAGACATTAATTATCAGATTTTTGTCAGAAAAAATCTTTTTATTAATAATAATTGATTATATTATTTTATTTTATTTATTAATATTATTATAAAAATTTTATTATATTTAATTATTTTATAATATTTTTATAAGTTAAAAATACAAAATATATGAAAGTAGCAATAATGAGCTTATATGCTATAAGCTCTGTAAAGAGAAGTTTTTTCTCCTTAATAAGAAAAATTATTATTAAACTCAGGTTATTAATTTTCATGGTTATCTAACCATTAATTTTTTTGCTATATCATAATAGAAAGGAAATTGGCATGATAACAACATATGAAAACTACATCACCCTACTTACTGTCTATATCTATGGTAAAGAGAAAGCTAATCTATTTGAATCAGCACTCTATACTCCTACTAAAGAACTTAAAGATTCTATTAAAACACTGATGTGTAAACACCCCTTGCTCTGTGATATCTTAGATAAAGAACTTAAAATAGATAACGCATTTAAGTACTTAACACAATATATTCATAATAAAAAATTTTCAGAAGAGAAGTTTTATGAAGCCAATCAAGCAAACTTTGAACTTAATGAAGAAGAAAAAGAGACGATTATTCAAATTCTTATTAATATAAGTAATGAAAACAATAAAATTAGTATACAAGAGAAAGATGTCGGTAGACATATTGCCCATCATCTATTTAATAAAAAAGAATACTTTCAATCACTCATTGAAAAACAAGATATTATTAATAACTTATTAGATTTCTCAAACTACAACAAAAAAGTCTATTATCAACTTTTTTCATTGGCAAGTCTTTACATCATTCTTAAAGATTATTATCCAAAATATGAAGAGGTCATATTAAATCCAACTGAAAAATTCTATCAGCAACTTGAGGACTTATTCATCAACGTTCCTGTTTTAGACCCTATTATTGATAAAGACATTGTTATTAAAGAGTCTGTCATTATTTTACAATCATGTATTGAAAAGCATCATATGATAGAAAGTAAGTTTTTTCACTATATGAAATCATTAAAAGAGAATTTAGAAAGTTTAGATAAAGAAAATTTTCTACAAGGCATTTTACAAATCTTAAGCATTGATGGAAAAATAACGCAAAAAGAAGAGATTTTTTACAGAAAACTCAGTGATATTATTAACTTTAACCAGCATACTTCAAAAAAGTTAAGACATGCTTTTATTGTAAAAAAAATCTATTCAATTCACTGGGAAAAGTAACTAAAACGAGGGAAAAAGTTATTTTTACCCTACTCTTTAAACCTTAGGCATGATAATTCGGAGACTCTTTAGTAATCGTAACATCATGTACATGCGACTCAGCAAGTCCAGCAGAAGTAATCTCTACAAACTCAGCTTTTTCCCAAAATGTTTTAATATCTTTAGAACCACAGTACCCCATAGAAGCACGTAATCCTCCTACCATTTGATGAACAACTGAAGAAATCTTACCTCTATAGGGTACACGTCCTTCAATTCCTTCTGGAACCAATTTATCAGCTGCTGTTCCTTCTTGGAAATAACGATCAGTACTACCTTTGGTCATCGCACCAATACTTCCCATACCACGATACTCTTTAAACTGTCTACCGTTAAATAAAATCATCTCCCCAGGAGCTTCATAGGTACCAGCCAAGGCAGAACCAAGCATAATAGAACTGGCACCCACAGCCAAGGCTTTAGAAACGTCACCTGAAAAACGAATTCCACCATCAGCAATAACAGGTACACCCAATGGATTTGCCACTTGTGCTACCTCATCAATCGCCGAGATTTGAGGAACACCAACACCTGTTACAATTCTAGTTGTACAAATAGAACCTGGTCCAATTCCTACTTTAACAGCATCAGCACCAGCTTCAATTAAATCTTTCGCTGCTGCACCTGAAGCAATGTTTCCAGCAATAACATCTACGTCAAGATTTGCTTTAATCTCTTTAAGCGTATCCATAATTCCTTGAGAATGTCCATGAGCAGAATCAAGTACAATCACATCTACACCAGCTTCAACTAAAGCTGTAGCACGGTCAAGTTGTCCAACACCAATGGCAGCACCAACTCTTAGTCTTCCATGCTTATCTTTGTTGGCATTTGGGAACTGTTCTTTTTTCTCAATATCTTTAATGGTTACAAGACCTTGTAGTTTGTTTTCTTCATCTACGATTGGAAGCTTTTCAATCTTATGTTCTTGAAGTACTTTAGCAGCATCTTCAAGCGTGATTCCAGCTTTAGCAGTCACCAATGGCATTTTTGTCATTACATCTTCTATGGTTGCAGACATATCTGTAATAAAACGCATGTCACGGTTGGTAATAATTCCTAAAAGAACCATGTTGTCATCGACAACTGGAACACCTGAAATCTTATATTCACCCATTAACATGTCAGCATCTCTAACAGTTTTATCTGGAGCAATGTAAATAGGGTCTATAATAATCCCACTCTCAGACTTTTTAACCTTTGAAATTTGCTTTGCTTGTGTTGCCACATCCATATTTTTATGAATAATCCCAATACCACCTAAGTGTGCCATGGCAATCGCAGCTTTGTACTCTGTTACCGTATCCATGGCAGCTGAAACCAATGGTGTGTTCAACGTTACACGCTTTGTAAGGTTGGTTTTAATACAAACTTCTTTAGGAAGAACGGTTGAGTGTTGAGGAACTAATAGTAAGTCTTCAAATGTAAATGCTTTTTTCTTAATGTTCATATAGGGATCCTTTATTTCGTGTAGTTTACTGCTTTTTCAAGACTTAATGCCCCGTCAAAAAGAGCTTGTTCGTTAAATGCTTTTCCAATCAATTGTAACCCTATTGGCATACCTTCTGCATTCTTAGCCACTGGCAAAGAGAGTGCTGGAAGACCAGCAAGGTTAATGGCAATGGTATACATATCTGACTTGTACATCTCTAATGGGTCTTGGTTTGATCCAATCTTTGGTGCTACTGTTGGTGCTACAGGAGAAAGAATTAAATCTGCCTCTTCAAAAATCTTGTTAAACTCATCTTTAATAAGGTGTCTAACCTTTTGTGCTTTAACGTAATAAGCGTCATAATAACCTGCTGAAAGTACAAAGTTTCCAAGCATAATTCGTCTTTTTACTTCGTCACCAAACTGTGCTCTGGTATTTCTAAATGTCTCTTCAAGATTAGAACCCTCAACACGTTTACCATAACGAATACCATCATAACGTGCTAAGTTAGTTGTCGCTTCTGCTGTTGCGACAATGTAATAGGTTGCAATGTCATACTTAGTATTTGCCATATTTTTATGCACAATCCTATGACCAGCTTCTTCGAGCTTCTGTACTGTCATTGCATAAGCATCTTGAATCTCTTGACTTGCTTCAGTAATGTAATTATCAATTACAGCAATGGTTAATTTCCTGTCAGCATCTAAGTTTTCAGTAATGGACGCTAGTTCTAAAGTTGAACAAGTAGAATCTTTTTCATCATGAGAAGCAATGGCATCATATAAAATTGCTGCATCTTCAACATTTTGAGTAATAGGACCAATCTGATCTAATGAGGAAGCATACGCCCCCAAACCAAAACGACTTACCCGTCCATAGGTTGGTTTCATTCCCACACAACCACAGTAAGCAGCTGGTTGACGAATGGATCCACCTGTGTCAGAACCCAGTGCTGCAATGGCAATACCACCTGCAACAGCAGCAGCCGAACCACCCGAAGATCCACCTGGTACTCTTTCTAAATCATGAGGGTTTTTAGTAGCACCATAATAAGAACTCTCTGTGGTTGAACCCATGGCAAACTCATCCATGTTGGCTCTACCAAATGCAGAAAAACCTTTGGCATATAAATTTTCGATTACTGTTGCATTGTAAGGCGCAACATACCCTTGTAAAATCTCCGATCCTGAAGTTACCGACCAATCTTTAACTTGAATGTTATCTTTAATAAGAATTGGAATACCTTCTCCAGCTGAAGCAAAGTCCACATAGGCATTTAACCCACCCTCTTTAGCTTTAGCTTCCATCTCAACTTTTAGTGTGTCAAGTTCCTCTTTACTCTTTGTTAATGCTTCTTTTAAGGTAATCACTTATATGTCCTACTATCTATTATAAAAAATTGCGTGATTATAGCTAAAAGTTAATTCGACTACTATTATTTACTTTTGAATGTTATACTTTTAAGGCAAACTAAAAAAAAGGAAATAGAATGAAAAAAGTAGTATATTTAACTACTCTAGCCCTATTTGTATTAAACACAAAAGGAATGGCAAATACTCTAGAGGATTTAGGAGAAATTAAAATCGTTGATGAGTCAGCAAAGTCCAACCTCTTTCAACGGGAAAAAATTGTAGGTTGTACTGATTTTGTAAAGAAAAAAGAGTTATCTTGTGCCAAAGAACCAAAAGATGCTATTTTAAGTCAACTTCCAACCAGTCAACAGCTTGAACGTACTGATTTAGAAGATGACGATGAGCGAAGGAATATGAAGAAAAAACTTAGCGATATCTTAGCTGAACTGAACAAACTCAAGAAGGAACAACAAGCCAGTCTGGCAACCATTGAACAACTTCAAGGAATTATTAGTGTTTTATCTAAAGAAAAGTCAATAAATAGTCCTCAACAAATGACAATGGTGAAAAAAAAGATCAAAACAATGGTACCTAAGAAAAACAAAAGTCACACGGCTACACTAATTAGAAAAAAAATTAAAGAAATATCCAGAGATGAAAACTCTGTTATTGTTGAAGTACAAAATAATGAATCACTTTCTACTTATGCACAAGCTTACTATAATGATAATAGTAAATATCATAAAATCTATAAAGCCAATAAACATATAATCCCAGAGAGTATGATGATTGTTATTGGAGATAGGTTAACCATTCCTCTTCCTTAGAATTTCTTCTTATAAGATTTACTGTTGGACAACACAACGTCCAACACTTATTAACAAATAAACTTGCTCATCAAAACTAAATGTCTATTTCCTATTTTCAGGGGTGACTGTTAGTACTTTAGCTACTATTAGTTTCTTAATTTAATAAGGAAATAAGAAATGAGAAAACAGTTTTTAAGATTGATAAATATTCAAGAAGAAGAAAGTAATAAAATTTTTTATTTTTTTATTTTTTCTATTTTCATTCAATCGGGTGTTACCATGGGAGAGAGTTTAGCTAACTCTATGTTCCTAATTTATATTGGTATAGAACAACTTTCAATTGTTTATATGATTACACCCTTTTTAATACTTTTTATTTACATTCCAATGTATTCTTTTTTTACCTCTCGATTTGGAGAAAGAAAATTTTTTATTTTTTCAATCACACTGTTAATCATAATTAATATAATAATGTATCTTTTTATTGAAAAAGCACAAGCCTTAATACCCAAGGTATATTTTAACTATATTTTTTACTTTTTACTACTTTATACTACGGTAATGGTTATTACGCTTTATACACTGGTATGGAACTTTATTGATAGTTTTTTTGATATTATAGATTCTAAAAGAGTATTTTCCATTTTTTCAGCAGGAACAGCTCTTGGAGCAATTCTAGGAGGAGTTATTGTTTCTTATGTATCAAACTATTTTTCGGCTTCTATACTTTTACTCTGCTGGTCATTTTCTTCTTTTATAGCCTTAATTCTTTTACTTAAAATTTCTAAAAAATTTAAAAATATTAATGTTGAAGAACAAGAAAATTCTCTTCCCCTTAAAGAACAACTTGTAACGATGCTTCATAATATTAAGTCTTCTACTTATATTTTATTACTACTATTTATCTTTTTTATCTCTGTTTTATTAGCAACCATTTTAGAATATGAATACTTTGAAATTTTATCTAAAAACCAAAGTGTTGAATCCTTAGCATTACTTTTTGGTCAAATATATATTGCTGTCAATATTTTTAATCTTATTGTCAATATTTTTTTATTTAATCGTTTAGTTATTCGCTTTGGTGTTAACAATGTATTATTAATTCAACCAATAGCATACCTCCTCATTTTTTCTTACCTTTCTGTTTATGTCGGTGTAGAAGCTGGTATTCTTGGTTTTTTTGTCGTACAAGGACTGTTAGTTTCTATAGACTATAACAACCAAAATCTACTTTATAATGGTATCAATAATAAAATAAAATATGAAGTTAGAACTTTTATTGAAAACCTAGGAGAACCCTTTGCCATTGCTTTTGCAGGGCTTATATTATTCTTCTTTGGTTCAACACTTTCTATTTCACAGGTTGCCTACATAGGTTCAGCCATTGCATTAATTTATTTGATTTTAGCAATTATTCTTAAGTATAGTTATCCAGTTGCCATGATTAAAAATCTTAAAAATAACTGGTTAGATTTAACACGTAATGAAATAACTATTTTAGATACTATACCTATTCATGAACGTAAAGAAGTTTTAAAGTATCAAAATAAACAAAATATGATAATGGTAACAAGAGTTATTCGTTCATATAATGAACCCAAAGCCATAGAAGTTTTACTAAATTATTTAAATACTGCTGACAAAACAGCTTATGCAAAGGCACAAACCCTATTAGAAGAACTTTTAGATTCTAAAGATCCGAAAGTTATTTATGCTGTTTTTAAATGGTTAGATAAAAATACCAATGAACTTCATATCTTACTTAAAAAAGAATTGGGTTCTCGTGGATTAATTCCTTCAAATCATGCATTAGAAAACCTTTATAGTAACAGTACAGCAGAAGTTGCTTCAGCTTCTGTTACTGTTCTTAATTCTCAATATCCTAAAGATTTTTTTAAAGCCCTAGAGCGTGTTGATATGTTACTACAATCTCATGAAGAAGAGGAAATCATTGAAGGTTTATATATTTTAGGAAAATCAAAACATACTCCTTACACATTTTATGTTACGGAATTTTTAAAGTCTGAAAATGAAAAAATTATTACACAAACATTAAAAACTATTTTACAACTCTCAAATCATCATATGAATAACCTTATTTTACCTATCTTGGAAATTTTTGAAAGTGCCTCTAAAGAGCAGAGAATATTAAGTATTAAAATTTTGGCAAAGATTAAAGATACCTCTTCCATTTTATTACTTTTAAAAAGAATTGAAACCCTTACAATATATGAAAAATATGAAATTTTAGAGATGATTAAAGGTATGGGACTCCAAGCAATTCCTGCCTTAGTGACAGTTTTAATAGAAAAGCAATATACCTATACAGTAAGATCAATTGCAGGGCGTTCTTTAGGTTATTTAGCTTTTTCTCAATTTAAAGATTTAGAAAAAGACCTTATTTTATCAGAAATAGAACTATCTTACAAACTATTATATTTCTATCATACTTTAGCTTCAGAACATAAATCTTTCAAAAGTGATGAGCTTTTACTTTTAAGTAAATATTTTCAAGATAAACATCAAATCGTTTTAGAATTTATCTTAGAAATATTAAGCATTGGAGGAAATCTTCCTTCTGTTGAACTAATGAAAACATCTATTCGGAGCTTAAATCAAAAAGTAAAAGCAAATGCAATTGAAATTATTGAGCAAAGTACTGAACAAGCTATATTCAAAATGCTATTACCTCTTCTTGATAAACGTGATATCAATGAGGTCATTTACTTTTATGAAAAAAACTACACCATCAAAGAGTATAAATTAAATGATATTTTAAATTATGCTCTCAATTCAGATAATGAAATTGAAATACTACTCTCTATTATATTAATGCCCAAAGTTCATCCTCAGTACCTTAAAGCTTTTAGAAAAAAACTTTTGCTAACACAAAATAAAAAGATTACCTCTGCTATTTTTGCTCAAATCAACCAAGAGCAATCAACTGATACAATTTATAAACTTATTAAAATAAGTCAATATAAAAGTATGAATTATTTCAATACTTTTGTACTTTATCTTATCTTGCAAAACTCGGAAATAAAGTTCTATAAAAATAACCAAACAAATCAATCACTATTACCTAAGCATGCTATTATTTTAAAAGGAGAGTGTTCCATTAATCAAAAACTGTATTCTGAAGGAGATTTTATTAATCTTAGGCATATCTTTTCTAACACTAAACAAACGACACAAATGGTCAAACATACAAAAGATATAGAATTGTTAGTATTAAACAAAGATTCACTTATCAATGTCATTGAGATATACCCAGAAATAGGTATAAAGTTTTTAAGATAAGGAAGAGCCATGCAGTTTATAAAAAATATAAAATTTACATTCCTAGGATTTGTCCTTAGTATCCTATTACCTCTCATTACCATGATTATACTTTTTATGGCAATATTTAATTATAACTCATCTCACGACACTATTTTAGATGGTTTTAATAAAAAACTTTTAGCCATTGCTACAGTTAGCTCTTCTTTTATTGAAGGAGAAAAACACGAAACCATTGCCATAGCCAAAGAAATGTCAAGCTTTACCTATGATGAAAAGAGCCATACACTTTATGCTTTTTCTATTGAACCAATGCTTTATCGTATAAACACACTCAAAGGTGCAGCCATTGCCATTGAAGGATTCAATAAAAAACAATTAAGTACTTATAGGATTTATGACATGACAAACCACAGTAATCAAAAACTACTTTATGCTGTCACTTATAATAAAGAAGTACTCTCGTTAAACTTGGAAACTAAACAAATTACAATTATTAAAAAATTAAATTTCTTAGCAGAAGGTATTGCCTATTTTAAAAATAAACTTTATCTTTCAAGCAATACAAGTCTCTATGAACTTAAAAATAATAAAGTTCATTTTTTACAAAAATATGCTTATCCTATTAAAAGTCTCAGTGTGTCCAATGAAATACTTTATGGTATTAATAGTAAAAACAATACTCTCTTCTCTATTGACACAAAAACACTTTTATTAAAAGATAATATTGCAGAAAAGTTTCCTTTGGAAAATGGAAAAATATATCATTTAGCAGTATCTAAAGATTACTTTTATACTGGACGTAATCACTTAATACTGTATGAAAGAAACAGTTCAAACTCCATTCAAGATGATTTTTCACGTCTCTATAGAGATGAAACTTCCATCTTATATCAACACTATATTGAGCCTATGACAGAAATTAAAATGGCACTTAATCTTTCCTATCATTATACGTTTAATCTTTTATATGGAGACAGTGAAAATAATTGTTTTTATATAATGGATGTGAATGAAGGAAATGAATATACTCCGATAGGCTCCTATGACAACATGAGTACTAAAGATTTAACAGGTGCAGAAAATGTAATATTAAGAAATGAGACTTATGTAAGTGATATAAAGTTATGGAAAAAATGGGGTCTTTTAAAAGTTGCTTATGCTGGTATTAAAAATAAATCAAATGAAGTTGTTGCTGTAACAGGTGCAGATATTGATGTTAGCATCATTAGTAAAAAAACAAAAGAAGCCTTAATCTTATCTATTTTAATTGGTATTTTAGCTCTTATTATCGGAATATTAGCTTCCTATTTTATAGCCATGAAAATTATACGCCCAATCGAAACCTTAAAAACTTCAGCACTTAAAATAGCAGCAGGTAACTATGGAGACAATGTTTTAATTCAATCACCTAAAGAACTACAAGAATTATCAATTGAATTCAATCAAATGAGTAGTGAATTAGCATCTACTGTTAATAATAATGAATATGAAACCTTAGAAACTTCAAATGAAAATCACAATGCCAAGAGAAAACTAAGTGAACTTTTCATAAAAAATGACACGGATCTTCAAATTACAGGCTTAAGAGAAAGTCACCATTTAGTCGGTCTCGTAGAATACGAGAATACTGTCTATATATATGCTATAGATGAAGTGTGTCATTCTCTCTTAGAAGTTTATAAAAAGAGAGTTATAATAAATACCCTCTTAGAAAAAGCTATCCTATCAAATACTCTTTTAGACTTGTCTCATGCCTTTAAATTTACAAACTTATTTTCAATAGACAAAGAAAATTTAAAAATTATAAATAATCTTTACCAAAACTTTTTAATCCCTATAAAAGAAAATGAACAAAGTAAAACAATAGTCATCAAAGATATTAAAATCTTAATTACTAAGAAGGAAAAGCTATCATGACATTAATGGAAAAAATCTTTATATTAAGATCGATAAAACCCTTTAATCGACTTAATGACAGAGAAATTATTATTGTTGCTAATATTATAGAATCGAGAGATTATCAAAAAGGTGAAGTTATCTATGACAATCAAAGCTTTTTAAATCAGCTTTATATTATTGCCAAAGGGAAAGTTAAACAAGATAATACCCCTATCAAAAAACCATACTTTGGTTTAGAAGTATTAATGAATAAAACAATCAAAAATAATATAGTGGCTTTAGAGGAAAGTACTATTTTTAGCCTTTCTCAGGAGCATATTTTAACCCTTATTTATGAGTCACCACACCTAATGATGGGCTTTTTACAATCTGAAGAGGAGGATAGAAGTGAGACTTAAATATAATAACTTTTTAATTATTACACCTGTATTTTTATTTTTAGGAATTATTATGGCTTTCTTTAATTTTTCTATCCAAAAGCGAGAAATGACTTGGGGACTACATGAAGAACTGACCTCCACCCTAATAGCAAGTTCTGTTTTTCTAAAACAAAGTGAACATTTAAGTGATACACAAATAAATCAAGCATTTCAAAAAATCCTTAATTATAATCGTGTAAAAAAAATTGTCTATACCGATGAACTTCAAAATGTTATTCAAGCTGGAGAACATAACTTTACAAAAGAAAATAAAAATTTTAATAAAAGTACCCTACTTGACCATAATATTTCTATTAGTGAGATATATCAATTAGGTCATTTATCTTTTATTAATACGGAGATAAAAATAAATAACACTTATCAAAAGCTAACAATGACCTTTGATGTTAGTGACTTTAATGATAAGTTTAAAGTAATCCATATTCACAGTATCATGATTATTTTCATTGTAACACTTTTGGGTATTTTCATATCCATAATACTTTCTATTGTGGTTGCTAATAAAATTAAAGATATTAGTATTATGGCAAAAGCACTGGGTAGTGGGGAATATAATACATTGTTCAACTTAAGTAAGATTAAAGAGTTTTCAGAACTAGGCGTTACTTTAGACATTATGAAAAGCATTCTTCAAGAATCTTTTCTCAAAACTAAAAATACCATGATACAAAAAAAATTTCTCTCTACCGAAACTCAAAAAATAGTACTCTATACGCCAATGAATTCCACTTCTAATATTTTTAAGAGTGCTCATATTTCGTTAGTTATTAAAACGGTTGGATATCATAGCAATGCTTTTTATAATATCATTGAAAATGAAAATTTTATTTATGTTTATTTTGGAAATGTAAATGAAGAAATTAACAAAGAGAAGTCAACAATTATCACTGCGAGTCTTTCTTATTACTTAGACAATACTATTAAGAGAAGACAAAATATTAATTTAGATTTCATTTCAACATTTGAAATGAAGTCTTTTACTTATGCAATCATAAATAAAAGCACAAATCATATAAAATTGTCGAGTTTAAATAAACCTACACAAAACAGAGAACAATCTTTAGACGATATACAAAAAAATATTTTTTATGCTGACAATGATATAGCCTTACAGAAAAGAGTACAAAGCTATATACAGCACTATCCTCAACTCTCCTTAAAAGAACTGAGTCATGACATAAGTTTATATAAAGAAAAAAATATTTTTATGATTATTAGCTTAGAAGAAGAAAGTACCCTGTCAACTAAAAAGTAAGACTAACTACTTACTTTTTTTCTTATAGTACTCTATTGTAACTAGTCCAACACCCACTAAACCCAAAATAAAAACAATCGATCCAACAATCACTTCAGTTGGAATAGGTTGGCTTAAATCAAACATCTTAAGCCTCTAATTTAGCAACTACATCTTGACAACGTTCACACACATAATCTTCTGAAGTTGAAGTATAACGCCAACATCTTGGACATTTAACACCTGTAGCTTTATGTACAGTAAATGTTTTTCCATCTACTTCAAAACTGGCTACTTGCTCACCTTCACAAGAATCTTGCAATGCAGAAACCATGAACCAATCTTCTAAATCTTTTGCCTCAGTAATTGGGAAGATGCTTACATCTCCAGCAATTTCAAGCTCAAGGGTTGCTTTGATTAACTTCTCTTTCTTCAATTTATCAATCGCTTCTGAAAACTTAACTCTACCCTCTCTTAAAAGTGTGTCATCAAAAGAAGCTGCTACTTCTGGAACTGGCTCATACACTAAGTCAAATACTGACTCCATATCACCTTTGAAAATAGCTGGTGCATAGTCTAAAATTTCATCACAAGTATACGTCAATACTGGTGCAACAAGCCCCATCATGGCTTTTGCCATAACAACCATGGCTGACTGTGTTGAACGTCTAATTTCACCATCTTTATCATCACAGTAAAGTCTGTCTTTTGTAATGTCCATGTAAACACCTGAAAGGTCATTAGTAATGAAATGATTCAATGTTGAGAAACCTTTTAAGAAGTCATATTCATCAAAAGAGTTCTTCACTGAAGTAAATACTTCATTGGCACGTCCAAGTACCCATCGGTCTAGTTCACCATATTCACTTGGTGCAACAAGCTCTTCTAAACCTTCAACATTTGCCAGTAAAAATCTAAATGTATTTCTTAGTTTTCTGTACTGCTCAGCTGTCTGCTGTAAAATTCCATCTGAAATTTTAAGGTCATGTTGGTAGTCAGAAAGTGCCACCCAAAGACGTAAAATCTCTGAACCATACTGTTTAATGACTTTGTCAGGAACAATAACATTACCCTTAGACTTAGACATTTTTTCACCTTTAGCATCCACCGTAAATCCATGTGTAATCAACGTTTTGTACGGTGACTTTTGATGAATAGCCGAAGATAGAAGTAATGAAGTTTGGAACCAACCTCTATGCTGATCTGAACCTTCAAGGTAAAGTGATGCAGGATATTCACCAGCATCATAGTTTCCAGACTCTAACACAGCATTCCATGTTGAACCAGAATCAAACCATACATCTAAAATATGCCCAATCTTCTCTAATTCATCTGCTTTGTATGTACACTCTGGGTGAAGTAATTCAGCTATCTCCATGTCGTACCAAACATCTGTCCCTTTTTCTTCAAAAATATTTGCCACAAAGTCTAAAACTTTTTCATCAAAAATTACTTCTTTAGTCGCTTTAACTCTAAAGAATGCTATTGGCACACCCCAAGAACGCTGACGTGAGATACACCAGTCAGGTCTACCCTCTACCATTGGCTTAAGTCTATTAGCAGAAGTTTTAGGAATGAAGTTTACATCATCTAAAGATGAAAGTGCTGCCTCTCTAAGTGTCTCTTCTGACCCACTTGGTTTATCATCTACTGAAATAAACCATTGATTCGTTGCTCTGTAAATAAGTGGCTTTTTCGTTCTCCAACAGTGTGGATACGAGTGTGTAAACTTTCCTACTTTAAGTAACGAATCACCCAAAAGCTCTAAAATAGGCTCATTGGCTTTAAAAATATGCATACCCACAAAGTCATCTGCATTTGGAAGTAAGTTTAAACCTTTTACCGACTCATCATAACAACCACGCTCATCAACAGGCATAAGTACTTCTAAACCATTTTTAAGTCCTACTTTGTAGTCATCTTCACCATGTCCAGGAGCTGTATGAACACACCCTGTACCACCATCCATAAGAACGTGATCTCCAAGAACAATTTTTGAACTTCTACCATTAAGTGGATTAAGTGCTAACATTCCATCCAGTTCAGTAGCTGCAATTTTTCGACTTGCATGACCTGAAACAACTTCTTCTTTTATCATTTCATCATAACGTGCTTCTGCAACAATGTGTCCATCATCTGTTAAGACATACATCTCTTCAGGATTCAGTGCGATACCTGTATTTGAAGGAAGTGTCCAAGGTGTTGTTGTCCAGATAACCACACCAGCATCACCATGAATGTCAAGTTTCTCTTTTGCCATGTCAGAAAGTTCAAAGTTTACATAAAGTGTATAATCCTCTTTATCTTCATACTCTACCTCTGCATCAGCCAAAGCCGTTCTAGCAGCCCATGACCAGAAAATAGGTTTATGACGCTCAACCAAAAGACCTTTTTTGGCTACTTCACACAATGTTCTGTAGATATTTGCTTCAAATTTAAAGTCCATAGTAATATAAGGATTTTCCCAATCAGCCATAATTCCTAATTGTTTAAAACCTTTTTTCTGACCATCAACTGCTTTCCCTGCTGTGATTCTACAGATCTCTCTAAACTTTGAAACAGAAAGGGTCTCTTTCTTCGCCGTTCCCATTTTATCTTCAACTTTTTGCTCAATTGGAAGACCATGACAGTCCCAACCTGGAATCATTCTTACTGATTTACCTTGAAAGTAGTTGTATTTTAAAATAATGTCTTTTAGTGTTTTATTCAAAGCATGACCAATATGAATATCACCATTTGCGTAAGGAGGACCATCATGAAGGGTAAACATTTCTGCTCCCTCACGTTTTGTCTTCATCTGCTCATACATACCATCATCGTACCATTCTTGATAACGTTTTGGCTCATTGTTCGGTAAGTTCCCTCTCATTGGAAACTTGGTTTTTGGGAGTAATAGTGTATCTTTAAATTCCATTATAGTCATGCCTTATCTAAATATTGGTGGAATTATAGCTAAAAGTAGTTGTAGCTCATATAAAGCAAAAAACTAGAATTTTGCTATAATTTGGAATATAATTATTAAAGGTATAAACCAATGAATGTACTAAGTCTATTTGATGGTATTTCATGTGCAAGAATTGCACTGGAAAAATTAAATATTCCAATAACAAACTACTATGCATCAGAAATTGATAAATACGCAATAAAAGTTTCTCAAGAAAATTATCCTGATATTATTCACTTAGGAGATATTAGAGATATTAAAGCTTCTAATTTACCAAAAATTGATTTATTAATTGGTGGTAGTCCTTGTCAAGATTTAAGTAATGCACAGAATGGATTAGGCTTAGATGGTAAAAAATCAGGATTGTTTTATGAATATATACGTTTATATGAAGAACTAGATCCTAGCTATTTCTTATTAGAAAATGTAAAAAATAAATGGGGAGACCTTATGAGTGATATTGTAGGTGTAGATTTTATAGAAATCAATTCATCCCTTTTTTCTGCTCAATCACGTCCTAGATATTATTGGACAAATATCAATTTTCCTACTATTCCAACTAAACATCATCAAGACGTATTATCATCAATTATAGATAAAAAAGTTGATGAGAAGTATTATTTCAAAAAAAATGGTTTAGCAGAATTTATTAACCAAAATTTAAACATTGATAAAGAACCTTCAAAAGATGGTATTGTCAAATTATTCGATGTACCAAAAACAATTATTAATGACAATGAAAGACAACGCAGAATATATGCGTTAAACAGTAAATCTCCAACATTATTAGCACGTACTGATACAACAAAAATATTAGAAGGAGATCGCATTCGTAAAATAACCCCTTTAGAATCTGAAAGACTTCAAAAAATACCCGATAACTATACTTGTAGCTGTAGTGATACCCAGCGATATAAAATGATTGGAAATGCTTTTAATGTAGATACCATTGTACATCTATTAAAAGGTCTTGAAAATCCACCACTTGCTACTACAAAACAAGAAAAACTCTTTGCATGATAAATATATTAAGCTGACCTTGATAAGAAACTGCCATTAGTATGTTTAGCCTCATTAAGTTCTCTCAAAAGATCAATACACGATTTAGCCAACGCACTTGCTAATTGAGGTGGTACAGCATTACCGACATGTTCACATCTTTTGGTATGACTACCAAAAAACTTATAATCTAATGGAAAGCCTGTAATCATAGCTGCTTCACGTACACTAATAGAACGATGTGCTTTAGGATGAACAGGAAAATTACTATGTCCAGGAACAAGTGTGGGGCTAGGCTTATCACCATGAAGTCTCATTGTACTACCTCTCGAATAAAACTTGCTAATCTTCAAGTGTTCAGGAAGTTTATCAATATTCTTAGCAATATTTTCACCTTCAGGAATATATTTAAATCTTTCAACTGTTTTAGGTGCATGATTCATTGGTTTGTTATCAATATCATCTTCATTATCATAGTTAATTAACGTAAGTGCAGAATTCACAGTCTTTGGCTTTTTATACTTCTCAACTTTTAATGCTTTATCTAAATTTCGCATTAGTGACTCATCCATATACATAGGTTTTGGAAACTTGAAGCCTATTTCAATATCTCCTCGAACAGCTACAATAATAATTCTTTCCCTTTTAGTACTTGAACCATACCATGCTGCATTGAGAACTTTGTGAGAAACACTATAACCTATCCTCTCATACATTGTATAAATATCTTCAAGAACAGAAACAAAATATCCTTTATTTTCTAAATCTTTTAGTATTGTTTCTTTCTTTTTTCGTAATATTTTTCCTTGCTCTTCAACTTCTTGTGGAATATAATTTTCTTTTCTCAATTTTGCTTTTAAACCTTTAAAGTTCTCCAACTCTTTCCACAGTAAATCTACTTCTTCTTTCACTTCTAAAGGAGTATCTAAAGCGAGAACTTTAGCATTTATAATTCCTGGTACATTTTCAATTAAAGAGATTTTTGGTTGCACCTCTTCTATTAATTCTATTTGCTTATGATAAAAGTAATTTCTTTCATCATGAGGAGACCTCTCACCTGCTAATGAAAAGCCTTTACAAACAATCCCACCAAAAAAAACATCTAATTCACCCTGTTTCATCTTTGTTCTATTTAATAACTCTTTTGGGTTGATATCTAAAATAGAATCATTATCTATATAAGCTGTCTTTTTTATCTTTGGATTATTATAAGTTAAGGTCTGTAAACAGGTAGGTTCAATGTCGTTTACATATTTAGAAACAAAACCATTTTCACAAAAACCAATATGAGCCCCACCTGCTCCAACAAATGTTTCAAAAATTGTGTATGCCATTATAAAGTCCTTAGTAATTTATTATATTTTTCTATGTATTCATATGCTCTACTAT
>CACVAU010000022.1 GCA_902727915.1 uncultured Sulfurovum sp.
CTATTGATTTTATGAACTCTTCTATTAAGCAGTATATTGTTATCATCTTTTGTTCCATAATTATCGCCTCTCACAGCTTTTTATGGAACTTTACTTTATTTCTCTTTAACTAGCAATTTGGGTTATTTTATCTAAATAGAACTTCTCTCTAACCTTTTAACCAACAACAAAAATACAATCCCCAACATAATAATAACTGCTCTAAACTCTAGTTTTTATACCTTTTCATAAAAACTTATCTTTTATGAATGTCCTTATAAAAATAACAGGTTTTTACTAAATGATAAAACTAGAGACAAGCATGTTTGTTGTGAGGTTAAGATTGCTGGGAAGATTGGATTGAGTTAGAAAGCTATAACTGTGTATATTTAAAAAATCTAATAAAAATACCCCAAAGGCAAAGCCACACACTGTTCATTGATATGTAATACGTTTTCACCCATGTAAAGAACAATTCCAAAAACATTTTTAGAAGAATTTTTCTGATAATCCATGATATGCCTAAAATCATCTTTCCCTACTCTTGAGGAAGACTTAACCTCTATGGCAATAATCTCATCATTTCGCTGAAGTATAAAATCTATCTCTTTTTTATCACTGGTGAGATAGTGGTAAATCTGTGTGTCATCCATTGTAAAACCAATATGTTTTAAAAGTTCATTGAAAACAAACGTCTCTACTAACGCTCCTTTATAGGAAGATTTTTCAAACTGTTCGATGGTATAAATTCCTAAAAAATAACTCATAATCCCCGTGTCATTCAAAAAAATCTTTGGAGATTTCACAAAACGTTTTCCAATATTTTCAAAAAATGGTCGCACAGTATAAAGCTGAAAAGTTTGCTCTAAAATAACCAAATAATTTTCACAAGTCTCAACACGTACCCCAACCTCTTTCGCAATTTTTGACTTATTTAAAAGCGTTGTACTCCTCGGAGCAATAATATTTACAAATCTGAAAAAACTGTCCATATCTCTAAAGTCACCTAAATCACGAGCATCTCTTTCAATATAAGTACTCACATAAGATGAAACCCAAAGCTTTTTTTCCAATGCTGTTTCGAGTTCTTGAACATCAGGATAACCACCTCTTAATATATCTATTACTATTCTATCTGTGGCTATTTTCTCAGTAGAAAAGTCATGAGCAAAAAGCCGATCTACAATATTTTCATCAGCTTTATTGGCTCTTTCTTTAATACTTAAGGGATATAAGTCAATCTCTATAATTCTTCCAGCTAAAGTATCCTTGGTCTCTTTCATATCTAAGATATTTGCACTTCCTGTTATGAGGAAGTCTCCATTATTTCGCTCTTTATCAATATAAATTTTTAAAGACTCTAACAATTCAGGTACTTTTTGTATTTCATCAATGGTAACTGGTTTTTCAAGGGTTTCAATAAACCTATTAGGGTCATCCTTTGCATTAAGCCGTGTTGAGACATCATCTAGCACTATATAGTTTTGATTTAATTCTAAGGCAAGGGTTGATTTTCCTACCTGTCTTGCCCCCTTTAAGAGAACAATTGGGGATATTTTCAGAGCTATTTTTAATATAGTTTCAATACTTCTTTTCAACATAGGTATACCTTATTAAATCAATATTTGTAATTATACTATTATAATAGTTAATTTTATATTGTTTTAATAGTTTAAATAAGTGACGACCATGTTTGCTGTGAAACTGAGATAGCTGGGAAGTTGGGGTTGAGGTAAAAATATGAGCTTATCCATATTATAATCCTTAAAAACCTGCCATATTAAATATTATAATGCGAGGTATTCGTATTTTAGTATAAGGCTCCCATTCAATCTTGACAAAAAAATATTAAATCATTATAATATAATTATGAATACAATAGATTTTTCATGGGACAAAAATAAAGCCCAAACGAATTTTAAAAAACATAAAATTTCATTTGAAGAAGCTCAAACAGTTTTTGATGATGAGAATGCTCGTTTGATTTTTGATCCTGACCATAGTGAAGATGAAGACCGATTTATCTTACTTGGCTACAGTTGCACCTCTAAGATTTTAACTGTTGTTCATTGCTATCGTTATGATGAACAAAATGTAAGAATTATAAGTGCTAGAAAATCAACTAAAAATGAAGAAAACCAATACAGGGAGTTTACACTATGAGAGAAGAGTACGATTTTAGCAATTCAATTAAAAATCCTTATACACAAAAAGAGAAAAAACAAATTTCTATCAACATAGAAACTGACACCATTGCCTATTTTAAAGCCTTAGCAAAAAAAGTAGGAATTCCTTATCAAAACTTGATTAACTCTTATTTGACCGATTGTGTTAATAAGAAGATTGAGCCTAAGTTACAGTGGGGTTAAATAAACTAAACTCTAATAAAAACCTCTTATTATCTGTATAATTTTCTTGTTTATGAAAATCAAGCATTTTTCATAACCTAACACTTCTTATTCACATCTTTGTCAAAACTCAATTTTCCGTAGCCTTGTAACCTACTTTTGGCACAAATTAGAGCATCAACAAAATCTATGTTTTTATCCTCTACAATATTCAGAGTTTCAATCAATAAAACCTTGTCCCCAACTACACCACGTAAAGCAATTAAGCGTTTAAGGTCAGCTATCACTTCCGATTTTGGCAGTTTGTAAAACTTCACCATGACAAAAAGAGCTTCCATAACCACAGCTTCAAGTATCTCTACTTCTATTTCTCCTCTTTCTACTTTGGTAAAGATTTCTGTAGCTATTTCCAAATGCTCTTCATGGTCACCAACTAAAAAACGGATAATAATGTTGGTATCAATTAGAGAGACCATACTTTTCTCCCATTGCTTCCATCATTGCCACCTCTTTAGCATGTTCTAAGTCATCACACTTTGCTACTCGGTCTCTGTATTTTCCTGCCATTGAACCAATAACAGAATGCTTCTGAATCGGATAAACAATCGCTACTCTTTGTTTTTTACGTTTGTCAATAATGGCAAAAACATCTGTTAGTTGAGTAAGAAGTGAAATATTTTTTTGAATTTCTCCAATGGATATATTTTGCATTTCCAATCCTTTTATATAAATGTATTTTTATTATATATAAATGTGGGTAGATTGTCAAATGAAAAAAAGCAAATTTCTATTAACATAGAAATAGATACCATTGCCTACTTTAGAACCTTGGCAAAGAAGTCGAATTTCCTTATCAGAATTTGATTAACTCTTATTTGAAAGATTGAACCAAAGTTGCAGAGAGGTTAAGTTAGTTTTCTTACCTCTCGGATTATAGTTTTTACTTACCAAAAATTCTAATAAACACTAAAATCATTTTTCCCCCAAACTAAACAAACTGTAGGCATCTCATTTCTATCTTCATACATTTTTCGCTTACTTTTTAAATCTATAGAAGATGGAGAAGATGAACTATTTGGATGACTATGCCAAGTACCTAATTGAGTAATCATTCCAGCAGAGGATTTTTCAATAAATTTTAGCTTTTCACTTAAACCTTTAACACCTGAATAAAATTTATTTTTACCTCTTTCACTATCTTCAGGGGCTTCAATTTGTTCTGTGATAATTATCGTTTGTGTTGGTATAGAAATGTGTCCTATTAAAATTCCACCTGTTTCTAAATCATTCCATTTTTCAGATTCTATTTTTATATCATCTAAAACATTTTGGAATATTCTTATTTCCCATTCTTCATCTTGAGAACCTTTAATATATTTCACATTTAATGGTTGAATAGTAGTGGTTTTCCAAGACATACCTAAATTATTTTCATCCATTACTCCAAGTAAAAACTTTCCACTTTCACTAAACCCATCATTAATTTTACTTTGAATTAAATTTGATATACCTGCTGATGATATTGAAATAGTGGCATCAGAACTAGCTGTAGTAAATGAACCACAACCTTGACCAATGCTCTGATAAGTAGCATGTGTATCAGTAATTCTTTTTGCTATTTCATTGTCCTCGGTACATTTTTGATACATTAAAGAGACAACATCTATTATCTTTACTCCTCTATTCTTACCTTCTATCCCAACAAAAGCAATAGTTCCATTGTTATACAATGATGTATGTATTAATCTACCTTCAAACTGTTTTTTTGTTAGATAATTATTCACAGCTAAACTTGCTGT
This sequence comes from uncultured Sulfurovum sp., assembly GCA_902727915.1. The sequence continues at coordinate 4,127 of CACVAU010000022.1, forward strand.
TGAATCAATAATAATATCATTACTAGACGTTTTAAAACTCTCTATGTCAAAAATATTGTTAAAAATAGGGTCGATATTTTTCAAACCAATCTCATACATAGCCTTTTGTAAAAGTTCCACTTTTGAATTAAGAGAAGATGATGAAAATAGTGCATGTCTTGCATTGTTATTTGGAACAAAATATTTTTCATCTATTAATTTGAAGTTATCATTTCCATTTCTAGCTAAATGTAATGCAATTTTTGAGCCTAAAGAACCACAACCAATTTGCATTATCATTTCATTTCCTTTTGTAACTTGATTTGCTCCTGAAAATTGTTGTAGTAATTTTGTATCTGAGAAGTTTAATCCTGATAAAATACTAACACTTGCATTTTGATAAACTTGATTTGTCTTTTTATATTGCTTTAATTCAAGAGTAAAATTTAATATTTCAATATCTGAATTACTACCAATTACCGTATATGGTCGCTTTATAAAAAATGAGACAAATAATAATCCAACATTTCGATTCTTTAGTTCAATTAAATTTTTATTAACTGAACCTTTAAAATTATCAATATTATTTTTTTTTGCAAAAGATTCTAAGTCTGTAAAGTTTTTTATATTATAAGGTATATATTCATCTGATACTACTTCTGAATAAAAGCATAGCATTATACTATTCTCAAAATTATCTATTTTTTCTTTTATTTCTGTAACTCTACCTATTAAAAACTTATCTGTTTTATTATAAAAAATATTTGAAGTAAATTCTTCTTTCATTACATGTTTATCAATAAGAAACTCTTTGTCATAAACAATAAACCCATTATTATCATCAACTCTCATTGGCTCCCATCCCTGTTCAGGATTTATAAGAGAATTAGAAGCAGAGGTTTCCAACCAATCAATAAGTTGGTCTAATATCCCATCCATCCATAACTGTTGCTGTAATAATTCGTCAACCGAACCTTCAAAAATACAAGGATTAAATTTATCTACAACAGGATTAATATGAGGGAAATTTCTATTAAAATCATCTCTTAAATATACTGTAGGTGCTTTATATGGAAACTTTTTAGGAAATTCTAAAGTTACTCTTTCTATATCCTTAACCCCTTTATCAGTTTTAGATTTTGCTTTATAACTTGAAGGTAAATTAACTTTCATATCAATATCAAAACAGATTAAATCTTTGTCATTTATATAGTTATCATATATTTTAATTACCGACTTATGTTCCTTTGCAAACTTTCTTGCAAAGATTATTAAATAACTATTTTCAACCATGAGGATAAATATTTTTAGATGATGATTCTGTAGCTACTCCTGCTTTGCTTTTTGAACTTCCAGTTTTTAAGTGAGTTCCAGCTGATGTAAATTCAATTATTATAGGCTCGACACTACTTTTTTTAGGATATTCTCCAGTACATAAGAAATCATCTTTTTTATTGTTAATAATTTTAATATATTCTTGTTTAGCTTCATAATGAGGAGGATTTTTATCGTCATCTAAAATTTCTTTGCTACTTGAAATTATAGTTGCTCCATTTTTTGCATGAGACAAAGCTTCTTTGGCTTTTTGGGATATAATATATCCTCCTTTTTTATTTTTATCTTTTTTTCTACCTAAACTAGCCATAGAGCAATGGTGAGGAGAACATAAAATGTCATATTCTAATTTATCACTATTATACTTATCATTCATATATTCACATACATCAACTTCTGCATCTCCTGTTAATAGAACCTTGTTAGTATAACTACCTACTTTAATTTCTAATTGTAAAATTATACTCCCTCTATTTTTAGTATCAAAAGTTTCTTTGTCTTCATTTTCTTGCTGTTCTAATGGTCCTAAAATATTAATTTTAAAATTACTCTTTATATTATTGTTTACTTTTGATGTACTTTGCCTAACTTTGTGAATAATTTTGTTATACCCTTCATCATCTTCATCATCACCTATAATAATGGCTCTATCACCTTCTTTTTGAATTACTTCATCATTACTTTTGTGAAGATTAGCTCTCCGTCTCATCTCTTTATTATAAGCTTTTGCATCATCAGATAATTTAATTGAGTTTGTTTCTCGTTTCCAAAACCTTTCAGAACTCCATGTTTCTTTAATAATTATTTTTTCATCTTTTTTGTCTTTATCTTTATAATCATCTATAGCTCCCAAATAAAAATTATCTTTTAATCCTGCTATATGGTCATGGTCTAAATGTGTTAAGATAAATGCATCAAGAAAATATCTATCTTGACTGTCTTGTTCTAAACTATCTTTTAAATGTGATAACACATCATAAAATTCTTCGGCATTATCATCATGAGATTTTTTCCTTATATGCATATCAATTAAAATTGTTGTATTGTCTTTTAATTTTATGAAAATCATATTTCCATTATCTACAGGGTAAAAAATTATTTTTGGATTTTTACTCATTTATATTTTCCTTATTTTGTTTATTTTTAAAAATTTCTATTCGTCTAGTAATGTAGCTAGTCTGTTTTTTATATGAAAATAAAAAAAGTATTAATAGTCCTATAATTACAATATAGCTGGTATATCCCATTAAGATATCTTGTAATAATTTTTCATATAAAACTATAATCATCAAAATAAAAAATAAAGATATAAATACTCGATACATATTATTTGATTCTGATAATAATTCTATTTTTTTATCACTTTCAGATGCTAAAACAAAATCTTTGTAATCAGCAAACTTAACAAACTTGATTTTTTTTAATAGAGGTTCAACAATTACCGAACTTACTCTACTAATTATTAATCCTAAAAAATAAGCTAAAAAAGCCTCTATTATTATATCTTTATGAATTATTGAGTAACTAGTTGTTTTTTCTAGTAGAACTGAGAATATAATTCCTGGTAGTAAATAATTAAATAAATTGTAAGAAGTCAATTTTTCTAATAGCTTTTCCATATATAACCTTTATTTTTAATATTAAATATATTATATCCTACTTATGATACAAAATACAAAAAAGCATTAGTCAATAAGACTAAAGATATATAATATAAAATACTAAAACTTATTTATGTAGAAAGCATCAAAATTCTTCTTAAAATCTCAATATAATTTAGGTTTTAAACCCCAACCGACCGACTCAAAGCCAAGCGAACATAACTATTCAACGAAACCCCAGCTCGTAAAGCTTCTTGATATACTTTTTTATGAAGTTCAGGTTCTATACGTACATTGAAAACACCTTTATAAACCTTTTGAGGTTCACGACCTAAAGCCTTACATGTTTCTAAATAATCTTCCACAACTAGTATATTACTTGGGTGTGGTTTGTGTAAGTTTATTAAGAAGCAATCTGAGATAAATCTACACTATAAACGTAAAGAGAAGTAACATTTGAAAGCTTCTCTTTATAGGAGCTTTCAAAAGTATAGTCAAATTCATTTACAATAACTTTGAAGCTACCATACACGCAGCTGATTCACTTTTTAAAATAAGAGGTGTATCTAAACCCATAATATTTTCTTTGTTAAACAAATGACTCTCTTCTGGGCTAAAGCCACCTTCACAGCCTATTAAAATAGTATTGTTTTGTGAGATAGTACTTAATTTTTGTTCTGAGAAATTTAGCATGATAGTGTTGGGATATGCTAATAAAAAGTCTTCTAAATGCTCTATTAATTCTAATTTCATTAAGGAAGAGCGTCCACATTGTTGTGAAGAGTTTAAAACTATTTTTTCTAATCTTTTAAAATCCAATTTAAAACTTTTTTGAGAGCGTTTACAATAAATAAAAGTGATTTTATCAACCCCTACTTCATTTAAAGAAGCTAACATTTTTTCAACACTTTTAGGATCAATAATACACCATGCTAAGTGTAAGTTTTTCTCAGCAGAAACAGTCAACATTTCTGTTTTCTCTAAAGAAAGTAGAGCTTCTTTTTTTGTCAAAGAAACAATTTGGTAAAAATATAATTTACCATCCTTTAAATTACGTAAAGTAATTATCTCACCTTGACGGTGACGACGTACCTTAAAAATATAACGGTGTTCATCACCTTCTAAACTTAACTGCTGTTCACCTGCTTGTTCGACAAAAAGATACTGCACTTAGCTACCTTAAATACCTTTAGATTTAGCAATCATAAAAACAGTAAAACCCACAAGAATAATTAAATTTAAAACACTTGCTTTTCTAAATCCTGAACGTAACATGGCAAAAGTTGCTTCATCACGTGTATCTCCTTTTTTTATACGTTTATGCTTAGAGATTTCTATACCCATCATAGCAGCAAAAACAGCTATCATCGCAATAATTGGCATAGTAAAAGGTAAATCACCTGAAACCAAAGCAACAATCCCTGAAAAAGCAATCATACTAATAAGTGCTTGAAAAACCATCGTATAAATAAAACTTGCTTTTTTAAATCCTAAAGGTGATTTTGCTACTACTGGTACTAGAAAACCTAAAATTACAAAAGCTATAAAAATATAGTTTAAAGTGCTGTGTGTCGATAACATCGTTTCTAACATGCTATTCTCCTAAATTAATTGGTATTAAAATCGGATTATATCCTAATTTGTTATACTTTTGGCATACCATAAAAAGGTCTAAAATGACTATATCTATTGAAGAAGCTTTAGAAACCATCTACCAAAAAGTGAAAGCTAAAAGCACCCATATATTGGCGATTGAAGAGACATTGGGTGCGATTGTTGCTAAAGATTATGAAGCTAAATTTGACTTACCTCGTTTCGATAATTCTGCCATGGATGGTTATGCCGTTAAGGTTGCTGATGCCAATAAAGAAGTAAGTGTCAAAGAAGTTACTTATGCAGGAGATGTTGCCGAAGATGTTTTTAATGAAGGTGAAGTTGTTAAAATTATGACTGGTGCACCTACGCCTAAAGGCTGTGAAGCCATTGTGGCTATTGAACAAGTAGAACCAAGTAACATGGGGGTCATTCTTCCAGCAAACATCAAGCAAAATAACTTCATCCGTTTTAAAGGAGAAGACGTTCAATCTGGAACAGTCTTTTTAAAAAAACAAACAAAAGTAACAGCCTATACACTTGCCCTTCTTGCCTCACAAGGTATTACCCATATCGAGGTTTACCGTAAACCTAAAGTGGTGGTTTTTTCTACAGGTGAAGAGTTAAAAGCACATTATGAACGTATCGAACAACATCAACTTTATAACTCTAATGCACCTATGTTTACAGCACGTGCCAAAGAACTTGGTTGTGATGTCTCTTATATCTCATCAGCAGGAGACAGCATGGAGTCATTACAAAATGCTATCAATAATGCGAAAGATGCCGACCTTATTTTAACCTCAGGTGGGGTTTCTGTTGGAGACAAAGACTTCACAAAGGAAGCCTTTAATCACCTTGGTATGGAAACTTATTTTACAGGCATAGACATTAAACCTGGTCGACCTACCAATTTTGGAAAACTAAACGAATGTTTTGTCATTAACTTACCCGGAAACCCCTTAGCAGCCATGGTCAACTTTGAAATGTTTGTTAAACCAATACTGGCGAAACTTTCGGGAACAACAAGCTTTTATCATGGTCTTATTACAACTAAAATAAAATCTGAACATCAATTCAAGGCTGGTAAAAACAGTGTCTTATTAGGTGCATGGGATGGTAATACCTTTGAAGTCATAAAGGGTCAAAAACCAGGTATGGTTGCACCATTAAATCAAGCTGATGGGTTAATCGTTAGCACAAAAGAAATTAATTGTTTAGAAAAAAATAGAGAGGTAAAAATGATAGCCATAAAAATGGATCTTAACAGTAATAAAAAAGAAGATTTTTTTGTGAGATAGTGTGGATTTTAAAACCCAAAAAAAACTAAGAGAAATACTCTTAGTTTAAGGAACTATTAAAGACCAGCCATGTAAGCAGATACTGCTTTAATGTCTTCATCACTCATAGAAGCAACTTGAGATTTCATTAACATACCCATACCAACGGCATTGGTTGTACCAGCTTTATAACCTTGAAGTTTAGCTTCTAAGTCTGCTGCTGATTGACCAGCAACTGCTGCTGCTTTCCCCATCGCTTTAGTTTGACCATTAGCACCATGACAACTCGTACATTTAGCATAAAGCGCTTTACCAGCATCTGTATTAACAGCATCTGTTACAGCTGCTGTTGCTGCTGTAGCAGCTGATTTCACTGAATCTACTGCTGAAGAAGCTGTTTCTTTAACTGAATCTACTGCTGAAGTTGCTTTTTCTTTAACAGCCTCTGTTGCTTCTGTTGCTGTTTCTTTCACAGCTTCTGTTGCTTTTTCTACAGCTTTAGTAGCAGCTTCTGTCGCTTCTGTTGCAGCTGACTTTTTATCACCACCACATTTTCCTTCACCACATTTTCCAGCTTCACATTTCATTGGAGCTGCTGTTTCTGTTTTTGTTTCAGTTGCTGCTTTAGCTTCTTCACCTGTAGCTGAATCACCACATGCAGTTAAGAGTAATGCTGCTGCTATCATTGATAAAACGGTAAGTTTTTTCATGTTGTTATATCCTTTAAATTTAATATACAAAATTATACTATACTTTTTTAGGATTTACCATTAATTGATTTTTCAAGAGAGAATCCCAAAGTTTAGCGTTTTTCCACTCACTTTTGACCTGTTCTGAAAATTTTATATCTTCTAAACTTATACTTCCCATAAACTTATTATAGGCATCTTCTTTAAAACCTTGTGCATAGCCTGTCTCTGTTTCATGCACAATAATACTGTGAAGTTTAACTTCACGTTCTCCATTAACCATACCCGTACAAAGTAAAACACGTTCAATCATTAGGTAAATAATACGTGAAAATTGTTCAGCAGAAGGTGAGACAGGCAATTCAATCCAACGTGCTGAATGTTTTTTCATATCTTCAACATAACCAATACTATCAGCAGACCACAAAGTAATGGCATGATCAAAAGATTCAATTAAATCTTTAATACTCTCTTTCATTAACCCAAAATCATAAACCATTTGTCCATCATCCAGATAATTTGATTCAAGCAGTACTTCTATCTTATACGAATGCCCATGCACATTTTGAGAACATCGCTGTGTTGTACATCCTCTTACAATGTGTGCATTTTCAAATTTAAATAATTTTCTTATTATCATAAGATACTCCTCTAAGATTTAATCATCTTCAGATTAAAAAACTATCTGTCCATCTTGTTGAAGACGATAAATAATATCCTTAGCTTTTTGATGTCCTTGAAATGATGCTTTTCGACACCACTCTAAAGCTTTTTCTTGGTTCTCTTCACAACCAAAACCTTGCCCATACATTGCGCCAAGATTAAACTGTCCTTCAGGAGAATTTCTTGTGGCTGATTGTTTAAATAAAATATAAGCTTTTTTATAATTTTGCTCTACACCTGTACCTTCTTTAAAGAGGACTCCTAGATTATTAAATGCTTCAGGATTACCACGTTTAGCAGCTTCTTCATACCAAAAAGCTGCTTCTGAATAATTCCGTACACAACCTTCACCTTCTTCAAACATTAATGCCACATCAAATTGAGCTTGAGGCATACCTTTGATAGCTGCTTTGAGATAATACTCATGAGCTGTATAAGAATCTTTTTCTACCCCTAGACCTCTTAAGTAAAGAAGACCTAAATTATAGGCAGAAGAATGTTCTCCAGCATCTGAAGCTTTTTTATAATACCCAATCGCTTTTGCATAACTCTTCTCGACCCCTAAACCATTATGATAAAAATATCCAATGGTTGAAAGAGCAGCCAGATCACCTTGTCCTGCAAGATATTGATATAATTCTAAAGACTTGACATACGCTTTAGCATTAAAAAGTTCTAAGGCTTCTGCTTTTAATTCTGTGTTTGACATCTATTAAATCTCTCTTTTCTCTATATTTTTGGATTATATACAGATAACCTTAAGAAACTTTACTAGACTCCTTGGGTTGTATCAAAAACACGTATATGTAACCTATCACTATAATTAAAACCATGCTTCATACAAAACTCAAAAACAGCCCTATCATTATGCCAAATATTGGCTCGACTTTCACCTACTGGCATACAATAAACCGTAGGATTCTCAAAAGTATTTACGATATCATTTATCTCTTTAAATGCTGTAGTTTGTGTTAATTTTTTATCAATGGTAAATTTAAAAAAACTGTCTAATGCATTCTCTATAATACTACTAATGGCTTTAGGTTTTATACGTTTGGAAAAAACTTCACCTGAATTACCCAACTTAATGGATAAAGCAAAAATAGTTTTCTTATAACTAGGATAAGTATCAAAATCTATCTCTACTGTTCCATTGGTCTCAAAAGTTACCTGTATGTCTTTCTCAACAAGCCAAGTAATAACAGCGTAAAAAACCTCATCTTTATAATACATCAAAGGTTCACCTCCTGTTATCACCATTTGAGGTAAATAACCTATCTTTTCAAACGCTTTAGACAAGTTTTCAATCAATATAGAAGCATCTTCTACTTTTTCCCAAGCTGAAGCAAAGTGACCATCTACAGCAAAATAAGTATCACAGCCCATCTTTTCTTCACCATTGACATAATACGAAGCAGCAAAGCCAGGGCAAGATAAATTACAGCCTCCTGTTCTTAAAAAATATGAAGGAATACCAGCATATTTACCCTCTCCTTGAATGGAGAAAAACTGTTCAGTTAAATAGAACATTCTAATTCTTTCCTTTTTTATAAAAAATATTAAAAAATATTTTTTAATATGATATAATTACTTTAAACAAGAATCAGGATTTTTATGTATATTTTTAAATATTTCTTATTTCTCTTCCTCCTGAACATTTCTATCTTATACTCAGCCATTTATGAAAATGCTGAAGATAAAAAAATCACCCGATGGTCTTTATTAAAAATAAGTAGTTTTGGAGAAATAAAAAACATAAATGATTCAAGTAAAAAAAGCCGTGTTATTCAACTACTCGGAAATCATACTAGGAGTACCTATATTCTAAGCTTAGAAAAAAAAAATATTAAACATAAGCATACTGTTTTATCTTGGGAGATGAAATATGCTGAAGATTTTGTTATTATGATTCAAGTAGACAGTACAACAGGTGAACATACCCTCATTTATACACCTGGTTATGAAAACTTACATTTACAATACGGACTAGGTACAACAGCAACACAAGGTCAATGGCAAACCTATCAAAGAAATATAGAACAAGATTTAAAAAATTTTATACGTAATAGTAAACTACTTAGGGTTAAAAATTTTGTTGTTAAAGGCAGTGGTTTTTTTGATAACATTCAATTAATCACAGTAGACAAAGAAAATGAAAATAATCAAACTATCAAAACAAAAAAATTGCCATTAAAAAAAATTACCAAAGTCCAAAAAGCTAATAAACCAACAAATACCATGCCCAAAATTTACCTAAAGGGTGACAACCCTATCGTCTTAGAAAAAGGAGATGCTTATTTTGAAGAAGGCGCAACAGCCATAACAGAAGATGGAACAGAATTGAGTGTAAATATTAGTCATCAAATTGATACCTTTCGAGAAGGTGAGTATTCTGTTATCTATATTACTACTAACCATATTGGTAACTCAGTTATTGAAAAACGAAGAGTTATTGTTGGGGAGATTAATGAAAATCAAGAAGAAGTATTAGATAAAGAAAATGTGGAAGAAGCAGAGGAAGAAGAAGACCAAGAAAGCGCTTCTGAATTTGAAAAACGTTCAAAAGAACTCTCTACATGGGAAAAAGCACTGGAAGCACGTGAAGCAGAACTTCGTTCCAATAAAGCCGTCAAGAGCAATAGCCCCAATCAGACAACTATTGACTATCCTAAACGTCCAGGACTTTAGCACTAACATTCAAAGCCGATACTAAAGCAGCAATTGAGGCATAAGAGATATTTGTACCTGTACCCACACCATAATATCGACTACCATCCACTTCAATACCAAAGTATGCAATCGCCTCAGCACCCTTACCTCTGGATAAAGAGTGTTCATAATAGTCAATTATCTCAAACTTTAAGCCTAAAGACTCAAATATTAAACTAATTGCCTCTATGATTCCTTCAGCTGTTTGCTGACAAACCTGTCGTTCCTCTCCCCAAAAAAATTCACCCTGAACAATCGCTTCATCATTTTGCATACTAATATCAATATTCTTCACGGCATAATAATTTTCTTTATTCATAAAATATGCTTCAAAATTTTTACCAATCATCTCTTCACTCACAACACCATCAAACTTGTCACTAACACTTTGAATCATTTTCCCAACATGGGGTTCCATTGCTTTTGGAATTTTATAACCAAAAACTGAATCCAAAATGTAGGCAACGCCACCTTTACCTGACTGAGAATTAATTTGTATGATGGATTCATAATTTCGTCCTACATCTTTAGGGTCTATCGGTAAATAAGGCACATACCATAAAGTATCTTCTTCTTGTCTATTCATACCTTTCTTAATCGCATCTTGGTGAGAACCTGAAAATGCTGTATAGACCAACTCTCCCACATAGGGATGGCGAATATGGGTCTTAATTTCATTCACTTGCTCTACAACTTCGACTATTTTATCTACATTTGAAAAGTCTAATTCAGGGTTGACACCTTGGGTAAACATATTTAACCCAACAGTTACAATGTCTACATTACCTGTTCGTTCACCATTACCTAACAAAGTACCTTCCACTCTATCTGCACCAGCCATTAAACCCAACTCTGTTGAAGCCACAGCACAACCACGATCATTATGAGCATGTACGGATATTAACACATTTTCTCGTCGTACTATGTTGGTAGACATATATTCTATTTGATCAGCATAAACATTGGGAGTAGATGACTCTACAGTTGAAGGTAAATTTAAAATCATTTTTTCATTACCTTGAGGATTCCAAGCTTCTATAACAAAATTTGAAATAGCCACAGCATAATCTAACTCTGTTTGGGTAAAACTCTCTGGTGAATATTCAAATCTTACACTACCCTCAAAGCCAGAGAAGTACTCCTTAATCCACTTTACACCATCTAAAGCAATATCTATAATCTCATCTTGACTCTTGCCATAAACAACATCTCTTTGCATTGTTGATGTTGGATTATACAAGTGAACGATTACATTTTTGGCCCCTTGTAAAGCCTCAGCACTTTTTTTAATCAAATGCTCACGTGCCTGTGTCAAAATTTGAATGGTCACATCATCAGGGATTAAATTATTCTCTATCAAGTGACGTGTAAATTCATACTCTACTTCTGAAGCAGAAGGAAACCCTATCTCTATTTCTTTAAATCCCACTGCTACTAACAAATTAAAAAAACGAACTTTCTTCTCTAAAGACATAGGCTTTATTAATGCTTGGTTTCCATCTCTCAAATCTACTGAACACCAAATAGGTGCTTTAGTTATTTCATTATTTGGCCATGTTCGGTTTGGCAAGTTTATCTTGTTAAATTTTTGGTATTTCATTGTCTATTCCTATAGGTACAAACAGAATTTATCTGTCATTTATAATTGTCATTAAAAGTGGTTAAATAAAGGTGTGTAGTTATACAGAGAGAAAGAGTAAAAGAAGTGAAATAAACCCAATAATTTGATTTTTAGATTTTATATGTTGTAACATGGTTACTCCTTCTTAAAATTTTTATTAAAAGAAGTTTAACCGATTTTTATTTTTTTGTCAATATAAGAAGAAATTTTTTAATCTTCTTCCTTAGTAACTTTTAAGTGAGCCATTCGTGATTCCATATTATTTTCTTCTTCAAATTCTTTAATAATTTCTTGAACTTTCGCTCCTTCAATTACTTCAACATCTAAAAGAACAGCTGTCATTTTTTCAATGGCATCATTATAATCATGTAAGGTCTGTTTAACATAGTCATAACGCTCTGTCAATGTTGCTTTTATACTCGCATCAATGTCTTGTGACATTTGTTCAGAGAACTCATTGTTAACCTGTCCACCACCAAGAAATGAACTCTGAGATCTTGAAAGTACCATAAGTCCAGCTACTTCAGACATACCATAAACCATAATCATGTCTTTTAAGATAGCTGTAGCTCTGTCAAGGTCATTTCCTGCACCTGTAGAAATCTCACCAAGGAAAACTTCTTCAGCTGCACGTCCACCAAGAAGAACATCTACCTCAGCCATTAACTCATATTTACGCTTTAAGAATCTATCTTCTTCATCTGGCAAATGTAGTGTATAACCTAAAGCACCTAAACCTCTAGGGATAATAGAAACCTTAGTTACCCTTGTTGAACCTTTAGTAAGTTCAGCCATTAAGGCATGTCCACTTTCGTGATACGCTACAATATTCTTCTCAACATCAGATACTTTTCTATTTTTTCGCTCAAGACCAACAAATGCTCTCTCAATCGCTTCAAGAAGTTCCTCTTGTGTAATGGTCTTTTTATTACGTCTACCAGAAAGTAAAGCAGCCTCATTAATGATGTTTGCTAAATCTGCCCCAGCCATTCCAGCTGTTTGTTTTGCAATCACTTCCATATCAATCGTATCAGCTAATTTAACACCTTTAGAGTGTACTTTTAAAATGGCTAAACGTCCAGCAAAATCTGGTTTATCAACCAATACTTGTCTGTCAAAACGTCCAGCTCTTAGTAAAGCTGCATCCAATGTTTCAGGTCTGTTTGTTGCAGCCAAAACAATAACAGGTGTGTCCGTACCAAAACCATCCATCTCTGCGAGAAGTTGGTTTAATGTCTGCTCTTGTTCAGAATGTCCACCCATCTGATTTCCAGATGAACGTGACTTACCAATGGCATCAATCTCATCAATAAAGATAATCGCAGGAGCATTCTTTTTCGCTTGTTCAAAAAGATCACGTACACGTGATGCACCAACCCCAACAAACATTTCCATAAAGCTTGAACCACTAACCGAAAAGAATGGAACTTCTGCTTCACCAGCTACGGCTTTTGCTAAAAGTGTTTTACCTGTACCTGGAGGTCCCACAAGCAAAAGACCTTTTGGAATTTTTGCTCCAAGCTCAATGTAACGCTCAGGATATCGTAAGAAGTCAACAATCTCAACCACTTCATCTTTGGCTTCTTGTACCCCTTGAACATCATCAAACTTTACATCAGGACGTTCAGAGCTTATCATTTTATCAGCTTTACCAGCACCCAAAATTCCACCCATTCCTTTTGACATTTTTTTAGCCAAAAACAACCAAATCGCAATAATAAAAATAATCGGTAAAAGCATATTAAAATAACGTGCTAAAGGTCCTTCACCAACTTGTCCTTCATAGGTAATACCATTGGCTTCTAACAATGGAACAAACTCCATATCATAGGCAGGAATATTTTTAGCGACAAATTTCTTTGTACCCTCTTTACTAATCGCTTCAATGGTTGTTGAAGTAATTTTTACAGATTGAACTTCTTTATTTTTAACAAGCTTACGTATATCAGAATATTTTACCTGTTCAACTTTATTAATCGTAGGGTTACCCATGATACCTGTTAAGTTGTCATCACCCATAAAGGATTTAAAAAGAATTACCATCACTAAAATAAAAATTCCAAATGCTAACATAGGATTGTCATTAAAAAAATTACCGTTGTTCTCGTTATTTTGATTGTTATTATTTCTATCTGTCATATCTCTACAAATTTCCTCATCTAAGTTTTAATTATTTAAATTTTTTTATACACAAGTGTTACCCACTCATCTTTTTGTTTTCGTTCTAGTAACTCTAAGCCTCTATAAACCTCTGTTACTTGTGCTTCTTTCTTATCTAAAATACCCGAAAGAATTAAGATACCATCTTTTTGTGTAGCCCTTGTTAAATCATGAACAATAAACTTTAGGACATCGGCAATAATATTTGCAATAACCACATCATACTCACCTTGTGCTTGATTGGCTGAACCCTCCCAAAGCTCTTCATACTCAGCAGAATTTAATGCAAAATTTTGCTCACATGAATCGACAGAAATGGGATCAGTATCACAAAGCTCAACTTTAGCACCCAGTTTTCTTGCTGCTAAACCTAAAATTCCTGAACCACAACCAACATCTAGTACCCTTTGTCCTTTATAAACTCTTTCTCCAAGAACATCTAAACAAGAAAAGGTTGTTGCATGATGTCCTGAACCAAATGCTAATGCAGGGTCAATTTTGATGTTGATTTTACCCTCTTTAGCTTCATACCAACTTGGGTAAATATAAAACTTTCCAGCTTCAATAGGTTCAATAGAGTTTTGATACGAAGCAATCCAATCTTCATTCTCTTTTTGTTCCATTTTGTACACTATCTCAATCGCTCCACCAAGTGTTCCTACCAAAGTACTAACAGCCTCTTCTACATGAGATAAATCATTTTCAGAACGAACAATAATATGATTCCGACCAATTTCTAAACCATCACCAGCAATATTAGCTACAAAATCAGCAATAAACTCCACAAAGTCGGTCTCTTTTAGGGTCATCGTCAATTCGTAATATTGACTAGACATTAACAACTCCAAATGCCTCTTCTAAATCCAATGTACCTTCATAAAATGCTTTTCCAACAATGGTTCCATCAATCCCAGCTTCTATCAATCCATTAATATCAGTCATATCTTTTAACCCTCCAGATGCAATGGTTTCAAGCCCACAAGCCTCTTGAATCTCTTTAGTAAACTCAATGTTCACCCCTGTCATCATCCCATCACGACCCACATCGGTACAAATAATTGCTTCAACACCACAAGCTGCAAACTCTTTTGCCAAATCCGTCGCTTTCATGTCCGAAGTCTCTGCCCAACCTTCAACAGCCACCATCCCATCAATGGCATCAATCCCAACTACAATAGGATATTTCGCTGCCATATCTTTTACAAACTGAGCATCTTTAACAGCAATCGAACCTAAAATAAGTCTATCAATTCCTAATTCTAAATACATCTTAATGGTCTCTTCATCACGAATTCCCCCACCAAGTTCCAGTTTCAAGTTACAATTCTCACGAATCTTTTTAATCTGCTCTAAATTCTCAGGCTTACCTGCAAAAGCACCATTTAAGTCAACCAAATGAACCCATTCAGACCCTAACTCTTCAAATCTTTTCGCCACTTGCCAAGGCTCATCTGAATATATTTTGGCTGAATCCATCAAGCCTTTGCTTAGTCTTACTGCTTTTCCGTCTTTTAGATCAATTGCTGGTAGTATTGTCATGTTTATTCTCCCTTGAATAAGTTTTGTAGTTTTTGTTTTAAAGTATCAAATTTATCACTTGAAAAATCATACGGTGCATTTGGGTAAGCATTATTATATATTTGATTTAATATTGCTTTATCATTTTCTTTGGACTTAAACTCTGAACAGTCTAAAAATGTTTCTATACACTCTTTTTGTGTTGATGGAATAGAAGATAGTATTAATGACTCTAAATAACCTTCTTTTGTATCAAAATTGCAAGTAATATATAAATCAGATATTTCATAAATATTTAACTTTTTCCTAAGATGTATCATCTCTTTTAGTGTATTATCAAATCCACCATATTTTGTATCATTTTCTTTATAATCGGCATCAATAACAAACAGTATTTTAGAAAAAGCACCCTCATTTATTTCAGTAAGAAGCTCTTTATATGCTCGGTAGTCCTCTTTAAAAAAGTTACTCTTACCACCTAAACCAAAAAACCGTATCTCTTTGATATTTAACTCTAACTTTTCAATAAGCAATTTTAACAATTCATTATCAGCTGTTTTTTTTGCACTACCTTCATGTAAAATAGCTACCATCCTCTAACCTCATGACCATCTTCTATAGCGTACTGAAGCATTTCATAATCTCTAACTCCTGCCATAATTGTTCCATCATCTTTTTTAGAGAGTTTTATAAACTTTATATCTTCTTTTTTTATTTTACTTTCTTCTTCTAACTCTTTAGCCACTCTAGCATAAGACTCTATACACTCTTTTGAATGGGTTGTGGCGAAGACTTGACAATTAGTTTGTTTAGATGTTTTTAAAATAATTTCCCATAATTTATCTAAATGAGTATAATGTATTCCATTTTCAATTTCATCAATAAAGACATGCCCATTTTTATTTGCCCACAAAGCACAGATATACGCTATATACCTTTTCATTCCATTACCATATTCAGATAAAGAAACAAACCGATTCTCTTTTTCAGAAAAACAAACAGGTTTATCCTCAATAACATCATATTCTAAAATACTATCATCAAACTTTGTAATAAATGTGTTAACCTCATTTCTTTTTCGTAAAGACTTAACACCATCATATAATGCATTGAGTTGCGTATTATCAATAAAGAGACTTGTTATAAATCTTGTTGAAAATTCTATCTCTGTATTTATATTCAAAGGATTAAAATCATTTAATCCATACTTCTCTTTATTTATTGTTATTATTAATTCATTATCATAAACTATAGATATATTATTTTGATTAGAAAAAAAAGCACTATCTATATACTTTTTTAATAATGAAACTAATAACTTTACATATTGATTTATATCTAAATTGTCAAATTCATGAACTATCTCATGATTTCTAAAATATTCAAGAGATATTAAAGCTTCTAAAAAAGGAATAAAAGATTTAGCATCTACAGAGATGGTAAAAAAACAAGCCTCCATAAAAGCCGTCTTACCCACATTATTTTTCCCACCAATAAGATTAACCCGACCAAAGCCTTCTGCTTTAAAATCTTCAAAACATTTAAAATTTTTAATTTCTATATTTTTTATGAAATGTTCGTTCATTAGGCTTCCTTTTTTGTTCGATAAAATCGAACCTACCGTAGGTGTGACCATGTCACACATCAAATTAATATTTATAGCTTTACAAAATTCTCAATTATCTTCAAACCATTTTCATGGCTTTTTTCTGGGTGTGGTTGTATACCGTAGATGTTCTCTTTGTTAACGGCAGATACAAATTCATAGCCATAATACGTCTTACCAATGGCATATTTATCATCACACTTGGCATGGAAAGAGTGGACAAAATAGAGGTAGAACTCTTTGTCTAATCCTGTAAATAAGGGACAAGGCAATGCCTGATCCCTACCTGATTGCTTAAACATCTCATTCCAACCCATGTGTGGTACTTTAAGTTTATGGTCAAATTTTGACTCATCAAAAGCCACTACTTTACCCTCTATTAGTCCTAAACCTTCGGTTGAACCAAACTCTTCTGAACTTTCAAAAAGAAGTTGCATCCCCAAACAAATACCCAATAAAGGCTTACCTGTTTTAGCATACGCTTTGACAGCTTTATCCATACCATTTTCTTGTAAATGTTCCATGGCATCAGCAAAGGCACCAACACCTGGTAAGATAAGTTTTTCATAATTTTGAAGTTTAGAAGGGTCACTCTCCACAGCTATTTTAGCGCCTACATTTTCAAATGCATTAATGACAGAAGCTAGATTTCCCATGTTATAGTCAACAATACCTATCAAAGATATTCCTTAGATTAAACCAATTTGTTTGGTCTATTAATAAACATGATTATAGCAAAAGAACTTGAAGAGTGAAAAAAGAGAAGAGAGACTTTCCCCCAAAGGAGGAAAATTTAAGATTAAAAGTCGTAAGTAACACCAACAGAGACAGCATCTAAGTCTGGTGACCCTGATTTAACAACCATTCTTTCATAATCAGCAAAAGCACCTAAACCTTTTTCTTGGTCACCTTTACCATCAAATGTTCTACCATATCGACCATTTTTAGGAGTATCTTTACTTAAATCAACTTCAACTCCAACACCTAGTGCAGCAGCTTCAGCATCAGTACTTTGTAAATGACCCTGTGTTGTTGTTTTAGCCACACCAACTAACCCATAAATATTGGTTTTATCTCCTATAGGTAACATTGGTTTTAAGAATAAACCAGCATGTTTAATTTTTCCACCATCAGATCTCCAGTTAGTTCTAATACCTCTAGCTTCAACACCAATATACTGATTAAAATCATAACCGACTCTTCCCATAACACCAGCTGTGTCATCAGTTTTACCTGGTCCACAACCTGTTGGGGTAGTACTACAGTTTGATTTATAACGAGCTGTTGAAATACCTATACCAGCATAAAAGCCACTGGGGTTAATATCTTTAACAGGTACAGGTATTGGCATAGGAATAGGGGCTACTATTACTGGCTCTGGCATCGGTTCTATAATTGGTTCTACATAAGCTTCTTCAGCCATTTGAACATCTTCTATCTCATAAGGAGTTATTACAGAGAAGTCTCCACCAGCAGACAACATACCTCCTGCTGCTATTAATGTGAGTAATGATAACTTGAAGTTTTTCATTTTAAAATCCTTTAAATTTTTAATTTATTATAACATTTTTTAACCAAAATGTCCTCTTCTTTGAAAAGAAACATTGAGATTAATATTGTTAACATAAGCATTGATAATGCTGCTAGTTGACCCATAGCTGGGATACTGGTTTCATATGGTCGACAATCACAAGTACCATTAATCGTAACCGTCGCTGTATCACTTAAGACAATAAATGCGTTATTATTGACGATATATCGAATAGGTGTTGGTACCCCTACAAAACCTACTTCTCCTGTAAAAACAATTCTTCCATCATCTTCAACTCTCCAAGTTCCTTCACCAGAAACAACCAAGGTCTCTACTTCTTCACCATTGGCTGTTAGAATTCTGACTGATGAACGATTTAAATCACCTGTATCATTTTCCAACACGTCTATAATAACTGGATCAGCTCCATTTGCTGTACCAACATCATCATTGGCAACAACAGATACACCTCCTTCAAGCAAGGTAATAGTTGCAGTATTACTAACTAATCCATTATTATTTTCAACAATATAGCGAATAGGTGTTGGTGATCCTGTAAGTTCATCATCTGCTGTAAAACTTACAATACCTAAGTCATTAACAACCCACACACCTTCTCCTGGAACCGTTAATGTTCTCGAATCTTCACTTAAGACTGAACCAAGAACTGGATTATTAGGTAATACTAATTGAACAGATTGAGCATTCAATGCACCGAAATCATTTGTTAAAATATTAATTAATGTGACAGAACCAACATTTAATGTCGATTGATCATCAATGGTCAATAACTCACGTCTAATATCTACTTTAGCACAATTAGAACGTTCATCTGATACTAAACCAATGGTATAAAATATATCTGTTGGCTCAGCAATAAACCCCGCAATCGGAGTAAAAGAAATATCTCCATTATCCAATACCCTCCAAGTTCCTTCATTATCTACAACCAAAGTTTGAACCCCTGCTTCTTCACAACCAATACTAACAGTTGTTGCCAAGGTATTATTACTGTCGTTATCAGCAACATTAACAATAATTTCACCTGTAGTTCCAGTAGGAATGGTAACCGTATCATCTACGGCATCTGGATAAACAACCGTAATGGTTGCTCTGTTACTTAAATCACCAGCTAATTCTCTAACAATGTATTGAATTGGTGTTGGATTACTAGTAAATTCATCATCTGGTGTAAAAGTGACTGAACCATCAATATTAATATTCCATGTTCCTTCTCCCAAGACATTAACTGTTTCTACTTCATCATCACTAATAGGGTCAATAAATCTTACTGAAGTAACATCTAATGGACTTGAAGTATTCGCATCATTCTCCAATACATAAATTACAAGTTGCTGTCCTATTTGAGCATTGACATTATCATCTTTAGCTAATGGAGGATAATCAACTTCAATATCAGCTCCCGTTTCATTTCCTTGCGTATCTTCGACACTGTAAGCAATCGGTGTAGGGTCACCCACAAAGCCATCTTCAGGCGTAAATGTAATGGCTCCAGTATCAATATTCACACTCCATACCCCTTCATTTGGTACAGTTAAAGTTTTTCCATCTTCACTTAATATTCCACCAGTTGGAACAACCGTAATCTTTACCGTACTTACATCAAAATTAAAAGTTCCTTCCATATCATTTGCCAATATATCAAGGGTTACATTTTGACCTGTTAAACCACGCTTTATATCATTAGTAGAGACCCCTGTATTTACTTTTTTCAGTCCTGCATCTATACCTGTAATATTTACCTTACCATTAACAAAAATAATTTCACTTCTACCATCACTATTAACATCTGAATCTTTTTCATCATTATTACCTTGTTTCGCCTGTGTAAAAACATATCCTGCTGGTAATTCACTAAAAGCAACTATATATCTACCTGAAGTGACATTGGTAAAATGATACTCTCCACTTACATTCGTTCGTGTACTGTTTAGTTCAATTCCCTGATGGCTATAAAGTGTTACTTTTATATCATTAGCTCCTAATTCTCCTTCATCTTGAATACCATTACTTACACCATTAAGTTCATCAAAAAATACTCGATCACCAAGGGTTGAGCCTTCACGGTAAAGACCCATATCAACCGTCGCATTAATTTGATCTGCTTCAAGTATAATTACTTCTGTTTTTCCTGTTTCATCAGCATCTGAATCAATGGTATCATCATCTTGATCTTGTGGACTTACCACAAAACCATTTGGTATGGTAAATTGCACATAGTAATTAAACTCTGGATCAACATGATTAAATTCATAAAGACCATTTTCATCAGTAACTGTGTTTTCTACTTTCTCTTCGGTATCATTGTTAAATAAGCTTACAGCTACATTTGCTAAACCACGTTCACCAACATCTTGAACACCATTTTTATTAAAGTCTTCAAAAACAAGATTCCCAATAACTGATTTACCTGGAAGACAAACAGTTTTATAAATACCCAAATCCCACGATAAATCATTTTTACCTGGTATTAAAAGTGCTACCTCAGTAAGAATTTTTTCATTTTCAACAAAACCATCTGAATCATTTAAATCATTCATGTTATTGTTAACATCTTTTTCTGTTACAATATAACCATAAGGAATACTTCTAAATTCTGCACTGTACTCACCTGCTGGAAGGTTTCTAAATAAATAATTACCATTCTCATCTGTTAACATCGATTTTGAAAAACCTGAATTAGCTGAATTAATTGTTACATTAACATCTCTAACCCCTTTTTCATCTATGTCTTGCAGACCATTATGATTGGTATCAATAAAGACTTTATCTCCATAACTAACCACATCTTGATAAACACCCATATCAATGGTACTATCTTGTGTTCCAGCAACCAATATAAAGTTTTCTGTTCTGCCTTCTGAGTTTGGATTTGAATCAATATCTTTAGCACCCTGACCAGATTTTGTAACAGTATATCCTACAGGAGGATTAAAAATAATATAGTATTCACCAGCAACAACATTATCAAAGATATAAATACCAGAAGCTGTTGTTCTGGTTGTTGCTATTGGCACATCTTTTTTAGTATTATATAAACTAACAGCTACATTACCAACCCCTGTCTCACCTTGATCTTGAATACCATTTTTATTACTGTCATAAAAAACTTTATCCCCAACTTTAATCTCTTCTTGATGAAGACCCATATCAATCGCTTTATTATCTTGACCACCAATTAAGGTTATAATCTCTGTTTTACCATCAGAGTTGGCATCTGAGTCAGCACTCTCATTAGCCCCTTGATTTTGTGGACTAACTTTATAACTTTTTGGTATTTCAAAAATAACATAATAATTTCTAGGAACTAAGTTTCTAAATAAATATTGACCTGTACTTGTTGTTTTGGTCTCAGTAATAAATTTATTGTTTTCTGTATAAAGTTTTACACGTACATTCGGAACGCCTAATTTTTCATCTGCATCTTGAATACCATTTGAATTTACATCTAAAAAGACTCTATCTCCTAAATTTGTTAATGTTGGATAAAGTCCCAAATCAATGCTCACATCATTTGCACCTTCAGCCAAAGTAAATAAACTGGTTTTTCCATTAGTATTAGCATTAGAATCTTTTGTTCTATCCTCACCTACTTCTTTTAAAGTTACGGTATATCCATTAGGCACAACAAACTCAACATAATATTCTCCTCTTAAAATCTCTTTAAATAAATAATTACCCGTTGAATCTGTTTGGGTTGACATAATAAGTTTTTTATTTTTATCAAATAACTTTACTGTAATGTTCTCTAATGCTAACTCTGTAGCATCTTGTAGACCATTCTTATTTGAATCTAACCAAACATAATCACCAATCGTTCCTAAAATTACAGGTGCATCTTTACCCACATAAGAGCTTGAACTGCTAGATGAAACTTTCTTACCTTCAGAATCAAGCGCTTCTACTGTTCCAAGATTACTATAAGCCCCAAGTACTGCTTGACCTGTTTTAGTACATGTCATACTTTGTTGAGGATTTAATGCATCATCATCACACTCAGTAACCACGCCTTCTTTATCATCAGTTACAACAATATTATTTAATCGCGTGTTTCCAGTATTGGTAACTACATAAGCCCAAGTAATCATATCTCCAACAATAATATTATTAATATTTCCACCATTAGTTGTCTTCACAATTTTAATATTTGGTTTAGAAGTAATAAACATACCAGCATCAATATCATTATTATCTTCTCCTTCAAGCAACATAAAAATCGCTGTTTTACCTGTTTGGCTATCAGCATCAGAATCTAAAGATTTATTCACATCTTTTAACTTATTTGGGCTAAAACTGTATCCATCTTTAACGACAAACTGAAGGCTATACTCCCCTGCATCGAGATTAATAAAACGATAAAGACCATCTTTATCAGTTATACTTGTTTGATTTAATTCATTGTTCCCATCATACAGCTCAACACGAATACCCTCTAAGCCCATTTCACCTGTATTTTGTTGACCATTTTTATCAGCATCAAACCAAACAAAATCTCCAATAGAAGATTTAAGTATTTCGGGATAAGTTACAGTAACTGTCGATTTATTTGAAAGATTTTCCAAGTCATCTCTAACCGTATATTCTAAAGTTGCTGGATTCGTAACACAATCATTAATTGAAGTATAAGTTAATACGCCATCAAATGTAACAAGCCATTTCCCTTCATCAGGTATAATTATGCTATCAATATCACCATCATTGTCACTATCAACACCATCCCAACCATCTATTAGCAATAAGTTCACGCTACTTACATTTAAATCTTGATCGATATCTAAATCGTTATCTAAAATATTAAAACTAACTGCTTGACATCTTTTACCCACTTTAGTATCATCATTAGTCACAGGTGGATTATTTGGGACTTCAGGTTCTTTGCCTCCTAAATAGTGTGATTTGTCAGAATCCTTAACTATTTCATCACCATTCTTCGCCGTTACTGTTCCAATATTAACATATTGCCCTTCAATCGCAATACCAACTTTTGTACAAGTCTTACTAGCTTTTACAGCTAATTTCTCTGCTGTACAGATTGTTCCAATTTTGTCATCTATTACTTTAATATCCGTTAACGGTACATTTCCTTTATTTTTAATAACATATGTCCATGTTACTTTAGAACCAAATGCAATCATTGGACCAGTTCCACTATCAGCATCTTGACCATTCGTTGCTTTTTCAATTTCTATTGATGCTTTAGGTTTTTCGCCTCCAAGATAATGTGATTTATCACTATCTTTAACAACTTCTCCAGCATATTCACCAATAACGGTTCCAATATTCACATACTGTCCCTCAATGGCTTTTCCTGTTTTAGTACAAGTTTGTGTTTTAGCTATTGCTAAAGTATCAATAGAACAAATTTTACCAATTTTATCATCGCTAACACTAATATTTGTTAAGGCAACATTACCAATATTTTTAACAATATATCTCCATGTTACTGTTTCTCCAAACCCAATACTAGGTCCTGTACCACTATCTGCATCACTACCATTCGTAGATTTTTCTATCTCAATCGCTGGTGCTGGTTTATCCCCACCTAAGTAATGCGTTGGGTCAGTATCTTGAACATTTTGTCCATTATACTTAGCTGTTACTGTTCCAATATTTGCATATTGTCCATTAACAGCTGTGGTTTTCTTCGTACATGTTTTACTCGCACCTGCTGCTAAGTTTCCAACTGTACAAATCGTACCAGCTTTATTATCTTTGACTAAGACTGTTGTTAATGCTACATTTCCTGTATTCTTCACAACATATGTCCATGTTACTGCTCCACCAAAAGCAATGCTCGGTCCCTTAGGTTTATCAGCATCTGAAGCATTCGTTGCTACTTCGATATTGATACTTGGTAAAGCAATAACTCCTTTAGTAGTTTTATAACACAATCCTTTAAAGGTAACCGAATTATAATAGTCCAAATCATCTCCATAGTTGCTATCTGCTCGATGCACTAATGTGATTTTTTTTTCACCTGTTGGTAAAGTTACCGTCCCTAAATCACTAAACTGTGTATTTTCTGCTGTGTTATCAATATCTGTAGTGTACTTTGTTTGGGCAACAGGAATATCACGACCATTCATAAATATTAATTTAAATTGCTCTTTATCCTGTATATGTGGACTGGCATCATAAGTCCAAACTTTCTCAATATCTATTTTTTGAATATCACTAGACAAGGAAAATAAATCTGTTACAAGGTTACTAGAATCGTTACGACCTGAAGTTTGCACATTCTTTAAAAGTTTAGTATAACCACTAGAACAAGTAAAATCTCCTAATGGTGGTTCTTCTACTTTAGGTACTTTTTTATAACAAAACCCTCTAAATTCAACTGAGTTAAATGAGTTATCTCGAATATCTCCAAAACGTGGACTGGTTCGATGAACCAATTTAATATAACCAACAGCAGCTGGTAATACAATTTTTCCAAAATCTGTAAACTCATTATTATCATTAGATGTGTTACTTACATCTTTTGTATAATCGGTAGTAGCTAAAACTTCTTTTGGATAACAGGTACCTGTTCCATTGTTGTAGCTCTTTTCAACACAGTTTTTTGTAGTAAACATGAATTTAAATTGTTCATATGACTGTTCATCTCCATTACCATCATGCGTCCAAACTTTATCAATAATAATATCTTCTTTACTACCATCGATACCCAAGGCAATATGATATAAAGCATCTTCATTTTTCCCTGCTGTCCATAACTTATATTTATCATATTTAGTATATCCACTTGAACAAGTTAACGTTATAGCAAATGACTCTATTGACATAAATACGAATATTAAAAATAAAATCTTAATTTTGTCTAATAGAATTGATATCTTACGCATTCCTATCTCCTTATTGAAACAAATAAAATTATATATAATTTTATTTTGTTATTTATTAATATATATTAACATTTATAATTAAAAATTTTTCTTAATTATGAAAGTAAAAAATTTAAATACATATTTAAATTTAATTTTATATTAAAAAAACTTTAATATAGTTTTTTAATTTTAGTTATTATATTTATATTAAAATATAGAAGACAAAGAAAAATAAAAGCTAATAATGCTTAACAAAGTTATGGAAATGGGGTTAAAAATAAAAGGAGAGAAGCATAACCTGTCAAGAAATAACAGGTTATTTGGAAATTAAAGAAAAAAAGCCTAGCTTCTTTTCTCAATAATTTCTTTTGCAACGTTTGCAGGTACTTCATCATAGTGATCAAATTCCATTGCATATGTAGCTCGACCTTGCGTCATTGAACGTAAGTCAGTTGAATAACCGAACATTTCAGAAAGTGGTACAAATGCATCAACAATCTTAGAACCAGCTCTATCACCCATTCCACGAACAATACCACGTCTTTTAGAAACATCACCAATTACATCACCCATATAATCTTCTGGTGTTTCAACTTCAACTTTCATCATTGGCTCAAGAATAACTGGATTTGCTTCTCTACAACCATCTCTGAATCCCATAGAACCAGCAAGTTTAAACGCCATTTCAGATGAATCAACGTCGTGGAAAGAACCATCATAAAGTGTAACTTTTACATCTTCAACTGGGTAACCAGCTTGAATTCCTCTAAGCATTGATTCTTGAATACCTTTGTTAACAGGCTGAACAAATTCTTTTGGAATAACCCCACCTTTAATTGAATCAACAAACTCATAACCAAATCCTGGTTCTTGTGGCTCAATATTAAGATAAACATGACCAAACTGTCCACGTCCACCAGACTGTTTAGCATACTTGTATTCTTTCTTAACAGCTGTTCTAATTGTCTCACGGTAAGCAACCTGTGGTGCACCAACTTCAGCTTCTACTTTAAACTCTCTTTTCATTCTATCAACAAGAATTTCAAGGTGAAGTTCACCCATTCCTGAAATAATAGTTTGACCAGACTCTTCATCTGTAGAAACTCTAAAAGATGGATCTTCTGCAGCTAGTTTACCTAGAGCAAGTCCCATTTTTTCTTGGTCAGCTTTTGTTTTTGGTTCAACAGCAACAGAGATAACTGGATCTGGGAAATCCATTCTCTCAAGAACAACTTTATCTTTGTCTGAACATAGAGTATCACCAGTAGTTGTAGACTTAAGTCCAACAACAGCACCAATTTCACCAGCGTAAATCTCAGAAACTTCTTCTCTTTTTATAGCATGCATTTTCATGATTCTACCAATACGTTCTTTTTTCTCTTTTGTAGAGTTAAGCACGTAAGAACCAGACTGTAAAGAACCACGGTATACACGGATAAAGGTTAACTGACCAACAAATGGATCTGTCATAATTTTAAATGCTAAAGATGCAAATTCACCCTCATCAGTAGATTCAACAGTCACTTCTTTATCTTCATCATCCATTTCAGTACCCTTAATAGCAGGTGCTTCAACTGGAGATGGAAGGTAAGCAACAACAGCGTCAAGTAAAGTTTGAACACCTTTGTTTTTAAATGCAGAACCAACAGTCATAGGAACAATGTGCATACCAATAGTTGCAGCTT
This sequence comes from uncultured Sulfurovum sp., assembly GCA_902727915.1. The sequence continues at coordinate 30,945 of CACVAU010000022.1, forward strand.
TAATACCTTCAACAATTTCGTCTTCAGTAAGTGCTTCACCTTCCATGTACTTTTCCATAAGCTCATCATTACCATCAGCTTCTGAAATACTCTCAATAAGCTTTTCACGATAAGTTTCTGAAATCTCAACCATATCTTCTGGAATCTCTTCTACATGGTAGTTAGAACCCATAGCAGCATCTTGATCCCAAACAATTGCTTTCATTTTTACAAGATCTACAACACCTTGGAAACCTTCTTCTGCACCAATTGGCAATTGAATTGGAACGGGGTTACCCTTTAATCTTTCTACAATTTGTCTTTCAACTTCATAAAAATCGGAACCCGTTCTATCATACTTGTTTACAAAAACAATTGATGGTACACCATAACGGTTTCTTTGTCTCCAAACTGTTTCTGATTGTGGTTGAACCCCACCAACAGCACAGAATACTGAAACAGCACCATCAAGTACTCTCATAGAACGCTCAACTTCAATGGTAAAGTCAACGTGACCCGGAGTGTCAATAATGTTAATTTGCTTTTTAGACCACTCACAAGTAGTCGCAGCAGAAGTAATGGTAATACCTCTTTCTTGCTCCTGCTCCATCCAGTCCATAGTCGCTGCACCATCGTGAACTTCACCAATTTTATGTTCAACACCTGTATAGAAAAGAATTCTTTCAGTTGTTGTTGTTTTACCAGCATCAATGTGAGCTGCAATACCAATGTTTCTTACATCGTTAAGTTTATGTGTTCTTGCCATATTCTACTTCCTTACCATCTATAGTGAGCAAACGCTTTGTTCGCTTCAGCCATTCTATAAGTATCTTCTTTCTTTTTGAAAGCAGAACCTTTATCTGTCGCAGCATCCATAAACTCATTTGAAAGACGCTCAACCATTGTTCTTTCATTTCTTTTTCTAGCAGAATCAATTAACCATCTAATAGCAAGTGTTTGCTGTCTTACTGGTCTAACTTCGATTGGCACTTGGTACGTTGCACCACCAACTCTTCTAGATTTTACTTCCATAACAGGCTTAACGTTATCCATTGCCTTATTGAATACGTCAATCCCTTTTTCACCAGATTTCTCTTCAATTCTCTCAAGTGCTGCATACATAATTTTTTCTGCAGTTACTTTTTTACCATCTAACATTACAGCATTTACAAATTTTGTTAAAACTTTTGAACCGTGTACTGGATCTGGCAGTACCGGTCTAACGGGAGCTTTTCTTCTTCTCATATTATTATTTTCCTATAATTTATCTTCAATCATTCACTAATTGATTTACTCAAGCTTTGTCCCCTAAGGCGAACCATAAAGAAAGTTCTTGACAACACCTGTTTAAAGTCTATTCCTAGACTCACGCTCACGTACTTTAACTTTTAAATAATCAAATGATTATTTTTTTGGTTTTTTAGTTCCGTATTTAGATCTAGCAACAGTTCTACCGTTAACACCTGACGCATCCAATGCACCACGAACGATATGATACTTAACACCAGGTAAATCTTTGATTCTACCACCACGTACAAGTACGATTGAGTGTTCTTGAAGGTTGTGACCCTCTCCACCGATGTATGAAATAACTTCAAATCCAGATGTTAATCTAACTTTTGCAACTTTTCTTAAAGCTGAGTTAGGTTTTTTTGGAGTAGTTGTATAAACTCTTGTACAAACGCCTCTTCTCTGAGGACAGTTTACTAATGCTGGTGATTTTGATTTTTTAATCACTTTTTTACGTTCTTTACGAACGAGTTGGTTAATTGTAGGCAATACAATTCCTTTCTGTTAGTTTTTGAAATCTGGGCTGGAAACCCCGAAAAAACGCCATTTAAACGTACTTTCGGGGTCTTCAAATTTAGAAAATGGTGCATATTATACCGAAATAGACTTTACTTTATGGGAGTATGAGAGTATAATAATCAGATAAAATTAGCCATGGGATTAATTTTTCCCAAAATACTTTAAGGAACCCCATGCCCCATCTCATCTTTGTAATTGACCCAATGTGTTCATGGTGTTGGGGATTTCACCCTATTATAAATACCTTAAGAGAAAAACATTCTCATACTTATACATTTTCACTTATTATTGGTGGGCTTAGAACCAAAGGGCAGATGCCATGGACAGAACAAAGTAAACAATACTTAGCCCAAAATTGGAATGCCATCCAAAAAAAAACCAAACAGCCTTTTAACTTCTCTTTACTCAATAAAAACACTTTTGACTATGACACCTATCCAGCCTGTAAAGCCCTTATAAGCATCCGTGAACTTTGGGGAGAAAATGCTTCCTTTGAGTACCTAGCGACAATACAAAAAGCCTTTTATACTAAGGGAGAAGACATTACTTCTTTAGAAGGGTTACTAAAGTATGTAAAAGATAAAAAAAGGTTTGTAGACTTTTATCAAAGTGATAGAGCTGAAATACTTATGCAACATGATTTTGCTAAAGCACACTCTATGGGAGCCAATGCCTTTCCATCAATAGTTAAAATAGATGAACAAGGACATATGTGTTGTATTCAAGGTTATAAAAGCCTTGAAGAAATTTTAACCTTTTAAAAAACAAGCACTTAAGTAAGTTCTGAAAATTCATCTTTCATAAAAAACATGCCAACCAGTGAGCTTATAATCACAAGCAGTACCATACTCAATAAACCAAATGAATCGAGTGAGACTTCAATGGTTTCAACTTTTTGTTTTTGTGTCACAACTTCAGCCATTATAGGCATACTCATAAAAGATAGAAGTGTAAAAATTTTAAATAATAATGTTTGATTCTTGTTTGACTTGTTCATAATCTTTTCCTATAGATACGTAATAGCTATATTATAATTTATATAAATTATAATAAGTATTAAAAATATTAAAGTTTATATTTATTTTTAAATATAATGAGTCTAAAAGTCACTTTTGAAAGATTTTTACATACTTGTCTTTATAAAAAAATAAAATATAACTCTAAAAAATAATTATGTTTAAAAATATTACTCATCTAAAAAGAAATCATCATAATCACCTTCAGAAAGAATTTCAGCCAAACCATCAGAGGTACCAAGCCCTAAATACGCTTTAGCATCATTCATTTTATAATAATAACGTAATGTATTTAACTGTTTTCCCTTTGCCCAAGATGAAACTAAAAAGTGATTACTACGATGTTCATCCAAGGTAGAAAATGAACCATTTCGTGTAAATGTATCAGCAAACATATAAAGCTTACCTCCTTCGGTCATATAATTGGCTTTGGTCATTTTCATCTCACCAATCACAGGTTGATACGTTACTTGATGATTTCCAAAACTAACTTTGATTAGTAAATGCTCTTTCATACCTTTACTCTTATAAGCTAAATAATAATATTGCCCACTTAACATTTTTTTTGAAAAAGTTTTATGCTTTTTTGGTTTAGTATCCACAAATAAATCATCTTCCACTTGTTTACGTACTATTTTTTGTGTTACTACTCTTTCAACCTTAGGTGCCATAGCTCTTATGGGAGCTAATGGTTGAATATGAGTTAAAGTATTATCCTCTTCAGAAATAGCAACATTTTGATACTGAGGTACGACTACTCTTCGCATAGAAGATCTAGGCTGAACAAATGCTTTTTTATCTTCTCTTACAGGAGGAATATATCTTCTTTTAGGTGCTAAATCTTTTCCTATTTGAGTTGCATAATTTCGGACTAAAGGATGATTTAACATGTAAGAGGAACTTCTAATACCTGCATCTCTAAAATAACGCTTATATAAAGGTAGTTTTGAAGCTAATGCTTGTTTATTAGAAGTATAATAAGCAAAAGGAATATACCAAGAATTTGAACGAACAATCACAACATGGGAACGTAAAGCACTCGGGAGTTGCTCAATACTTTGCTCTAAACCTTTTAAGTTTTTAAAAGAGCCAAATTGAATAAAGTACTTTTTAGAACTGGCATGACTCAAATGAAGTAAGAACATAAGTAATACTAAAAGACGTATCATTACTGTTTCCTTTTTTCCAAAGATTATAACATATGAAGCGTCGACTAATTGTGAATTTTAATACTTTAAATATTCAAATAGAAAGATATAGAAGAAAATAAGAGTGACTATACGCTTATCCTCTAAAAATAATTTTTAAACGCGTGGATCAACCAAATAACCAGCCAATGCAGAAGCAGCAGCAACAGCAGAGTTAGCTAAATAAATTTCAGAAGTTCTAGCACCCATACGTCCTACAAAGTTACGATTAGTTGTTGCCACACAACGCTCATTGTCTCCAAGAATTCCCATGTAACCACCTAAACAGGCACCACATGTTGGATTAGAAACAACTGCACCAGCTTCGATTAATGTCTCCATTAAACCCTCTTTTTGTGCTTGAAGTAAAATCTTCTGTGTTGCTGGTGTTACAATCATTCTTGTATGTCGTGCAACCCTTTTACCTTTAACAATCTCAGCAGCCACTCTAAGATCTTCAATTCTACCATTCGTACAAGAACCAATCATCACTTGATCAATTTTTAAATTATCTTCAACAGCTTGTTCCATTGGCTTACCATTTGATGGCAAGAATGGATAAGCAATCACAGGTGATAAGTTTCCAACATCAATCTTAATTACTTCACAGTACTCAGCATCTTCATCAGAGTAATGAATCTTAGGCTCAGCTCTAAGTCCACCATTAATTTCAGCTCTTTCAGCCAAATAAGCTTCGGTTACTTCATCAACAGCAAACACACCATTTTTAGCACCAGCTTCAATAACCATGTTCGAGATAGAGAATCTATCTGCCATGCCTAAATGTTGAATGGTATCACCTGTAAACTCAATGGCTTTGTACAATGCACCATCAACCCCAATTAAACGGATAAGCTCTAAAATAATGTCTTTTCCATAAATATGTTCACCAGGTTTTCCAGACAACTCTACTTTAATGGTCTCTGGAATCTTAAACCAATTCCCACCTGTAATCATTCCAAATGATAAGTCTGTGCTTCCCATACCTGTTGAAAATGCACCCAATGCTCCATGCGTACAAGTATGTGAATCAGCTCCAATAATAACATCACCAGGAAGCACCAATCCTTTTTCAGGAAGTAAAGCATGTTCAATTCCCATGTCTTTTTCATCAAAAAAGTATTTCATGTCATGTTTGTAGGCAAAGTCACGTGAAATTTTTGCTTGGTTTGCTGAAGCAATATCTTTAGCAGGAATGTAGTGATCCATCACGATACAAAAATTATCTGGTTTTGCCAATTTTTCTGCACCAGACTCCTCAAATGCTCTAATGGAAATAGGTGTGGTGATATCGTTTCCAATAATCATGTCAATATCAACTCTAACAATCTCTCCTGCTTTGACTTCGTGTCCAGCATGGTCAGAGAAAATTTTTTCTGTAATGGTTTGTCCCATTGTGTGTCCCTTCGATAGGTATAATAATTACGCGAATTATAGCGAAAGTTGTTTATATCCATTTTTTAAACCTAAAGTTAAGGAAAAAAATCATAAACCACTTTCAGCTTTTAAGATACGCCCTACTTAATCACCTCAAATACTACACGACGGTTCTCTTCTCTTCCCTCAGCTGTTTCATTAGTAGAAATTGGCTGAGATGAACCAAAACCTTCAGCCACTAACATCGTACTCTCAATACCTTGTTCAATCAAATATGACTTAACAGAAGTTGCACGTTTTTTACTTAATGCAAGATTATAAGACTCTTTACCTCTACTATCAGTATGACCTTGAATTTTATAAGTATATCCATCATAACTTTTCATGATTCTAATGGCTTCATTTAATCGTTCTTTACTTGCTACTGTTAATTCTGTACTACCTATCTTAAAAGCCACTTTTGTTAATGCAAAAGCTTCCATTAAATTCTTTTGAGCATTAATAGCCTCTTCTTTGGCTTTGGCTTCAGCAGCAGTTTTTTCAGCCTCTTCTTTGGCTTTAGCTTCAGCAGCAGCTTTTTCAGCCTCTTCTTTTGCTTTTACTTCAGCAGCAGCTTTTTCAGCTTCTTCTTTTGCTTTAGCTTCAGTAGCAGCTTTTTCAGCCTCTTCTTTTGCTTTAGCTTCAGCAGCAGCTTTTTCAGCTTCTTCTTTGGCTTTGACTTCAGCAGCAGCTTTTTCAGCCTCTTCTTTGGCTTTGGCTTCAGCAGCAGCTTTTTCAGCCTCTTCTTTTGCTTTAGCTTCAGTAGCAGCTTTTTCAGCTTCTTCTTTTGCTTTAGCTTCAGCAGCAGCTTTTTCAGCTTCTTCTTTGGCTTTGACTTCAGCAGCAGCTTTTTCAGCCTCTTCTTTGGCTTTGGCTTCAGCAGCAGCTTTTTCAGCCTCTTCTTTGGCTTTAGCTTCAGTAGCAGCTTTTTCAGCCTCTTCTTTGGCTTTGGCTTCAGCAGCAGCTTTTTCAGCCTCTTCTTTTGCTTTAGCTTCAGTAGCAGCTTTTTCAGCTTCTTCTTTTGCTTTAGCTTCAGCAGCAGCTTTTTCAGCTTCTTCTTTTGCTTTAGCTTCAGTAGCAGCTTTTTCAGCCTCTTCTTTTGCTTTAGCTTCAGCAGCAGCTTTTTCAGCTTCTTCTTTGGCTTTAGCTTCAGTAGCAGCTTTTTCAGCCTCTTCTTTGGCTTTAGCTTCAGCAGCAGCTTTTTCAGCCTCTTCTTTTGCTTTAGCTTCAGCAGCAGCTTTTTCAGCTTCTTCTTTGGCTTTAGCTTCAGCAGCAGCTTTTTCAGCTTCTTCTTTGGCTTTGGCTTCAGCAGCAGCTTTTTCTGCTTCTTCTTTTGCTTTGGCTTCAGCAGCAGCTTTTTCTGCTTCTTCTTTTGCTTTAGCTTCAGCAGCAGCTTTTTCAGCTTCTTCTAATATAGTTTCTAATCTTTCAACTTCTACTTCAAGTTCTTTATTTTTCAGCAATAACAACTGCTCTTTTTCCATTTCAGCTGTTAAATTCGCTTCTAAAGCTGTTTGCTTACTTAAAAGTTCTACAACTTTTTGCTTATTGTCAGCTTCCATCCCTAACATCTTTTCTGTTACAATTTTAGCACTACTTAACAATTCTGTCATTTTTACTTTTACAACTTCATTTTCTTTAGCTAATGCTTCTTTCTGTTCTAATTCCTCTTGAAATTTCTTTTCAAAATTAGTATTAATGTCATGTTTACTTATTAAAGTAGTAATTTGTGTTTTAAGACTATTTTCACTTTCAATATATTTGGTCATATTATTTTCTAAAGCTTTATTTTTAGCAAGTAAACCTTCAAATTCAACCTCAGCCTTTTTACTAATTTCTTCTGCAATAGCTACAAGTTCATCAATTTTATTAGGGAACTCATTAATTTGAGCATTTAACATCTTTTCTTTTGCTACATATTTTGTTAAGTTTTGCTCTAGACTGCTAATTTTTTCTTTGGTTTCTGATTCATACGCTCTGGCTTGTTTTTCACCAAGGGTTGCCATTCCATTTACTTTGTTTAATTGCGCTTCCAATTCATTTTTACTTTTAAGTTGTTCAGATAAGTTTTGTTCTAAACTGCTAATTTTTTCTTTGGTTTCTGCTTCATACGCTCTGGCTTGTTTTTCACCTACCGTTGCCATGGTATTTACTTTGTTTAATTGCGCTTCCAATTCATTTTTACTTTTGAGTTGTTCAGATAAGTTTTGTTCTAAACTGCTAATCTTTTCTTTGGTTTCTGCTTCATACGCTCTGGCTTGTTTTTCACCTACCGTTGCCATGGTATTTACTTTGTTTAATTGCGCTTCCAATTCATTTTTACTTTTGAGTTGTTCAGATAAGTTTTGTTCTAAACTGCTAATTTTTTCTTTGGTTTCTGATTCATACGCTCTGGCTTGTTTTTCACCAAGGGTTGCCATTCCATTTACTTTGTTTAATTGCGCTTCCAATTCATTTTTACTTTTAAGTTGTTCAGATAAGTTTTGTTCTAAACTGCTAATTTTTTCTTTGGTTTCTGCTTCATACGCTCTGGCTTGTTTTTCACCAAGGGTTGCCATTCCATTTACTTTGTTTAATTGCGCTTCCAATTCATTTTTACTTTTAAGTTGTTCAGATAAGTTTTGTTCTAAACTGCTAATTTTTTCTTTGGTTTCTGCTTCATACGCTCTGGCTTGTTTTTCACCAAGGGTTGCCATTCCATTTACTTTGTTTAATTGCGCTTCCAATTCATTTTTACTTTTAAGTTGTTCAGATAAGTTTTGTTCTAAACTGCTAATTTTTTCTTTGGTTTCTGCTTCATACGCTCTGGCTTGTTTTTCACC
>CACVAU010000023.1 GCA_902727915.1 uncultured Sulfurovum sp.
ACTCTTGGCTGTTGTTCCAACAGTTTGAAAACTATTTAAATTGTCACTTGTTAAAGGGTAACCCAAAGAACGAAGCTTTAACTTTAAAGCTTCCATTTGGCTCTCCTCCACATCAAGCGTAATTTTTTGTGGTTCAACTTCAAGATTGACCTCTACCTCACCAAACTCTTCCAACAAAGATTTTTTCAACGTACCAGCACATCCACCACACTTTACATTTTTTACTTGAAATGTTTGTTTCATCATCTATCCTTTTCTTCTAAAGTTAAAGTCTATATGTTACACTCCAACCATGAAAACTATATTATACATTCTAACACTTATCGCCATAATTACTACTTTAGCTTTAGGCTTAGAACAATCCTTAGAATTTGGCTATCTAGCTTTTGCTATTGTCCCTTACTTGACTACTCTTTATATGCTAAAAATTGCAAACCACACTACAGCTAAATATACAGCTTATGCAACAGCCATTTTTGTTGTTTTCGTAGGACTCTACTTTTTAATAGACACAACCTACATGGAAGATAGCCTAGAACATAAATTTTCTTTTTTATGTTATACCTATGTGGCAGTTGACAATGTTACTTGTTTCTGGGTTAGTGGTTTATTTTAGTAATGGAAAAAATTCGTAGGGTGGATTTTATCAACCGTGAATGAGAATTGGTAAACTTTTAATGTTTTGCCGAAAGGCTTAAAAATTTTATAACTTATCCAATGGAGTCTCTATTAAATCACTTTCTTTAATACTCTAATCTCTTTTCTACTTCTTTCATCAAATAATACTCATCTAGCATTTCCATCATATTTTCATACACCTCACTTGGTACAAGGTAAGCACTGGCTTTGTTATGATTTAAAATCGCAATGCTTTCACCATTTGCATTTTCGATTACAGAAAACTTAAAAAATAATTTCACCATTCTCTCACAAAAACAATGCTATATTTCATAAAATAAAATACTATTTAAATCTACTTAATAGTTCTATTAATATGACGAGGTTAACAAATGAAATCATTTCAAGAAATACAAGACACTTTAGGTCAATTACCTAATTATCCTAAAACATATCTTTTAGGAAGCACTGGTGCAGGTAAAACTTCTATTGTTAGAGCTATTTTAGACACAGCTAGTGATGCATTTCCAAGTACCCTCCAAACGAGAACAACTGTAGCTCCTACAGAATATGTAATTAGTGCTAATAAACCTTTTAAATCTACCTTTATTTTTAAAAAACGAGATGATATTAAGAACTCATTAATTGAAATAATTGAAATAGCTATAGAGAAAGCAATATCTTTAAATGATGAGGAAATCAGTGTTCTTCCATATTTAGAAGAGACACCAGATGAACGATTTCGACTTAAATATCTACTGTCAGAAGATATATTAAAAGAGTTTAATAAATATATAATTGATGTTATTTTACCTAAAATAGATAGAAATGAAGAACTTGAGGAATCATTAAATTCAGAAACCATTATCCATGAAATAGAATATCTTTTAAAAAAGATGTTAGATGAAATCAGTAATAAAACAAAAGAGATATGTCCTAATTATGAGCTATTTAGTAATAAGCTTTATACTATTGAAAATATTTTTGATAAGAAAGAATTTATATTAAAAAATAAAGCATTATTAAAAAGTGAAACAGACTCAATCTCACCACTAATTGAATATGCAAGAATTGAAGGAAATTTATCTGCATCATGGATACCTGATGAACTAGAGTTTATTTTGATTGATGGTGAGGGCATAGGTCATAACTTAAAAGAGGTAAAAAATAGTTTATCAACACGACACTTAGATTTTTTTAACTTTTCAGACTCTATTTTATTGGTTGAAAAAAGTGATGACCCATTTATAACAGGTGGGAAAAATGCTATAGAGACTATATTTCTGAATGGATATAGTAAAAAATTCAAACTGATTTTCTCAAAAGTAGATAAACTTGAAGTAAAAAATCATAAAGCAGCGTTAAATAGAAGACTTAGCAATGTAGAATATGCTTTAAAAGATTCTAATATACAGTTTAATTTAAACAGAGACCAAAAATATTATCTATCTAACTTAAATAAAATAGCTAATGAAACAACAAAAAAAGAACTTATTAAACTCTTTAAAAACATTAAAAATGATTTTTCTTTAATTGAAGAAAATCTCATAGATTTAGAATATGATTTTGAAACTCTATTTTTAGACCTAAATACTACTGGCTTTCTAAATGAATGGAACTCTCGAATAAATAAGGAACACTGGGCTATTGTAAAAGCATTTACAAAAAGAATGTTATCAGGAGAGGGAGAGTATCGCTATTTAAAGCCTATTTTAGAGTATCATACCCTGATTATGCAAGAGGTAAACAACTTTTTACAGATGCCAAATCAACTAAATTCAGAAGTATATTATGCTCAAAATAGAATTAAACAAAGCTTTTCAATTCTCTTGTTAAGTTATATTAGAAATATATTCATGACTCAATCTCATGATGATTGGACAAATGCTTTTAATAGGACTGGTGTAGGGTCAGGTAAAATAAGAAAATTATTAATCCATAAGATTTTTGATAATATTATTTTCAAAGAAACAGATGAAGAGAATTTTAAACTTTTCAAAACTAATTTAAAAATCTATTTGATAGGAGCTGGTGCAAAAGAGATATCTGCAACAACAAAAATTCGTATAAAAAGTATTGAATTAGAAAAAATTTATGGTAATAGAAATATACTATGGGACTTAAATCCAAATACAAATATTTTAATAGGTAAAAATGGTAGTGGTAAGTCTAGTATATTGCAACTTTTAAATGCTAAGTTTTATAATCAAACAGAGATACTAGAAAAATTTAAAAATCCTAATATTAAAATAACTATTATTAAAGAGTATGAAAATGGGGATAGCAAAGAAATTATTATTGATGATAATGCACACTCTCAAAGTATTGATATAATATTAATTGATACTTTTGATATAAAACCAACTTCCATTGTAGATTGTAAAGAAAATTGCGATAAAGAGCAATCTTTACTTGAAATAGAACTGTTAAAGCTAATGCCAAAATTTGATGCCTACCAAATAAAATTAAATAAAATATTTGAAGAAAAAAATTCTGATAATCAAAAAGAGATACAAAGAATTTTAAATGATATTGGAAAGGGAATAGTTGAAGAAGCAGGAAAAATACAAGATTTAACCAATAGTAAAAAAACTATTTCTCAAAAGGTTTACAAACCATTAAATAATTTTAGAAATATTATAGACAGTATGTTTCAAGATACACATAAAAAGATAAATCTAGAATCTATTGAAAAATCTTTTAGTATCTCTAATGATGACAAAGAATTAGAACCTTTAGATTTATCCTCAGGTGAGAAACAAATACTTATCATATTTTTGACTATATTGCTCAAAGAAAACAAACCACATATTTTAATGATGGATGAACCTGAAAACTCTTTACATTCTGAATGGCAAATTCATTTTGTAGAAAATATTAGAAAACTTAATGAGAATGTGCAAATAATTATTGCTACACATAATCCACTCTTAATGTTAGATAGAGAAGCTGATGAAATAGGTAAAATTTCTATTGATAGTGATATTGTAGATACTCGTGGCATTGGAACAAAATATCTTGATGTCTCTGCTACACTCTTGAACTATCCAAAAGTTAGCTCTTTAGTTGGGAAAGATATGCGAGATGAAATTCATGAACTATTTAACCTAAAAAATAGAGATGAACTATCAACAGAAGAACAAAATAGAGTTGATGAGTTAGAAGTTAAATTAGGAAACAGCGTCGCAAGTAATTTCATTTATGACCGTCACTATTTACACTTTTTAAAATTTATTCAAGATAATAAAAATATAGATTTTGATAAACTCACTGAAATTTCAGAAGAAGAGATGGATGAACTATTAGGTGAGTTTAAGGATTTGTTTGATGATTGATATGCGTGGTTTTTTCAGACATAGAGCTTATCCTTGTGTAGTAGATAAATTTAAAACTTCATTTGATAGAACTAAATTGAATTGTGATGATTATTGGTTCGTATTTACAGATTTACAAAAAAGAATCTCAAATGATAAGTGTCCTATTTGTGAAGTAAAATTAACTGATAAACCTAATCGAACTAATACGGCTACTCTTGACCATTTTAGACCTAAATCAAAAGAGATGTATCCTCATTTAAAATGTATTCCTGAAAATTATATTTTGATGTGTAGTTTATGTAATACAACTTATAAAGAGGATATATTTCCACTTTTTGATGAGTCAAAAAGAGCTACAGAGGCTAAAATTATAAAAGATACAAAACATGAGCAACCTCTTTTATTTAACCCCACAGAGATCGACCCACTGCATTTTTTTGAATTAGCTTTTAGACAAACTCAACAAGGTGGAACTTTAGAATTAAAACGAAATAATAAAACTATTCCAAAAGATAAAGATTCTTATGAATATCAACAATGTCATAAAATGATAACAATGTTTGGATTAGGTTATTGTCATAAAGATAATCGTACTGATACAAGAAAAGAGAGAAATTTAGAGACTGGTAAAATGGAGACTATAGTTGTTCAAGAATGCCGAATAGATATACTAACTAAGCACTATGGAACCTTTATAGAGTTAGCAAAAGCAAGAAGTAATAAAAAAAGTTTAGCACTCTTTTTTAAAGATAAAAATAGAAAAAATGAATTAAAAAAATATGGATTTTTTAGGTTTATTATGAAAAATCAATTTACTATAAAATAAATAAAGGCAAAATTTATGTCAACATCAAAATTCACCCACCTACACCTACATACCGAATACTCTATGCTTGATGGAGCCAATAAAATAGACGTTCTAGCCAAAAAAATCAAAGAACTCGGTATGGACTCTGTTGCCATGACTGACCATGGAAACATGTTTGGAACCATTACTTTTTATAACACCATGAAAAAGAATGGAATTAAACCCATCATTGGAATGGAAGCCTACATTCATAATGAAGATGAGATAGGCGATAAATCTACGCGTAAACGTTTTCACCTTTGTCTTTATGCTAAAAATGATGTAGGATACAAGAACCTAATGTACCTCAGTTCACAAGCTTACATGCATGGTTTTTACTACTATCCTCGTATTAACTGGTCGATGTTAAAAGAGCATTCGGAAGGTCTCATCTGTTCTTCTGCTTGTTTGCAAGGTGAGGTGAACTGGCACTTGAATCTCTCTGAACGTAATGTTAAAAATGGAGCTTTAGGTTACGACGAAGCAAAAAAAGTAGCCCTTCGTTACAAAGAAGTTTTTGGCGATGACTACTACATGGAACTGATGCGTCATGGGATTGACCATCAGTTCAACATTGACAAAGACATCATGAAAATTTCTAAAGAGACAGGGGTCAAAATCATTGCGACCAATGACACCCACTACACTTTACAAGAAGATGCTGATGCTCATGAGGCGTTTATGTGTATCGCGATGAACAAACTCTACGATGATCCTAACCGTATGCGTCACTCCGTACATGAGTTTTATGTCAAGTCACCTGACCAAATGGCTGAACTGTTTGCTGACATGCCAGAAGCCATTGCCAATACCCAAGAGATAGCCGACAAATGTAACCTAGAAATAAAATTGGGAAACCCTACCCCTCCAAACTTCAAGTTTGCCAAACAAACAGCCAAAGAAGAAGGCGTAACCCTTCCTGAAGAAGCAGAGTACTCACTGGAAAATGACATTGTTATTTTTAATCATCTCTGTAGAGAAGGTTTAAAGAAGCGTTTGGAAATTGTCCCTGAGGAACGTCACCAAGAGTACCGTGACCGACTACAAGTTGAAATGGACATCATTAACAACATGAAATTCCCAGGATACATGCTCATTGTTTGGGAGTTTGTTATTCAAGCGAAAAAGATGGACATTCCTGTAGGACCAGGTCGTGGTTCGGCTGCTGGTTCACTCGTTGCTTACTCCTTAGAGATTACCGATATTGACCCCATTCCTTACGGTCTGCTCTTTGAGCGTTTCTTGAACCCTGAACGTGTGTCCATGCCAGATATCGACATGGATTTCTGTCAAGCACGTCGTCAAGAGATTTTGGATTATGTAATTGAAAAGTATGGTCGTGTGAACGTTGCGCAGATTATTACTTTTGGTAAGTTACAAGCCAAAGGAGTCATCCGTGATGTTGCACGTGTTCTTGACATGCCTTATACACAAGCTGATGCTATGGCAAAACTCATTCCTGATGAATTGGGGATTAACCTTACCGACTCTTATGCCAAAGAGCCAAAAATTGCCGAACTATGTGCAACCAATCCCTTGGCTAAAAGAACATGGGACTATGCCCTAGCCCTTGAAGGACTGAACCGAAATGCTGGAACACACGCTGCTGGTGTTGTTATTTCCAATGAACCTCTTTGGAAAAAAACCCCTCTTTTTAAACCAACAGGTCAAGATACTTTAGCGACCCAATACAATGGTAAATACGTTGAAGATGTCGATTTAATTAAATTTGACTTCTTGGGTCTTAAGACCCTAACAGTTATTGAAGAGGCGTTAAAACTTGTTGAACAGCGTCATGGAAAACGTATTGACTTTATTAAAGAAGATGTGAATGACAAGGGCGTTTATGACTACATCTCCACAGGGGATACCTTAGGACTGTTCCAAATTGAGTCGGCTGGTATGCAAGACTTAGCAAAGAAGCTCAAACCAAATGGTTTTGAAGACATCATTGCGATGCTCGCCCTCTACCGACCAGGACCTATGGAGTCAGGAATGCTCGACGACTTCGTTGAACGTAAACATGGACGAGCCAAAATTACCTACATGTTCCCAGAACTCGAACCCATTTTAAAACCTACTTATGGGGTTATTGTTTACCAAGAGCAAGTTATGCAGATTGTACAGACCATTGGTGGATTCAGCCTTGGTGGGGCTGACTTAGTACGTCGTGCGATGGGTAAAAAGATTAAAGAGGAGATGGATAAACTTAAAGAAGAGTTTGCTGTAGGAGCTGGTAAAAAAGGGTTTGACATGGCAACGGCTAGAGAGCTTTTCGACCTCATTGTTAAGTTTGCTGGTTATGGTTTTAACAAATCTCACTCAGCTGCTTATGCCTTAATTACCTTCTATACTTCATTCTTAAAAAATTACTATCCTACAGAGTTTATGGCTGCAATTTTAACGTTGGAAAAAAATAATACCGACAAAGTTATTAAATACGTAGATGAACTCAAAAGCCTGAACATTGAACTGCGTCCACCCAACATTAACCGTTCACTTCTTGTTTTTCAAGCTGATGAAATAGAGGGTAAAAAAATTGTCTTCTTTGGTATGGGTGCTATTAAAGGTGCTGGTGATGTGGCGATTAATTCCATTATTGCTACGCGTGATGAAGGAGGAGAGTTTAAAGACATGAACGACTTTGTCTCACGGATTGATGCTTCAAAAGTAAATAAACGTGTTATCGAATCGTTAGCTAAATCTGGAGCATTTGACGACTTTGGTCATTCACGTTGTGCTTTAATTAGCCAAGTAGAAGCCATTACCGAAGCTGCTGGAAAAGCGATGTTGGCTAAAAAACAAGCTGTCGGTTCACTCTTTGGTGATGCCGAAGAGATGACCACTGTTACCGTAAACATTAGTGATATGC
>CACVAU010000024.1 GCA_902727915.1 uncultured Sulfurovum sp.
AGTGGAAAGTTAAAACAATTTATATGACAGAAGAGATTTCTGCACAAGCACTTTTTTATGTTGAAGAGTATTTTTTAAGCCACTCCATGCAGTTAGCTGATGCCCTTATTGGTGCAACTTGTGCAACTCATGGAATGACTCTATATACAGCTAATGATAAACATTATAAGGTTATTAAAGAGTTGGAGATTTCTGTTTTTAGACCTTGATAATGAACATAAAAAGGCTTTGATTCTTCCCAATGGCATAGGGAAACCTTTTTTGTATATTTTAGCGTTTTTAATGATTTTTCAACGTCTGACCCTTAAAATTGAAGAGTTGGGTATTGTTATTATTTCTTGTCGAAATCATTATTGATATAATGTCCTTGCCAAAAGTGACCTGAGTATTTCTGTTTTAGTGCTTTTTCAACGTCTAACCCCTAGAGCAAACCCTTATAGCAGTAATCCTTCAATCCTTCGGTTGACAAGTTTATTTTATTCTATAAGTATCAAATATTTTCAAAGCATACTTTAAATTTTCTTTTATAGTAGAGTTCTCTTTTTTTATAATCCAATCGTTAAATGGTTTAAATGAATAATGTCTTATTCGCTTTTTAAGAGGAGACAATAATTCTATTTCATTTTTAATTTCTTCTTTAGTCCTATAGTTTCCATTAGAAATTTTCTGTATGATTTTAATCATTTCGTATTTAAAAAAATCTTTAGAATTTTTATCAAACTCTTTTAAATAATTATTTTCAATTTCTTCTGATAAAGATTCATCCAACAATAAATAAATTCTAAATAAATTTATATATACCCATTCTGCAGGATTAATTTCTAACGATTTCAAATACCATTTTTTAGCATCCAAATATTTATTTTGCATTAAATATATTGACCCTATATTATTATATGCCAATTCAAAATCAGGGTTAATATCAATAGCTTTTTTATTATATTTAATAGCAATATCATATAATTCATGTTTATTTTCAAAATAAGCTTTATTCCTTGTTCCATATGCAAGACCAATATATGCATCATAATTATCTTTATCTAAGGATAATGCTTTATTTACTAACTTTATTGCTTCTTTATAATCTTGCCTATCTACATTATATATTTTTGCTTTTGCAGTATATGCGACAACAAGGTTTGGAGTTAGTTCTAAAGCTTTATTAAAAGATATAAGTGCTTTATCGTATAAGTTTTTCTTACCTTCTATTAATCCTTTTAAATGATAAAGTGAAGCTTTCTCTTTATTTGTATAAATTTTATTATTTAATTCAGTATCAACAATTGTCATTGCTTTTAAATAACTTTTACTGGCAATATAAAAAAGTATTATTTTTTTATAATCATGAATTGTTCGTTGTTTTAAAGGTTTTGATTTAATAGCTTTAATTTGGTATTCAAAATATTGTTTATCTCTAATTGATAGTTCTGTATCAGATATATCATTTTCCATGATTTTAGAAGATAAACTTTCAATGGCTTCATTTCCTTTCTCTTCAAGTTGCCTCTTCAACTTCTCTATCTCTTCATCAGATTTTTCCTTAAAGTACTCCATTTCTTTTTTCATATCTGAAATCATTTTAGTAAAATTCTCTTTTATTGGTTGTACTTCTTTATTTACAAAGTCATCTCCATTCTCTTCTAACCATTCTTCTACTGTTCGTTTTGCTTCACTATTACTTTTTAAACTTAAAAATAAAACTAACATAGTTATTAAAACACCAAAAAAAGTTGTTAACATTGCAAATCTATCTATTGCTGCACTAATGTTGTCTATTCTATCACTAGTATGTTCAATATATGCATTTGTTTTGTCCAAAGATTCTTTTGTTAAGTCTAATTCATGCTTTAAAGTTAATTCAGTTGTTTCTTTGAAATGTTCATATTTCATATCTTGCTTTTCTACAATAGACATTAGTGCATCTTCTGTGACAATTTTACTATCAGCATTAACAGATAAAAAACCTATTGATAAAAATACAAATATTGAAAAAAATAATTTCATGAAAACTCCCTATTAATTAGATACTTTAACATTAAAATCAAAAAACAACGCTGAAGAATACTCTAGCACTATAGGGGGGGGGTCAAACGTTGCAAATCTACTTTTTCCTACTTATAGATTATGCGTACCAATCCAAGAAAAGTACCATGTCATAAACCACCATTTTTAGTATATTTCCTAAATATACTTAAATTAATTCATCCCACTGTAATTTAGGCTCAACTCTTTTAACAGCACAATCTGTCAAATAGGAGTTAATCAAATTTTGATATGGGATTCCCACCTTTTTTGCTAAAGTCTTAAAATAAGTGATGCTATCAGTTTCTATGTTGATAGAAATCTGTTTTCTCTCCTTCTTTAATAAACCTCATCATGTGTACCTATATTTACCGATAAAGGGGTCAGACGTTGAAAATCTACTTTAATTCATCCCCTCCACCTCAACACATCATCCAAACCAATAACATCAATCCCATAACTACGCTTATGAATTCCCTTATCTTCGGTAACAAACACATCACATCCATTTTTAATAGCACACTGAATTTGTAATAAATCTTCAAAATCTATCTTCTTCTTATCGACACAAGCCTCTTTATAAATTATCAAACTATGCTCTAAAATATCAGAAAAGCCATAGAGTTCAAAGTTCTCTCTTAAAGCATTGAAAAAATTTGCAAGTGTCTCACAGCTTGTTCCATTTTTAGAAGCAATATACTCAATGGTGGTCAAAATATTTTCACTCGTTACTAAACTCTGGTATTCTTGACAGATGATGCCATAAGCTGACATGGCTTTTTCATGATTTGGTCTACTTGGTAGTAAAATATCCAATAAAATATTAGCATCGAAAAATATTTTACTCATATTTTTCTGACTTTATCGCTTGATGAGATTTAGTTGAAACTTCAGAACCATCGCCAAACTCTCCCACAAAGTCAAACATGGCTCTTTTTTTCTTCTCTATTTTTTCCTCTTCTTTCTTTTTTAAAAACTCTAAAACACTATCAGCATACTCTTGTTTTATAAAAAGTCCTTTTTTAGTTTTGGTTTTTTTATCAAGAAGCATCAAAACATCAGCAGGCATATATCCACGAATAAAATCTCGAAATGAAATTTGCTCTATTGTCATTATTTTTCCTTATTGTCATTTTTAACTTTATATTGACTATTATAGTTATTTTGGACTTTGTTGTCAATATTCAAAGTAACCTATTTTAAACATCCAACTCATACCTCGTACTCCGACCACTAAACCCCTCTACCTCTCGTATAATACCTTTGTTAAGCATGTCTTTTAAATGCCTAGAAGCTGTGACGGCATCGGTCTTAGTTAAAGCTCTATACTTTTTATTGGTCAATCCACCTTCAAAATTTCCTGCTCCTGCATCAAGTAATCTATTGATAACTTTTGTCTGTTTTTCATTTAACTTGATGTATCTTATTTTGTCATGAAATTTTGTTTTTTGAACAACTTGTTCAATATTTTTGATGGAGATTTCTATAGATTTCTCAATGCTTTGGGTATGCCATTGTATCCATGTACTTAGCTCTAAATTACCATTATGTACTAACTTCTGTGTCTTTTCAAGATGAGTATAATACTCTTGTCTATGTTTGTTAATAGCAGAAGATATGGAATAATACCTATTATCCAATCCTCCCTCTTTTGCTAAAATATAGTTAACAATGGCTCTACCTATACGACCATTTCCATCATCATAAGGGTGAATGGACTCAAACCATAAATGAGCAACAGCAGATTTAACAATAAAGTTTTCATTACTACCATTAATATAGTCGATAAGCTCCCCCATAGATGGTTCAATCTGTTTTTGAGGTATGGCTACATAATGAATTTTCTCTCCTTCTAAAGAACCTGAAACTATTTGCATATCATCATGATCCCTAAAAACCCCTTTATTAACAGGATATAGCACAGAATCGTATGCTTCAAATATAGCATGATGCCACGTATGTAGTCTCTCTACCGATAAATCTTCTTGATTAAACCGACTATCTATATACAGTTCAGTCAAACTATCACTATTTTTGGTAGATTTATCTTCTACTCTATTAAAAGTAACATTGAGTTTCTTTTGAAGTGATGACCTAACGCTATCTCGCTTTAACGTTACACCCTCTATCTCTGAGGTAGCAATAATCTCATTAAGTGATGTTTCTACTGAAAAGTTATCTTGTTCACTATTTGACAAATAAGATATCTTACCTTTTAACTCTCCACTCTTTTCAATCAAGCGAAATATTATCGGTTCTATCTCTTTATAATCATAATTAAAATTAGGAAAATCTTCATGTTCCCAAATCCATTTTTTTGTATTCATAACATATTCCTGTTACTATTAGGTCTACAATCATAACAAAAAAGTGTTATGATTGTCTTTTTAATGCAAACTATTCTAAAATAAACAGTATAATCCCACATGCAAAACCTCCCAATAACCCAAGTCATCCCAGATGTTAAAAAACAACTTCAAGCTCACAACCGTTTAGTACTCCAAGCCCCTCCAGGAGCAGGAAAGACCACTGCCCTACCCTTAGCCCTTTTAGATGAACCTTGGTTAGAAGGTAAAAAGATTATTATGCTTGAACCACGTCGTTTGGCTGTGCGTTCCTCTGCAGCACGTATGGCTGAACTTTTGGGTGAAAAAGTGGGTGAACGTGTTGGGTATCAGATTAAGATGGATTCTAAACAGAGTAGTAAAACGAAAATTCTCATTGTCACCGAAGGAATACTCACGCGTAAACTCCAACAAGACCCCTCTTTAGAAGAGTATGCTCTGGTTATATTTGATGAGTTTCATGAACGCTCCATTCATGCCGATTTATCACTGGCTCTCTCTTTGGAGTCACAAACTGTTTTACGCGAAGATTTAAAGCTATTGGTGATGTCGGCTACCTTAAATACCACAGCCATTTCAAAACTGCTAGACAATGCACCCATTATCACCAGTGAAGGAAGAACCTACCCTGTTGAACGCATCTATTTAGACAAGACAGCTCCCCAACCCAGCAAAAAAGATTTACCCTCTACTGTGCATAGACTGCTCATAAAACTCTTACGCCAAGAAGAGGGAAACATCTTGGTTTTTCTCTCAGGGGTACGTGAAATCAAAAAAGTAGAGAAACTCCTACAAGCCAATAAACTCGAAGATGTCTACATCTCCACGCTTTACGGAACACTGAGTAAAAGCCAACAAGACCGAGCCATCAAAGCCCCACCAAGAGGCACACGTAAAGTTGTACTCTCTACCAACATTGCTCAAACTTCTTTAACCATTGAAGGTATTAAGCTAGTCGTTGACTCAGGACTGCATAATGTCTCTGTATTTAACCCATTCTCAGGCATGAACAAACTCGAAAGCCAATTCATCTCTAAAGACTCAGCCATCCAAAGAGCAGGACGTGCTGGTCGTTTATCTGCTGGTAAAGCCTATCATCTTTGGCATGAGTCCAAAATATTGTTAGACCATGACGTACCCGAAATTCTCTCAGCCGACTTAAGCCAAGTGCTTTTAGAACTTGCCGTTTGGGGTAACGACGACATGTCACAACTCTCATGGATGGACATCCCTTCAAGCACAGCCATTGCCCATGCGAAAAAGCTTTTGCAACAGTTAGGAGCATTGGATGAAGAAGGTACGATAACCTCTCACGGTCATGCCATGAGTCGCTACCCCATGCACCCAAGACTCGCCCACATGATGTTACGTGCCAAAGAGATGAACCTCTCTTACGAAGCTTCTCTTTTAGCCGTTCTCATTTCTGAAAAAGACATTTATAAAAACTCTTTTTCTTCAGACTTAAAAGAGCGTGTGGTCGTCTTACATGACGTACGTGTACAAAACGCTGTAAGTACCAACTACGTCAACATAGCCCAATGCAAAACCCTACTCAAAAGTGCCAAGCACATCGAAAAGAACCAAAAAGAATCCATAAATGCTGGACTACTCGGCATACTCTTAGCCTTTGCCTACCCCGACCGACTTGCCTTACAACGCCCACACAAAAGAGAAAGCTACTTACTCTCCAATGGAAAAGGAGCCTCCCTCCACCATGAAGATGAACTCTTTAATGCACGGCTCTTAGTCGTAGCCGACGTAGCAGGAGACAATACCAATGCATGCATCTACAAAGCCATTGAAGTCATTCAAGCTGACATTGAAGAACACTTACAAGAGCAAATAGCCACAAGCCAACTGGTCGAATGGAACGAAGAACAAGAACGCGTGGATGTCCGTGAAGTTCAACGTTTAGGTGCCATTACCCTGCAAGAACGACAAATAAACAATGCTTCCAATGAAGAGGTCATTGAAGTACTTATAGCAGAATTAGAAGAGATGGGCATGGAAGCACTAAACATCTCACAAGAAGCCCAAACTCTCCGTGAACGTGTGAACTTTGTCAACCATTATGCTCATGAACACGCTTTAGATTTCCCCGACTTCAACGACGAATACCTTTTAGAAAATATGGATGAATGGTTGGCTCCCTATTTAGAAGACATCACTACTTTAAGAGCTTGTAGAAACTTAGACCTCCACAACATTTTACTAGGTCTTCTAAGTTTTGAACAAACCCAAGCACTGGACAAACTAGCACCCAAAAGATTAACCGTAGCCTCGGGTTCAAACATCGCCATAGACTACGCCAATGCTCAACAACCCATCTTAGCCGTACGACTGCAAGAGATGCTCGGAACAAAAAGCACCCCTCTACTTCTAAATCGCAAAGTAAAGGTCATGATTCATCTACTCTCCCCAGCCAAACGTCCCCTACAAATCACCCAAGACCTAGAGAACTTTTGGAACAATGCTTATGAAGATGTAAAGAAGGAAATGCGAGGAAAGTACAAAAAACACTATTGGCCCGATGACCCTTTGGAGGCTGTGGCTACTAGTCAGACTAAAAAACACATGATGAAGTAATCAGTAAAATAAGAGATAAATCGAGTAAATAAATTATATATTACTTCCTTCTATCTTTACCAAGCTCATCCCCTTAAAATCCCCAAGTTTGAACAACGCTTTATCATTCGTCATAAAGACATCACATCCAGCACGTACAGCAGAGTTTAAAACCATTAAATCTTCAAAGTCTTTAAACGATTCAGAAAAGAAATCAGTTTTTGCATTGACAAAGTCACTATGGACTAAATAAAAAGGGGCTATCTCAAAAGACAAAGCATCAATAGAGCTAATAACTTTAGCATCATCATATTTTCTTTTTTCCGTCAAAATATAATAGAAAGTAGTAATAAAATCTGAAGAGAAAAAAAAGTTTAATGAAATATCATCTTTTTTCTCCATGTACCACGCTAGAGAAGCTTCTGAAGTTGGTCGTTTTGTGTCAAGTAAATCTAAACAGATATTAGCATCTAAAAAACATTCATTATTTATCTTTTTTTTCTGAATGCTCTTGCTTCATCTCTTTGAATGTTATATCTCCTATTTTACCATCAAGTCTACCAATAAAACTACCCGTTCGATAAATTGAAGGAAGTAATCTCTTCTCATCTATTATGTTACAT
>CACVAU010000025.1 GCA_902727915.1 uncultured Sulfurovum sp.
CATTATAGGAACTATACAGCCTAAGAGTGTTATGATTTCTTTCATGAGATAACTTTTTAGTTTTTTTGCTTTAAAATTATATCTGTTATCTCTCTCTTTTCTCTCTTGATTTTTGGCTAAGGTATTGGGGTAAGAGGTAGCTATTTAAACATTTCTATCATGAGTATTGTATTTGTACTTTTAATAGATGGTGCTGGTGCATGGTTGACTGGTGTTAGTGGTGCTAAGTATTACACCGAAAATAAAGCAATTCAAACAGAAGAGTATAGAAATATTGAAGCTGGTAAGCAGAACGATAACTTACTAGTCCAAGCTTATCAATCAGACCTAAAGGCATATGAGCAAAGAGAAGCCGATTATAGAGCATTGTGTGAAGCTAATTTAGCAAGTCGTAAATGGAGAGATTCAGTAACTAAAAATATGAATAATTGGTATAAAAAGAACCCACGCCTAACAGCTCCTAAATTTGCATCAAGTGGAGATATAAACAAAGAGTTCAACAGTATCAAAGAGGATAATAAAAGCTTTTTGGATGAGTATCTACACTACATTATTTTTGTGGTTTTATTGCTCCTTACTGGACTGTTACAGTATTTGACTATTTCAGAGATTAAAGAAGATTATGAAGATTTAGAGGACAGCTTAACAGCAAATAGAATTAGTAATCTTCAAACAGCTTTAGCAACTGCACAAGATATTGAGGAGCAACACGAGAAAACTACCTTTGAAAATAAAGAGGATATGCAAAGAAAGAAGAATGAACAATTAAGAGACATGGACGGCATAGCAGACAAAAGGGAAATAGTATTTAATGCTAAGGCTATCAGTAATGGTAATTTAGGACTTCAAAGAATAGCATCCAATAGTAATGCTTATGTTCCTACTGATGAAGCTAAGGCAGGATATGTTGTTAATCCGTTTGGTGATGAGGGCAATAATAATGTGTCCGTTAAACGAAGCCGTTATAACGAAGAGCAAGAAAAAAGCCCACAAAGTAACCAACCGTTAAACGAGTCCGTTATAACGGATAGAAAAGATAGTGAGCCGTTAAACGGAGCCGTTATAACGAAGCCGTTAACGGATGAGCTTAAAAGCCCTATTTCTCCATTGTTCACACCACAAGAGAAAGAACTAATTAATATACTTTGGAATAACGGAACTATTAAACGAAATAAACCCTTAATCTCACGTGATGAAGTATTAAAAATCATTGGTGATACAAAGAACAATACAACAGCATTAAGAGACTTATACAAGAAGCTTACTGAACATGATTATGCATTTAGAAAAGTGGGGTACTTTGCGAAAACTGAAAACCCACTACAGCAACATAATAAAAACTATGATTTTAACTTAGGGGAATATCAATGAAATTAGATGTAATAGCAAATGGGAAAAGAGGGGTGATTAATATCACCTCTGAGCAATTTATAATAGAAGATTTAAAAACGCATGTATGCAAAAAGTTAGAACTAATTGAGAGTGATTTTAAAGTTAAAGTTTCTTGTGGAGATAGTCCAAGTATAGAGCTGGTTAAAGTTCCCTCACTTTCTTTTAATCAGAAAGAGAACCTAAAGAGCGAGGTGGAAGTGATTAACGCATACTTTAGCTATGAAAATAATGTATATGGTGATTTATGTATAAATATTTGTAGTAGTGTTGATGATGTTCTTCCTGATAGATACCACGCTGATAATAATGGATTAAGCTACATTCTAAAATGCAATGAAAGAGTCGTTAAATTAGAGGGATATAATGGGCATTGGATAGAGTTTATGAAAAATACAGAACCAAATAAGATAATAGATGTTTTTAACAATGCTAATAAATTGCTTTATAAAATTAGAATCATAAGAAGACCACCTAGAAAATGTGAGGGATGCAATGATAAAGATTACAGAGAGTGGAGAGAAAAGCATAAAGAATTTCTTAGGATTTTTTGGAGTGGTAGAGAGATGAACAAAGACGAAGATATTTTTAGTAATACACCTATTTATGTTACTGAGTTAAATATGAGGTCAAACGATGTTGATAGTTTAAAAGGTGCTTACTGGTCACTTATTGCCGAGTATAGAAAAATATTTGTAATCGGTGGGCTTTACATTACTTTGAAAGGTACAGAGGTTTTTATCAGTTCAGAGCTGGGAGCAAAAGAAAAGATATTCGACATGAATAGTGCAGATAGTATTAAAGCTTTTATGAAAAGGGAAATATAACATGCAATTAGTATTAAGCCTATTTACTGGTATTGGATTACTAGATAAAGCATTTAAAGAAGATGGTTTTTGTGTAGTTTCAAGTGGTGACCTCATAACTGGTCAAGATGTCCGTGACTTTACTGGTGTAAAAAACAAATTTGACGGCATCATAGGTGGTTCGCCATGTCAAGACTTTTCAAAAGCCAACCGTAACCGTCCAGAGTTAAATAAAAGTTATGGTTTTGAAATGCTAAACGAATTTAAAAGGGTTGTTTTAGAATGTAACCCTACATGGGCGTTACTTGAAAATGTTGCTGGTGTTCCTAACTTAGAAATAGAGGGCTACAATTATCAACGTATAGACATTAACCAATCATGGTATGAAGATGTTAACAGACTAAGACACATTCAATTCTATTACAAAGATACACTTACACCACTTCAAATAAAACGAAGTGTGACCGATCGAGATGTAAAGTTAACTGGTTGTGCTTTAGCTTCTGATAACCGAAGCTTTAACGAACTTAAAAAGCTTCAAGGTCTTAGTGATGATTTTAATTTACCATCTTTCAACGTTCAAGGTAAAAAGAGAGCAGTAGGTAATGGAGTTCCATTATCTATTGGCAGAGTTTTAGCCCATGCTGTTAAAAGTGTGACCATACAGGATAACTTTAACGCTGCAGAGTCACAGTTTAAATATTGTCTTTGTGGTTGTGGTCGTGTGGTCACTTCTACACGTGCTAAGTATTATGACTATTCTTGTAGGAAGAGGAAACAGAGAAGTAATAAAAATAACATGCCTGGGAGAGTCACACTATGAGTAAAAAAACTAGGCGAGAGTGTTCTTATTGCCATAAAAAAAGATATGTAGAAAAATTGGTTTTAGTTCATTACCCTTTAATCAAAAGAACAGCTTTTCATTGTGTAGAATGTTTTGAAAAATTTGATAGTTTATCAGAGTTCAGATATTTAAATAAATTGTCACCTAGAGAAGACAATTAGACGCATTCCCATTTTTAATGTAAATCAAGTATAATATAAACCTACAAAGTGAGTTCCCTCTCACTTGTTTAACTTTTAAAACCAATCATAAACTTTTTCATCATAAAACCTCAAAAAAATAGCAAAAATTGAGCCTATGGCTACACATAGGTTACACTTTGTACTTTTTTCTAAAACTTAAAAATGTCCATAAAGGCTTATTTTGTGGGGTTTTAATTGAAAAATTAGGCTTAAATGGTGGAGACGAGGGGAATTGAACCCCTGTCCTAAAATAGCTAACACTATGCATCTACATGTTTAGTCGGTGATGTTAAATCTCATCTTGCTTCGCACAGCACCCAAAGCTATACAAGACCAGCTAGAATTCTCACACTATGGCATAGCTTCCATAGCGCATATCCATCAGATGTTATACCTCAAAATCCGAGTAAGATGGAACTCTTCGGCGAGGCAGTCCTCCGACGTAGTCGGGGTTAAAGACCTACGCTACTGCGTAAGCTGGACGGTAATCTGTATTGTTTGCAGTTATGCATTTTGAGCCGTATAACGGAATTGCCCAGTCCGACATGCACATAGCCTCGACTATTCCAGTCGAAACCAAGTCATCCCCATATTCTTGTAGATAAAATATGAAGGAGATTATCTACAGAGGAATTTTGATTATAACACAAACTACTTTCTAAGTCAAGAAACCATCGATACTTTCCCATTATTCAAGTTAAGCCCAATACTTTTACTAATACGAAATGCAATATCTTCTAATTCCAAATCTTTCATTTCATCTGCTTCTTTTAATTTTAAAATTTCTTGACGTAGTCTAGCTTCTGTCTCCCGACTTGAAGCTAATGTCTCTTTTAACAAACGATTTTCTTCTTTAACTTGGTTATGTTTTTCTAATACTAATGAAATTTTTGCGTCTAGCTCTTCTAAAACTGTTTTATCTGCCATATATAAATCCTAATTTTTTTTTAAAAGTTAACTTTTATAATTGTAGCATTTTTTTTAAATTATTCATTTATTTTTTCTTTGATCTCTTTAGCAAGTTTTGAGATATGTTTTATTTTTTGAGATTGATTTAACTGCTCATCTAAGAGAACTTTTACAAAAGCTGAGCCTACAATTACACCATCAACACCCCTAGCTTTTTCCTTTGCTGTTTTTTCATTAACACCAAAGCCAACATAAACAGGTGTTTTTGTGTGTTCCTTAATGCTTGTAATGATAGGTTGTAAATCTTCACTTTGTCCTGCACCTGTAATTCCTGCATAAGCAACCAAATAAATAAATTTTTGAGCCTCGGTTACAATCTCTTGTATCCTCTCTTTTGAGTCTGTAGGTGCAATAAAGTCAATTAAAGCAAGATTGGCTTCTTTCATCATTGGTTTATATGGATTGGCTTCTTCAAGAGGTAAATCAGGAATAATAAATCCATTCACACCACTCTGTTTAGCTTCATTAATAAAAAAGTCCATACCTTTATGATAAAAAGGATTAAAATAACCCATCCATAGTGTATCAATATGAGGTGTAATTTGCCTTGACACATTGAAAAGATGTTCTAGTTTAAAACCATTTTCTAATGCTTTTAAATTTGCTTTTTCAATAATTGGTCCATCTGCTACAGGATCTGAAAAAGGCATACCAAGCTCTAAGGTGTCAACACCAGCTTCAGCCAAAGCCAAAGCCATATCAACAGTAAACTCTAAAGAGGGGTAACCAGTGGTAATATATGCTACTAAATTTTTCAATACAAACTCTTTTCTAAATTAATAGCAGTATTATACATTTTTTTGATAAAATGCTTAAATTAACTTAGATATTAGGGTAAGAACCATGAGTATTCATACTGAAAAAATTGCTAAAAAAGTAACTTTAACCACCATAGCTAAAATGAAAGGTGTTGAACCTATTACTATGGTCACAGCTTACGATGCATTATTTGCAAAACTTTTTGATGGTCATGTTGACATGATACTTGTTGGGGATAGCCTTAACATGAGCTTTTTAGGAAAAGATGACACACTTTCTGCCACCATGGAGCAGATGATTTACCACACTCAGGCTGTGTGTAATGGTGCTTCTTTGCCTCTTATTGTTTTGGACATGCCTTTTGGCTCTTATACTACCGAAGAAGATGCTGTTAGAAATGCAACACGTGCCTATCAAGAAACCAATGCACAAGCTGTAAAAATAGAAGGTGGTAAAGAACGCGCATATATTGTTAAAGCATTAAGTCAAAACTCTATTGCTGTGTTAGGTCATATTGGCTTAATGCCACAATTTATCCGAAGTGATGGGGGGTATAAAATTCGTGGTAAAGACAAGACAGATATTGCCTCTTTAGTAGAAGATGCTAAAGCATTAGAAGCTGCTGGTGCATTTGCCATTGTAATTGAAGGGGTCAAGTCAGAAGCTGCCAAAGCCATTACTGATGCTATTACCATTCCAACCATCGGTATTGGTGCTGGACTCGACTGTGATGGACAAGTGCTTGTTTGGTCTGACATGTTTGGTTTCTTTGAAGACTTTAAACCCAAATTTGTTAAACAGTATTTTGATGGTGCTGAACTAATACGTAAAAATATTGACAACTATAGCAGTGAAGTCAAAAATAAAACATTTCCCAGTAAGGAATTTACTTACTAAGCTCATTTATGCTGCATAAAAATAAAAAATAAAGAAATAATTATATGGAACGAATCGTAGACATAGAAACATTTAACAATGAATTCATTGAAGAGGTCTCATTACGCCCCTCTTCTTGGGATGAATACATTGGTCAAGTACAAATTAAAAAGAACCTAAAAGTATTTATCGAAGCATCAAAAAAAAGAGATGAAGCCTTAGATCACATACTGTTTTTTGGTCCTCCTGGTTTAGGAAAAACAACCATTGCCAATCTTATCGCTTCGGAAATGGGCGCAAATATTAAAACCACAGCTGCCCCTATGATAGAAAAATCGGGTGATTTAGCTGCTATTTTAACCAATGTTGAAGAAGGTGATATCTTATTTATTGATGAAATTCATCGTATGTCTCCAGCCATTGAAGAGATACTGTATTCAGCCATGGAAGACTTTAGACTGGACATTATTATTGGCTCTGGTCCAGCTGCGCAAACAGTAAAAATAGACTTACCACGTTTTACATTGGTAGGCGCAACAACGAGAGCTGGTATGCTATCACACCCTTTGCGTGAACGTTTTGGAATGCACTTTCGTATGCAGTTTTACACAGCCGAAGAGTTAGCAGAAATTGTACGTTTGGCTTCCATTAAACTTGATAAAGTAACCCATACTGAAGCTGCACATGAAATTGCTAAAAGAAGCCGTGGTACACCAAGGTTAGCCCTACGACTTTTAAGAAGAGTACGTGATTTTTCAGAAGTTGCCAATGAAAACAACATTAATATTAAAACTACTCAGTATGCACTTAACCAACTGGGTGTTAATAACTTAGGATTTGATGAAGAAGACATTCGTTTGCTTGAATTTCTTATTGCTTCTAAAGGTCGCCCCATGGGACTTTCTACCATTGCAGCTGCACTTTCTGAAGATGAAGGAACCATTGAAGATGTACTAGAGCCTTATCTTTTAGCCAATGGGTATATTGAACGAACGGCACGTGGACGTGTTGCTACAGAAAAATCTTATAGCTACTTTAAGTTAGGAGGTAATAAAGATGCTGAGTAAACGTGACTATATTATTGCTATTCTCTTTGTTTTTGCCCTTA
Source organism: uncultured Sulfurovum sp. (assembly GCA_902727915.1). The sequence continues at coordinate 6,934 of CACVAU010000025.1, forward strand.
TTGGTGCTTATACCATTTATCAGCCTTTTATACTCTCTATGGTCGTTGCCCTACTCCTTACCATGGCAACAGGTAACCTTCATCATAAAATTACTTCAAATATAGATTCAGAAAAAATTTCAGCAACGATTCTAAGTTTATTACTTTTAATTCTTCTTTTTGTCCCCATCATCTATATTGCAACAACAGGGGTACAATCTTTAGCCTCCATTGATGCCAATATTATTACCCAAACCACCATTAAACTTATCTCCCTTTCTGAAGGTATTCCTTTATTAGAAGATTGGTCAAAAGAGTACTTAGATAACCAAAAAATATTAGAAAACATTAAAACTTCAACAACCACAATTACCACAGCTGGTAGCCATGGAATTGGATTTATCAAAAATGTTTTCTTTGTGATTGTTTTTTATTTCATACTCAACTCTTATGCTGATAAGCTCTTCTCTTTAATTACCTCATTTTTACCCATGAATGATGAAGAAGGTAATAAAATTTTAAAAGATATATCTTCCACAATGGAAGTTGTTTTTTATTCTATTATTGTCACAGCTATCTTTGAAGGCTTACTCTTTGGTGTTGTCATTTCATTTTTTGGATTTAATGGTTTACTTTTGGGAACCATTTACGGATTTGCCTCACTAATTCCTTTTGTTGGTGGTGCCTTGGTTTGGATGCCCGTTTCTCTTTATGCTTGGAATACCATTAATGCCAATTCGGCTATTATAATAGCCCTTTACTCTATACTAGTCATCTCTATACTCGCTGACACGTTCATTAAACCTATGATTATCAAATACATTAAAGACAACATATTACAAAGCTCTGCACAGATTAATGAATTATTGATCTTCTTTTCCATTGTTGCAGGTATGAGTTCTTATGGCTTTTGGGGAATGATTTTAGGACCAGCAATTACTTCTTTTTTAATTGCAATTTCTAAAATTTATATTGAATTATATGGAAAAAATGTCTAACATGAAGTGACTTTTACTTCATGCTAAATAAACTAAAAATCGTAAGTAACACCAAAACTAATGGTATCTAAATCTGGAGAAGCAGACTTTTGGACTAAACGTTCATAATCAGCAAAAAGTCCCCAACCTCCTTCTTGATCACCATAACCATCAAAGTCTCTACTGTATTTTCCTTTTTTCGCTGTATCGGTACCCAAATCATATTCAACTCCAACACCCCATGCCAATGTTTCAGCATCTACCTGTCGTTTAGAACCTTGTGTGGTTGTTTTAGCATAACCTGCTAACCCATAAACATTAAAATCCTTAGAAATGGGGTACATAGGCTTTACAAAAACTCCAGCATGTTTAATTTTACCACCATCAGAACGCCAGTTTGTTCGGATACCCCTACCTTCAATACCAAGGTACTCATTAAAATCATATCCTACACGAGCAATAATACCTGTGGTTGTATCAGGTTCACTCTTCAGTTGTGTACAACCACATTTTGGGTCATAACTTGCAGCTGTGAGTCCTAAACCTACATAGAAGCCTAATGGCACAATATCTTTTAAAATTACTGCTGGTGGTATTACAGCAGGTACAGGGGGTGTGGGGTCAACAATTTTTACAGGGGGTACATAAACTTCAATAGGAACGGATACTTCTTCAGTTTCAAAAATGGGAGGAAGAATGTCACCTCCTGCATATAAAAATGTACTCATCCCTATCATAGTAATATTTATCATTATCTTTTTCATAAATTAACTCCTATATTATAATATTAAAAAGTTATTTTAACATGATATTTATTACACAATATAAAATATAATTTATTAAAAAAAAATGTAAATTATTTTATAAGCTCTTATTTAACTTTTTCTCAACCTTTTTTAACGCTTTTTTTCTTATCACCATTCGCACTATTTATATCATTCTTCTTGGAATATATTTTAATAAATAAATATAGCCCAAGTGAGAACATAATCATAATAACACTTTGAATCTGACCCATCGTTAACCAATCACCGTATAGATACCCTAGTTGGATATCAGGTTGTCTCCAAAATTCTGCTATAAATCTTGCTGAACCATACAGTACCCCATAAACACCTATTAATGCACCATCAAAAGTTCTTCGTTTACGAATTAAATAAATAATAATGGCAATTAAAATTCCTTCTAAAAATCCTTCATAAAGTTGTGAAGGATGTCTCAATACACCATCAACATAAATTCCCCAAGGAACATCCGTCGCACGTCCTACCAACTCTTGATTTAAAAAGTTTCCAATACGCCCAAAAACAAAACCAACAGGTACAGCCAAAGCAACAACATCTAATATTTTATAAATTTGTCCAGGATTTCTACGTGCAAAAAGGTATGAGCCTATCGCAGCACCTACCACAGCACCATGATAACTCATACCTCGAATACCCACAAACTCACCATTAGAGAAAGGATTAAAAATCTGCCAAGGTTGACTTAGATAATACATTGTATTAGGATCATAGAATAGAATATACCAAATTCTTGCGCCTAATATAATACCAACTTCAATCCATATAAAATAAGAGTCAATAATCTCTTCAGCTATTGGCATCCTATCTTTTTTAATAATCCATTTAGCAAACCATAAAGCAACCAACAGTGCCGAAATGTACATAATTCCATACCAATGCACCGAAATAAATCCAAAATCTACAGCCACTGGATTAAAGTGTTCATAGATATGATTCCAATATTCCATATATATCCTTTAGTAAAAATAATTATAACATGTATCTTGGTATTAGACCATTAACTATTCATTAATTATTCATTGTTTGATGATTAATTCTACTAGATTATAATTTGATTAAGACAAGCAAATGTCTTTAACATTGTTCACGAGATTAAGTATGTAATTGAACTCCTTTGAAATATACTCCCTTGATAGAACATATTTAGACCTCCTTTGTAATAGCCCTCGTGGGCAATGTTAAAAACATTGTTTGTTCTTTCTTTTTAAACTTCTAATGCTATTATTACCCTCTAAAATTTTTATTCAAGGATTAACCATTATAAACATACTAATGATAGAAGATGACTATGAAATAGCCCAGATTCTCACCGAATACCTTAATAAATTTGACATCAAAGTCACTTCTGTAGAAGAACCCTATATCGGTCTCTCACATCTCACACAAAATAGTTTTGACTTACTCATCTTAGACTTAACCTTACCTGGCATAGATGGATTAGAAGTTATTCCTAAAATTAGAAAAACTTCTTCCATTCCCATTATTGTCTCTTCTGCACGTGATGACATTACAGACAAAGTTATTGCTATGGAAAGAGGTGCTGATGACTATATGCCTAAACCTTACGACCCTCGTGAACTTGTGACACGTATTAAAACCATTTTAAGGCGAACACAAAACAGTGAAGAGAGTAAAAATAATGATAGTCTTTTTATGTTAAATACAGAAGCACGGTCTGTTATTTTTAAAAATATTATGATGGAACTTACAGCTGCTGAATTTGAAATTTTATCCATACTCATCCAACATGCTGATTCTGCCATTTCACGTGAACAATTACTCTATGACAGTGAACATATTGATGATAATTCATCCATTAAAAACATTGATGTTATCATCTCTCGTATTCGACATAAACTCTCTTTAATCGACCCTTCTCATAGCTATATTAAACCTGTTCGTGGTATCGGATACCTCTTAACTGAGAAGATGTAATGCGAAACATTTCGGTTTCTGCATTTATTAACACCCTTTTTGCACTGGTTCTAACCCTTATTTTAACAGCACTGTTTTTCTTTATCTCTTGGGATGAAGAGCGTCAACGTATAGACCAGATCAACCGTTATAAACTTATTTCAAATTTATTACTCTCAACAGCAAAACTTCAACTTACCCCTGAACGAGAAAAAAAGTTTTATCAAGATTTTGAAATTCGTCCTGTATCCGTTGATGAAAGTAAACTTTTACTTCTCAATAATGCTAATGTCGTTTTTGAAAGTGAATCAGTTTATGGAAAAATGCAAATTTTCACCATTGGAAAAAATAAATACATTTACTTACAACGTTTTGGATACAGTCTTATGCTTCAAGATAAAAAATCCACAACCATGCGTATTACTTTTACGGTATTGGTTGCCATACTTATTACCATACTCTTTTTATTGCTCTACATAGCCATTATGAAAAAGCTCTCTCCTTTAAAACAACTACATGGTCAAATTGAAGAATTTGCCAATGGCAATATGAATGTTAAGATTAATCGAAATTTCAATGATGAAATAGGAAAAATTGCCCACAGTTTTGATGATGCTTTACATCATATACGCAGTCTCTTAGAGTCAAAAAATCTTTTTATGCGTAACATGATGCATGAACTAAAAACGCCTATTACCAGAGGTAGGATTGCCATTGAAATGGTTGAAGATGGTTCCTCAAAAGAGATGCTTGTCCGTGCCTTTGAACGCATGAATGAACTCATTAGTGAATTGGCACATGTAGAACGTTTAACCACCCAAGGCTTTCAACCTAACATTTCTGAATCTTCCATTGACAACATCATTGAAGATGCCATTAACTTACTCTTATGTGATAAAAACAAACTCACCATTACCACAGAGCATGAACACTTAACAACTGATGCCAAACTTTTAACACTTGCCATCAAAAACTTACTTGATAATGGACTCAAATATTCTGAAAATGACCAAGCATCCATTATTACCAATCATACAAGTATCAAAGTCATTTCAAAAGGTAAAAGTTTAGAACATCCTCTAAAATATTACCTCGAACCTTTTACCCAAGAGGAAAAACGAAATGCTGGGTTTGGATTGGGTCTTTATATTGTCAATAACATTGCTGTTCGTCTAAACTATACTTTGAACTATTATCATAAAAATACCCACAATATTTTTGAATTAAAATTAAAGTAATACAAAGTTAAGAATTTACAAAATCGGAACAGCATAGCCGTTGGTTCGTTTTGTCCAGCCTTCCATCCATCTTACTTCATTTTTCTCAGGAGATGAGTTACGTACTCTTCTTTCTAAAATCTGTTTTGCTGACCTTGAAAACTCCATCAAAGCAAAAGGACCAGCTTTTACAGGTTTCATATTTTGAAGTACTTGAAGTAGTCCCCAACCTTGATTGTTATAACGCTCTGTGGCTTTAATACCCTTACCTTTAAAATTAATATAATCAATTAATGGATACCAACCCCCTTTAGATGCTGCTAAAGCATTATAATTATTCACAATATGTTGTCGATACTGTGGCGCAATATATTTAATGATTTCTGGAATTGAAGCGTGTAATCTATCAAAAAAGAACTGTGTTTGTAAGGCTTTTGTGTTTAACAATAATGTCTTTAACTGTTGAAACTCATTATCAGCTCTTGCACGTTCAAATGAAGCCCTGTTAGCCCATGGAGCACCTGTTTTTCTGGCATGGTGAAGCCAAGCTGGAATTTCTACTTTGTGTGCCACATAATAATCTATCATCGCTGGAAAAGTTTCATCAAATATCTTAGGCTGTCCTTTCGGATACCAAATAAAATGCCCAATCCCAATAGAGGGAAACGTTTCATTTTTAGACCAAAACATTAAATGTTTAGGATTTCCAGAAGTCTCATTTTGATAAATTTTATCAGCAATCACATTAAGCTCATATTGTGAAAGCTTTGGTTTAGTCACATCATCTGGATATTCCGTTTGATTCGTCGTTTGCTTAGTACAAGCTGTAATGCTTAGTAATGCCGTAGCCAAAAAAACTGTAATCCATATTTTTTTAGAATACATTCTATTCTCCTAATTTTGTTATATATTATTATTTAAGTATAGGAGAAAAAAACTAATAACTTTGTTAAGATTTTAAGTTAATTACTAGTCCTAAACTCTTTTAACCATGTTAAATAAGCATAAACAGCTAAAACAACATAAATAACAAAGAGTACTACCGTTGCTAAATAACCTGTATGCCAATAAAGAACTATGGCTATAGCGTCAATAACCAACCAATAAATCCAATTTTCAATTACTTTTTGAGTTAACAGCCATGTTGCAATAATGGAAAAAACCATTACAAGAGCATCCATATACGCCAGTTTTGCATCGGTATAAGTACTTGATAAATAACCAAAAAGAAGACTTAATAAAACACCCAATCCAATAATTTTTAAATTTTTAAATAAAGAGTAAGTCCGAATCTTTAACATCTTCTCACCTGAACCATTTTTCCATGAATAATAACCATAAACAGCCATTAGCATATAGTAAAAGTTCAAAAAAGAAGAGGAGAACAATGCCCCCTCCCAAAAAATAATCGTATAAATAAAGGTAGAAAAAAATCCAAATACCCAAGCCCAAAGTGATTCCTTTGCTGCTAAAACAACATAGGCAACACCTAAAAGTGCTGCTATGCTTTCCCAAGCTGACATGGCTTCAAGTGCTAAAAGTATCGGCATTAATTCAATGTTCATGACTTCAACCTAAAAATCACGTGAAACAGTTATACCAAAAGTTCTAGGCATACCTTTTTGGGTATAAAGTTCTGTCGTATAACCATTTCCAGGATTATTTCCAAAGCTTCCAAAACCTCTGGTTGTGTACTCAGTATCTGTTAAGTTTCTTGCCCAAACAATGGTTGTCCAATCACTATTTACATACTCTAAACTCGTATTAACCAATTGATATGCCTCTGATTGATAAGCAGGTACAGCTACTAGTTGTCTATCAGAATAATAAGCAGCTCCTCGACCTTCTATATTTGCCTTTATCATGAGTGCATCACTTAACATCAAATCACCACCCACATTAAATTGATAAGATGGTGACTGTGCAGGTGCTCTACCTGTTAAACTTGCATAAGCTGGATTTGCTTCGTTAAAGCTGTCAAATTTAGACTTTAAAAGACCTACATTTGTAAACAAGTGTAATGAATCACTAGGATAATAATCTAATTCAGACTCAAGACCATAGTAAGAGCCTTTAGCTGCATTTGAAGTAAAATCAATAAAGTCTGTGCTTCCATTTGCACGTACTTGTGTATTAGAACTTTTTACTTGTTGATCATCTCTTTTTCCATAGAAAAGGTTTAAACGGCTTGTTAACTTATTATCCATATGAGATGAATTTACACCTAAATCGAGATTCCATAAACTTTCAGTGCTGTACTCTTTTTCAGCTGATGTCAATGAATTATCAGCATTAACACCCCCTGGCTTATAACCTTTTGAAAGTGTTGTATAAACCAAAGTATCTTCACTTACTTCATAGTTTAAACCCATTTTTCCACCAACAAGCGTTTCATCTGTATTAATAGTTATAGCATCAGAATCAGCATAGTTTGCTTTCCACTTTTCAACTCTTAATCCTGTAATAAGTGTAAACTTGTCTGTAATTTTAGAATCTAACTGACCATAAACAGCCAAAGTATCTGTTTGAAAGTTACTGCTAAATTGACTCGGTAAATACGTATAGTTTCTTATCAGTTTTTCATCTTGATCTCGATAATAAGTACCTACTGTCCATGCTGTACTTGCATTAAAAATACGCCCATCTTCATCTGAAATTAATCTAACATCCATGTTGGTCTGTTTTCGATCACGCAGATATTGATCAAATGCAGCGTATGGTCCTTGAGCAGCAGTAAACTGATTAGGATTTGACCAATCAACATCAAAAGAATATTCTGAGTCTGTACGACTTTGACCCAAATTAGCAACCAAGTGCATCTTTGAATTAATCTGTGAAGTAGATGTTAATGAAAATGCATTACTCTCTTGAGCATCTTTACCTGGTTGATCAGCAGTTGAAGTACGTGAGTTATTCAGCGTAAAAGCATCATAACCATTATTAACCGTACTGTGCATTAAATTTAAATCAATTGTATGGGCATCAGTTGCTAACCATCTAAGTTGTGCTTTAGTGGCAAATTCATTAATATTATTGGTGTTCTCACGATTTAAAAATGCGTTCTTCATAAAACCATCAGATTTATTTTTATAAACAGAAATACGTCCTAAAAGTTTGTCTTCAAGTAAGGTTCCTCCTAAAGCAGCACCAAAAGCTTTAGTATTATAATTCCCAACAGTTGCTTCTAGCTTTCCTGTGGTCTCCTTCGTTGGTGCATTTGAGGTTACATTAATAACCCCAGCCATACCATTTGAACCAAATGTTGTTCCCTGAGGTCCTCGAAGTACTTCCACTTGTTTAACATCAAATAGACTAATACCTAAAGTATTTTGAGAGAAGTCAACACCATCGACATTAATACCTACCGAAGGATTAATAGGCGTTACAAATTGACTGCGTTCTCCTATTCCACGGATTTGTACATACTTGGCTTTTGAAGCACCAGCTGAAAAGTTTACATTGGGTGTTTGGGCTAATGTGTCTATGAATGTTTGAGAAGACTTATCATAAAGTGTTTCTTCACCTATCACCGTAATGGCTTTAGAAGTTTGCGAGAGCTTTGCCTCTCTAAAGTCAGCACTTACCACAATTGGGTCAAGTTCATTACTGTTCTCAGAAGTTTGCGCCAAAGCAGTCGAAGTCAAAATTGTACTTGCTGCAATGGTTGATAAAGTTAAAGTTTTTGTTGTCATATATATTCCCTTGATAGACATCTAAAAATTTGTTTTGTAGGGAAGAGAATAATCGTATGCTTTTTAAGTCATTAAAATGATACAACTAACTCTTCCCTACGCTGGAATTATCCAGTTCAAGTTCAACGGGTTTTCTCAGCTTTGGTCAAAATAACTTCAGCACCCCGAGAGATTGATAAGGCGTTATACATCAAAAAAGATAACAAATTCATTAATAATAGATATTTATATTTTTAAAAGACTAATCAAAATTGTCAGTCAATTTAGTTATTATTTTAATGCACTATCTCAACAATAAAAAGGAACCAAACAATGAAAAACAAAATTAAATCAAGCTTATTAGCTTCAGCAATCATGATATCAGGCTTATCATTATTAAGCACACAAACACTCGAAGCACATTGTCAAGTCCCTTGTGGTATTTATGATGATACTGCAAGAGTAAACTCAATGCTCGAAGATGCCAAAACTGTAGCCAAAGCAACAAAGCTTATTAATGAGTTAGCAGGAAAAACAGATGCCCAATCGCTCAATCAAATTACACGATGGGTATTAAATAAAGAAAAACATGCACAAAATATTATTGTAACCATTAGTGACTACTTCTTAACCCAACGTGTTAAAAAAAGTCAAAAAGATTATACAGAACGTCTTACTAAACATCATGCCGTTATTTTAGCAGCAATGAAAGCCAAACAACTTGCCGACACAAAGTCAACAGCTAAGCTCACAGCTACCATTGAAGCCTTAGCACCATACTATATGGCGAAAGAACATAAAAAACACTAGTTGTTATTTCTTTTTGAATTCCTTTCCAAGTTTATACTTGGAAAGATTTATCATCACAATAACGTTTTAATAAATTATCATAAGCATCAATACGACGATCACGTAAAAAAGGCCAAATATCACGGACTTCTTTACTTCGCTCTTTTTCTATTTCAGCATAAAGAATACAGCCTTTCTTACCTGCTTGGGCAATAATATCACCTTGAGGGTCACAAACAAATGAGTTACCCCAAAAATTTATGCCATCCATAACCCCAGAAGCATCTTTTTCAAACCCCACCCTATTACAACTTAAAACAGGAATCCCATTGGCAATGGCATGTGAACGCTGTATGTTAATCCAAGACGATAACTGTCTTCTCTTCTCTTTTTTAGCATCTTCATTAAACCAACCAATGGCAGTAGGATAAATAAGCATTTCAGCCCCCTTAAGCGTCATTAAACGTGCAGCTTCAGGATACCATTGATCCCAACAAATCAATACCCCTAATTTTCCCACAGAAGTTTCAATGGGTTCAAAACCTAAATCACCAGGGGTAAAATAAAACTTCTCATAAAATCCAGGATCATCAGGAATATGCATCTTTCTATACTTTCCAGCAATACGCCCATCTTTCTCAAATACCACAGCTGTATTATGATACAAACCAGCTGTACGTTTTTCAAATAACGAGGTAACTAAAACTACAGCATTCTCTTTGGCAACCTTAGACCAATAAAGGATATCTTCTTCCCAAGTATCAGCATAAGCAAAAAAACTAACATCCTCACTTTGGCAAAAATATTCATTTTGGTGTAATTCCTGTAAAACAATTAACTCAGCTCCTGCTACAGAAGCTGTTTTTATATCACATACTGTGTTTTTAACAGACTTTTTTTTGTTACCAAAATACTTTTTTTGAATTAATGCTACTTTCATCAACCTACTTTTTAAAACAATTCTACCATAAATGGGAATAAATCGATAATATTAATAAAATTAACTTAATAACAATTTTAAATAAAAAATAAGTTAAATAACAAAATATAATTAAAATTAATTTTATATGTTAAATATTATTTTAAGTTTTATATTGTTATACTGCTAATACAAGAAAAGGAGAGAAAATGCTTAACTTAAATTTAAAAAATAAATGTTATTTATCAATTCTAACAATTTTACTACTAAATGGTTGTGGTGGTGGTGATTCGGGTACTCCGAGTATCGTAAATGGTGAGATAAGCACATTTTCAGATTTAACTTCAGAAGAACAGGAAACATTAAGCAATTTAAATACCAATCAACAAGCACTTTTAGATGCAATTAATAAAGAACGCGCTGAAAGTAAAACCTGTGGGGAAAGAGGAACTTTTCCTGCTGTTCCAGCATTAACATGGAATCCTGATTTGTATGCTGCTGCCTTAGAACATGTAACTGATTTAGCCTACAGTAATACCTTTTCACATGATGGATCAGGAACAGAATATGATATTACAGGTAATGGTACACCCAGTAAATTTTATGAGCGTATTGTGAGCAATGGTTACTCAAACTACTTTTCTGTGGGAGAGAACATTGCTGGTGGACAACGTGATTTAGACAGTGTCATGAAAGCATGGATGGCAAGTCCTGGACATTGCGTGAACATTATGAAAAGTACATATACAGAAGTTGGTGTTGCGATTCTCATTAAAGAAGACAGTACCTACCAAGTTTACTGGGGACAAAACTTCGGAAGTAAACGAGGCTAAACAATCGTCATACTATTGCCTCAAACCATTAAAAAGGTATTTGCATCGTCGAACAATGCAAAGATCCTCCCTCTTCTATTAAACGAGAACACTCTATAGGAATTATCTCTTTATCTCTAAAAAAATCTTTAAATACCTCATAAGCAATCTTATCTTCCACAACAGAATAAACAGGATAAACCAATGCCCCATTCGTGATTAAAAAATTCACATAAGTTGCAGGTAAACGCTTATTAAGCTTATCATATTTTGGACTGGGCAAAGGTAATGGCAATAAAGTGTAAGCTTTATTGTCACTATCTCTAAACTGCTTCAACTGCCTTTCCATTTTTTGTAATTCAACATAATGTTCATCTTCTTCATTCAAACACTGAACATACATAATAGTATCAAGAGAAACAAAACGAGCCAATGTATCAATATGCGAATCTGTATCATCCCCAGCCAAATAACCATGGTCAAGCCATAAAACCCTTTTAGCACCGAAATATTCCTCTAACTTTTCTTCAACCTCATCTTTCCTCAATCCACCATTACGATTAGGATTACACAAACAAGCCGTAGTAGTCAAAATCGTACCTTTACCATCCGACTCAATGGAACCACCTTCAAGCACAAAATCAATACTCTCTAAAGGTGTAACACCCATATAACCTTTTTTATGCAATACTTTATTGACTCCATTGTCTAACCCAGCATCAAACTTACCACCCCAAGCATCAAATCTAAAGTCAAGTAATTTAACTTCTCCATCTTCTACTATAGAGATGTACCCAAAGTCTCGTATCCATGTATCATTGGTCTCTATCTCTATAAATGTCAAGTTACGTGGAGAACAAAACAAAGCACTTATTGCTTCTCTATCATCACAAATAATGTAAACGGGTGTTTTATAAGCAATAGCTTGTGCTGTACGAATAAAGGGGACTAAAGCAGAGTTTAAATCATTAGCCCAATCTGAATTTTTGTGGGGGAAAGCCATAAGGACGACTCTTTGTTTTTGCCATTCTGGGGGTAAAATCTTCATTACAGTAACTCTTTTAATTGATTTGTAAAATACTTAAAACTTGGCATATCTATTTTCTCAATATCTATTCGTCCATCTTTAATCATTTCATTGATACTATCTAGTTCAATACCCAAACTTTTGAGTTCATCTTTTAAATTATTAGGAGATTTATCATTTCCTGAACGATTCTCTAATATTTGACAATTTTCATAAGCTTTATCTTTCAAAGCACAAATCAACCAAGCTTCTGATTTTGGTTTAGGTATCATTGCTACCCCACTATCAAACTTCTCTATTTTAAAACCATTTTCAATCGACTCTACCTTATCTTCCCACATACCTTTAATTGTACTACTCGTACCATCCGAGTCTCGAAATAAAATAGCTATAACTTCTTCATTTAATTCGTTAGATTTCTTTTTAGCAATTCGTGCTAAAGCTATTGCATTATTTGTAAAATAAGCTGTACCTTTTAAACCTTTTTTACCTGTAAATGGTGGTAACCTTTTTGTTAATTTAGTTAACTCTACTTTAGGTATAAAAGTAATCATCTCATCTTTAACATCATAATAAGAAAAATCATATTTTTGCTCAATTATCTTATCAACAATAAAATACATGCTTCCAGCAATAAACTCATTATTATATTGACAAAAAAGTCCTAAGTCACTGTTACCCTCACCACTTAAAACTAAATGCACTACTCTGCTTCTTTTTTACTTTTCTTAACTTCTTCTATCTCTTCAATCAAGTCTTCCAAATTGGTATCAACATACGCACTTCCAGCACCCATCATCTCCAATTTTTCTGCCATAGAAGGTATATCAAAAAATGGAATACTTTGGGTTAAACCTTCTTTTGTTTTATAAATATATTGCACTGATTTTTTAGCAATATCATCATCTATATAATTTAATATCATAGGACTATGAGTTGTAATCATAACCTGATGTTTACAATCCACCAAAATATCCATCAAATACTCTACCAATTCAGAATTAATTCCATTTTCAATTTCATCAAAAAGTAAAAAACTTTTTTGACTTTGAAGTTGTGCTAATATAGCAATCAGTCTTAATACCCCATCATTAAGATATTTTGCTTCATTCGTTAGTTTTTTATCTCCAAATTGTTCAATTAACTCTAACCTAGCCCATCCACCTTTTGACTTTCTAATATTAAATGCCTCTAAATTTGGATAAGCTTTTTTGAGTTGAACTAACATCTCCTCTTTTTGCTCTTTGGTAAAACTGTTAAGAAAGGCACTTAAATTTGCACCACTTAAACCAAGTGTATCTCCTACTCGTGAACGTTTTCGTAACTCTTGTGGAGAAAGAAGATCAAGTGAATAAATATTTTGAATATAAGATTTAAATTCCCTAATAGGTTCGGGTAAGAATTCTGGTTTTAAACTAGATAAGAAAGAGCCTTCATACTCTTGGATAATATCACCTTGAAGTTTATTCTCTTTTGGGTTTCCTAAGTCTTTTATTATCATATACTTGGAATTTTTCACTTCAAATATAGTTTCACACTCATCTATACTTTTGGCATCAGGACAATAAATTATCTGTTCAGTTGTGGACTTTTTTAAAGAGGGATTAAACACAAATGCCCATGCATAAAACTTTTCTCTGTACAGGAAACCTATTGATATTGTAATAGATTGGCGATTTAAAAATTTACATTTTAACTCTTTAGCTTCCCAGTTTCTATCTTTTAGCCACCCTATTATATCCCCTTTCATCTGCTGGGAAAGAAAATCAATCGCTTGTAAAATAGTTGACTTACCAGAACTGTTTAAGCCTATAAGACAAGTAAATTTTGAGAAATCAAGTATAAAATTATCTAAAGATTTAAAATTATGAATTCTACAACTATGAAGTTCTATCAAGAAAAACACCTTATATATAAATTATTTTGAGTATATCAAAACTTGATTGAAACACTCATTTAGCTATAATCCCAAATGGCATTCATCAAAATAAACAAAGAAAACTTCTTTCATAATCTATCTCAATTTGTACAAAAAACAGGCTCTAAAGAATCCATAGGCATCGTTTTAAAAGACAATGCTTACGGACATGGCTTAGAACTCATGGCAAAATTGTCACAAGAGTTTGGGCTTACACAGGCTGTGGTTCGTTCTTATGCTGAAGCAAAAATTATTAAACCCTATTTCAAACATATTTTAGTACTTGGAGATCAAGCAATTTTTGATGAGCAATGCTCATTTACCCTTAACTCTTTAGAAGATATCTCAAAGGCTCAAAAAGGTTCAATGGTTGAATTAAAAGTAGATACAGGAATGCACCGAAATGGTATTAGTTTTGATGAACTTGAAGAAGCACTTGAACTCATAAAAGAAAAAAAGCTCATATTCAAAGGGGTCATGACCCATAACCGTTCGGCTGATGAACTAAGCTCTGAACTATTTTGGCAACAAAAAAAGTTTAAAAAGGTCGTAGGTGTGACCATGTCACACAGTAATGTAGATTCAAAAAGTATTAGATTCCACTCTTTTAATTCAGCCTCAGCACTACGCCTACCTTGTGACAATCAAGATTTTATTCGTCTTGGCATAGGTGCATATGGCTACTCTGAATTACCTTCTGTCTATGAAAGTTTAAATTTAAAACCTGTTCTCTCCCTTCATGCCAACAGAATTTCAACAAAAACGTTAAAAAAAGGTCAAAGAATTGGTTATGGTGGAACCTATATAGCTCCTCACAATATGACTGTCTCTACTTATGATTTAGGTTATGGTGATGGATGGATGCGTTCAAGTAGCCTAAAGCCATTTATAACAGCTGAAAACTTACCCTTATTAGGACGTGTTTCCATGGATTACATTATTGTAGAATCAAGTGAAAATGAAATTTGTATCTTTAACAATGCTCAAAATGTTGCTGAACAATTCCAAACCATTCCCTATGAAATAACCACATTACTAAAAGAAACAACTAAACGCATCATTGGTTTATAGTTTATTTATATTTTATTTAGTTCTAATTTATTATATGTTTTACTTATTAGTTTAAACTCTGTTCTTACACTTACTAAAAAGGACATACAATGAAACAATTATATTTAGCACTTTTTTTACTCTCTTCCAGCTCCTTATCTGCCCAAGTTTATGAGGATGCAGAAGATGGAAGTACCCAACGATGGATCATATCAGACAATAAACCTGCTAAGGCAAGCATTAAAAATATCTCACTAAATGATAACAAAGTCATTAAATTAAGTGGAAAACGAACTAAAAATGAATATATGCTTGGTGGAATTAATAGCGAAAATGGCTGGAATGACTTAGATAATGATAGCCTAAAATGGGATATGAAATTTTCAGAATATTTTGCCATCTATATTCCCATAGAAACAGAAAACGGTATCCGTTATCTCATCTACACAGCAAAAAATAAAAGTACAGGATTAAGGGGGAAATACATTCATATTGGTTTAGGAAAAAAACTAAAAAATGGAGAAATGCATACAATAAAAAGAAACATACAAGAAGATTTACAACGTTTTGATCGCTCAAATGAACTCATTGGAATCAATGGCTTTATTGTTCGTGGTTCTGGAGAAATAGATAATGTTGAAACCAGTGCATCAAGTGAAAGTAATAATAATATTGCAAATAATACCAATCTAATACTTCAATCTTTTAGTGCAAATAACATCAAAAGCACACAAGCAGAAATACGTATTTTAGGTCAAAATATCGCTTCTTATCAAGTTGAATATGGCGAGAATGAAAACCTTGGACTCTTCTCTGAAAAAGTAGAAGGCATAACACAAAATAATGCCAGTCAAATTCTTTTTACAAGCCTTAATGATTTAAAAGCCAAGCAACAATATTTCTTTAAAGTACAACTTTTTGATTCAGAAAATCAACAAATACTTTCAGAAACAAAAACATTTACAACCAAAGAAGCAGTCCAAGACAATGCTATAAATTTGTCCCTAACATCTTCTACAATTCAAAATATAACAGCAAAAACGGTGAAACTTGGATTTCAATTTAATGAACCCATTAAAAGTTTCCAAATTAAATATGGAACAACAGAAAACTTAGACAAAGAGACAAGAAAAAAAGAAAATATTCAAGTGCAATCCCTAAGTGAAAGTATTGCTTCATTACAACCCAATACCAAATACTTCTATCAAGTCTTAGCAAGTGATAACACAAACAATAACTTTGTTTCTCCACTTCAAGAGTTCACAACACAAAATGCTAATGTTGAAGAGGTGAATGACCCAACTTTTAGAATAGAATCTCTTATAATTTTTACCATCGATAGCCTAGAAGCACAAACCATTGCGACGCTTTATGGTGCAGAAACAGCTGAACTACAATATTCAGAAGAAGCAACATTTCAAAACGTATTAACAGCTGAAAGTCTCTTAACCAACCGTGGTCTTAAACAATCTTTATTTAGTAAACTCACTGGACTAAAAGCAAACACAAAGTACTTCTATAGAGTTCGTGCTGTAAACGATGAACAAAAAGAAATCTTTTCAGAAACAAAAACATTTACAAGTAGAAAATAAGCCATTTTACTTATTATCCTGTCCTACTAGAGCTAAATAAAATTTGCGTTAATTTAATCTAACAAGTTAACAAACGCATTTTTAACCGTTGCTCGGTAGGCACTTAAATCTTCCTCTACAAGCTCATCACCTTTACGTAATTTTGTATGCACTTTCTCCAACTCTTTTCGGACAGAAGCATTCATAAGTTTCTCTGTAAACGAAGCATTTTCTAAATTTAAATCATCTCGTTTTGCATGAGAACGATTGGCAATAGAAGAAGCATGATAAAGTGAACGCCCCAAAAGAACATAAGGAAAATTAAGGTTTTGCATCGGGCCAACTGTCAATTCTCTTTTGCCCAAGCTTTGCCCTAAAACTTTTACTTCATACAAGTTATCAAACCCAAACATAGCACCAACACCCCCAACAACACCTCCAATAACAGAACCAAGAAACAAAGTCGATCCAGCTGTAATCAAATCAAAACCAGCTCCAGTAATCGCACCTGCCGAAGCACCTGTTACGATTAACTCTTTTTGACTTAAACCAAAAATTGAAGCAGACTCTTCTGAAAAAAGTCCTACTTCATCAAGGTCTAATTCACCTTCATGTTTTTGTACATAAAGATGGTTCCAGATTTTTTGAATTTTTTGTCGTTCTTGAAGCTCATAATTGATTATTTTTTCACGATAAACTGTTTTAGAACGCTCTTTTTCTTCTTCTGAAACTTCTTCTGCAACAATTTTCTCTTTATGTACAAAAGACAAAACTTCCACCATATAATCAGCAATGATATTACTACTATTCACAATTTTTTGATTATGTAAAGCATCTAAAATACCAATGGCTTTTTTAATGGGTCTTGTCCACTGTTCTTTTAATTGTGCCATGCCTTCTAAAAGTTCAAGATGTTCTTGATGTCCTGCCTGAATGGGATTATAAGTTCGTACCAGTCGAAAATATTGCCCCAATGCCCTTGTCCACTCTTCTCGGTAATCTTCTTCACCAATAAGATTTAAAATTGCCATAGAAGGCTGACCACACCAACGCAAAATCTCCATCTCAACTTCATATTCAGCCCCATAAGGCTTAGAAGCATCCACCACATAAATGACCCCAGCACCAGCTAAAATGGGTTCTAATAATTCTACTTCATCTTTAAACTTATTAGAATCTTTATGTTCAAAAACAAATTGCTTAACAACATCAATGCGCTGATCAGCAGGAACATCCCCATGCTCTTCAAGCCAAGAATACACACGTCTTGCACGTTGAAAACCAGGTGTATCAAAAAGTTCATACACAATTTTATCATCTACTTTAAGAGGAAAACCCCGTTTAACCTGTGTGGTTCCTGGCGTATTACCAATTTGTATGGAAGCATCCAGTGCCAATGAAGCCACAATACTACTTTTACCCTTATTAGGATGCCCAACAACAGCAAACTTTGGATAATCATTCTCAGAAATACTAGACATCAATAACCCCTAACTTATTCGAGTTAACCTGCTCTAATTTTTTCAACCATACATGTAAGTCACGACTTTCACTGGCATAATTATTACTCGCCGTACCAAGAGGACAAATATCAACAGACAAGAGTTCCTCTTTATTCAAAAGCTCATCTAAAAAATCCATAAAATCCATAGTAGGAGGCTCCCATGCTTTGACATACAGTAAGACACTTTTTTCTAAGTTAGCAATAATTTTTTGATCTTCTTTAAATGAATTTCTTCCTCCAACCACATAAACTTCTATAGCTTTTACCCTAAAATGATCTTCTATCAATAATAAATTTTCACTTGTATGATTCCACCCTAATAAAGTATGGTATTTCATCGCAAAAGTACTGTTAGTTGTGGCTATTTCTTCTTCTGAAATATCAAGATGATGTTCCACGTTTTGAGCCTGGGTTGAGACATAAGGGGTAGAAAATTCGCTTAAAAGTTCCTGAACACCTGAAAGGGTTAAAAACTCTTTTTTCAATTGGGCCTTTAAGCCCAAAGAGGTAAAACACCAAAATATAAGACGCAAAAATACAGCATAGGTCAAGGTTGCCATGGCTAAAAATTTCCACCATGCGCCTAACTTATCAGCATTTTGGACCATGTTTACATCCAACTTTTCACCCAGTCTAAAATAGTGTGAAACTTCAACCAATTCTACAGAAGGAACAGCTGAAGGAAAAAAACCTTGCCAAGGCATTGCCAACATTGCCAATGTTCCCTGAAATGCAATGGGGTCAATTTCTAAAGTACTGCTCCATGCAAAAGCAATATCTTTAGAAATTACTGTTAAAACCAATGAAAAAAAAAGCCCTAAAGCAAAGAGAAAAGAAAAAAGTTGAAGACGCTGTAGAAATATCCATTTACTTAAAGTTGTGGAAAAGGGTAAAGTTGAAAAATCTATTTTCTTAGCAAAAGGGAAAAAATTAATAACTTTTTCTAAGTAATAAAGAGGAGAAAGATGATTTAAAAGAGTGGCACCAAGATTTCCTGTTAATAGTGACAGTATTGAAAGTCCCATACTTAAAAGAGGTAATCCAACCATCACCAAAAGTAAGTAAATAACATTAACAGGTTCTTTTCCAGAGTAAGAAAGTAGTGCAAACCCTGTAATAAAACCAGCTATAAGTAATATAAAACCAAAAAGGGAAGTAAATAAAGTTAAATAATGAAGGTACTTAGATGAGTCAAACTCATCAAGTACACGGTAAAGGTTTTTGTCTTTCCATGTTATTAAAAGCTTTAATCCTTTTTTTTGCTGTGTTAATGCAAAGGTTCGATTCTCTTTGTGATTGCCTTTATACTCTTTTAAAAGTTGTGCTAAATCTAAATAAGATTTAAATGTAAATTGACTGTTATTTTTTTGCATTATAAGCTTTGTATTTTTAAGTCAATTATACGGTTTTTGGACTTAAATCTTATCCTTTATACTGCTTATTATAAACCTTACGTTTTGTACGGTTAGCACGTAAATCATTTTTTAACTGAACCAAGGCTCTTTCTCTTTCAAGTCGCTCTTCTTTTTCAACCCTTGTTTTTTCAAAAAACTGCTCCATTTCAATGATTTTCTTTTTCAGTGCATAAGCTTCTAACTTCAGTTCTAAAGCTTTTTTTTCAGCTTGTAACTTTTGTATATTTTGAACATCTCCTGCATTCAAAAAACCAATTCCCATTATTAATAATATTATTGTAATTCTTACCATAATAATTCCTTTTGTGATGATATAAGTCACTATACCTAAAGTTAGCTTAATTTTAATATATAAAAACAATAAAAATTATATACAAACAATAAAATGGGTTTTATTAAAAAAAAGTAACAGTAATTCTAATTATAATTTGACAATTTATTGGTTATGATTTCACAAAAACATAAGGGAATCACTTAATGGCAAAAACAACCTTTATCTCTTGGAATGTCAATGGAATTCGTGCCGTAGACAAAAAAAATGCACTTAAATGGATTGATGAAGAAAAAATAGATTTTTTAGGACTACAGGAAATTAAAGCAGAAGCTTCACAAATTCCAAAAACTATTTTTGAACGTGATTACAAAATACAACATATTAACCCTTCCATTAAAAAAGGACAATCAGGTGTCGCACTCTATACCAATAAGGAAGGTGACTTTAACTGTACTTGTCCAACCGTAGATATCTTAAATGAAGGACGTATTAATGAATATCATTTTGATAACATTGCCTACTTTAACGTCTATTTCCCCAATGGACAACGCAATGAAGAACGCCTAGAATATAAAATGGCATTTTATGCACGTTTTTTAGAACATATTAATAACTTAAGAGCAGAAGGAAAGTCCATTATTGTTTGTGGCGATGTCAATACAGCCCATACAACCATTGACCTTGCACGTCCAAAAGCCAATGAAAAGACTTCAGGGTTTCTGCCAATGGAACGTGAATGGATGGATAAGCTTTTAAATGCTGGTTATGTTGATACTTTTAGACATCTACATGGAGAAGAAGCCATTGAGCGTTATTCATGGTGGTCCTACCGTGCAGGAGCAAGAAGCAGAAATGTAGGATGGCGTATTGATTACTTCTTTGTTTCAGATGATTTAAAAGAAAAAATTATCTCTGCTGATATTTTAGATCAGGTCTTAGGAAGCGACCACTGCCCAGTAATACTATGCTTAGACATTTAAACTTATAATAATTACTAATAAAGTATAATATTAAAAAATATATTATATTCTATAAGGTTAATGAGATGAGCAAATTAAAAAAAGTAAATCATGAAATTAAATGTGCTAGACAGCAAATTATCGTTAGCCGTACAAATACTGAAGGAACTATAGTTTACTGTAACCCAACCTTTTTAGAAGTCAATGACTTTAAAAGTGCAGAAGTGATTCATCAACCCCACAGTATTGTACGTCACCCAGATATGCCCAAAACAATTTTTCACGTTATTTGGTCAATTATTAAACAAGGTATGCCCATACAAGCTGTGGTTAAAAATCAAACCAATACGGGGGAATACTATTGGTCACTCATGACCATTAAAGCACAAAAAGACAGAGATAACAATATCATCTCATATGTCGCTTATGGCAAACAAGCTCCCGATAGAGTCATCCATGAAATTAATGAACTCTATCAAGTTCTCTCAGAAATAGAACATGCCCATGATATTGAGACGGCACTTGGTTTTTTAGAATCACACCTTTTAGAAAAAAACATGACCTATGCACAATACATGAAACATCTAACCAAAAACCGTGATTTCAGATGTCTTTGCGATTTTATTAAACATGCTGTAATACGTTAAACCTTATTCAGCATAAACTCTCTGTCCTAAGCGTTTATACTCAGCATAATAGTTTTCAACAAATGTCAAAATCTCATCACTCACAGGAAGATAGACCCCCTCTTCTTTATAAGCATATTGTTCTAAATATAAAGAAGCATCTTCACGATCTATATAATGTTGCGCTAAAATTTCATATGCCCACCCATAACGCTCTTTCATTGCTTCATAATTTTCATAATGAATAACAATCTTACCCTCCTCATAACTTATAATTCGAGATCCAAACAAAATATCTAAATGAATCAAACCCTCACAATAATAAGGTAAAAGCTCTCCAACTTCTCGCCAAGCCATTAAGCCTACTGAACGCGTAACCAAATCATCTATCATAGGCTTCTTAAGTAATTCATCTTCATTTTCAAAAAATGCCATAAGTCCACCTGTCGTTGCTTTAAACTCTTCAATATTTTTAAACTGTCCTCGTGTATTCATCATCACTTCAGTATCTGTATCTATCCATAAAATATGCCCAAATTCATGCCCAATGGTTGAAGCATCATAAAGCTTTTGCCATAAGGAAGCATTTTTTTCTCTAAACGCTCTTTGTTCCTGCACAAAAGCCAAACCCAAAGTATTGACAGAGAGTTGCATCATTGGTTTAGCAATTTGACTCTGTAGCACAAAATCAGCATAAGCAAATATTTTTTTACCAAGTTCAGTTGATACTTGTTCATCATTAGGCACTACTTGGGCTGAAAAAAGTCCATTAAGTTCAGCAGCATAATAGAGAACAGGTTGCCCAATATAGAGCTGAGTTTTATCAACTTGTTCCATATTTTTACTAATGGTTTCTTCAATTTCACCTTCAATTTTTTCTGCAAGTTTAGAAGAAAACTTTTGAATACTTTCTCGAGTATTTGAAGCATTTTGTAACTTAGGATTGACAATACGTAAATCCCACTCTAAAGCAACAGCTTTTCTAAAGTGATCTTCATAATATTCTAAAGGGTGTCCAACTTGTAAAGGAGTAGTAATACGCATCCAAGCTCTGTCAACATCTGCCCAGTATCCAATGAGTTTTCGAGGTTGAGGCTGAGCAAATGCTCTTTTAATGGCAATTAAATAAGTAACCCATTGACCTTTTTGATGGAACACCTTGTCATCAACCATAGATAATTCTTCTACCAAGTCTTCAATGGCAGAAACAACCTTGCCAACTTCATCAGGAAAAGCCACACTGTAAGCAACTGAACGATATTCACCTTCAGCATCTTTTTCTAAAACAGAATAACATCTATCACCCACTTCACCATCAGGATTAACATCCAATAAGTTTTTTGCTCTTAACATCTGAAAAACAGCTTGTTCATCTCCCTTGTGTTCATCCAATAAATCTCGATTGACCCCATGTATAACCTTAGCTGTCCATGCTGACTGCCAAGAACTCATGGCTTCACCAATATAATGAATACCCTCTAAAAGTTTTTGATAAAAAGGGGTTAAAAGGTTTTCAGATTTTACCCATGCTATCAAATACTCATGTCGACTCAAATGTATCTGTTTCACAAATAAATAAGCTAACTCTTTTTTTTCTATAATTTTTTCTTCAGAAAAACCCTCTTTTTGCAACACTTGCTCTAAGGCATCTTCTCGTAAATTTACAATACGTGTCAATGCTGCCATTTGAGTGTTTTCAGAAACAGGAAGTTCCATTTGTCTTAAAAAATCTTCAACCAAAACAGTTGCTTCTTTATGCTCACCATTCAATATCTCATAATAGCTATTAAGTGATGCCTGTCTATATTGAAGTTCATCATATATTTTTTGTAAATCTTGCATAAATTTTTCTTGCATAAGAAGGTCCTTCTATAAAGTATTATTTATTAATCAAATAAATGATACTCAAAGAAGCATTAATAGATATCCATCTAAAGCAGAAAACTCGGTGATTTTCATACTTTAAGCTAACTCTTATGCTCTAAAAAACAGTATCTATTTTAGTTACATTACAATAAATATTAATCTGTTTTTTTATGTTAAAACTTCAAGCTCAACCCAACTTTTTGCTTTGCCACATCCACCGAAACCACTTGAACCCGTGCTAAGTACTGATTAACCGACAACGCTTCCAACGGGTGGGAAATACGCTTTTCACTCATTTTAGAGATATGAATCATCCCATCATTCTTAAGCCCGATGTCCACAAATGCCCCAAAGTCCGTAATGTTTCGCACCACACCAGAAACAATGCTCCCTTCTCTTAACATTGAAATATCCGTCAAATCATCTTTAAAAGGAATCACCTCCAAAGCCTCACGAGGGTCAAACCCAGGTTTAGCCAACTCTTTGAGTATGTCCTTGATGGTCACTTCCCCAACCCCTAACTTGACCGACAAAGCTTTCACATCTGAAGTATCGGAGAGCTTCTCTAAAGCCTCTGCCACAGCGTAACTCTCAGGGTGAATTCCTGTGTTATCAAAAATACTTTTACCCTCACGAATACGTATAAAACCAGCCAACTGCTCATAAGCTTTCGCTCCTAAACCTTTGACTTTAAGCAACTCTTTTTTGGTTTTAAACGCCCCATTAGCTTCACGATAGATGACAATGTTTTTAGCCAACTTCGGACTAACCCCTGCCACAAAAGCAAGTAGAGAAGCCGAAGCCGAATTGACGTCTACTCCAACGGTATTTACCAAAGACTCAACACCCTCATGAAGCTTACGTTCCAAAAGTTTTTGGTCAACATCATGTTGGTACTGCCCTATTCCCAAGGATTTTGGGTCGATCTTCACCAACGTTGCCATAGGGTCACGCACACGCCCTGCGATGGAAATTGCCCCACGAACCGTCACATCAAGGTCAGGATACTCCTCAGCAGCCACTTTAGAAGCCGAATAAACCGATGCACCAGCCTCTGAAACCACGGTGTATTTTAGCTCACCATTCAACTCTTTGTTCAGCTTAGCAAAAAACTCTTGGGTCTCTTTGGAAGCTGTTCCATTTCCAATGACCACCCCATTCACCCCATACTTTTTCACCAAATCCAAAACTTTTTTACGTGAACCCTCAAAGTCCGACTTAGGAGGGGTAGGAAATATGAGAGCATCATCCAAATACTTGCCATTTTCATCCAACACCACCAATTTACACCCTGTTTTGTACGCAGGATCAGCCCCTAAAAGTACTTTACCAGTCACAGGAGGAATCATAAAAAGCTGTGTTAAGTTCTTTCCAAAAGTGGCTATAGCTGCCAAGTCTGCTTTTTCCTTTAACACCCCAGCCACTTCTCGCTCAATCGACGGATACAGCAGACGTTTAAACCCATCTTTATACGCCTCAAACAAAATCTTTTTAGAACTTCCCATATGGTCACGTAGTTTATAACGTTTCAAGGTCTCCAAATATCGGTCACTGTCAATGCTTATTTTCACAGAAAGTTGTTTCTCCTGCTCCCCTCGACGAATGGCAAGATAACGGTGAGAAGGTACAAAAGCTACCTTTTCGGAATGCTCTTTATAGTTTTTAAAAATGCCATTCTCATCAAAACTCTTCCCTTTCTTCGTCTCTAAAAGTCCATACTTTTCGGTCATATCACGTACAATCTTACGCTCTTTAGGATTGTCAGAAAAACGTTCAGCCACAATGTCTTTTGCCCCTTTTATGGCATCTTCAAGTGACTTTACTTCGTTATGAACAAACGTTCTTGCTTTACTTTCAAACTCTTTTTCACTCATCTTCGCCGACTGTAACATATTTGCCAAGGGTTCTAGTCCATTTTTGATGGCTTGAGCTGCACGGGTATTTTTCTTCTCTTTGTAAGGTCGGTAAATATCCTCCAAAGCTGTCATGGTAGAAGCCTCATCAACAGCCTTTTTCAGCTCAGTTGTTAAGACCTCACGCTCTTTTAAAAGCTTTAAAATCTCCTCTTTTCGGTCAAGCAGACGTTTAGCTGAAAGATAAACTTCATGAAATTCACGCAGTTCATCATCCCCAGCCCCACCGGTCATTTCTTTACGATACCGAGCTATGAAAGGAATGGTTGAGCCTTCATCTAAAAGTTTTAAAATATTAGTAATTTGATTTTTCTGTAGCGATGTTTTTTGCGTTAGTAGGATTATTAAGTTTTGCATGGGTTATGAATCTTTAGAATTATTTTTGGGGATTATAGCAAAATGTGGTTCTAAACTTTCCTACTTAAAAAAGTAATCACTCTTTTATATTTATTAGTTCAATATCTCCTTTTGAATATAAAAATTAGTTGTGAGAGATTAGAATATTTAAATACAAGATACAACTATAATTGTATCTTGTAGTATTGCTAGTGTTATATTTATATAATATGGGTATAGTTGTATTTAGTATAGAACATACAATATATACTATCTTAAATAATTTTAGGAGTTTACCTATGAATGATTTTAGGTCAATGGCAGAAAATAGGAAAAGCTTTGAGAAAGAGTTAAGAAAACTTTTTCATACAGAAGGTGTAATTAAAGAAATAACAATTATATCAGCATACTTTGATTTAAAAACTTTAGATTGGATTCATAGATTTTCTAAAGAAAATAAAAATATCAAGATTCAAATATTTATCGATAAATATTCAAGTAAGATTTTTTCAAATAAAGAAATATATGATAACTTAATACAAGTATCAAAAGAAATTGATATTTTTTTAGTAAAATCAAGTAAATTATTTCATAGTAAACTTTATTATATTAAAAGTAATAAAAAAATAAAAGTAGCAATTGGCTCTTTGAACTTTACATATAATGCTTTTCAAAAAAATGAAGAAATTTTAAACGTCTATATCGAAGATACAAATAAAAAAAGTATATATATAAAGAATATCAAAAAATATATAACTTCATTAACAGATAAATCCAAGTCTGAAAAAGTTACTTCAAAAATAGAAAATAATTATACAAATAATGATTTAC
Organism: uncultured Sulfurovum sp.; assembly: GCA_902727915.1. The sequence continues at coordinate 33,308 of CACVAU010000025.1, forward strand.
GCTCATTACTCCTTGATGGTTTTATTTATTATGAATCAAAAGAACAAAAGTCTTTTAGTTTTACATTAAAGTTACCAGATGCTTTAAAACAAATAGGCACAGATATAGACCCAACATTGGAAGCAAATATTGTAGATTCATTAACTTTAGAAAGATTAGTTATAGAGAGTCCTAACTTAAAGGAAATTACATTCCCTCAAAAAGATAACTCACAAAGTCGATGGAAAGACTATTGTATTGAAACTTGTTATGGGTATTGGAGTCCATCTTATTTTAATGAAAATTTAGACAAAGTTTTGAAAGATAGAGAAAAAAAAAGAAAACCATATTTTGATAAAATTAAAATACTTTTAATGGATAATGAAATTGAATTGGAAAAAGCATTTCTAAAAGTTTGTAGGAAAATAAGAAAAAATCTAAAAGATAATTCTGATTGGGATTATAGCAACATAAAAACTGCAAAAAAGGCTTGGAAAAGTTGGAGAGACACACTACTTAAAAAACTTAATAATGAGAATTTTTATAATAGACTAATTTTAGGAGTTTCAAAGGTATCTCCACCTGATGTTTGGAATGATGATATTGCATCAGAAGAATTTGAGAATTCATTTTTAGACTCTATAATATATCGTTGGTCTAAAGAAGCTAAGCAATCAACATCAAATAAAATAGCAAAGATAATAGCCTTTAATTTAGAAGGAAACAATGAAGACTTTGATAAATTTTATAGTGATACTGAGGAATTAAAAAAAGAGATAGAAAAGTGGTTAAAGAAATATCGTGATAATGATAACAATATATTTAAGGAATGGGACTATAATTAATGCAAGTAAAACCCAACCACCATCATTCCAAAATCCCATAACCCTAGTAAACATAGGAAAGTTCATAAAAGCAAGAAGAACCGAACAAGGACTAAGTACCAATGACTATGCCATACTTGACTCATTCCCACTTTCCAAGTGGGAATGCATACGAGAATTAAATTTAAAATATATGCTACAATAAAATAAAAGGAGCAAAAAATGCAACTAGCCATAGATATACCAGATGAACTATTTTTGAGCATAAATGAGACGCAAACAAATCTTGTCCAGATGGTTAAACAAAAATTAGCACTAGAACTCTATAAGAACCATAAAATATCTATCTCGCAAGGGGCAAAATTTATAGATATGGATATTTACTCTTTTATGAAACTGTTAAATGAGCATAAGATACCTGCTATTGATGATTATGATATAGAGGCTGAACTTAATGCTTTAAAAGGTATTTAAATGATTATTGGAGATAGTTCAGCTTTGATTGCTCTCTCTGTGGTTAATAAATTAGAACTTTTAGAAGCATTGTATGAAAATCTTTTTGTGCCACAAGCTGTTTATGATGAAGTTACACAAGTGGGAAGACCACAAAGTGATAAACTTAAAAGTTTTTTGCAAAACAGAGTAAAAGTAGTTGATTTAAATCTAACTAAATTAGGTCTTGGACTCGGAGAACTTGAAGCCATTACACTTTATAAAGAGTTAGATGCTGATGTATTACTTATAGATGATAATCGTGCTAAAAAATATGCTGTTTTGAACGATGTGAAAGTGATAGGAAGCCTCGGTATTTTGATAAAGGCTAAAGAGAATGAACTTATTGAAAAAGTCAAACCTCTTTTGGAGGGAATTATGAAATCTGAAGTTTATATTTCTGAGAAATTGATGTTACAGGTTTTAGGAATTTGTGATGAACTGTAAACGTAAGATTGATAAGAGAATGACTTTTTGACTAAAGGAAAAAAAGTAAAACCAACCCAACCACCATCATTCCAAGAATCCATAAGCCTAGAAAACATAGGAAAGTTCATAAAAGCAAGAAGAACCCAACAAAGATTAAGCACCAATGACTGTGCCATGCTTTGTGGTATTTCGGCTTATACACTCAACAAAATAGAAAATGGTTTTGAAGGCGTAAGACTCAATACTCTACTTCAAATCATGGAAGCCTTAGGTATGGAGATGAACATGAAAGATTGGGGTAGTGATGAATAGTCTAAAAGTTAGTATGCAAGGTCAAACAGTAGGGAAACTTTCTATTGATGAAAATGAAAATTATCATTTTACATACCATCAAAATTGGATAAATAATGGCTTTACTATCTCTCCTCATTTACCCTTTAACAAAGAATGCTCTTCCATTGCCATTAAGCGATTTTTAGAAAACTTAATTCCTGAAGGGGAAGGGTTAGAGGACATTGCTACCTTTGCTCATCTCTCTAAAAACAATACTTTTGCCATCATGCACACCATTGGTTATGATACGGCTGGGGCTTTGATGTTTGGAGAGAATGTTGAAGAAGATAGAGCAATTTTCAGAGAAATACCTAGCAAGGAGTTAAGTGATAGAATTGAACAACTAGAGAGTAAAAGCATTGCCATTTGGGATAAAAAAGTACGACTTTCCTTAGCAGGGGTTCAAGCTAAATTACCTGTGATTGTGAAAGAGAGTAAGATTGGTTTAGCCAATGGAACATTAAGCTCAACGCATATTATGAAATTTCAAACTAAAAAGCATCTCCACATTGTTGTCAATGAACTTTTTTGTATGACCTTAGCAAAAAAAATTGGTTTAAACATAGCAAACGTTGAAATGAAAAAGTTTGATAGATACCCAACGCTTTTAATAGAACGATTTGATAGGATTTATAAAAATGATTTTGTTGAGCGTCTTCACATCATTGATGCTTGTCAAATAACGAATTTACCACCCACTTACAAATACGAACAGAACTTTGATTCAAGTAGAAATGTAGAACATATTCGTGAAGGTGCAAGTTTTAAAAAACTTTTTGAAGCCACCAAACTTTGTTCTGTTCCTGCCGTTGCACAACTTGAACTACTTAACTGGGCGATGTTTAATCTTATCATCGGAAACTCTGATGCTCATGGTAAAAATTTCTCTTTTTTTGTTGATAAAAAAGGCATAAAACCTACCCCATTCTATGACCTTCTCTCTGTCATGATGTATAACTTTGACCAAAACCTAGCCATGGCTTACGGAAATGAGTTCAACCCTAATGAAGTCTATGCCTATCAACTACGAGAATTTTCTGAAGATGTTAAAGTAAACCATAAACTTGTTACTAAAATTTTAACAAAGCAGTGTGATAGGGTTATGCAAGTTTTAGGAGAAGAAATTGTTGATACAAAACTATTAAGTAGTGCAGAACAAACATTTATAGATGATTTAAGAACCTTTATTTTAGATAGGGCAAAGAAGTTTAGAGAGATAGCAGTGGAGATAGCTAATGTTACTTTATAATAAATTACGTGTCTTAGTTTAAAAACTCTTTACGATAACGTGCAATAAAAGGAATGGTTGAGCCTTCATCTAAAAGTTTTAAAATGTTGGTAATTTGATTTTTCTGTAGCGATGTTTTTTGCGTTAGTAAGGTTATTAGGTTTTGCATGGGTTATGAATCTTTAAAATTATTTTTGAGGATTATAGCAATTCCTATGTGTTATGAAGATAGTTTATCTTGAAATTCTTGGGTATACCCTATGATTTCTCTTATTTTGATTCTTCAAATCCATCCAAAGCCATTAAATCTTTCAACGCTTTTGTAGGTTTTTTAGGTTGAGTAAGAACATCCTCAAACTTATCCCATTCTTGATTAGTTAACAGTAAAATTCTCTCTTCTTTTTGTATTTCTTTTGCTCGTTGTACAGCAGTAGAAATTAAAAAGTTACTCAAGTCCATACCCAATGAGTTTGAGACTTCTTGTAACAATGTTTTGATATCTTGAGATGTTTTAAATTCTATTCTTGCATCTTTTAAATGTATTCCTGTTTGCATAAGTAATTCTCCTATACGACTTATATACGTATATAATAACATTTTTAACCAAAAATTCGCTATAATAATTCTGTTTATAATAAAGAAAATAGAAAGTACTCAATGAGTAAAAATAATTTCAAACTAGAAAAATTTGATATTTCCAAAACTTACCTAGGTCAAAAAGAATTTGACTGCAATAACGACATGATAAATAAGTTTGTTCATAAATCTCTAAAAAAGAGAGTTAAAAAACATCTAAGTCAAGCTTATATTTTATTAGACAATGAACGCTTTGTTGGATTTTACACCTTAGATACCTTTTCCATTACAAAAGACAACTTTGAATTGGAAAATAAACCATCAGGACTACCACCCATTGTACCTGTTATTAAACTTAGTATGTTAGGTGTTGATAAATCCTTACAGGGACAAGGAATCGGTAAACGACTTTTAAGAGATGTATTTTTAAAAGTTTATCAAATCTCTGAATTAGCAGGTTGTACAGGTATTTATTTATTAGCTGAAAAAAATGCCATACCTTTTTATGAAAATCTAGGTTTTGTTCCAATAAAAAATGATGAACCTTTACCAATGTTCTTAAGTCTTGATGTAATTCTAGAAACTTTCTCTTCTAAAGATTAAAATACAACTATACTAGATTTTAAGTCTTTAAAACATTTTAATTTTCTAAAATCTAAGTATAGTTGTATTTAACCAAAAAGATCAAAACCCTAGCATCCAACCAATAAATAGGTTTCCTAAACGTCCCAGTAACAAATCCAATATGTCTACCATGCACACTAAGTTTAAGGCTTACAAAGTCAGAAAAATAAATAAACAAAACTCAAATAATTTATTCTAAAGGTTAGTATGCAGGGTCAAACAGTAGGAAAAATCTATATTAATCCCTATACCAACAACCACTTCCACATAGGAATAACTTCAATACTCCCCTCTTCAACCTCCACAACCTCATCCCTTTCTGCCGTTACAAGATACGCCTGTGAGAGTTTAAAATACTTCATCCCCTCTCTTAGAGCATTTATCTCTCTTGTTAATGTCTTTTCATCTTCTATTAAATAAGAAACATTAACCAAATACTCTTTGTCTGTATGTACATATAAGTCAACCTCTTGTTTCTCCTTAAAATAATAAACCTCAGAACTCTCCCGACGCAAATGTAAAAATGCCAAATTTTCATAAAGTTTAGAATAATCATCTGACAAAGAGATAGAAAAAAGTTTTTTAAACCCATTGTCAATGGCATAAAGTTTTTTAGGGTTTCGTTGTTCTTCTCTCACCGAATTTCTATAAATAGGCGTTGTGAAAAGGGTATATGCCTCTTGAAGATAGGACATATAATCTTGTAAGGTATCTTTACCTACTTTAT
>CACVAU010000026.1:0-2180 GCA_902727915.1 uncultured Sulfurovum sp.
CAGCCATTAATGCTGATGCTACCTTAACAGCAGGAGCTACGGTTAGTGAACCTGTTCATTTAGCCAGTACAGCTGACAGTTCAGGGGAAGCTGTGAATCTCTTTGACTTTACCATTACCGATGGAGGTGGAGGAGATAATCTAAGTACAGATGTCACTCAAATAGTACTGCATACTTCTGGAACAGCAGATTTTTCCAAAGTCACATGGCGATTGAATGGGGCAGATGCTAGTAACGTGGTGGGTGTTTACAGTTCAGGGGCAAATACCTTGACCTTTTCTGGACTCTCTATCTCTGTGGATGATGGAAGGAATGAGACCTATGTTGTTTCAGGGTATTATAATATGCCAACAGGCTTAACGAACCAACAAACCTATTTATTATCTCTTGACGGAGATGATGATTTAACCCTTAGTTCCAGTGGTACACAGATGAGTCAGGGAAACAGTATTGTGAACAATGGTACTGGTACTCAAGTGGATATCACGGCTAGTAAATTAATTTTTCAAACAGAACCATCTAATTAAAAAAGGAAATAAAGATGTATATAAATAAAAAAATAGTGATTTTTGGATCACTTATTGTTGGAAATTTACTTTATGGAAATACGACTACCAGTGGTGTAGTTGATACCATTCAGGCTGTTCTTGTGGCTGTGGATGAACATGGAAATATTGATACAGATTATGTAGAAGAGGTAACACTCAGTAAAGCAACAGGAGCAGGAACAGTTGGAGGTACGTTAGTTAAGACTGCCATTAATGGTGCAATCGTTTATGAGGATGTTAAGTACTCAGCAAGTGTTGATAATGAAAGTTATACCTTAAAAGCGAGTGATGGAGCATTAATAGATGCAACAACAGAAAGTATTACTTCTGAAGTTATTGCAACTGAATTAAGCTTTACAACGCAACCTAGTCCAAGTACTATTTTAAGTGGAGAAGTAGTAGATTTTACAATAGATCCAGTGGTAAAAGCTGTGAATGCACAAAGTGTGGTTGATCAAGACTTTGTTGAGTTAGTAACACTTGGAGAGAATGGAACTGGAATGGGAACGTTTACCAATAACACAGCCACAGCTATTGGAGGTGTGGCAACATTTACAGCACTAACACTTAATCATAGTATGGCTGAAACCATGCAATTAACAGCCAATGATGTAGATGGAACAGGGACTGATTTACCTCTTGCTTTAAGTGCAAACATTGTGGTGACAGCGAATGCTGTTCCTGTGAATACGATTCCAGCAACACAAACGGTTAATGAAAACAGTAGTGATAATGTGATTGCAGGTATTTCAGTTGCTGATACTGATGGTGATGATCAGATTATTATGTTAACGGTTACAAAGGGAACCATAAGTCTAAGTGGTATAGCAGGTTTAACCTTTACCACAGGCGATGGAGAAGATGATACTTCTATGGTATTCTCTGGAACATTGGCTACTGTTAATACAGCGTTGAATAATCTTACTTTTACGCCAACAGCAGACTCTTTAGAAACAGCTACTTTAACCATCCAAAGTAATGATAATCAAGGTGGACTTGATGAAGATATACTGACAATAAATGTTGTGGATACTGTAGCACCATCATTAGTTTCTATTATTCGAGAAACACCAGTTTCAGAAAATACGAATGCTGATAGCTTAGTCTTTAAATTGACTTTCTCTGAAGAGGTTACGAATATTGACGGCAGTGACTTTGTTGTGAGTGGAACGACTGGAACGGTGACGAATGTTGCAGCTGTTTCTGGTACTTTTGATTACCTCGTAACCGTTTCTGGTGGTGATTTAGCAACGTATAATGGCACAGTAGGGCTTGACCTTAAAGCAGGTCAAGATATTACGGATGGTTCAAACAATCCTCTACCAACCACAGAACCAGCAACAGATGAAACATATAGCGTAGATAACCTTGTACCAACAGCACCAGTGATTAACCCAACACAGGGAACAACGATTACAGGAACAGGAGAAGTGGACGCAACCATAACCGTGACGGATGCAGATAACAATACCATTGGTACAGCCGTAGTGGATGCCAATGGTCAATGGAGTATTACCCCAACAACCCCTTTAGCCAATGGCGTGGTCTTAACAGCAACGCAAGAAGATACATCAGGAAACGTTTCAACAGGTTCAGGAAGTGTACCAGTTGACAATGTAGCACCAGATGCAC
>CACVAU010000026.1:2280-37909 GCA_902727915.1 uncultured Sulfurovum sp.
GTCAGTGGAGTATTACCCCAACAACCCCTTTAGCCAATGGCGTGGTCTTAACAGCAACGCAAGAAGATACATCAGGAAACGTTTCAACAGGTTCAGGAAGTGTACCAGTTGACAATGTAGCACCAGATGCACCAGTGATTAATCCAACCAATGGAACAACGATTACAGGAACAGGAGAAGTGGACGCAACCATAACCGTGACTGATGCAGATAACAATACCATCGGTACAGCTGTAGTGGATGCCAATGGTCAGTGGAGTATTACCCCAACAACCCCTTTAGCCAATGGCGTGGTCTTAACAGCAACGCAAGAAGATACATCAGGAAACGTTTCAACAGGTTCAGGAAGTGTACCAGTTGACAATGTAGCACCAGACGCACCAGCCATTAATCCAACCAATGGAACAACCATTACAGGAACAGGAGAAGTAGGAGCAACCATAACAGTAACTGATGCAGATAACAATACCATTGGTACAGCCGTAGTGGATGCAAATGGAGAGTGGACTATTACCCCAACAACCCCTTTAGCCAATGGCGTGGTCTTAACAGCAACGCAAGAAGATACATCAGGAAACACTTCCATAAGCTCAGGAGGGACAACGGTAGATAGTACGGATTCAGATGCAACATTGACAGTAGGAGATGGTGTAAGTGAACCAGTAAATCTTCCAAGTACAGCCGATACAGAGGGCGAAGCGATTAACCTCTTTGACTTTAAGTTAACTGATGGTGGAACAGGCGATGGATTTACGACAGATGTTAGTCAAGTAGTGATTCATACCAGTGGAACAGCAGACTTCTCTAAAGTAACATGGAGATTAAATGGAGCAAATGTGAGTAATATAACAGGAACGTATGACAGCAATGCGAATACCTTAACCTTTAGTGGGCTTAATATTAGTGTTACGAATGGAACAAGTGAGACTTATACGGTATCAGGGTACTATGCGTCGGCAAGTGACTTAACCGATAATCAAACCTATGTTCTAAGTGTCAATGGTGATGATGACTTAACCGTTGATGAGGCTAAAACGAAGATGAGTGGTTCTAATGTGACAATTAATAATGGTACAGGAACCAAAGTAGACATTGTGGCGACCAAATTACGATTTATGGTTTTACCATCAAACTAAAGTAAGTAAACAAAGGAGATATTATGCATACTAAAATGAGTAAGGTACCAATAATTTTAGGGATATTGGTATCCCTTCATTCAACTTCTATTGCCCAAACCACGGTTAGTGGTTTAAGTTATACGACACAACCAACTATTGTTGCAGTAGATGAATATGGTAATATCGATTTAGATTATAATCAAAGTATTACGCTCTCTTCTGATGGATTGGGTGTCTTGGGAGGGACTTTGACACAAACAGCACTTGAAGGTGTGGTGAATTATACTGATATTAACTACCGTGCGACAGCTGATAATGAATTGTATTATTTAACAGCCAAAGGTAGCAATCTTACTGAGGTGAACTCCACTTTAATTCTTTCGGATGTTGTGGCAACTAAATTGATTTTTACAAATCAAGCAACCCCTTCAACATTGACGGTGGGTGTTGTGCATGATTTTGAAAATGATCCTGTGGTAAAAGCTGTTGATAATGAAGGTTTGGTAGACATTAATTTTACAGAAATGATTAGTTTGAGTGAGAATGGAACAGGTACAGCTACTTTTACAAACAATAATGTACTCGCCATTGAAGGTGTGGCAACATTTACAGGCTTAACGTTTAATTACGATACGACAGCAACCATTCAGTTAGTCGCCAATGACCAAGATGATATTAATCTTGATTTTGCCATGGTTTTAAGTGATGACCTTATTATTGAACCGAAAACTACTTCCATTGTCGTACCTGTGGATCAAACAGAAACAACGGTTGAATTTGATGAAAGTGTGAATGTAAGTTTTGATGAAGTTAACGGGGTAAAACAAGCTGTTCTTACCGTTAATGATAGGGTTCTTAATATTGCTGTTTCTTCTAGTGGTACGATGTCTGGAAGCGTTGTGTCAGAAGATAATGCTGGAAACAGTGTTAACTCTTCTATTGAGGTTAATAATCCAAAAAGTAATACAACCGTTGATGCTGAAGGAAATATGCAAATTGTTGTGAGTAATGAAAATACATCAACCGTGAAAGTAACGGTAAAAAGTGATGGTAGCCTTAAACATGAAGTAGAAACTGAACGTGGTGTAACGGTTTCACTTAGTAGTATTGCTGGAGCTGATGTAAAAATTGACACCGAAGGAAATATTGCAACAACATCTGAAGTAGAAAAAAATGGTTTTATTTACAAAGCCGTGGTGACTACCAACATTAATGGAGAGACAAGTACGAAATTTATTAAGGTTGACATTGCTACGAATGAACAGAGTGATCTGTCAAATACACTTAAAGAGGGTGCTAACTTTGCACTTGGTAATGAAGCAAATGTGTTAGAGATTGATGATTTGATTTATATAGAAGTTGTGGCAACACTTGATAATGCGTTAGAAATAGAGTAGCAAGGATGAAAACAATGACAAAATATAACGTGGTAATACTAACAGGGATATTGATGCTTTTAAATGCATGTGGAAATGGCGAAGTACAGGTTAAAAATACCAGTGAAGCAATTGAAAAAATTAGCATAGAGATTCCTTGTACTACGCCTACAACATTAAGTAACTATGTAGAGCTTAAAAGTGGAGACACAATTGTTAAAGATGAAGTCTCTAGTAGCATAAAACTTTATCATGATGAAAATAATCTTAAGCGTGTTTGTCTTCAAAGTGGTAAGGCACATGTAGAGCGTGCTATTTAATATGGTATCACTCATGGGTAAATAAGCGTAAAAATATTTCAAAAAATCATTTTCTGACAAAAATTAGATTTTTTTTTATTAGTATTCGATACTTAATCAAAGGCTAATAAGCATTTCAAGCTAAAGCTTGAAAAGGAGAAATAATGAAAACTTTACAAGTTATAATTTTGTTAACATGTACGATGATGTTACAGGCTGCTAAAGTGACATGGACAGAGGACGGCAAAGCCGAGATTAGTGAAAATAAACACCCTATAAAAGGCTGTCAAATGAATGATTTGTTCTTGATATCAATGGATAAAAATGAGACGCTTCTAATTTTAGATTCCTTAGATACCAATGCAAGTAATTTATGCAGTTTATAAAAAGCTTATTTTAAAAGTATCGAAAGGTAATGCATTGTTGTATTACCTCTTGGGCATACTTAGTATGTCCATAATCAGCCTGAAAATCTTTGATGGCTTCTGTAAAATCTTTTGACTCACGTAACAAGTTTATCACTTTTTTTGTACCATTGTTCCAACCATTGAAACGAGGCATTTCCCATGTGTTGTCATCATACTTTTGGGTATCGGAGATGGCAAGGTTAAATTTTATTTTTAAAAGTTGGTAGGCTATTTTAGCTTTAAAGTTTTCTTTTGTTGCATATTTTAATGCCAGTTCATACTCTTTTTGGGCATTAAGTAAGTCAGTGGTTTTGGGTAATCGTTCACCTCTTTGTAATGTGGTATGACGGTAAAGTACAGAAGACATTGGAAAGTTACCAAACCAACTCTTATTATAGAGTCCATTTGCATATAAAAAATGGTCAATGGCTGAAGTTGGTTTTTCCTTAATGGTATTTTCAAGTCGAAGCATGGTCTCAACAAATTCTTTTTGTGAATAAGTTTTTTTTGAAGGAGTTCGGTTAGAGGTATTAATGGAAACATTAAAAGGATTATAAGGTGTTTCTACATTTTTTTGAGGTACTTGTCGTAGGTAAAATTGTGCTTGTTTAAAGTCATTGTTTTGTAAGTAGAGGGTTGCTAAAATTTTAGCAACATCACCTTTTTCTAAATTACTCATGGTTTTTTTAAAAATATTTTCTTCAAAAAAAGAACGTTTTTCTTGTTCCACATAGGCTTGAAATTTTGAAGCATCCACATAATTAAGTGCTTCTAAAATAATAAATCGATACTTATCATGTTGGGCAAAAAGTCGATTAAGCTTTTTTTCAATGGTACCATCTTCATCCAAGGTTGAAATTTGTAAAGCTGTGTATCTTAAAATAGATTTTTGTTTGATGTCTGAAAATTTTGGAAGTAAAGGTTTGAGTTGTTGGTAGAGGGCATACTGTTCTTGGTCTGAACTTGAAGAAAGTTGATGGAGACCATAAATATAGGTTAGTAACTTCGCAAAAGGGGCTTGTCTATTATTGGCAAGTTTACGGAGTTTGACAATGTCTTTACGTGATAAAGAGTGATAATCAAGTACATTGAGATAAAGTTTTGAGTAGAGGGTAAAAAAGCTTTGTTTTTTCAATGCGCTTAGTATTTCTAAGAAGTGTTTTTTTTGTAATTTATAGCTCTTTATTTCTGCTTTGACATATTTATTTCTTTTTCCAGAATAGAGCATAATACGATAACGTTTATTTTGTAATTCTTGCATAATCATGTAAGTTAAGCGTTCAAACCAAATGGAGTTAGGGGCTAAAGAAGCGATGTTTTTGAGTTCATGTAGGGGTTCATTTTCCCACTTCATTGCTCGTAAAAAATGATACAGTGCTTTGGTTTCTTTGTCGTCTGTACTTTTTAACAGTGTTTGCCAGGTTTCATCACTTGTGACCTTAAAGTCATAATAACCATAATGAGGGTTAGTACGGTGTTTGGCAAAAATTTCTGCATAAAGTTTGTTGGCATTAACACTTTGTTTTAGGTGTTGATAGCTACCTGCTCTTAAGGCGTTAATCCATTCTTTGACAACGCCTTGTTGATTCACAATCAAGGCATTATTATTGTAAAGGTTTAAAACTTTATTATATTGTCCATCATGGTGGTAGAGTCGCATTAATAAATAGAGATAACGTTCTTTTAAAAAAGGTTTATTTTCTTTGTTGAAGAGTTGTAATCCTTTGTTGATAATTTTGTCTTTATTTTTGATACTGATATTTTGAGCCAGTTGATTTTGTAAGTGTAAAAAATGAATGTATTTACCAAAACTTGGGTAGTTTGTGTTGTTGCTATAGTACTTTGAAGCTTTTTCAATGGCATTCTTTTTATAAAAAAGTGCTTCAATCTCCGTGGCAGAAAGTTTGTTTTTAAAATAACCTTCCCAAGCTTTGATATTTGCTTCTTTTTTTTTCGTAGCAAAATATTTAAAGCGTGTATCATGTGCTGTATAAGAACCTGAAAGTTTATACAATGGGTTGTCACGAGGTAAATCTACCATATCGGGGTCAGTAAAATTATAATATTCGTCTTTAATGTACAGCTCATTCCATGTTCCAGCACAAGCAGAGAGTTTGCTAATAAAGATGTTTGTGAGTAGTATGCTTAGAAGAATAAATTTCATATTAACCCCAATCTTGGTTTTTACTTTTATTTTTATGTTTGTCTTTTTTGTAAGAACTGCCATTTTTGAGTTTTTGCAGTCGATTTAAGAGGGTCATGTTCGCATCACGAATATCATCTAAAATAAATTCTTGTTCCACTTCGAAACTAAGTCTGTCTATATAGGTTTTCATTTGATGATGGTATTCAGAATTGAGTTGAATTTGAACTTGTTCATTAAGTTTTTTCTTCAACTCTTTAAATTTTTTTAGAAACTGTTCTTGGGTGGTTTCTTCGTCACGAAACATTTTAAAAAGATTTTTAGTAACCTTTTCCAAAAAAGTAATATAGCGTTGACGTTGGTATTTTTCTATCTGCTTTTCTGTGTATCTCATTGAAAGTATTATAGCGTAAAGTTAGGTGAATAAGCGTTGTTAAAAACGGAAAACGTAAGGGGAAAATTTCTCACCTAACAAGGTGAGAAAAATGACTAACAAGCAGCCTTAGCAGCAGCAAGTGCTTCTTCATAGTTTGGTTCTTCTGTAATTTCTGGAACAGTTTGTTTATAAGCAATTTTACCATTTTGTCCAATTACAAAGATAACTCTAGCCGTTAGACCAGCTAAAGGACCATCAGCCAAAAGAACACCATAAGCATTTGCGAAGTCTTTGTTTCTGAAATCTGAACATACTTTAATGTTTTCAACACCAGCAGCACCACACCATTCAGCAGCAGCAAATGGAAGATCCATAGATACAGTAAGTACTTCTACACCTTCTAAAGAGGTTGCTTCTGTGTTAAATCTTCTTGTTTCAGCATCACATACACCTGTGTTTAATGACGGTACTGCAATAACAAGTTGAACTTTACCTTCTCCACCAATTTGCTCATCTTGAAGCATTGGGTTACAGTTTACTACTGTTGTTACTGGTGCTGTGTCACCTACGTTTACTTCTGTACCACCAAGTGTACACACGATGTCATTTTTAAATGTTACTGTTGCCATTTTTATTCCTTAATTTTTGAATGTATGCGATTATAGTTTAAATAGGATAAATCTAGTCTAAATTAGATTTTTTTATTGTGACATTGCCTCAAAACGTCACAACCTGACCAAGATGATTGAGGTGTATGAAAATACCTTGTGTCGGAACATCAGCTGATACTTCATGGAGGTAGCCCCCTTGTGCATTTGGTATTTGAATACGCACATTTTTTAAGAGACCTTTTGGGGCATGTGCATAAATGAGCCATTCCTCTGCCTTGTTGTCTTTTTTAATGACCCTTGCTAAGGCATACACAGGTAGTTCTGTTTCTAAATTCCATGGACGTTTAGGGTTAAGGTTGGTGTCCAATAAGAACCATCTTTGTTTTGTTTTATAAGCTTTTGGAATGTTAACTTGGTATGGATGTTGGTATTTATGGTTGACAATGAGTTCTCCTTGTCGCCAAAACCTTTTTAGGGTGGGATTGGTATAAACACTGTCTACAGCATTTAAAACTTGTTCAAAATATTCTAGCCCAACAGACTCACGTGATTCTGCCCAGCCACGAAATTCTCTGACAACTCTTGGTTGTGTGAGCCACATACCAAATTGTAACCAACCTTTGTAACGTTGAGGTGAATAGTTCTGTCCAATACTTTTAAAAAAATCTCGTTTATTTTTAATGGGATTATTAGGATGTTCTGATTCAAAGCCATCCCAGACAAACATTTCAAACCAATAGTTTGGTTTTTGAATGCGAATTTCATTTAAGCTCATTTGTACATTCATAAATTCTATTTGAGGAGAAAAAACCGTAAAGTCTGTTAGTTTTTTTGCCCAAGGGTTAAGATAATATTCAACAGCTCCTCCATCCCAATAGGTATATTGGTTTGAGATCCCTAATTTATTGGGTACAAAATGGTTGTGACTTGTCCAATCTGGCCAACGTCCAAAAGGATTGACGGCATCAACATTGTAGCCCACAAATTTTAACTTATCTCTCCATGCACTGGCTTGAAGATTATTTTTAATCGCCGTTTGAAATGCTAAATATTTCTCTTGCCATGCTTTGTGAAATATCTCTTTTTTGAAATCAGAAGATTGTTTTTTTCCATATAAATCCACAAAACGTTGGGACTGTTCTGCTTCATGAAACAATAAATGTTTGGCTTCATTATTAGAAAGCCAAATAATCGCTGGAGGATTGGGATAGAGTGCTTGAATTTCTTTGAGTTTGGTTTCTGTTGCCCATTTTTTACCCAATTCTGACCAGTGTTTAGTTGCACCAAAAGGAGAGAGGTTTTTTTGTAGTTTACCTTCTGTTGTTAAGAGGTTTGGGTTCATTTTTTTCAGTGATTTAAAATACTTTTCATCAAGGTACAAATCTTGTTCCCATTGTGTCGTACTAATGGTAAAAGGAAGTCCCCATGCGCTGAGTTTTTTTAAAAATGGTTCATAATAATGCTTACTTAAAGCCTGACCTCTATAGCTGTACATTCCTAAAGTAGGTAGTAGATGGTGACCTTTTTGAAGCATTTGAATTTGTTCATGGGGAGTAAAAAATGAGCCTTTGTCACGATTATGAGGATAAACATCGACCAGTTCACCTGTACCACCAGCAGCTAAAGGTAAGGGTCTGCCCTTGGGGTCATTAAATGTCTTTTGTGATTCGTTAATAATATTAGCTATATTTTGAGTATTTAGGTTAGTGGCATTAGAATGGTTTAAGAAAATAAGGCTGAGGATAAGGAGGATATTTGTTTTCATGATTAGCACCTGTTTATTTCTTAATAATAACATTTTTTACTTAAAATAAACCAATTATGTTAACCAATATGTAATTGGTTTTTGATTATAATTTAGTGCTTTTGAAGCAAATGTAAGGAAATAGTTATGGAACATATTAATTTAGCAAATACGGATATGAACGTTTCAAGGTTAGGATTTGGAACAGCTTCATTACACCACAATATTAAAGAGTCAAGACGTTTAGAAATTTTATCATCAGTTTACAATTTAGGGTTTACCTATTTTGATACAGCACGTATTTATGGAGAGGGAATGGCTGAAAAGACATTGGGAAAATTTCTTAGTGATGGTAAAAGAGAGAAAGTAATTTTGAGTAGTAAGTTTGGTTTGGTTGCCAATCCTTTATATGAAAAAGTTTCACTTTTGATGTATGGCGAAAAAGTTTTACGTACATTATTCGCCAAAATAGGAATACACTTAAAAATAAAGGAGAAAAAGCGCCAGTTATCAGTAGAAGAGGTCTCTTCTAGTTTGTCTAAATCTTTAACTGCTTTGCAAACTACTTGGTTGGATATTTTTTATCTACATGAAGCACAGCTTAGCGACTTAGAAGATATTTATAAATTGGTACCTTGGTTAGAAGCACAAAAAAAAAATGGAAAAATACGCTATTTAGGTTTATCAGGTGATTATGAAAATTGTATGGAACTTTATTTGAAAATACCAGATCTTTTTGATATTTTGCAGATTGAAGATAGCATTGAAAGTACTGAAGCCGATATCTTAACCTTAGAAAAAATACCTTTAGACATACAAATACGCTTTGGCTATCTTAGAAATAGTCAAGGTGTTGATAAAAAAGCTGTGTTTAAAGAGGTGTTAAAACGCAATAAAAAAACACTTGTATTGCTTGCTTCTAATAATGTAAAACACATAACAGAATTGGTGGCATTAATAAAAAGGTAGAAAATATGGAAAAAGTAAAAAAGAAAATATGCATTGTGGGACTGGGAACATTTGGTGCTTACTTATTAAAACGGTTGATAGAACAATATGGTAAAACCATTGAGATTATTGTCATTGAAATAGGAGATAAAAACACAAAAAATGAAGCAGAAATTGGCTTAGATTCTATTGCCGAAAGTACTTCAGCATCCAAAGAAGGAAGATATTTTGGTTTAGGAGGAACTTCAGCAAGATGGGGAGGACAAGTACTTTTCTTTGATGAACGGGATAATCCTGAAAAAAATAAAACTTGGTCAGAGATTATTAGAATTAATAAGCAATACAGTTCATGTGTAACACAAAACCTTTTAAGGGATGGGAGTGATTTTGATTTTGAAGTCACTAATAAAAATATTAAAACAGGGGTTTGGCTAAAATATAATAAGCGAAATACCTTTAAGACGTTAACGAAAAAAGAACTTAAAAATATAAAAATTTATCAAAACAGTCGTGTAGTGGACTTTGTGATGAATGAGAATCGTATTGAGCGTTTAAAATGTATAACGGATAAAAAAGATATTATTGACATTGAAGCTGATACTTTTTATTTAACAGCAGGAGCCTTAGAGTCTTGTCGCTTATTATTACTGTTACAAGAAAAGAGTACTTTTTTTAAGAACAGTGATTTAGGAAAAAATTTTGGTGATCATATTTCAACAGAACTTTTTCATATTAAAAATACGAAGCCCATTATTAACGGTGTTGATTTTACCCCTTATTTTTATCAAGGAAGCTTGATTACCAAACGGATGATTGTTAAGAGTGAAGATGGCTCTATTGGGTTTTTACATTGTATTTTCAATAAGGATGTTAAGGCATTTAAGTTTATTAAAGAGTTGTTGTTTGGTAAGCGAGAGACCTCTGTAAGTTTTTTAGAGTTTTTGGGAGGTTTTGTGTTTTTGTTTAAATTTACTTATCATTTATTGTTCAAAAAAAATCTTTATGTTAGTGAAGATCAATGGAGTTTACAACTTGACATAGAACAACCTCTTCCGAATGATAATTGTTTATCACTTGTTAGCAAAAAAGACCGTTATAATGAAGCCATTTTAAAAATTGACTGGAATGTTTCCAGTCGTGATACAGCATCCATTGTTGATATACGAAAACAAGTGGAGGGCTTGTTAAAAGAAAATAACTTCTCCTATGAGAATGTTTATAATACCTCATCAATAAACAATAAGGTCGAAGATGTTTATCATCCTGTTGGATTTTTGCGTTTGGGTGATGATGATCAAGCTGTGGTAGATTTTGATGGAAAAGTTAAAGAGATAGATAATCTTTATCACTTTTCCACAGGTATATTCCCTACAGCAAAATCCATTAACCCATCAGCAGCTGTTTGCTGTTTTATTGAAGAAAATTTAAATCACTTAAATCATTTAAAATAAGTGTATAAAAATAGCAAAGGGGTTAACCTGCTATTTTTATTTGTTCAGAGTGGCTGGTGTAAGGAATATCTTTTTCTTTACTAAAAGCTAAAATTTGTTTTGATATGGAGAGAACAGAAAATTTTTCATTAAGAAGTTTTTGGGCATTTATTTTGCCTATGGCACGTCGATAATTTTTATCTAATAATTGTTTGGCATGTTCATAAAAAAGTTCATCATCTGGATTAATAGAGGTGAGACCAGCATTATAGTTGTCAAGAATCTCTTTTAAATCATTACCTGCATTGATACTGCCTAAGATGGGTAAGCCCTCAACCATATATCCCAAGAGTTTACCTGGGAAGTTGTGGGTTGTATGTTCTTGATGTAAGGTAAAAAGTCCAACATCAAACTCTGAAAGCATAATTTTAAATTCATCTTGTGAAACAGGTCCTAAAAGTAAAATATTTTTGAGGTCATACTGATCGATGGCTTTGGATATTTTATTGTACTCATCACCTGCTCCTACTAGAAAAAAGAAAGCTTTTGGTTCAGCTTGTAATTTTTTTGCCAATCGTACTATATTCATCATATCTTGTGCCAAACCAATGTTTCCTCCATAAAAATAGACGACTTTATTATGAAGTTTGTATTTGTCTCTGTAAAAAGTAGAACCTTTGGTAATGGGGTCGTTTTTTGCCCAATTGTAAAGTACTTCAGTACGATCAGTTAAGCTAGGGTTTTTTTGATTAAATAATGCTAAATTGGCCTTAGACATAATACCTATGGTATCAGCAACCATGTAGCTTTTGTGTTCAAAAAAACGAAAATATTTTTCTATAAGTGAACCTTCTTTCATTAATTTTTGGTCAATTGCCCATTGGGGGAAAAAATCACGTAATATAAGATAAGATTTAGCCGTCCATAATTTTTTGAGCTTTTTAACCAATGAACCCCAAAAAATTGTGGGTGAATAGTAAACGATTAACTCATGGTGGTTATTATGAAATTCATGTTTTAAGTGTTTCCATGCATAAAAAGAGAGTAATGTTTCACTAATGGTACGAGAAAACTTATTGATATTTTTAATTTTTTGACTCTTAAAACGGTAAATGTTGATTTCATTTAAACGCTCTTTTACATAGTTTTGTGTGATGAAAGGGTCAGGCGTAACAACGGTTACTTTATGCCCTTGGTGATTGAGTTCACAAGCGAGTTCATGCATCATTTTAGCACCCACTTTGATACTTCGGGGGAGATAGTCATCAATAATTAAACATATTTTCATCTCTCTTTCCCCCAAACAATACGGTTAATATAGTCTGTATAGGAAAGAATAATACGGACAACTTTATCAGAGACATTGGGCATAGAGTAATCAGAAACTTCTCTAAGGGTAGGGTTTTCTTTATGTTTTTGTGATTCTAGTACCATCAAACCTTGAAGAATACGTTCTTGATGTAATCCTACCATCATCACGGAAGCCTCTTCCATGGCTTCTGGTCTTTCATGGGCTTCACGTATGTTCAGGGCTGGAAAATTAAGAATGGAAGATTCTTCAGAAATGGTACCACTGTCTGAGAGAACGGCTTTGGCTTCAGTCTGTAATTTGACGTAACTAATAAATCCTAGAGGTTTCATTAATTGTATTAAGGGGTGTAGTTCTACCTTTGTCTCTTCAATGCGTTTACGTGTTCTAGGATGTGTGGAGACAATAATAGGATATTGATATTTTTCTGCGATGAGGTTGAGTGTTTCCATGAGATTATAGAAGTTGTTGTCTGAACTAATGTTCTCTTCTCTGTGGGCTGAGATAACAAAATATTTTTGTGCTTCGAGTTTCATCTCTTTGAGAATTTCAGAGGCTTTAATCTCTGCTAATTTTGAGTGAATCACTTCATACATGGGACTACCTGTTTTAATGATTCTATCAGCACTTAAGCCCTCACGCAGTAGATATTCACGTGCAATATCACTGTAGGTAAGATTGATGTCACTAATGTGGTCAACAATTTTACGGTTGGTTTCTTCTGGAACACGTTGATCAAAACAACGATTTCCTGCTTCCATATGAAAAATAGGTATGGCTCTTTTTTTAGCAGGAATGGCACAAAGACAACTGTTGGTATCGCCCAGTACTAAAAAAGCATCAGGTTTAACACTTTCTAAAATGGGGTCAATTTTTATTAAGATATTTCCTATGGTTTCACTGGCATTCCCTAAAGCAGCATTTAAAAAGTGATCAGGTTTTCTAATGCCAAAGTCATTGAAGAAAATTTCATTGAGTTCATAATCATAATTTTGTCCTGTGTGAACAAGAATATGTTCAATGGCTGGGGAGGCTTCTAATTTTTGAATAACGGCTGAAAGACGAATAATTTCAGGTCGTGTTCCCACGACAGTAATAAGTTTTAATTTTTTAAGTGATGACATATTAAGTTCCTTTTATTAAACTTTTAAATAATTGGTATCAGGTTTATCATGATTATAAACTTCATTTGCCCAGATAAGTAAAATCATAACTTCATCAGATGTATTTTTAATATTATGCGTATATCCAGGAATCATCTCTACCACTTCCATTTTCTTATCATTAACTTTATATTCAATAACTTCATGAGAATGAATTTGGCGAAGTTCAATGGTAGCTGTTCCTTTAATAACTAAAAATTTTTCATTTTTTGTATTATGGTAATGCTCACCTCGCATAATGTCTCCCGGGTTGGTGGTTGAGATGGAAAATTGTCCTGAATCAAATGTTTTAAGTATCTCATAGAAAGTCCCCCGTTCATCACAGTGTCCTTTGAGTTCATAACTAAACTGATCTGTAGGCAAGTAACTGAGATAAGTTGCATATAAAGCACGTTCAAATCCTTGACCCACGGCTGGGATTTTTAAGGAGTGACGATTCGCTTTAAACTGCTCTAAGAGATTTGAGATTTCACCTAAAGTACGTTGATAGACAGTGTTAATTTCACAGAACTTGGCTGTACTTTCGGTAGAAAAAAGATGTTCGACAAAATGCTCCACAACATCATCAATATACGTTAAAGTGAGCTGGGCATTTTTATCATTGATTTTTAGAGGAATATTATGGCTAATATTATGACACCAAGTGGCAATAACAGAGTTATAGTTTGGGCGACACCACTTACCAAATACATTGGGTAGACGATAGATATAAGCTGGAACATTATTACGGGTTGCATAGGCTGTTATGAGCGTTTCACTCTCTTTTTTACTTTTACCATAGTCGTTGTCCATCAATGCTTGTGTGGAGGAGCTAAGCAGAATGGGGATTTTTTTATGATTTTTTTCTAAAGCTTCAAGTAGTTTTTTACTAAGGTCTCTATTGCCTTCATAAAATTCACTCTTTTCCTGAGGACGATTGACCCCAGCAAGGTGAAAAATAAAATCAATGTTGGCTAAATTAGAGGTCAATATTTCCCAATTATCTTCTTTACTAAAGCTAAAAATTTTAAGGTTTTCAATACGATTTAAACGTTCAATTAAGTTTTTAGCAATAAAGCCTTCACTTCCTGTGACTAAGATATTCATAAGGAAACTCCTAAGTATTGAAGTTCATCTTGAATTTCATCAAGGTTTAAAATCATTTCTTTTAATGTCTCTACACTTAATAATTCTGTATTATGTGAATTATATTCATCAACAGCACTAAGGTTTTTTCCTTCATTAAAGAAGTTATCATAGTTTAAATCACGGTTGTCAGGAACAACCCTAAAGTAATCTCCCATATCTATTGAACTCATTTTTTCTTCTTTGGTCAGCAGGGTTTCATAGAGTTTTTCACCATGGCGTGTTCCAATGGTATGTATGGGATAATCAGGTTTGTTAACAATTTTCTTGATACTTTCAACCAGTACTTCAATGGTAGCAGCAGGTGACTTTTGAACAAAAATATCTCCATTATTACCATTTTCAAAGGCAAAGAGTACCAGCTCTACGGCTTGGTCTAAACTCATCATAAAACGGGTCATATTGGGGTCTGTAATGGTGATGGTCTTATTTTGTTTAATTTGTTCTAAAAAGAGGGGGATGACTGAACCCCTAGAGGCCATAACATTACCATAACGGGTACAGCAAATGGTGGTTTGAGAAGCATTTAGATTTCGTGTCTTTGCCACAGCTACTTTTTCCATCATTGCTTTTGAAATGCCCATGGCATTAATAGGGTAGGCAGCCTTGTCTGTACTTAAAACAATGATTTTCTTAACGTTTGCATCAATGGCAATGTCTAAAACATTTTCTGTTCCTAACACATTTGTTTTGACAGCTTCGAGAGGATAAAACTCACAAGAAGGTACTTGTTTTAAGGCTGCAGCATGAAATACATAATCTACACCTCGCATGGCATCCTTGATGGATGTTTTGTCCCTTACATTACCAATATAAAATTTTAATTTTGGACTATTATAAATTTTTCGCATATCATCTTGTTTTTTTTCATCTCTTGAAAAAATTCTTATTTCTTTAATATCTGTATTTAGAAATTTTTTTAAAACAGCATTTCCAAAAGATCCTGTTCCCCCAGTAATTAACAATATTTTATCTTTAAACATATTTTTCCTTTTTTTAGTGTTATTTTTTAAATATTATTTTGTATTCTTTTTCAAGATAGTCTAAAATGTTTTTTTTCTCTTTTCCTGCATGGAAATAGATTTCATTGATTTTTGAATCCACAAGGAATCGATACCAAAAGCCTTGTAAAAAGTGCCAAATAAATCCAGCTTTTTTATCTAAAAACCCTAGTTTTATGAAGTATCGATAATGGAAATAGAGTATGGGTCTCAGAAAAAGAGGAAGTTTTGAATAGCGTACTTTTAACCAACGTTTACGCTCTGCTTGTGTGCCAAAAAGTTTGGGCTGTACTTCATCATATTTGACAAATTCATAAATATAATTTAGCAAGTCAATGGCTTCGCGTGTTGCATAGTTATTATGTTTACTTGTCCATGCCGTTAAATTACTAAGATTATGATCCACTAAATCGTGTTCAAATTTTATGGAGCTACCTTGTGAGACTTTAATGTGTTCATCCATCCAACGCTCTTCAATTTTACCATACTCAAATTTCCAAATTCGTAATAACCAAATAGGGTAATAGCTTCCATGCTTAATCCACTGATTCATAAAAAAGACACGACGTTTGATGTAAATTTGACTGATATTTTCCTCTAACTTTGAAATGTTTTCAGAGATTTCTTCATTAAGTTCAGGCAATAAATACTCATCAGCATCCATACGCATGACCCATTTACTTTGAATGTCACAATTATCCAGTCCCCATTGAAATTGTACGGCGTAGTTCACCCATTTATTAGTGTAAACTTTGGCACCCAATGATTGAGCTATCTTTACAGTATTATCTGTCGAAAAGGAATCGACAATGAAAATTTCTTTGACACAACTTTTTAGGGATTGTAGGCAACGTGCTATATGTTGTTCTTCATTATAGGTTAGAATAATGACTGAAATATCTTGTTTCATTGTGGATTCTCCATACGTACAAAAATTGCTTTAAATTGCTTGGCAATGGTTTTCCAATTATATTTTTCAGCTAAAATGAGCGCATTCTTACGTAAGACTTTACGGTCTTGTTCCAAGAGAATGAGGGCAGCCTTTGTCGTGGATTCAACACTGTTTTCAACCCATTTACCACAGTGGTAGCTTTCAACTTCTGACCATGGTGTCCCCGTACTCGCGATAATGGGTGTACCAGCTGCTAAGCTTTCAACATAAACATTGCCAAAGTTTTCAGTATGAGAAGGTAAGATAAAAAGATCAGCATTGGCTAAAAAATCTATTTTGTCTTGGTCTGATACTTCGCCCACAAAAAAGATGCTTTCTGTTAGCTTATGGCTTTCAATAAGCTTATCTAAATGGGCTTTTTCACCAGCATCTTTCCCTGCAATTAAGAGTATGGCATCAGGATATTTCAAGCAAATTTTTTGAAAACTTTTAATTAGAATATCAAAGCCTTTGACCTTGTGCAGTCTGCCCATGGAAACAATGATTTTAGAAGGGTTTTGTTTAATTTGAAGGTATTTTTGGGTGTAGGTCTCTTTATGATAGTAATTAACTTTTGTAAAGGCTTCTATATCAATGCCATTAGGTACTTTATACACTGTGGCTTTTGGAAATTGTTCTAAAATATCTTCTTTCTCTTTATCGGAGGTAGCGTGCCAAGTAATTGAGTTGGCAAAAGGTTTAATGAAAAGGCGTAACCAAACACATTTAAAGCCATTTCCTTGATTTAAACACCATTCACAAAGTGAACCTCTTGGGGATAAGAGTAGAGGTTTTTTAAATATTTTGGCATAGAGTAGGGAGACAGGTATGGCTGTGCCAAAGATAGCTTGTAAATGCACCACATCAGCACTTTTAATCTCTTTCCAAATATTGGTAAAAAGGCTAAAGGAGACTTCTCCAATAACAGCATTGTAATATTTTACAAAAAAGTTTTGGTTAAATTCTATGGGGGTATTGATTTTAACATCTAACTTTTTTGCTTTATTGGCATTGGCATTGGTGGTTGAGACAATTAACTCTATGTTATCCAGAGAAGAGAGGGCTTTGGCAGCATAGAGGGTTGAAAAAATTGGTCCTCCAAAACCTGTGGCTGGATAAAAGGTTGGAATAATTAAATTAACTTTCATTAGAGGCTTACTCCTTGTTCTTTCATCCATCGGTTCAGCACAACTATGGACCAAAATCTAGCCCAATTGAGCTGACCTTTTTTATAGTTATTGTGAATCTCTTTGAGATATTTTGGCTCAAAGATATTGTTTTCATGATAAAAATAACGTTCAAGTTCATCACCCAAATGTGTCTTCATCCATTTTTCAAAAGGGAAGGTAAAGCCAGTTTTTTTACGGAAGCGTAAATCAGGAGGTAAAATATCTTCAAGTGTTTCGGTAATAAGGCGTTTAGGGTATTTTTCTTTGAGTTTATCGTTGTCTTGAATGGACAATAAATATTTAGAAAGTTCTATGTCCAAAAGAGGAACCCTTAGTTCAAGTGCATGTGCCATGCTAAATTGATCAGCATCTTTGAGCAAGGTATTTTTTAAATAGTTATTGAACTCAAAATAGGAAATTTTTGTGTAAGTACTGTCTTGAATTTTCCCTGTTGTTTGCGCATCGATAAGGCTGTTTTCTTCCCACGTATGATAGGCACTTTCATGTACCATTTTTTCAATACTACTGTTTGAAAAAATACCCCTTGAGCTAAAGTAGGCTTCTTTTTTTTCAAAGAGTAAACGCAAGGACTCAAAATATTTGTTAATGGGCATTTTATTTAAAAGGGCATAGAGTCCAGAACGCATTGGTTTGGGAATTTTTTGTAAAGTATTAAAATGCTTTTGATGTTTCATTACTTTTTGAAATTCATCATAACCCACAAAAAGTTCATCGCCCCCTGTACCTGAAAAAGCAACTTTATAGCCTTCTTCATGTACTTTTTTACTAATCATATAGTTGTTGAATCCATCAATACTTGGTGAGTCCATGGCATCAAAAAAGGTATCCAAATTATTAATAATGTCGTTTTCAGTAATTTTAATGGGTTGATGATCGACTTTATAAAAGTCAACAGTTTTTTGGATGTATTCATCTTCACTGAACTCTTCTTCATCAAAAATAATGGAAGTCGTAGAGATGTTGTCAATATTATTGGCTTTCATAAGTGCTAAAATGGCTGTAGAGTCAATCCCTCCACTTAAAAAGATGGTGGTTTTAACATCTGATCGACTTTGTCTGATAATACTTTCTTCATAAAGTTTTAAGAGCTTCTTAGTATCAATTGCTTCTGTAGCACCCTTGTCAAAGATAGTGTGATAAGGCTTATGCGTTGTTTCTAATGAGTCAAGTTGAATGCTCATATAACTACCTGGGTCTAAAGCTTTTATATTTTGGATTGGGCTAAAAGGTTCTTGAAAGGAACCATATTTTAAATAACCATTAAGTCCCTCTTTGGATATTTTTTTCGGAATTTTTTTAAAAGATAAAAGTGCACGAATTTCGGAAGAGAAAAAAATATTTTCTTTATTTTGATAGTAATAAAGGGGTTTAACACCGATGGGGTCTCTCACCAAATAGAGTGTATTGCTCTCTTTATCATAGAGTGAAAAAGCAAAAATACCATTGAGCTTTTGAAAGGCTTCTTTTCCCCAATATAGATAAGCTCGAAGAATAACTTCCGTATCAGAACTGGTGTTAAAGTTTATGCCTTTTGCCAGTAATTGTTCTTTTAACTCTATGTAGTTGTAAATTTCACCATTGAAAACAATGGTACAGTTATCAGCTGTCATCGGCTGTGTTGAACGTTCATCTAAATCAATGATAGATAATCGTGTATGTCCAAGACCTATATTATTATTTATGTAAGTCTTATTTGCATTGGGACCACGGTGTTTGAGGCTTAAAACAGCACTGTTAAGTTCAGCTTTTAGTGTTTCTATTTTATTGTTGTGATTAATAAAACCAATAATTCCACACATTTATGTTTTCCTTTGATCAAAGACATTTGTTGTCTTATCAGTTGTTTTGTTTTTAACTAAGTAATAAATCATTACTAAAAATATGAATTGAAATGCACCACTACCATTGAGGGTGAAAAAAGTAGCTTCTCCATTGAGCATGACAAAGATGACCAGAGAGGCATAAAAACCTGGAAGGTAGTGTCGTACTTCTTTGAGATATAAGTAGATAAAGTAGATAAAAAGTAAAAAAGTAATAATCCCACCTTCTTCTAAGACCGTGAGATAAGTATTTCCTTTTTCATAATCAACCATACTGTAGGGTGCATCAAAGAATGCGTTTATTTTCAGAGGATTAGGTGCGACAGTACCATTCACATACATGACCCCAAAGCCATTACCCTGTAAAGGATGTTTTAAAAAGTTATTCATGGATTCTGTAAATAAACGCTCTCTGGAACCTAAGATATTACTATCGGCTTGTCTGTTAAAACTGCTACTTGAATAAGACTTAAAGATGTAGTTTTGTGCTTTATTATAAATGGTGGGTATGTTAATACCAATAATGATTATAATAATAAGCGCTACGACTAAGCGAAAAGGCTGAAGCAGTGTTTTAAGCATTTCCTTGACATTAAATTTATTAAAGACAAGATAGGTGGCTACTAAGAGAAGATAGGTAAAAATAGCTGTTCTTGAATAGGTTGCTAAAAGTTCTATAAAGCCTATACTGGTAATAAAAAGTCGGTATATATTTTCGATGGGGGTTAAGTCTTCTCGCTCAAAATAGCTAATAGTATAATAAGTTAAAAGGGGTACCAAAAAGATACCAATCGATTGAGAATGGTTAAAAATACCCATAAAAAGACCATTTCTAAAGTACCCATGAGAGGTAAAATAGAGTATAAAATTGGCAATAATAATGGCTTCAATAATTTGATTGATGGTTGATTGTTTAATGGTCGTATTTTGATAGGCTTTAAATACAGGGTAGGTCAGTATGAGTAAAGAAACAACTTTAAATACAGCAATGGAAAAAAGTGGACTCCCCAAGGCTGAAGTGATTAAAAATGAGAATAAAATAGCAAAAAAAACAATCTCTAACTTATCAAAAAGAAAATGATTTTTTAAAGCAAAGAAGGCAAAGATTAAGACCAAGCCTATATTCCAAAGGTTGGTGGTTAAAAAGCCTATGGGTTCATTTAAAAAAAGCATAATACTAAAAAGAGGTAGAACATAAGGTAGATATTTTTTAGCATCGTAAAAGGAGAGTAACATCATGACCCCAAAGGCTGCTGTGACAAAGGGTTCATGAAAGAGAAACCATAAAACGAAACTGACCAATAGTGTCAAGGTTAAGGTGTGATTTTTAAAAAAACTATTCAGCATGTTGAACCTTTCGTTGATTTTTAAGAACAATAAAAGTGTTTAAAGTACCTGTGAGAACATAGGTACAACAAAAGGTAATTAATGCTCCATTTAAGGCATATGTTTTGATGAGATAGTAGCCAACAGTTAGGGCAAAAAGACCAGGTAAAATATTGGCAAGTAGTAAATCTTTTGTCTCTTTTTTTACATAAATCATATAAGCTAAAATATTGCCAATGGCATAGACCATCATGGCTAAAAACATGTAGGGTAGCATCCATGATTCACTGGCATATTTGGCATCGGTGAGAATGGAAACAATCTCTTTTTGAAAAATATTAATAAACAACCACATGGCTGTTAAAATACCCAAAACATAGAAAAGGGCTTTGAGGACTTGTTTAAAAATTTTACTTTTATCATCTAACTCATTCTCATTACGACGAAAAAGTTTAGGGAGAAGATAGGTTCCTAGAATACCTGTTAAGGCTGTCACAGGAAGAATGGCCAGAGCTGATATAATAGCAAAAGAAGCCACATCCTCTTTAGAAGAAAAAAACTCTAAATACCAACGATAGACCATTCCTTGCGCCCAAACAAAGACCCCCCAAATCATAATGGGGTAAGCATAAGGTAGAATTTTAAAAAATATTTTTTTCATCTCTTCTTTTTCAAGCATTTTAAATTTAAAAATATCTTTTGATGCGAATAAAAAAATCAGTGCATATGAGAGCATGAAAAGAATCATAATTGATTCTGTGCTAAGTAAATTAAACAGTATTAAAATACCAATGCCTCCTACTTTCAGTACAAAATCAAGAAAAAGCATGAATGCAAACTTTTTTTGATTTTCTAAAGCGTTTTCAAACCAAGTTAATAGGTTGAATAAGATTGAAGGCAAAATTAAAAAAGGAATTAAAAGTAAGAGCAAGGCAAGTTTACTTTCATAGTTGAAAAAAAGATGACTAAGCAGTATGGCTGTGCTGTAAAGTAGAATAAAAAAGAGATACATGCCTACGACATTTGAAAAAAAATGAGAAATTCGTTTTCTGTATTCAACTGTAAAGCGTAAAACTCCATGGTCAAGTGCTGCAAATGGCAACATACTAATAAGACCTAAGAGTGCCATCATTAAAGCATAATATCCAAATTCACTTTTTGAAAGGTGGGAAGAGAGAAGTTTCATAATTATCAATCCACTGGTCATCTGGGTTACTTTTATCATTATAGAATAAATAAGTGCTTCATTTTTGACCAAATTGATAAACCAGTTCATTAGGTAGTTACCTTCAATTCTTTTAGTGACTCATAAAGGAACTTTGCTGTGCCTTCAACTGATAAAGGTTCCATAAGTTTTTTATTCATTCTTGCATGAATTTTAAAAAGTTCTGGTTGGGCAATGTAGGCTTCAATCGCTCCTATAAATTCATCTTTGTCAGGTTCAATAATAAAACAGTTCTTTTTATGGCTAAGGGTATTGGAGTGACCATTAATTTTATTACTAATGATAATACCCATCCCTGATGCCATTGATTCATTAATGGAAAAGTTTCCATTACTAAAAAGTGCTGGAAAAATTAGAATGTCAGAACGTTCATAGACTTTTGGTAAATCATCCCATGCTTTAATTTCAGATAAGAACTCAATAGATTCTTCTAGTTGATAATGTTTTATTTTTTCAATACATTCATCTTTGAGTTCACCCTCATTGTTGAGTAAGAGTTTAGATTTTGGATAGCGTTCATAGACTTCTGCAAAGATATCTATGGCTAAGAGAGGATTATAAATATTGGTTAAACGATTTGGAAAAAGGTAGGTATAGGCTTCTTTTTTCTCACGTAAAGGGTGTTGAAGATGTCCATCCAAATCAGTAGCATAGCGACTGGTAATCACTTTTGATCCAAATTGAAAGTCATCACGAAACTGTCGTGTGGCATCAAGGTGTGATGTGAGTATGTAGTCCACATCTCGATAGAAAAATTTTTGTAACTTCCATGTTAAGTTGAATGGTCTTAATACACCATGCTTGTCACGACTAAGCTCGGTAAATATTAAAGTTTTTTTCTTATTCTTTTTTGCCCATCGGTAAGCTAAGTAGTTTGCAGGAATTGAAAACCCTCCTAGCATTACAATGTCAGGATTAAGTTCTTTGAGTTGTTTAAGAACATCAAAGGTTAAATAGCGACCATTACGCTTAAAGAGAAGGTTTTTAATAAAATGACATTTTTTACACAGAGGAATTTTCCACCATTGGGCGCGTTCAGCATCTAAATATTCATAAAAAAGAAAATGGGCATCCATGTATTTATTTAATGCTTGACAAAGTCTAATTTGATGAGGTGCTGCAATGGATGAGATATAGACTATTTTACTCATTCTACTAACTCGCTAAGATATTTACCATATTCATTTTTACTAAACTTTTTGGCAATTTCTAACACTTCTTCTTTGCCAATCCATTGGTTATTGTAAGCTATTTCTTCAAGACAAGCAATCTTATATCCTTGTCGTTCTTCAATGGTTTGTACAAAGCGTCCTGCTGAAAGTAAACTTTTGTGTGTACCTGTATCGAGCCAAGCATAGCCTCGACCTAAGAGTTTTACTTTGAGTTTATTTTGTTTTAAATAGGCTTCGTTAATGGCTGTAATTTCAAGCTCACCCCGTAAAGAGGGTTTGACACTTTTCGCAATTTCAATGACATCATTGTCATAAAAATAGAGTCCTGTTATGGCAAAATTAGATTTTGGTTTAAGGGGTTTTTCTTCTATACTAATGGCATTTTCACGCTCATCAAATTCTACCACACCAAAGCGTTCAGGGTCTTTTACTTTGTATCCAAAGACAACAGCACCTTCATCTAAGTTAGCAGCACTTTTTAGAATGGGGGTAAATCCTGGACCATAAAATATGTTATCCCCAAGAATTAAACAGACATTGCTTTTTCCAATAAATGTTTCTCCCAAAATAAAGGCTTGGGCTAAGCCATCAGGTGAGGGTTGTACTTTATATTCAATGCTCATGCCCCATTGTGAACCATCTTTAAGTAGTTTTTCATAGTTAGCAATGTCTTCAGGTGTTGAGATAATTAATACTTCTTTTATTCCAGCTAACATCAGGACTGAAAGAGGGTAAAAAATCATGGGTTTGTCATAAACAGGGATGAGTTGTTTACTAATAGATTCTGTAATGGGATAGAGTCTTGTTCCTGTTCCTCCAGCTAAAATAATGCCTTTGGTATTATTTTTACTAATGGGTTTGTTAATGGGGACAATGGATTTTAGACTTTTAGCACCAATTTCTATTTTGGGAATATAAAAATCCTCTTTATTGACCATTTTGATTAAGAGTTCAGGAAAGTTTGCTCCAGCTAAGTAGGAGAAGGGAAATCCTCCTCCAAAACGGGCATTGAGTTCAAGTACATAAAACTCTTTACCGTTAAATAGCACATCAACATCTAAGTTTCCTATGTGTTTGAGATGTTGAGAAATTTGTTTTGAAAGTGCTGATAGGTGTTCATTTTGAATGACAATGGCACCATCAGTTTCACCTGAGCGCATGGCAAGTTTTTCTTTTTCAATTGAAAGGACAAATTCACCTTCTAAATTGTTAAAGATATCAATACCATATTCTGTGCCAGAAATAGACTCTTGTATTAAAACGGATTCATCTAAATTTGTACTGCTTAATTTACTTAAGTAAGAGTTTTTAATCTGTTTTTGGACATGTTTATAGTAGAACTCTAGTCCATCTTGATCATCAGCTTGATAAACACCAATAGAACCCATGCCCCAACGAGGTTTCACAAACAGTGGATAGTTGAGTTTATTAAGTGCCAATTCTTTTTTAGCTTCTTCATAATTACAAAATGTTTTAGGGGTTTTAATGTTTAAACTTTGTAAGTATTCAAAAGTTTTGTATTTATCATTGGCAATCTCAATGACTTCAGGAGAGGAAACAACCACGGTAATACCAGCTTCTTCAAAACGTTCTTTGGCTTTAGAGAGATAAGGTAAATCAATATCAAAGAGAGAAACAACCATGGATACTTCTTCTTTAATGGCTATTTTTAGGAGTACATCAATGTAGTTTTTATCAGTAATGGGAGGGACAACATAGGCAACATCACAGGCATTCATGCCTGTGGTTTCACCCTCACTGTTGGTTCCAATCACTTTTCCATGTTCTTTGCTTAGTGCTGCTTTAAAGTAGTCTACCATATACGATCTACGTCCTACACAAGAGAGAAGAATGTTCATAAGTCTAGCTCCTTATTTATCTGTTTTCTGAACGAAATGCTTGAAGGGCTTCTAAAATTACAGGTACGGCAATTTTTTCAGCATCTGAATGTAATGGAAGCGCCAATATTTTACTGGTGACTTCTTGTGAGATGTGCATGGTATCTCTTTTTTCAACATAAGAGAGCTGATCGAGTGATGGTGCAAAATATCGACGAGGTTTAATACCATTTTCCATTAAGGCCGTTTGTACAGCATTCATCTCTTCGATAGAATTAAAAATTAAGGGACAATAGCTATAGTTAAAATTTGCATCTTCATTTTCTCTTAACATCTGTACCACATCATAAAGATGTTCTTTATAATATAAGTAACTCTTTTTTCGTTCATCCATTACAGGCGTGATTTCATCTAAAACAGCTAAGCCCATGGCAGCTTCAAGTTCATTCATTTTGGTATTGAGTCCAGCAAAAGAGTCGCTACCATCGAGGGAGGTTGTTCCATACTGTCTCATGGCTTTGGCTTTTTCATAAAGGGCATCATCTTTAATAATAATAGCACCACCTTCAACGGAATGAAAAAGCTTGACGGCATTAAAACTTAAAGTTGAAATATCACCATAGTTGAGAATACTTTGTCCTTTATAGTTGACGGCAAAAGCATGAGAGGCATCGAAAACAACTTTGAGATTATGTTCATTGGCAACTTCTAAAATCTCATCAACTTGACAAGCATTTCCAAAAACATGAACAGGCACAATGGCTGTTGTTTTAGGGGTAATGGAGGCTTCTATTTTTGTTGGGTCTAGGGTGAGATAGTCTTTATGAATATCAGCATAAACAGGGGTTAATCCTTGTTCAAGGATGGTGTCTGTAGTCGCAACAAAAGTAAATGGAGTACTAATAACTTCATCTTTTAATTCTAGTAGACTATACGCCATTTCTAAGGCACTCGATCCACTGGCAACACAGAGTAAATTTTTGACTCCGAGATATTTTTCCAGTCTTTCTTCTAGTTCTTGTACGAGTGGTCCATTGTTCGTTAACCAGCCTGTTTCATATACTTTATCGATATAAGTTAAAAAATTATTTTTATTTGGGTACCAAACTTTTGAGATAGGTATCATATTACTTCCTTTTTAAGTTTAAAAATATTATGTAAAATACTAGCACTAGAAAGCTGTTATGCATGTTAAATTATAATCTATTATATTTATTTATGCCGTAAAAAAATAGATTTTAATACGAAATTAAATAATGACTGCTAGAATATTGATGATTTTAAGGTAATAAAGGTAACACATTATGAAAGTATCAGATTATATAATTAATATTTTAGTTAAAAATAAGATTAAAAAAGTGTTTGGATATATAGGAGGAAATAATGCACATTTAATGGATTCTATTGACAATAACAGTGAAATGGAGATGGTCAATACCGTTCATGAACAAGGAGCAGGTTTTGCTGCTGAAGGGTATGCACGTGCAACCGAAAGTTTGGGGGCAGCTACAGCAACCAGTGGTCCAGGTGCAACAAATTTGGTTACGCCCATAGCCAGTTGTTTTTTTGATTCAATACCCACTATTTTCTTAACAGGGCAAGTGAATACTTATGAATGCAAATACGACCTTCCCATACGGCAAGTTGGTTTTCAAGAAACAGACATTGTGAGTGTGGTACAGGCAATCACGAAGTATGCTGTTTTTGTTGATAAGATTGAAAATATTCGTTATGAGTTAGAAAAAGCATGTTTTATTGCCCAAGAAGGACGAAAAGGTCCTGTGCTTGTGGATATTCCTATTGATTTACAATACAAAGAGATTGATTTGGAAAAGACTGCATCTTTTTATGATTCAGAGGAGTATGAAGCCTTTGTTATGAAAGAGCCAAAAGTCGTGAATGCAACGGTTCAAAAGATTGGACAAGTGATTACTAAGGCTAAAAAACCTCTTATTTTAGTTGGTGGGGGCGCACGTAATGCTAACATTAAAGAGGAATTATTAGAGTTTTTAAATAAAACGAATATTCCTGTGGTTTCTTCGTTGATGGGGAAGGATACCATTAATGATGACTATCAATATAATCTTGGGTTTATGGGCGTTTATGGGGTTAAACATGCACAACGTTGTTTAGAAGAGTGTGATGTATTATTGATTTTAGGGGCAAGACTTGATGCCCGTCAAACAGGAAGAAATGTAAAGGGATTTGCTGCCAATGCTCAGGTGATTCATGTGGATATTGATGAACATGAGTTAGCATTTAGAATTGAAACAGATATTGTGCTACATGCTGATTTAAAAGCGTTTATGTCAGCTTTAAATCAAGTGCCTATTACTGTAAATATTGGCACTTGGCAGGAAGATGTTTTAGGCTATAAGAAGGAATTTCCTTATGCTGATAAAGGGGTACTCGAAGGTTATCCTCATCATAAAATTCTTCAAATGCTTTCTAAAAATTTAAAAGATGATGACATCATATGTGTGGATGTGGGTTTACATCAAATGTGGTCAGCACAATCATTAATATTAAAAGGGAATCAGCGATTAATTTTTTCTGGTGGCTTAGGGTCAATGGGTTTTGCTTTAGCAGCTGGAATAGGCGCAACCATTGGTACAGGAAGACGGGTTATTACGATTTCAGGAGATGGTGGATTTCAAATGAACTTACAAGAGTTAGAAGTATTAAGTCGGCGTAATTTACCCATTAAAAATTTTATTTTGAATAATTCGATGTTGGGGATGGTGAATCAAATGCAACGAGAATTTTTAAATGAAAATTATATTGGTACTAAAAAAGATTATTCAGCACCAGACTTTAGGAATATTGCACGTTCTTATAAGATGAGAGGCTATGAGGTGGCAGGGTTACCCTTAATAGAAAAGACCATTAAATTATCATTGGATAATAATGAACCTGAAATTGTTAACATTCAACTGCATAAAGAAAATACGAATATTGTGCTAACCGAACCCTATGATGATGTATCGGATAAAGTAGAAGTAGATTTTACATTAATAGACAAAAAAGAGACCATGGTTATTTTGGCATTTGGTCAAGCCAATGCAGGGAACAGTGCTGAAGGTGAATATGTACCTGTGGAGAATGTTTATAATATTTTTAATAATAAATGTTACAAGGCAAAAGACCCTCTTTTAGGAGCAACAGCAACGGTTCCTTCACATAGAGGCTCTGTTTGGACACGTTTAGCTGATAAAATTATTGAAAGTGGAAAATATAAGAATGTTATTATTAAATCCATTGCTGTAGCAGGAGTACCAATTTCTTGTTGGGAAGAGCATGGTACAGGTATTGGTTGGGCTGGTGCAATGCATGGTAGTTATTATCCTAGAATACGTGAAGCAAAAAAAGAGTTGGATGCAATGGGCTTTGATATTTCTCATGTTCTTATTCATCAAGGTGAAAGTGATACTCAAAATAAAACCAGTAAAGAATCATATAAAAAGAGCTTCTTAAATATGTTAGAAAGCATGAAAAGGGATGGTATTTCGGCACCTATTTATTTAGCCTTAGCCAGTAGATTTAATTTTTTAACGAGTAAGGAAGTTATTTTGGCACAAAAAGAGCTTATTTCTGAAAATAATTTGCTTTTTGAAGGGCCTAATACGGATAATATAGATAGATTTGAGGACAGAGTAGAGGGAGGTAGCCACTTTACTCAAAGTGGGGTGATTAAACATGCACAACTATGGCTAGATAAACTTAAATAAGAGATAAAAATAGTATTTTTATTTGATTATTATTTTTTTAACATAAGCAGATGAAAATTGTTTAATTTTTAACATAATTAAAAATAAATTCTGTTAAAATTGTTAGTTATAAACTATTGGAGATTGACATGAAATATTATATATTATTAATTTTGATTTTAACTTTTACGGGATGCAGTTCAAAGGATGATTATGTTCTTTTTAACAAACAGCATGAAAATAAAAAGGAGATAACAACGAAACTGAACAATGTTGCGTTTGAATATAAAATTCTCCCACATGATAGAATTTCTATCATTGTTTATAAACATCCTGAATTAAGTTCGACAACCATTGGAAATGGACAGTTTGAAAGAGGTATCTTAGTTAATTCAAAAGGCTATCTTCGTTTACCTTTAATTAAGAAAATTCGTATTGCAGGATTATCTCAGACTGAAGCTGAAGAGGCAATATCAGAAGCTTACAGTGTTTATTTAAAACATCCTGACATTCAAATCGAGGTGATTAATAAACGAGCTTATGTTATTGGAGAAGTGGCAACACCAGGAGAAGTTCCTCTGTTAAATGAACGTTTAACTTTGTTACAACTGATTGCCAAAGCTGGTGATATGACTACTTCAGCTGATCGAAGTTCTATTCTTATTTTGAAAAATGGAAGTCGTTCTAAAGTCAATACAAAAGTGGTGGATTTAACCGATGCCAATTCAATTATCACAGCGAATTTAATGATTGAACCCAATGACATTGTTTATGTTATGCCAAATAGTATGAAGGCATTTAACACGAGAGTAGAAGAAATTTCGCCAGTCTTCCAAGTTATTAGTAATATTTTACAACCTTTCGTCAATATCAAATTTTTAACAGATAATTAAAGGAAGAAATTATGTCAAGAAAAGAAGAGTTCTCATTTCAAGATATTTCTAACATTTTCAAATATTATAAATGGTCTATTTTAACGATGGCAATTATTGCAGGTTCTTTGACCTATGTATATTTATATTTTCAACCATCCATTTACAATTCATATGCGATTGTAAAAGTAAAGCCCTATATGAAAGTGAAATCTGAAGATTTAATTAATGACATAACTTCAACTGTGCAAACAAAAGAGGTTATTGAAGAGATATCTTTATTACAAACTTTTAAAATTAACAGTGAAGCTTTAAAAAAAGTGAACTTTAAAGTACAATATTTTACTGATAAAAAATATTCAGAAGTAGAAATCTATAAAAAAGTACCTATTGAACTCAAAGAGATAAATATTGAGAACCCTGATATTATTGGTAGACTTTTGAGTGTTATTCCTGTGGATAATGGTTATAAATTACAAATAAAATATTCATTTGTAGAAAGAATTAAACATAAGGTATTGGGGACGAAATTATTTGATTTTGATGATACCAAAGTATACGCTTTTAATCAAATAGCAAACAATGATTATTTTTCTTTTATTATGGATAAAAAACTAGAAATTAACGCACCTTTACATTTTATGATTAATGGTAGTAAGCGAAATATATTTGAAAACAGAATTAGACCAGGACTGGAAGTCACCCAATTAGAAAAAGATACCTCTTTAATTAAAATTAATTATTTTGATAACATACCTGATAGAGCAGAACTTTATGTGAATGCGTTAACAGACAGTTTTATTGAACATAGTATTAACAGTAAAAACAAAGAGAATAATGAAGCCTTAAAATATATTGTTGAAGAGTTAGAAAAAATTAAGAAAGAGTTAAAAGAGTCTGAGGAAGAACTTGAACGTTATCAATTGTCAAAAAGTGTGGTTAACCCTTCTAGCCAAGCAGCTATTTATATTAGAGAATTAAGTGATTTAGAAATAGAAATCTCTGAAAATACTTTGAGAAAAAGGTTGGTCTCAAATTCGATTACTTTTGTTGAAAATAATTATAATTTAGATGCGATTGCACCGTCTTTGACACAATTAAATGATACGAATACTTTGAGACTAGTAGAGCGCTTACAAGATGACCAATTAACAGAGACAGAATTGTTGGTGGAATATACAGATGAGCATCCTAAACTACAGAGTTTAAGAAAACAAATTACAAGCACTCGCAAAAAAATTGCTTTTAATTTAGAAGGACTGCAAAAAAGTATTAATGAACAAAATAATAATTTGACGCAACGAAAAATTAAATATGAAAGAAATTTAGAAAAGCTTCCTTCTCAAGAGAGAGAGCTGATTAATATTAAAAGAAATTATGAAGTGAATTCTAAAATGTATGATTACCTTTTAGAGAAAAAGTCTGAAAATAAAATCTTAGAATTGGCAACTTCTTCAGATTATCGTATTATTGATCATGCTTATATTTCTGATGCTCCTGTTAAACCAAGACGAACATTAATTTTATTATTGAGTGTTATTGTTGGATTTGTCTTGGGTTATATTTTAGCTGTTATTCGTCACAATAAAGATCGAATTATTTTAGGTAAAGATGACATTGAAAATTTAACAGCATTGGAAATTTATGGAAGTATTCCTTATCATAAACATAAAGAAAACAATGTCCAAGTAAAATCTGAAGTAAAATCACCTTTTGCTGAAGCCTTTCGTGTTTTAAGAACGAATTTACAATTTATTAATAAAACGAATGACAGTACGGTTATTTTAATTACTTCGACCATTGGGGGTGAAGGAAAAACAACAACCTCTGCCAATTTGGCAACCATTTTAGAAATGGCAAAATACAAAACAGTTATTATCAATTTAGATTTACGAAAGCCAACATTACATAAGTTTTTTGATTTTGATAATAAAATAGGAATCAGTAATTATTTAAATTATACAGCTTCTTTAGAGGATATTGTTCAAGCTACTGAGTTTGCACATTTAGATATTGTTACTTCTGGACCTATTCCTTCTGATCCATCTGAACTTATTTTGTCCAAACGTCTTCCTGAATTGATTGCTGAACTTAAAACGAAATATGATTATGTGATTATTGACACAGCACCGATTGGAATTGTTTCTGATACCAAAACAATTATGCAATACAGTGACATGAACTTTATTATTGTTAGAGAGAACTTTGCGAAAAAGAATTTTCTAGTGACACTTGAAGAGATGATTTTGTCACATGGATTTAAAAATACCAGTGTTATTTTAAATGCTTCTAAAGACAAAGGTGGCGAGTATGGGTATGGTTACAGTTATGAGTACAAAGAATAAAGATGAATATTTTTTCTTTTTTTAATACCAGCAGGGTTAATCCTATTACAGTTGATATACACTCTCATCTATTACCTGGTATAGATGATGGGGTGCAAACCCTAGAACAATCGCTTCAAATTATAAAAAAATTTAAGCTTTTGGGTTATACTAAATTGATCACAACACCTCATATTATTTCAGATTTTTATCCTAATAATAAAAAGATAATCACTGAAAAACTTTTGACTCTTAGAGAGAAGCTCAAAGAAGAACAAATTGATATTAGTATTGAAGCTGGAGCAGAACATTATGTGGACATGAATTTTTTAGAGCTTATTGAAAATGATGAATTGGTGACCTTTATGGATCATTATGTTTTATTTGAAACTTCCTATACAAGCAAACCCATTATTTTAGAAATTGTTATTCAAGAGTTGCTTAAAAAAGGTTATATCCCTGTTTTAGCACATCCTGAACGCTACCTTTATTTACACCATGATATGGAAGCCTATAAAAAACTTAAAGCCATGGGTGTACTTTTTCAACTTAATATTAAGTCTTTAAAACATAATTCAAAGCAAGTTACTAAAATAGCAAAACAACTGGTGAAATTAGGACTGGTTGATTTTATTGGTTCTGATGCACATCGTATGCGTGATATTTTAAAAGTTGAAAAAATTTTACAAAGTAATATTTATAAAAACATGCTAAAAAACAATAAAATTCTTAATAATCGGGCAAAAATAAAATAAGATTTATAAAAACTTATTAATGCCCTTTTTATTTTCCTCTCATTTAGATATAACTCAAATATTAACATTATAAAATAATAAGAAATTTATTTTAATAAAAATAATTTTAATTTAAAAAAGTTATTTTCTGTATAATAATTTTGAATAATTATATAAGGAGTTAATATGAATACATTAGTAAAAATTTTTTTGGGCGTCTTAATAAATTCTCTATTTCTTCTAGCTTATAACCTAGAAAGTAATGGAGAGAATTGTGGACCAACGTATGAAGCGACAGATAAGGGGATCATCGCATTACATAAATACAATGAGGAACGTCTTATTGTTGGGGGTGCATTTAATACGATTTATAAAAATACTACGAGTGAAGAGACCATTTATCGTCTTGCTGAAGCCAATTTAAGTAATGGGGGTTGTACTTTACATAATCGATTTAATTTTACATTTAATACAGATGAAAATGATAATGAAGGATGGATTCGTTCATTGGATAGTTATCGAAATTATTTATTTATTGGGGGAGATTTTGATTTTATTAATGGAGAACCGAGAAGGGGCTTAGCTGTTGTTGATTTGAATACCAATCAATTGTTGAATTGGAATCCAGATATTGGGGTGCAGTTTAATGGTTCGACGGACAGTGATGGTATTTCTGTGCATACCTTAAAAGTTGATATGATTAATAAAACATTACATGTTGGGGGAGATTTTACAACACCTCACCGAGGATATATTCATTATGATATCTCTTCTTTGGATAACAATGATGTCAGTCAGATTCAACTTAATACCAGTAAAAGTGGACTTGATGGAGATGTTTGGGATATTAAAAGAGATGTAAGTACGGGTAAACTCTATATGGTTGGTAGTTTTACTAATAAATTTGCTGAAATTTCTAATAATATTGTGACGACTTATAATATTGGATTTACAGGGACTCCCTATGCTATGGGAATTAAGCCTAATAGTAAAGTTTTTATTGGGGGAAATGACAATGAGTTTAAAGCCATCGAGTTACCTGCGCTTACCATTGATAATACTTGGACTCCTTCCATAGGAGGTACAATTAGTTATGAAAGATGGGGAAGCTCAACTTTTAAAATGACTTATGTGGATGATGATAATATTATTATTGGGGTAAATGGTTTGGCAAGTATTAATACTGTGCCAATAACACAAGTGGGTTCTGTTGACTTATCAGGGCTAACCAGTGCTTGGAGACAAAATAAAATTTATGCAGGAGATTATCTTCATGCATTGCTGAATACGAATGACTGGGTTTATTTGGCTGCTTCTTCTGTACGCTTTACAAGGTTTGAAAGAAATCATGGTGTTTACCCTGAAGTGAGTATTAATGATGTGAGTGAATTTGAATGTACAGCACCTTCCTTAACCAATCAATTTATTTTTACGTTAACGTTAAATACTCCAGCACCAAGTGAGGGGTCAACGGTATGGTATAAAGTAAATGATGCTACGGCAAAGATTTCTAATAATGATTATCTTAGTCAAGAGGGAAGTGTATTTTTTAGTGCAGGTGAAAGCTCAAAAGATTTAAATATTACGATTAATTGTGATGCAACGATAGAAGCTGATGAAACGTTTACTGTTACCTTATCAAATCCTTTAAGTGTGACCATTAGTGATAATACAGGGCTTGGAACCATTAAAAATGATGACAGTTTAGTGATTGTTCCTTCTACTTTTACTCTGGGGAATCGTGTTTGGGTGGATACAAATAAAGATGGTATTCAGAATAATAATGAAATAGGTTTTACAGGAGCAAAGGTTGATCTTTATAAGAATAAGGATTGTACGGGGAGTGTCGCTGAAACAAACACAACCATTAATGGTATTTATACCTTTACGAAGTTATTGGCAGGAGATTATTGTGTTGCTTTTAGTAATTTACCAAATAATTATAGTATTAGTCCAGCCAATCAAGGGGCTGATGTTAGTTTAAATTCTGATGCTAATGTAGATGGAAAGATTACAAATATTAATTTAAGCAGTGATAATTTAACTTATGATCTTGGAATTTATGCTACTGCGATACCCATTAATGAACCCACTGTACAGATTGGAAATCGTGTATGGATTGAAAATGATGATGATGGGAATGCAAGTACAGGTGTTATAACTCCTGT
The DNA here is from genome assembly GCA_902727915.1 of uncultured Sulfurovum sp. The sequence goes on from CACVAU010000026.1 coordinate 36,638, forward strand.
AGTTGGTCAACTTGTTATTGCCACAGCAAGTGGAGGAACAGAATATTCAGGGCTAACAGATACTAATGGTAATTATCTTATTACAGTACCTCAAAATGATACTTATGTTGTACGTTTAACGGTTCCTAGTAATTATATCGCTACAGGAAACTCTAGTGACAATCGTATTGTTGAAAGTATTTTAGAGAATGATTTGTCACATGATGCTAATGGAACAACCGTTGTGTTAACAACGGTAGACAATTTAACGGTTGATTTTGGATTTAGGTTGACCACGGTTTTAGCGACAACTGTTTGTGAAGAGATGAATGTTAATGATGATATTCAAAATGCCAATAGTAGCAGTGCGACAACAACCATTGATGTTTTAAACAATGATACAGGCAGTAAATCAGGACAAGTTATTAATTTTCTTAGTCTTACTGAAGGGAAAGCACTTTGGGAAAATCCTGAAACTACTATTAGTTCCGTGACTGGTTTAAATACTTTAAGCGTAGCAGGAGAGGGGACATGGCGTGTTGTTGATAATAAAGTTGCTTTTACAGCACTGGATTCATTTGATGGACAAATTCCTAGTCCTATTTATTATATTATTTCAGGTTCAGATTGTACAGCTAATACACAGTATTCTAATGTGGCGAAAGTTACGATAGATACAGCTTGTACTTGTCCCAATTATTCCACCAAATCAGTCAATACTTTGGGTCTATTGAGTATATTAGTTTTGATGTTCTTAACCATGGGACTTAGTTTTGTAAACTTAAAAGAGAAAGTATAGTTAGGGAGAAATACTTAAGCCCATAGGCAAATGCCTGTGGGTATTATCTTATAGTTTTCCGTCACTCTCTTTTACAATTGACTTAATATCAAATAGCACATGCCTGTCATCAACCATAAAATCTAAGTCTTTATAATCATCATGTGCCACAGCCAAAACAACAGCTTCATAATCATTAGCATTGACCTCATTGTTTAAGGCTAAATTATATTCACGCTGAACTTCTTCTTTATCAGCCCAATAATCACTCACATCAACCGTACAACCAAAGTCTTGAAGTTCTCTAATGACATCAATCACCCTAGAGTTTCTAATGTCTGGACAATTCTCTTTAAAAGTAATTCCTAAGACTAAAACTTTAGAACCCTCTATTTTTTTACCTTTTTTTATCATCAACTTAATCACTTGATTGGCAACATAAATTCCCATATTGTCATTGAGTCGTCTTCCAGCCAAAATAATTTCTGGGTTATAGCCTACTTCTTGGGCTTTAT
>CACVAU010000027.1 GCA_902727915.1 uncultured Sulfurovum sp.
CTATGAGAAAACTCATTTTAATGGCTTTCTCTTTATTTATAAGTGAAGAGGCTTATCAGCCTTTATTCGCTAAAATCTAAATCGATAAAAAGCTGTTTCTTTCAGCTTTTTTTAACACGGAATCTACCTAAAACTGTTTACTTTCAATATCTCCCAATATCTTATCTATCTTAGTATCCGTAGAAAAACATTTCTGCATGGTACAGGCTGAAAAGTCATCTTCTTTTACAGTTTTTCTAAGCACATAAGGGTAGTAGAGTTCATCTATCTCTTTTTGGTGGGTTAGTAGATTCTCTTTGTTTGCTTTGATGATGACCACGCCGTTTTGTAACATGAGGGCTATTTTGGTGGCATACGGTGTTTCACTTGATTCTAGGTTGATTTTTCTTGCATGAAGTGTTAGCATGTTTTTGGCTAGGTCATAAGCATCGTAGTCATCGCTTAAATGGGCTAGGAGTAGTATGTTTTCGATGCTTACAGCCATGGCTGAACGGTAGGGCATGTCGTCTAGGTCGGCGATGGATTTGAAGTTGTCGTCGGATAGATGCCATTGTTTTTCTTTGTAGAACTTTTGAATGCTTTGGGCATTGAGTTTTTTGGCTAAGTTTAAATGCTTCTCATCAAAAGTTGCTTGATAAGCTTCTATGAGAGCAGCGATTAAAAAGGCGTAGTCTTCTAGGTAGCCTTTGACTTTGGGTTCTGTTCCTAAGATGCGTTGGTGGTAAAGTTCATCTTTTAGGTAGAGGTTTTTAACTAGAGCATCTAACGATTTAAGTGCTTTTTCTTTTTCTCCAGCTTTAAAGAGTCCTTTTATGAATAGGGCATTCCATGAAGTTTGTACTTTGTAGTCTATAAAAGGATAGTCTCTCTCTTTTCTAAGCTCTAAAAGTATCTCTTTAATTTTAACAATATTTTTAGGTTCGATTTCATCGCTTAAGAAGGGGTTGGATGTTTCATCTTCAAAGTTTCCTTCTTCTGTAATGTTAAAGTAGTTTACTGCTATTTGAGCTTCGGCATTACTAATGCCTTTTTGCTCTAATACTTTGAGCGTTTCTCTATAAGTATAGGTAAAGTATTTTCCTTCTACGCCATTACTATCAGCATCTGAGGCAGAGTAGAAAAGGTTTTCTTTTTCAAAACGTGCATAGATATTTTCGATGGTTTTGTTCATTGTTTCTTTGAATAATTCATTGCCAGACATTTTGTAGGCATTATCATAGGTTTCGAGCAGTTCAGCATTGGTATAGAGCATTTTTTCAAAGTGAGGAGTTCTCCACTCTTCATCGGTAGAATAACGATAGAACCCACCTTCTATTTGGTCGTTTATTCCTCCTTTAGCCATGGCTGTTAAGGCATCATCTGCCATAGTTTTTGCATCAAAATTTAGCGTCAGTCGTGAAATATCTAAAAGGGTATCAAAACTTGTAGCATGAGGGAATTTAGGTTCGACACCAATACCTTTATATCGAGCATCATACTTTTCTGTTAATTGAGTTAGAAATAGCATAGAAAGGTTTTCATCAATTGGCATAGAAGCATTTTCTTCTAAGGTAGACTTTTTCTTAGTGATTCTCTCAATGTTATAGGTCATGGTAGTTACAAGTTCTTTTCTGTTGTGATACAAGTCATACATGTCTGGTAAAATCTCATCTAAACCTCTGTATTTAGACTTGGCTTTTGGAGGTAAATAAGTAGCTGTATAAAAGACTTTTGCATCGGGAGTCATAATGACAGTTAAAGGCCAACCACCAGCACGTTGGTTCATTACTTTGTAGACATCCTGATAGTGCTTGTCAATATTTGGGTACTCTTCACGGTCAACCTTTATGTTTATAAAGTCTCTGTTTAGTATTTCTGCTATTTCTTCATTTTCAAAAGATTCATGCCCCATTACATGACACCAGTGGCAAGTACTATAACCAATGGAAAGAAAAATAATTTTGTTTTCTTGTTTAGCTTTGGCTAAGGCTTCATCACCCCATGGTAACCAGTTGACAGGATTGTTAGCATGTTGTAGTAAGTAGGGTGACTCTTCATTTTTTAGTTCATTGGCTTGGGTATTCATTAGTAGTAATCCTAGTATTATTAGCTTCTTTAACATGTGGAATCCTTGTTAATTAGGTGATAATAGCTGGATTATTTGAAAGTGCTATTAATTTGAATACTTTAATTATGATATACTATTTATAAGTAAAAAAGAGAGAAAGAGAATGTAAATAAATAATGTTTTTAAAGAATAATATGTTTAATTTTGCTTTATCACTGTTTATTGGAGGAATTTTGATGATACTTTTTCCAGATTTTCATAATGAAGGAACAAAAGTAAATTTTGGAAATCCAGGAACTTTATATGTTGGTATATCCTTCATTTTTATTGGTGGAATTGTCCTATTAATAAAAATAAAGAAAAAATAGTTTTGTAATGAATGTAGTTTATTTATAGAGTTCTAATTGTTCTAGTATGCTTTGAACATTTTGTTCTTGGCGTAATATGCTAAAATGAGTCTAGAAAAATTTTAGGAAATGGATAAACATGAATGAAGAATTGCTTTTAGGAATCATTAGCTTTTTTACCTCAACAATCGCTGGGGTTGTTGGGCTTGGTGGAGGTATGATATTGATTGCTATCTTGCCTTCATTGTTACCCTTGAATGCGATTATCCCAGTACATGCCTTAACACAAATGTCAAGTAACTTTTCACGGGCTATCTTTGGCTATAAAGATGTAAAAGTAGAGGTTATTCCTAAATTCTTACTAGGTTCTATTCTTGGAATCGCTGTTTTTGCTTCCATCTTATATTTTATCTCTTTGGAGTATGTTCCGTTGTTTATCGGTTTTTACATTTTACTTTCGCTGTGGAGTCAAAAGTTTAATGAAAAAATACAACGTTATGAGTCTTATGTGGTCATTGGATTTTTTCAAACGGGTCTTTCCATTGTTGTGGGAGCAACGGGGCCATTAGCGAACACCTTACTGTTGAAAGATTATGAGGACAAAAATGTCATTGTGGCAACGGCTGCTGCGTTAAAGAGCATTACGCATGTATTAAAAGTTATTGTGTTTATCTTTTTTGGCTTTGTGTTCTCTGAATACATTACGCTGTTAACGGCAATGATTATTGGGGCTGTTGCAGGAAGTTATGCTGGAACTAAACTTAGAAGTGTGATTGATGGTAAAAAATTTCTTACCATCTTAAAAATATTACTTTCACTGTTGGCTGTAAAAGTCATTGTGGGTGTGTTTATTTAGCGTTAAAATTCTGAAGCCAATACCGACTCCATTCCTTCTTTGTTGAGGAGTCTAATAAGGTTACTTGAACCTTGCTCACCTGTTGTTGAACCAATGGTTACAATGAAACGCTTGTCTGTACTTACACGTTTTTCATCTAAAATCTTTTTAACAAAATCATAAAGAAGTTTTGTTGGGTTTTTCACAGGATCCATAATGAACAGTGGACGTACTCCCCAAACTAAACTCAGTTGTCTATGTGTTTTCATTGAGTGTGAAACAGCATAAATACTTTGTTTCGGTCTGTATTTAGACAATGTTTGTGCTGACATACCTGACATGGTAAAAGGAACCAGTGCTTCATGTGATAAGTTCTTAGCCAATTCAACAGCTGCTTTAGAAACAGCTTCACCTTCACTAACTTCTTTGAAATCTTTAAAGTAAGGGTAGTCTTGTTCAACATCTTTGATGGTGTCATGAAGTACTTCTACCGATTGGATAGGGAATTTACCGATGGTTGTTTCATCACTTAGCATTACAGCATCCGTTCCATCGTAAACAGCATTGGCAATGTCACTTACTTCTGCTCTGGTTGGGAACGGATTGTCTTTCATGGTAGTAAGCATTTGTGTGGCTGTAATGGATGGTTTATTCATTTTGTTTGCCACAGCGATAATGTGTTTTTGTATTCTTGGAAGCTTGGTTACCCCAAATTCTGCACCGAGGTCTCCACGCGCTACCATAACACCGTCTGAAACATCAAGAATTTCTTCTAAGTTAGTAATGGATTCACCTGTTTCAATTTTAGAAACAATGAACGGGTCAAAGTCATGTTTTGCCATGATTTGTTTTGCTTTTAAAATGTCTTTTTTGTTTTGAACAAAAGAGAGGGCTACAATGTCAATGTCATGTTTTGAACCAAAAGCAATATCTTTTTCATCTTTTTTGGTGATGGCAGAGATATTTAGATTGGTTTTAGGAAAGTTCACCCCTTTTCGAGAAGTTAGTTCACCATCATTGAGTAGTTTTAGTTTAAGGCTGTTTTCATCTTTGTCAATTACTACAGTTTGCAGTGTTCCATCAGCAAAGAAAACTTCTTCACCAATGTTTACCATGTCAATAATCAGTGCATAAGAGAGCGCTAAGGTATAAGGGTCTTCTTCATTTTCTTCTTTAGAAAGTGTTAGGGTGTCGCCTTTGTTTAAGTTGAGTACCCCATCAATCTTACCAATACGTACTTTGGGTCCAGAGATATCTTGTAAGATAGCAACTTCTGTTCCTAGGTTCTTTGATGCTTGACGAATAAGAGAAATATTATTTGCATGTGTTTCATGGTCACCATGCGAGAAATTTAAACGAAAGACATTAACGCCTCGTTCTATAAGTGTTTGGATCATATTTAATGAAGAGGTTGAGGGGCCTAAGGTAATAACAATTTTGGTTTTTCTCATGTAAGGATAAGCCTTTATAGATGTTTCTTATAGTGAAATTATCGCTTAGGATTGATTAAGAAAAGCTTTTTAGATGGTGATAGTTCTGTTACTAATTAATGTTAAAGATAAAGCCATATTAATGTGATGATAGCTTTATTTTATTTTTAGTACTAATTTTACTGATAGTTCTTCATGGCTTGTTGTGCTTCACGTAATTGGGTTTTTTGCTTCATGGTTTCACGTTTATCATGTAGCTGTTTACCTTTAGCCACAGCAATGCTTACTTTTACATAGTTTTTCTCATTGAAGTAGAGCATAAGAGGAACAATGGTTAAACCATCTTTTTGTACTTTTTCAAATAGTTTGTCCAGTTCTTTTTTATGAAGTAGTAGCTTTCTTGGACTTCTTGTGTCCCGTGCATAAGCTCTGTTAGTGGTCTCTAGGTGGGCTATATGGGCATTCATGAGGTGAAGTTCACCTTGGATGAAACGACAAAAAGCATCACTTAAGTTGGCTCTTTTGGCACGTAGTGCTTTCACTTCGGCACCTTGAAGAACAATTCCAGCTTCAAATTTTTCTAGTATTTCATAATCATGATAAGCTTTTTTATTTTTCGCAATTAAGTTTATGGGCATATTGTATTCTTTATTTATTTTTATAGTGCATTTTATATTGACTCTATTATCAAAATTATATCAAAAAAAGTTCTTAATGGTATAATTCTTGAAAAAATATTAAAGGGCATTTCAAGTGCTAAAACATAAATTTATAGAAGCCATGGTAGCAGAAGATATTGGGCGTGGTGACCTTTTTTCTCGTATTTCTGTAGCAAAAGAAGTACGTTCTTATATTATTGCTAAATCTGATGGTGTTTTCGCTGCTCGTGAATACATAGAAATTGTTGCGAAAATGTATGATTTAAACTTAGAATGGCAGGTTAAAGATGGTAGCCCATTTAAAGTAGGAGAGAAGTTATTGTTTGTTTCTGGTGACTCTAAACGTATTCTCTCTTTAGAACGTTCTATTTTAGATATGGCATTACATGCTTCTTCTATCGCCACATTAACAGCTAAGTTTGTTGATAAAGTAAAACCCTATGGGGTCAAACTTTTAGACACACGTAAAACAAGACCTTTACTTAGAGAGTTTGAGAAATATGCTGTACGTTGTGGTGGGGGAATTAATCATAGAATGGGTTTAGATGATTGTTTAATGTTAAAAGACACGCATTTGAAGACCATTGATAATTTAGAGGAATTTATGCTTGAAGTACGTCAAAAGATTCCGTTTACTTCTAAAGTTGAGATAGAGTGCGAAGATTTTGAAGGGGTAAAGTCTGCTATGAAAGCTGGAGCAGATATTGTAATGTGTGACAATATGACTAATGATGCTATTAGAGAAGTAGTGGCTTACCGAAATAAGAATTATCAGCATATTTTACTAGAAGCCAGTGGGAATGTTACACTTGATACCATTGAAGAAATTGCTAAAACAGGGGTAGATGCTATCTCTTCTGGTGCATTAGTTCATCAAGCAAACTGGATAGATTTATCCATGAAAATGGAAGGTTGAATTTTTGCTTGATGTGTTTCAAGAATTGCTTGATAAGCATGAGAAAATAAGCATTGTGACCCATCAAAGTTTCGATACAGACAGCCTCGGAACAGGCTTAGCTATTTATAGTATTCTCAAAAATTTAGGAAAAGAGGTTGAAATCTCTAATATGGATGCAAAATTACCAAATTACTTAGATTTCTTACCTCATTTTGCTAAAATAAAAAATCGAATGGACTTTGATAATAGTTTTATAATAGCATGTAATTTGATGAATCTTAATGTATTAAATTTTGATGTAAGTTTAAGGGATATCGTAACCATAGACCATGATGATAGGCATGAAGGGTATGCTCTTTTAAATAGTGTTGATAATTCATATGCATCTATTTCAATGGGTACTTATAATTTTTTGAAACATGATTTTGAAATTACTAAAGAGGTAGCTACTTGTTTTTATGTGGGCTTGGTAACAACTACCCAAAACTTTACAACTTCAAAAGTAAATTCAAAGACGTTTACTGTTGCATCTGAACTTCTTGCTTTAGGGGTTAATCTTGAAAAGGTGAATAAAAATTTGATGCAAAGAAAGTCACTGAGTTCATTTAGACTCTTAAGTTATACTTTAAAGAGTTTGGAACTGTCACATAATGCAGAACTTGCTTTTCTGGTTGTTGATCAAGAAACTTTTGAACAAACAGGAGCAAATAAGCAGGACTTAATAGGGTTAATTGATTATGGTCTTGCGTTGGCTACTGTTAAAATAGCGATTTTACTTGTTGAGTTAGAAGAGCATATTAAAGTGTCATTTCGTAGTGATAAAGTGAGTGTTTCAGGATTAGCTAGACACTTTGGTGGAGGAGGGCATTGTCTTTCCTCTGGATTTACTAGTAAAAAAATTGATTTAAACAAATTATTAAATGAAATAAAATTAGAGATAAAAGAAAGAAGGTTATTGAATGAGTTATAGACGAAGAGGTTACGGTAGAGATAGAAGTTCAGGATCTTTATGGATAGTGATATTAATCGCATTAATTGGCGCAGGAGCATTTATTTATACATCGAAGAGTTTTGAGCGTAATATTCCTAGTATTGATATTCCTAAATTTATTTATTGGAATCGCAAAGAGCCTTTGAAGATTAAAGTGAGTGATGAAAGTAACCTGAATTCTTATGAAGTGAGAATTAGTGATGGAGAAAAAGAGATTATTATTGCCAATGAGCTGTTATTAGAAGCAAACAATGAAAAACTGGTTGAGATTAATTACCCTCAAAAATCTGTTAATGGTTCTTTACTTGACTCGCGTGCAAGCAAATTACAGTTAACTTTTACAGCAACTGATAAAAGTAATTGGAATTTTTTCCAAGGGAATACTGTGGTTAAAAAAGTGAATGTTCATGTAGATTATAAACGTCCAGATATTAATATTTTGTCTAATTCATATTCTATTACCCAAGGTGGTTCTGCCTTGGTTATTTTTCAAGTTAAAGACACAGCACTAAAAAGCTTTTATGTCAAAGCTGGAGGTAAGCTTTTTAAAGCACAGCCTTATAAAAAAGAAGGCTATTACGCAACACTTGTGGCTTGGCCTTTTAACAGGGATAATTTTGTTGCGAGTATTACAGCTGAAGATATGGCTGGGAATAAACGGGTGGCTACCATACCTCTTTATTTGTTAACCAAAAAATATAAAACTTCTTGGATACAGGCTAAAGATAAGTTCATAGATGGAAAAATTTCTGATTTAATTGACACTGAACCTAAGTATTCAACGATTGAGAACCGTTTGGAGAAATTAAAAACCATTAATGAAACAATGAGACTTGACAATGAAATCATTATTCATGATCTCTCGAAACATGTATCTACTGAAATGCTTGATTCTTGGAAAATTAAAAAGTTCTATCCTTTACGTAATGGGGCTAAAGTAGCTTCTTTTGGGGATGAGCGTCATTATTATTATAAAGATAAAAATCATGAAGTTTCTGAATCTTATCATGTGGGTTTAGATATGGCAAGTACAAAGATGGCAAAAGTAATAACCTCAAATCCTGGTACCGTTGTGTATGATGAATACAATGGGATTTATGGAAATATGCCAATGCTTGACCATGGTTTAGGACTTTTCTCACTGTATGGACATTGTTCAAATGTATTGGTACAAAAAGGTCAAAAAGTTGAAGCTGGTACAGTTGTGGCTCAAACAGGCTTGTCTGGTTTAGCCTTAGGTGACCATTTACATTTTGGTATTTTGGTTCAGGGAGTAGAAGTACGTCCAGAAGAGTGGATGGATACGAAGTGGATACGTGATAATGTTGAAAAAGTTTTTAAAGAAGCTGATAAGATGATCGATGGTTAACAGACGTTAAACTTATTGCTATGTCTTTACAACTGCATCAGAGTTTAAATCTTTTATTATTATTAATAATTGGCTCTTTTACAGCGAATGTTCATCTGGCTTGGATGGACATTGTCTTAATCATTACGTTTACACTTTTGATAGAACACCTACTGTTATACTTTAATAATACTCGAACATTTTACTTTTCTTATTCAGCAGTAACAACGGCTGTGGGTGTGATTGTTCTTATTTATGCTAATACTTTATGGATTTATTTTTTTATTATAACTTTAGGCTTGGCACAAAAGCATTTTTTGACATTGGATGCTAAGCATTTTTTTAACCCTTCTAATTTTGCATTAATTGTAGGATTACTCTTTTTTTATGAGGATGCACATTTAATAACAGGACAGTTTGGTGATGAGGTTCTTTTTTCTATGCTGGTATTTGTATTGGCTTTAAGTATTTTAGTCCGTGTTGGGCGTGTATTAATTCCTTTTTTATTTGTCTTCTTTTATCTTTTTTTACAATATTTATTAGTGGTTTATTTTGACCCTAGTATTACTTTTCAGCATTTATATCATCGTTTCTATTCCGTAACCTTTATGTTATTTATCTATTTTATGTTAACCGATCCTTGTGTTACTCCTTCTAAATGGAAAGAACAAACATTGTTTGTTTTTCTTGTGGTATTACTGGCAACGCTATTAGATAGATTTTATGGTTTTAGGGTGCAACATCTGTTTATGTCACTTTTTTTCTTTTCGTTTTTTGTGCATTTTGAAAGTTTTAAAAAGTTAAGACCTAGTGAGCTTAAGTTCCTACTGACTATACTTTTTGTTATCATGAGTGCCTTGGTTTATATTGAGCATCAAGCACCGTATTATTTTGAAATGAATGGATAAAGATTGCACAAAGAGACAAAGATAAGTATTGCTATTTTGGTATTTGGTTTTTTAGCCATTGGGCTGTATTGGTTTAGTGGAGATAGCGCTTATTTAATAAACAGTGAACGCATTGTTTTACCTAAAAATAATACAAGGCATCAAGCACCTTTAAAAGAAGTTCAACACTATTTAGAAGACATTCAAAAACATCAAGGCTTACTTCCCTTAGATGCTTCTGAACTTGATGCTAAGGCGAAAGTAGTACAACGTTTTTTACTAACAAATAGAGCCTTTTTAGAAGACACACGAAATAGGCGAGGTGAAGTTGAACATAATGATATGATGAGCATTCGACCTGCCATTGTTTCTGTATTAAGTGCGAAGAGTCGAGAGATTTGTCAAAAACATACTTGTTACCAAGCCATTAAATATAATTATGTTACGAATACAACAACCCGTGCCATTGTGAATGCTGATACCCAAAATCTTTTAGAACTTAAGCGTTTTAAAAACATGCAAGGAGACATTAGTTTACGGTTAAAAAAAATTGCCCAAGTCATTGCCCTAAATGCTCCTGAAATTAAAAAAGAATTGGGTGAAACACCAAGTATTAAAGAGATGAGCATGGCAAATGTACGAGGTTCTCTTAATAATTCTCCCTGTGAAAACAAACAGCATTTATGTGTGGCACCAACATTCTCTTATCATAGTAAAGAAGAAGCACTTTGGGCTATTGTGGATTTGACAGACTTAAAGTTAGTTGCTGCTAAGTGGGCTGGATTGGGTAAAACAGCTACTCCTGCTTGTATCTCTGAGCGTTCTTTACAAAACCGTGAGATTATGGAGCAGTATTGTCAAAAAGATACGCCACATAAGGAAGATGGATGGGCTTTTTCTTATCGTATAACAGGCTCAGATGGTTTGGAAGTGATTAATGCTTCTTTTCAGGGTCAAGCAGTTCTAAGGTCAGCGAAAATTGTGGATTGGCATGTGGCTTATGAAGGAAAAGGGAAGATTGGCAGTCAAGAAAGTGTTGTATTGGCTGGGAGAGAAGTAGCATTTGTAGAAAATAAAGATAATTTTTTATTTGGTTATAACGATGCAATGGGTTGTCCCATGTTTTCTACTTCAGTGGTACTTCCTTTTAATGCACCTAGAATTTTTCCTTTAATAGAAGAGGGTAACAAAGTTGGTTTTTATTTGGTACAAGACTATCGTAATCCTAAATGGCCTATGGCTTGTAATTATCGTTATGAAAATCGTTTTGAATTTTATAATGATGGTTCATTTAGAGTGGTGGGTATAAACATTGGTAGAGGTTGTGGTGAAAAAGCAATTTATCGACCTGTTATGCGTATAGACTTGGCATTAGAAGAGGAAACATTTTATAAGTATGATACTGCGTGGAATAAATGGTTCACAGAAGGAAGTGATTTACAGTATAAAGCAAAAGTATATGCACAAGATAAGTATTTATATAAGATTAAATCTGTGGATAATCAAGGTTATTATATTGAGCCAAATAGGGGGCAATTTAAAGATCAAAGTAGGGGAGATAATGCCCGTATTTTTGTAACACGTTTTAAAGAAGGTGAAGGTGACTTAGATTTACTTACTTTGGGTTTTTGTTGTAAATTAGATGAAGATGGGGTTGAACGTTTTTTAGAACAAAAAGAGTCTATTGACGGTGAGAATATTGTGATTTGGTATGTTCCTAAAATTCAGAATGATGCACGAAAAGGTTATGAATATTGTTGGGCAGATACTATTTTAGAAAATGGAAGACTGATTGTTAAAGAGTATCCTTGTGTGGTGGGCCCTAAGTTTGTACCGATTCATTTAGAGAAGTAATTTGTTAATGAATAATCAACTTATTTCAAATAACACTTTGAATAATCTTCAAATAAATTCTGTTCTGATATTAACTAAGCATCGTCTCCAAATAGATTTTAGCATCGAAGGAGCCTTGTCTGAGTATAGTTTTCCTAAAGTAAGGAAAAGAGAAAGAGTCAATGAGTTATGGAAAGGAACATGCTTTGAGCTTTTTTTGGGAAACACTCAAAGGGAAGCTTATTATGAGTTAAACTTTTCTCCTTCTTTAGGCTGGAATTTTTACTATTTATCAACTTATCGTTCTAAGGTAGAGATATTTAAGCTTAATAATAATCCTGTAATAGAAATTCAGACAAGTGAACATGTATTGAAAATTAGTTTTGTGTTAGAAATAGAAGAACTTTTTTTAGATGAATTTGACATTTATAATGTTGCTACCATACTTTTAAGCCAAGAAAATGAGCGAACTTTTTGGTCAATTAAGCATGATCAGAATGTTCCCAATTTTCATAATAGAGCGAATTTTTTAAAAATTAAATGACAATTTGACATATACTCAATGAAAAGAAATAATTCATGTTAAAATACTTTCATGAAACAAACTACAGCACTTAAGATTCTAAAATCTGGTAAAAACGTTTTTATTACGGGTTCAGCTGGTACAGGTAAGACCTATTTATTACGACAGTATATTCAATATTTAAAAGAACGACGAATTCATCCAAGCATTGTAGCCCCTACAGGTATTGCAGCTTCACATTTAAAAGGACAAACCATTCATTCCTTTTTTGCATTGGGGATTCGTGATACGGTGGTGGACAATGGTTATGTTGCGTTTTTATTGGAAAAAACCTATCTTAAAAGTCGTTTTTCAAAGTTAAAAGTATTGATTATTGATGAGGTTTCAATGGTCTCACCTGAGATTTTTGCTTCGATGGACAAGGTACTTAGGGCTTTTAAAAATAATCCTGAACCTTTTGGGGGTGTGCAGGTTGTAATTTCAGGTGATTTTTTTCAGTTGCCTCCTGTAAGTAAAGAGTTTAAGGAAAAACGTTTTGCTTGGCAAGTACCTGTATGGAAATCCTTGGCACTAAAGAGCTGTTATTTAGAAGAGAAATTTCGTCAGGATGATGACCGATTGATAGCACTACTTGATGATATTCGTTCAGGACAAGTATCTGAAAAATCTAAAAAAACTTTAGATGCTTGTTTCCATACGGAGTTAGATGAGCAGATGTCAGTAACAAAACTTTATACGCATAATGTGGATGTAGACCGAATTAACCTTGAAGCGTTGTCAAAGTTACAAGGAAAGCCACAAACTTTTAAACATACTTCAAAGGGTTCAGCTAAAAACATAGAAAAGATTTTTAAAACTTCATTGGTACTTGAAGAATTGACCCTTAAAAAGGGTGCAATGGTTATTTTTATTAAAAATAATCCTGAAAAATCTTATGTTAATGGAACGACTGCAACGGTGATGGGGTTTGAAGGAGATATTCCTGTGGTTAAGACTTCAACAGGTCAGAAGATACGTGTTGTAGCTGAAGAATGGACGCTTGAAAATGATAAAGGTGAAAATTTAGCAACAGTTTCACAAGTTCCTTTACGTTTAGCATGGGCTATTACCATTCATAAGTCACAAGGAATGACCCTTGATGCAGCACAAGTTGACTTATCTCAGACTTTTGAAGTTGGACAAGGTTATGTTGCTTTGTCTCGAATTAAGAACATTGACGGTTTACAGCTTTTAGGCTTAAATGACATGGCTTTAAAGGTTGAGCCGTTGACTTTAAGAATAGATGAACCCATAAAAAAAGCTTCACTAAAAGCAACTGAAGAGCTTAGCGTTTATGGTGAAGAGGAACTCGATCAAGCCCATACGAATTTTATAAAAGGCTTAGGTGGTTTGGTGAGTTTTGTACAGATAGAAGAAGAGAAAAAACTGATACGTGCTGGAAAATCTTCTGTAAAATCAGATATGCCAACCCATTTAAAAACAAAAGCATTGTTAGAGACTTGTGAGAATATTCATGAAGTTGCGAGAGCAAGAGGGGTAACGGTCAATACGATTATGAATCATTTTTCAACGTTAAAAAAAGAAGATGCGAACATAAATTTAAGTCGATTTAAACCTCAAAACCTTCCTGAGAAAGCGATTGAAAGTGCCATAACTCAACTTGAAGAAAATAAAAAACCTGAAGATTTTTCAGAAGATGGAAAGTTAAGATTTAAACCAATTTTTGAGGCATTAAAGGGTGAAGTTTCATATGATGATATTAGGGCTACACTCTTATTTAGGTTATAATCCTTTATGTTGAATTTTCATTATTTTATACTAAGTTTTTTGTTTGTTGTTAATCTATTAAATGCAAATGATGTCGCTTATGATTTACAAATTTCAAATGCAAATCCATATGAAAAAGAAGCAATATTTTTAGAGGTTAATTTAACACAAGTTGACCAATCTAAAGTGATGCTTTTTAAATTTTCTTTAAAAAAATCAGATGATTATGAGTTTCATCAAATAGGCTTTAAAGAGTATGAAAAATACCATGATTTACGTCATGAGTATCTCTATTTAATTTATCCGAAAACATCAGGTAAAGTTTTATTAGAGTTTGAAATGAGAAAATCCATTACTGATGATGATAAAGTAGCTTATTCTATTTCTGGCGACCGTGATAATGTTAAAGGATTGGAAAAAAAAGACATCAAAGTGGATATCATTCCCATACCTTTAGAAGTCAAAAATATTCCCACAGGGACGGACTTAGTTGGCGATTTTACTTTAACAGAGAAACTGGATAAAATAAATACAGAAGCTTATAATCCTGTTAATTTAAAAGTATTTTTAACGGGTCAAGGTCATCTTTCTTCCTTTAAACTTTTAAAGAAAAGTGATGCCTATAAACTTTTTACCCAAAATCCAAAATTTAAAATTTTTCATACTGTAAAAGGTTCAAGTTCATCATTGGAATGGGACTATGCCATATCAGCTAAAGAAAGCTTTACATTAGCCAAACATACTTTAAAAGCTTTTAATCCTCTTAGTCAAAAAACTTATGAATTGGTTTTACCTGCTTACAAGATAAATGTTAAACAGGTAGATACAGCCCTATTGTTAGATAAGGAAAATTATCCTCCAAAATCTAAAGGCATAGATTGGGATTTTTGGTCAGAGGTTTTGTCTTATGTATTGGTTTTTTTAGCAGGTTTTTTAGTACCTAGAGATATTTTTAAAACTAAAAATGTTTTGGAAGAGACTTCCCAAGAGAGACTTAAGCGTAGGATTAAAGAGGCTACAACACATAAAGCCTTGCTAAAACTCTTGTTGTTAGAGAATGATAATAAGTATAAAAAAAGCATTGAGGCTTTAGAGGGGGTTGTGTATAATGGTGCTAAAAAATCTCTTTCTAGCATAAAGAACAATATGGAGTATTAAAGTTAAATGTCTCAAGGAACCATGAGTGTTAGCTCATTAAACACTAAAATAAAATCGCTTTTAGAAACAACATTTATGCATGTTTTAGTAGAGGGTGAAGTCTCTTCTGTTACCTATCATAACTCTGGGCATGTTTACTTTTCTATAAAAGATAAAGATTCAAGTATCAAATGTGTGATGTTTCGTTCTAATGCCAATAAAATGAAGTTTCGTTTGGAACGTGGACAACATGTGCTGGTTAATGGTTCTATTTCTGTTTATACACCTCGTGGAGAGTATCAGCTGATGACCGTTTCTATTGAACCTTTTGGACAAGGTGCATTGGCTTTAGCGTATGAACAGTTAAAGGAGAAATTGGCGAAAAAAGGTTATTTTGAACAGCATCGAAAAAAACCTCAACCTAAGTACATTAAAAAAGTAGCATTGGTTACAGCATCTAAAAGTGCAGCCTTACAAGATATGTTGAAAATCATAGAGAATCGCTGGAGATTACTAGAGGTAATGGTAATAGATACTTTGGTACAAGGTGAAAGCGCAGGGGTACAAATAGCAGCAGCTTTGGCTTATGCAGATACTTTAAACTGTGATGTCATAGTTGTAGGACGTGGTGGTGGAAGTAAAGAAGATTTATGGGCATTTAATGAAGAAGTTGTTGCTGATGCTATTTATGCTCTCAATACTTTTGTGGTCTCAGCTGTTGGACATGAAATAGATGTACAAATTTCTGATTTTGTAGCAGATTTACGAGCTTCAACACCAAGTTCAGCTATGGAAATGATACTTCCTGATCAAAATGAGATACTTTATACTCTGTCTGAAATGCAAGAACGTTATGCTAGGGTAATGCAACAAATTTTAGGCAATAAAGCCCAAAAGTTAAACGCATTTTCACAAGAGTTTCAACGTCATTCTGTTTCACGTAAAATTACCATGATGGAAAAAGAGTTTGAAAACTTGGAAGATGAGTTTAAACGTGTTATGCAGTATCAAATGACACAATATGAAAATAGAGTCATGCCTTTAGACGGTGAATTAAAAGAAAAATTAGACTATGCTTTGAAGCTGAAAAGTACAGAACTCAAAACTTTGGAAGAGAAGCTACGGCTTTATAACCCAAAAAAGAAACAAAAAGAGGGCTGGGCTGAAGTAGTAATGGCTGGGAAACGTGTTGATTTAGCATCTGTTCAAAAAGATGATAAATTTATGATTACAGATACGCAAACAAAGTTAGAAGTACTTTGTTTAAATAAAAAAGAGATATAAAAGTGAAAAAAATTATGGACAATATGTTTTGGGTAGTATTAGTGTTAATGGGGGTTTATTTTCTTTATTCTAAAGGTTTAATCTTGGCTAACTTTGAGTCAGTTTCGGCGAAAGTTGCTTATGAAATGATTGATAACAATGATGATGAAAATTTAACTATTTTAGATGTACGAACCCCTGAAGAGTTTAAAAAAGAGGGTCAAATTAGAGGAGCAAAACTTATTCCCGTTGACCAATTAAATAAAAACTTGGATATGTTAGATAAATCTAAAAAAATCTTAGTTTATTGTCGTAGTGGTAGTCGTTCGGTTTATGCTTCACGTATTTTGGAAAAAAATGGCTTTATTGTATTGAACCTAAATGGAGGTATTAATGCTTGGAAATCAGAAGAACTGCCTGTTCAATAGGAAAATAAAATGAAAAAAGTTAGCCTTAGAGAGTATGCAAAGATGTATAAATTGAGCTACTTTACGGTGATGAAAATGGTTCGAGCAAAAGAACTTAAAAGTATTACCATTGAAGAGAATGGCAAAGAAGTTCCGTATGTTCTTTTAGAAGAAGAGGCTACGTTAAGTAGCCCAATGACTGAACCCATTGTTCACAAAGAAAAAGTGAGCTTGGAAGAAGAAAATAAAGCATTGAAGTTAGAAATAGAACAGTTAAAAAGAGCATTGGATAAGTGTAATAAAAGAACCATTTTAGCTTCATCCTAAACAAGCTATAAAGCGTAATAAAAAAGCTTATTTTAAAACTTTAGCCAATTTTTGATACTCTTCACATTCATTAATGAGGTCATTATGTTGACCTCTACAGACAACTTTCCCCTCTTTAAATACTAAAATAGCATCTGAATTTTCAATGGTACTTAAACGATGGGCTACGGTAATGGTTATCATCTCATGCTTTAAGGTTTCTAAGGCTTTTTGGATGAGGGCTTCACTTTTATTGTCCAGTGCTGAAGTGGCTTCATCTAAGATGAGAACATCTGGTTCTTTATATAAGGCACGTGCTAAGGCAATACGTTGTCTTTGTCCCCCTGAAAGATTGTTGCCATTTTCTGTTAATAGGGTATTTATACCATTATCTAATGTTTGTATGAAGTCTAAGGCATGTGCTTTTTCCAGTGCTTTGATAACCCTTTCTTCTGAAAATTCCTGTCCATAAGCAACATTTTGAGCAATAGTATCATTGAAAATATAAATACGCTGTGTCACATAAGCAACTTTTTGATGGAGTGATTCTAAAGTTAAATCTTTAGTATTGTATTTTTCATTAATAATAATTTCACCGTTACTTGGATCATAAAAGCGAACCAAAAGGTTAACCAAAGAAGATTTTCCTGCACCAGAGTCACCCACAAGTGCAATGTTCTCACCACGGTCAACACCTGCTGAGACATTGTTGAGTGCAATTTTATCTCCATATTTTAAGGAAGCATGTAAAAGTGATAGATGTTTAATTTGTTCTGTGAGTTCAATTTTTCCTGAGTTAATGGTCGGTTGGGTATTGAGAAGTTGAAACATACGTTCATTGGCTACTACAGCATCTTGTGCTTGATTATAGAGTGAAGAGATACGTTTGATAGGTGTATAGAGCATAAATAAGGCTGTTGCAAAGGCAAAAAAAGCACCTATGGTCATACGACCTTCTATCACTTCAGTCCCTCCTATGTAGATTACTAAACCAATGGCAATTGCCCCAAGTATTTCCATAACAGGTGAGGTTAAGGCATTGACTTTCACTTGTTTGAGTAAGTATTTAAAAACATTTTGGTTTTCTTTGGCAAATTTCTTAGCTTCAAGTTTTTGACTAGAGTTAGATTTGATAATTTCTATGTTAGTAAAAATTTCGCCTAAACGAGAGGTCATATCTGAAGTGCTTTCTTGTGAAAGTTTGGAGTAACGTTTCATTTTTTTTGCCAAAATTCCTAAAGGGTAAATGGCAAGAGGCATGATAACCAAAAAGTAAAAAGCAAGTTTTGGGCTTTCATAAATGACATAGCTGGTTAAAGCAACAATGGTTAAACTCTCACGAATGAGGCTTGGAATCATATTACTTACAACGGTTTGAATACGCGTAATGTCATTGGTGACACGTGAAAGAATTTCTCCTGTGTGCATTTTTTGAAAAAAGCTCATGTCTTGATAGGTAAGATGTTGCACAAGGTTATTGCGTAATTTACGCACAACATCAAGTCCAATGAAAGACATATAATAAGTTTGGATGTACTGTCCAATGCCTTTTAAGGCAAAAACGCCAAAGAGTAAAAAAGGGATAAGAACAAGCATATCCATATCTTTGGCAACAAAAACATCATCTAAAACAGGTTTAATAAGTTGTGCAGAACCAGCTGTACCAATAG
Source organism: uncultured Sulfurovum sp. (assembly GCA_902727915.1). The sequence goes on from CACVAU010000027.1 coordinate 18,349, forward strand.
CAACAGCTATCATGCCTAAAATGGCAAAGAAAAATTGGTGTTTATAGCCAACAAGATAGGGTAAGTATTGTTTTAATAAGTTTTTCATTGTTTTCTTTTATAAGACATTAACTGATATAGTAGGGAAATAAGGCTTAAACCTTCTCCCAAAGTGTACCTTCTTGGGTATCCATGAGTGAAATTCCCATTTTAGCTATCTGATTACGAATGGCATCTGACTTTTCATACTCTTTGGCTTTTTTGGCTTCATCTCTAGCTTTTATGAGGGTTTCTATTTTTTCTTTAGTCTCTTCATCAATGCCTATTTGAAAATAAGAGAAAGGCTCTTTCCCTCCAAAACCTAGAAGTTCATCTATAAACTCTATGTTAGCTAAGGTCTCTTTTTTGAGTCCTTTGTCTTTTGGGTTTTCGTCAAATTTATCATTGGCTTCAGATATCATCTCTTCAATGCTTGCTAACGCCACTGAAATGTTTAAGTCATCAGACATGGCAGCCATAATGGCTTTTTGAAAAGCAATATTAGGTTTAGAAGCTTTAGTAGGTGTCACACGTTTTTTAAGCCGATACAATTTGTCTAAACGCTTTTTAGAGTTAAGTAAATCTTCTTCATTAAAGTTAAAGTCATTTCTGTAGTGAATAGAAATAAGGTAGTTTCTTAAAATCTCTCCATCATAAATTTTTAGGGCATCTTTAATGAAAAAACTGTTTCCCAAAGACTTTGACATCTTTTCACCGTCTATGTTAACAAAACCATTGTGCATCCAGTATTTTGAGAGTTCATGACCTGTTGAACAACGGCTTTGAGCTGCTTCGTTTTCATGGTGAGGGAAGAGAAGGTCAGCTCCTCCTCCATGAATGTCAATGCTGTATTCGTCATTACTGTGTGTATGGGAAAAATGTTTTTCTATCATTGCAGAACATTCCAAGTGCCAACCTGGGCGACCTTTGGAAAATGAAGTTTCAAAACAGATGTCTTCGTCTGAAGCACAAGCTTTCCAAAGAGCAAAATCTTTAGGGTTTCTTTTTTGGGCATTATGTTCGACACGGCTTTGGTTGTCTTCATCATCAACTACTTGATGAGAAATTGCACCGTATTTTTCATCTTTAGAAGTGTCAAAGTAAACATCACCAGAATTCACAACATAGGCAATGTCTTTTTCTATAAGTCCTTGAATCATAGTTTCCATGGCTTCTAAAGATTCAGTTGCTTTTGGTTCTATGTCGGCATCAGTCACGCCTAAAGTACGCATTTCTTTCTTATAGACATCAATGTAGTGTGTGGTAATCTCTTCTAAGCTTTTACCTGTTTCACGTACTTTTTTAATAATCTTGTCATCTATGTCTGTAAAATTTTTTGCCATAGTCACTTCATAATATAGGGCTTTAAGTGTTCGTGCTAAAAGGTCAAAACTAAGACTTGAACGTGCATGTCCTAAGTGGGCATCATCATAAACTGTTGGCCCACAAACATAGATGGAAGCTTTTCTAGGAGTAATGGGTTCAAATGGAAGTTTAGTTTTTTTTACGCTATCATAAATATGCATGAACGGTTGACCTTTTAATTTAGTGAGCGAATTATAGCAAAAAGCTTTATAATTCTAAATACTTAATTTGGGTCAATAAAATACGTTTCTGATTGTTTTATAATGAGGGCATAACAATTTAAAGGACACAAATGTTAGCAGAGTACAGAAATGAAATTTCAGCGTTAAAACAGACCAATACACACTTTTCAAATATTTTTGAAAAACACAATAAACTCGATCATGATGTTAAAGATGCTGAGCATGGTAGAGTAGGTATGAGTGATATTGAAATTGAGAAAATGAAAAAAGAAAAGCTTATGTTGAAAGATGAAATGCTTAAAATGATTTTAGCATCTAAAAAGGCATAAGTTTTTTAAATCCCGTATTTTAAATGGGATAATTTTCTCCAATTAAATAATTAGTATACATACGTATTGCTCTTGAACGGTATTTTGATATTATGTATTCTAGGGCTATAAAATACATAAATGGAATTAGAAAAAGTCCCCAATATGATTCATATAAATAACTTTTAATAATAATGGCTATTATTATGGCTATAAAAATACTTCCAGCTGATTTTGCATCATCAATATAACGTTTTGTATTGGTAGGATGTTCTACAAATTGTAATTTGCGCCCAATAACTTGATATAACAAGAAGTCAGTCATCTCTATATCATTAAATGCATGATTTTCCTTTTTTAATTTTTGAATACTTTTTAGACGTAAAACCTTTAAAGTATAGTTTTCATTACAATAAAAAATAAAACTATTAAAATTTTTTTTCAAAAAATTGTCAAAAAATAGTTGTATCAATATTTTCATAATAAAGCTTAGAGCAATTACAAGTATTATTATGAAAAGTATTAAAAGATAATCTTCATTATTTGGGTTATGAATATATTGTTCCAGACAGTTTTTTTTATTAGTATTTAAGCACTCTTTATATTGAAACAGTAACAAAACTGATACTAAAACAGATATGGGTAGTATGGCGCGTTTTAAAAATGAATCAAATTGTTTGAGTAGGGTTTCCATATCAAATAGCCTTTTTTATTTAATTTATCATAAAAAATATTAAATACAACCAATTGTTAATTTTTGACTCACTTTAGTAGATAATATAAGTTATTTTAATAATTAAATTAAATTAAATTAAAATAAATACTTGATTATACTTTATATAAAGTGTATTTTTGGAGATGAAAATGGGAAGTAATTCAAAAGTTATTAATTTAAATAAACTGGGTAATGTTCAAGGTGATGAAGAGTTTTTACGAGATGATAAAGTAAGTTTTGTAAGCAAAAAGATACAAGATAGAGTTAAGGAACTTCAAGGCTTTAAGAATGCTTCATCAGCTGAGTGTTTTAGTGCTTTAAGAGGGCATGATACGATACTTATTGATGGACCAAGAGGAAGTGGAAAAACGACTTTATTATTAAAAATTAAAAAAAGTTCTGAAGAAGCCCAAGACGCTGAAGCTTATGTTTTTAGAATTATTGATCCTACGTTGATTAATATTCAAAATAATGGTGAGAAAACCAATAGTGATATTTTGTTAATGTTACTTTCCCAAGTTTATACACTTGTGATTAATAACATTGATAAAAATAGATATGAGGATAATAGTAGAGACCGATTTCATGGTATTTTAAAAAAAATTAAACAAATTAACAACAGTATTATTAAGGGCTATTATGCTGATTCTGATATGGATTATAATGAACGACTATATTCTTTTAATGAGGGTTTAACTTTAGATTATCATTTCCATCAATTGTTTGATGAAGTGTGTAAGGTAATTGAAAAGAAAGTTTTGGTCTTTATGATTGATGACATTGATATGGAGTTGGGCATTGCTTTTAATATTATAGATGTTATTCGTCGTTATTTAAGTAGTCCTTTGGTTATACCAATTGTTGCTATGAATTCATCACAAGCTTATGCTTTGATTAAAAAGAATTTTTTTAAAAAATTTGACCAAGAAGTAGAAACACCAATTTATTCAATAGACTCTGAAAGTGACTTGTCTTTTTTGAAAAGTTTACCTCGTGCGTATATGTTAAAAAGTTTTCCCCCTTCACGTCGAGTGGAAACAGATGATATGTATGCTATTTATGATTATTATAATAATTCAAAAAAAGAAAAAAATATTCCTAGTTTATATTTTACTTATACCAATACAAATGGAATTCAATTTAATATAAATTCTAAAAATTTATTAACTTATTTTGTAAATGTTGTTTATGGAGCATATCGAAAATATGATGATAGAAAAAAATTATGTGATACTTTTATAGATTATTTGGAAAATCTCTCTATGCGTTCATTTATTAGTGATATGCGCAATTTTTTAGAAACCATCATTTTGGAAGATAAACAATACCGTATTTGTAAAGATGAATTAAAAGAGAGTTTGATTAAAAGATTTTTAGATTATCCACGCGCCCATAATAGAAAAGAGAGTGTTTTGGTAGATATGTGGGGAGAATTTATAGAAAATGCAAATTTTGTTAATAAAGAAGGTTATCATGGAAATATTATTAAAAAAACATTTTCAATTGATGGATATAACTCTTATGATCGTTATGTTAAGACGTATCATCGGCTTTGGATGCAGAGTTATTATTTAAAACGTATGGATATAAACCCTTTAAAGACCGAAGGAAATAATGTTATTTCAGAAATGTCAATTAAAAAATCTATCTCTATTATGGGTTTATTTGAGTTTTCATTACGTTCCTTTTTACCCATGCAAGTAACGAAGCGTTATATTATGCAAAAAGGAGAAAATGGTAAACTTACTAAATCTAAGCTTTCTTCTTCGCAAATTATGTTTTTGAAAGCGTTAGCAACGAATCCTTTAAGAGATTTAAAGAATGACCTTTTAGGCTTAGAACGAAAATTATCAGGTAAACAAAAATATTTAGGAGGCATTAATAATTTACGACATAGTATTGAGAAACCTTATGAGTTGATTTTATATGATTATACACAACGCGAACATACAACCATTAAACATAGTAGCATGTCTTTTTTAAAAAGTTTGGTGTTTTTTATTGAGTATAGTTATCTATTAGAAAATTCAAAAAAAGAGGAACAAGAGAAAAAAATAAAAAAGTTAATCTTAGATTATTTACCTATAGGTTATTTGGCTTATCAAGATAATGAAAAAACAGTTGATACCTTAGCTCAAAAGATGTTAACAATGGATAATAAAATATATGCACCAGTATTAGAAGGCTCAGAAACATCGTTTGGCATTATTTCAATTAATCGTTTTTCCAAACGTATTGTAGAGAATTTCTCTTATCTTTACAGAGGAATGCATTGTGATGAAACGTGTACACAAGCTAAGCCTTGTGAAAAACATGATTGTAAGTCTGAAAAGAATCAGCCTGAAAATACAGATACAGACTATTTTAATTACTGTTTTTCGATTTATATTAGTACTTTTTTGAATGCTTTTTTGGTTGAATTTATTGAAAGTTTAACTAAAGATATTCCAATATATAAAGAGTATTTATATACCAATCAAAAATTCAAAAAAGTTGATAAGTCAGAAAAGTATATGCCTATGAATGAAATAGATGAAAATAATCTTCTTTTTAGAAATTTGGAGATTGTTGAACAATATTTTAATAAAGAGTTAATGGAGGAGGATGAGGTTCAGATAAAAGAGACACTTTTTTCTATTGTTATTTTTATTGTTAGGGCTTTAAAATATTATTATATTTGGAGTCAAATTTGTAAAGATGCTTATGGGTACCAAGAGATTTTTATTGCAAAAAAACGTGATAAAGAGGATCGTATTGTCGGCTTTGATGTTTTTGTATCTTATCTTGATGACCAAGCATTACAAGGCATTCGTAAACAAATTAAGATGAAGAGAGATGAGTTATTACAAGATGCTTCACTAAAGGACAATAATAAAAAAATGGAGATAGCCTTAGATAAGTACTTTTATAATGACATATATCTTAAAGAGTTAAAGCCTGAAGATGCCTCTTAAAAAAACAACAAAAAAACATATTGCACTTATTAATTTTTTGTATTCTTATCAAAGTGTTGAAAAAGAATTGAAAAAAGTTTTATATCCTCAATATAAAAATTTAGAAGATGGTATTTTTGATTTTATGATACATAATAATCCCAGCGAACATTATCTATATTTAGAAGATAGTTATGATGAGTTAACGCATAACTATGCTAAAGATTTTGTTAAGATTTGTAGATACTTTGCTAAAACACATTATAAGTTGGATGCAAACCATACGGTTTTTGTGAAAAAAAATTATGTTGAAGATTTGAAACTTATTGAAAGTTCATTGGACAATTTTTTAATAGAGGGTTTTTTTATTTATGAGGCTTCACGAAATTATAAGAAGTCTGATAGCCATCGATTTTTAGATAAAAATGTCTATACAGATAAGTTTACCCAATCTTCAGCTGTACATAAACTGGACTCATTAAGTGACTTACACATGCATCTTGGTGCAGGAATGAGGGTTGAATATAGAGTACATAGTATGCTGATTAACCCAAATATTATTAATGTTCATAAACTTCCTAAGAGTACGACTATTGAGTTAAATAATGCAGAGCTTAGTATTAAAAACTTAGTACTTTCTCTTTCTGTTTTAGAGCAAGTCCTAATTACAGGTATCATTGACAAAAGTGATGCCTATAAAGATGTTGTGGAAGTTTTAAGTTTAATCGATAGTGAAAATTTTTTTTTATTACGTGATCGACATGATGATTATTTACAATTGAGAACGGATGAGCATCTGTATGTAAGTCAAGAGGATAATTATCTTTTATATGCTGCAAGTCAACATTTTATACAAGGAAAAATCATTTACGCTGATCGATTTTTAATGTTGGTTTTTATTGAGCAATTATTTATTTCTAAGTTGCCTTCTGTTGTCTCAGCTATTAAAATTTATTTGACGATGCGAAATATGTTAAAATCTTATTTAATTCAACAACATCAACGTACAGGACTTGGATATTTTTCCACTTATTCAAAAAGTACTTTACGACGTTCTTTAGCCAAAAAAGAGAAAGAAGATATTATTTATTCTTTGTCTAATCTTTCAAATCAATTACATAAACCCCTTTATATAGAAGCCCGAATTACACCTCAAAATAAAGCTAAAGCTATTTATGAAGATTTATGTGATTATGTAAAAGTTTTTGAAAATATGCATAATGAAAAATTAAAATTAAAATTTATTTATCATTTTATTAAAAGAAAAAATGATATTAGCAAACAAAGGTTTGAAGCATTAAAGTTATCATTAAAAAAAGAAAGTTTAGCATTAGTAGAGTTTTTGTCAAATACACATTATGATTTTGATATAAGGTCTTATGTGGCTGGTATTGATGCTGCGAGTAAAGAGTATCACACCCCTCCGTATGTTTATGCACCAATTTATCGCTATTTTAAGTCAAGTAAAAAACTTTCTTCTTTTTATATGAAGCATGAGATGCCTTATAGTTATGAACAAGATGTAGAAAGACATACTTTTAATGAACAAATATCATTAAAATATACTTATCATGTGGGTGAAGATTTCCGAGATTTGATTTCAGGAATTCGTTCAATTTTTGAAGCAGTTTTATTTTTAAATTTACGTGATGGAGATCGTTTAGGACATGCTGTTGCTTTGGGTTTAAGTTCTAAAAATTTTTATGAACGTATAGGTTCTGTTCAGTTGAGCTATGAAGAACTTTTTAATAATATGATTTTTGTTTACTATATGTTAGAGATGCATGAGAGTATTAATCCTGAAATTCAAAAATATAAATCCTATGCAAAACAAACCATTTTAGAAACAGGTAATTATATTTATCAAGATTTAGAAGGTACTTTCTTAATTGATGATTATATTGATGCGTGGTTTTTACGGCGTAATTGTTTTGTTGAGTTAGATACTATGATAGAACGATTTAACATAAAAGATTTACAGGAACTTGAACAATATAAAGATTGCTTGATTATTCCAGATACAGATTATTTGGTAGCAGCACTTCCTGATTTTTTTGAGGTAGACATTGATGAAAAAAATCGTTATGAAAAGCGTTATCATTCTGTACGGTTCAATAAAAATGCATTTAACATTTATAAAGCATACATGAGTGATTATAAAGGAAGAGAAAAAGAGTCCATAAAAAAAGGATATGTGATTAATAGAGGACAAAAAATTTATAATAAAAAAATTTTACATTCTATTGAAACAATTGATTATTTACAAGAGTTAGTGAAGCTTCATATTATTAAAAAACGTAGTATTAGTATAGAAGTAATGCCTACTTCTAATTTGTTAATTTCACATATTCATACACATGAGGAACATCCTATGTATGATTTTAAACCTATTCATAATAAAGAAAATGATGAGATTCAAATCTTTATTGCCTCAGATAATCCAATGTTACAAAATACCAATATAGCAAAAGAGTATGACTATGTTTATAATTATTTAAAAAACAAATATGGAGATAAAACTGCTTATGAATATTTAAATAAAATAGCTAAGGATGCAAAGAAAGAGTTTTTAGGTAATTAATATTGCTTTTCAATTTTCTGCAAAAAAGAATTAAGCTGATTTGCAAAGTTTTGGGCATCTTTTTGCCCAAATGCTTTTGGTCCCCCTGTTATTTCTCCAGCATCACGCATCTCTTGCATAAAATTTCTCATGGTTAGGTATTGTTTAATGTTCTCAATAGAATAAAGTTCACCCCTATGGTCAATGGCATGTGCATCTTTAGCAATAATTCGGTCAGCCAGTGGTATGTCTGCTGTAATAACTAAGTCATTTGCTACAAGCCTTTCTACGATCTTATCATCAGCTTCATCAGCACCTTGTTCTACGACTAAGTATTCAAGATATTTGGATTTTCCCATATTTATTTTTTTGTTCGCTATGACATAAGTTTTTAATTTTAAGCGTTCTATGGCTTTAAGAACAATGGGTTTCAAAAGATTGGGAAAAGCATCACCATCTATAAAGAGGGTCATGATTTATTGCTTTCTAGGCTATCTTCTTCAATAACTTCTGTGGTTATTTCATCACTTGTTTCAAGTACCAACTGTGGAAGTTGTTGTAAGTTTTTTAAGGAATAAAACTCTTTTTGCAGTTCAAGTTTTTTTAGTTTTTCTTCCAGTTGGACAATGTTTTTACGTTTAGGAGCGAGTATTTTGAGTAGATTAATGTGTTCTAATTCTTGTTGTAAGAGGGTGATTTCAACTTCTTCTAGTTCATCTAAGGCTAATTGAAGTTCGCTCTTTTTTTTTCTTAATATTTTTTCATAGTTATTTTGTTCCATAAGATCAGCATATTCTGTTTTTAGTTCATTGATTGAGTGTATCTTTTGATTAAAAGTTTCATTTAACTTTTCAAGGAATCGCTCTTCATGGTCTCTGTCTCTTTTGATGTTACTAAGCTCTATTTCTTCTATTTCATTTAATTTTTTTTCTAGTTTAATTTGGCTTTTTAGCTCTTCAATTTCTAAGGCATAGTTCGCGACGGCTTCAGTATAAACATATAAGCCTTCTTTATAGGTACTGTCTACTTTTTGCGCTAGAAGCGTAAGGTCGTCTTGGATGTTTTTACTTTGGGTTAAATTACTCATATCCTTGCCTTTTAATCTAAATGAATGTTTGCACGTTGCAGTAGTTTTTCTCTTTTACTTTGTAGTACTTCTAATTTAGCAACCACTTGGTTTTTAGTACCATTTTTTGCCTGTTCTTCTAGGCTTTGAATGTTATTGTTGAGAAGTAATATTTGCTTTTCCAGTTCATGTTCTGTTTGCTTGAATCGATGTTCATTTTCAGCAAAGACTTGACGTAGCCATTTGATTTTTTCTTTTTGTTCATTAATGATAAGTTGTTTTTTATCCATGGATTTTTTATATTTGTTGACAAAGTAGATAAGTACCACAAGTATAAATAGAGTGAGTAAAACTAAAGGCTGTTGATAGGCAAATGGAATCATGTTCTTCTTCTTTTAAATTATTAGACAAGGAGTCTTTCTTTGGGTTATATTTTAGCTGAAAAGTTTGATAAAAAAGATTACGTGATGGTACTTAGCGTATCCATCCCATAATCAATTCATTAAAAAACAGTAAAACAAAGGCAGAAAGCATGAGTCCCATGCCAAGATAGATAAGTTTCTTAAAATTCATAATGTCGGTAAACACATGAAATCCAACACCTCTAAGGGTGAGTATAAAGAAGATAAGACCTCCAATACTCCCAGCCAATGCTAACCCTGCTACACCCATAAGCTTCATAAGTGTGAAAGAGATAGCAATGTTGATGACCAAGGTAATTGTCGCAATCTTAGCAGCTTTTACATGTTCTTTTTTTGCATAGAGAAAGAGAGCAAAAAGTTTAGCCAAGCCGTATGGAATCAGTCCTAACATATACATTGCTAATACATTGGCTGTACTAACTGTCATTTCTGCTGTGTAAGCACCACGTTCAAAAAGCAACCAAATAATTGGTTCAGCTAAGATGATACCTGTAAGTGTCGCTACCCCAAGTAAGGCTAAAAGAATCCAAAAAACACGGTTAAGGTGTTGGTAGGCTAAAGCTTCATTGTCATGTTTAATGGCTTTGGAGATAGCAGGAAAAAGTGCTATAGAAGCAGCAATGGCAATGATGGCAAGAGGTAGTTGAAAAACACGATTGGCATAAAAGAGGTACGAGATGGAACCTGAAATAAGAAAGGAAGCCAGTATGGTGTCTATAAAAGAAGAAATTTGAGGCATCGAGTTTCCCCACACTGAAGGGAAAAATAGATTGTTAAACTCTTTTTTTTCTTTTTTTAAATCTTCTTGTTTACTCTCTTTTTTTCTATATTTCCAACCACCTATGAGTAAACGTTGTAAATTAAAATGTTTTATGGCGATGAGGTGTGCAATAACTTGTAAAAGCCCCCCAATAAGTACAGCAAAAGAAACAGCAACAATAATGGTTTCAGGCTCTTCTTTCATGTAAAAAAGAAGGGCTGCTATCATGGAAATGTTCAGTAATGCTGTGGACATAGCAGAAGTGGCAAAATGTTCTTTGTATTGTAAGAGTGTGGCTAAAAAAGTAACGATAAACACTAAGTCCAAATACCAAAAGTTAATGGCAGTTAAAGGGGCTGTTTGGGCTATCTGTTCACTTGACCAGTCAGGCGTAATGATTTTTGTAAGAATCTCAGGAAATAGGGTGACTAAGAGAGAAAAAGCAATAAGTATGAGCATAAAGCGTAAAAAAATAGCCGTGGCAAAAACACCTTTTTGTTTTGAAGCAATGAACGAAGGCATAAAGGCTTGAGTAAAAGCACCTTCAGCAAAAATACGTCTAAAAAGGTTGGGTAGTTTAAATGCTACAAAAAAGATGTCTGTCCATATGGAAGCTCCTAGTGCAGAAGCCATGGCAACATCACGTCCTAAACCTGTTACACGAGAGAAGAGTATACCGAAGCTATTGGAGAAGAAGGATTTTAATTTCATGCTGTAATTTTAGCGTAATAAGTGAAATTTTATGAGGGGTAAATAGCAAAGATGAGATTTCATCCTTTAACTTGAAAAAACATTTTGCTATTTGTGTTACAGAAGTTATTTAACTTCTTTGAAAATTTATAAAGCTCTTCCTTTGGCCCTTTGTATAGCCCTTGTAACGATAACGAATTATCGCTAAGAATATGATAGCTATATTTCTTTAGAAAGATTGTGATATTTTTTAAAACTTTTTAAAAAAATAAATATGGATAATATTAAATAATATATAAGAATTAATTTTATTTTTATATAAATATAAAGTATTGTTTATTATTATAATATATTGTATTGTTTTTTTCAAGTTTCCAGAGCTTTTCTATCTAGTTGATATAGTAGAGTACTCATTGAAAAGCTTTTATAGTTGTTAGTAAAAAACGCTATAATTATTCTACTTCCAAAGAAATACGGAAAATCCAATGTTTACCATTACGCCAAAAAATAACTTAGACATAAACCTGCAACAATCAAAAGAACTCATCGATAAAGAGCTGTGGGAAAAGCTAGAGTTTTCTGAACCTTTAGAACTCACAAAAGAAATTCAGTCCATTATCATAGAGAGTAACGATGCACAAACCTTACAACTTCCATGGGAACTGCTTTTTCATCCCACTTACGGATTTTTAGCACAACATCCTAACTTTACATTAAGTCGAAAAATTCCTAATTTACCTAATAGTTCAAGCCCATTAGAAAAACGACCATTAAGAGTTCTATTTTTCTCAACGCTTTCTGATAACATTGGTGAAGAAGGACGACTTTCGGTAGAGAAAGAACAAGAGGTTGTACTTGAAACTCTTTTACCTTTTAGGCAAAAGGGTTTAGTGGAGATAAGCATTCCGAATGATGGACGTTTCTCTAGTTTAAAAAAGCTTATAGAAAAAGAAAAACCTGACATGGTCTTTTTAAGTGGGCATAGTTCTTATGCTGATGGCAAAGGCTCATTTCTTTTTGAAGACAAACGAGGCTTAGGTGTTCATATAGATGAAAAAGAACTTAATACGGCTTTTGTCGGTTCTTCAGTAGAATGTGTGGTGCTTTCTTCTTGTGAATCAGCTATGGCAAGTAATGAAACGTTAAAAAGTGGTTTGCTTATGAGTCTTGCATTTTCAGGCATTAAAAATGTGATTGGTATGCGTGAGAGCGTTTATGATAAAGCTGGAATTATATTTGCTCAAAACTTCATAGAACAAGTAGCCAATGAAAAGTCCATCGCCCAAGCTGTTCAAAAAGCACGACATGAAATAGGAAAACTGGAAGATGAAGTTAAAGAACATTGGCATTTGCCCATGTTGGTTTCGCAAGATGTTTATAGACCCTTGGTCAATTGGGATTTTATGCCAACACCTCCAACACAAGAAAGTTTAAATCAAACCTTAAATCAAATTCTTTACCCTACACTTTATGTTGGACGACGAAGAGAATTTAGAACGTTTTATAACTATCTTTACGAGAACAAGCTCAAAAAACTTCTACTTCACGGAGAAGGAGGCATTGGTAAAACAGCGATGGTTGCTAAGTTTGGGGTGGAACTTAGAAAAGAAGAGTATAAGGTTTTTGATTATACTTTAAAAGGTGAAGACAGTCTTGGTTGGAAAAAATTTATAAATGATATGAAAAAGTCTTTGTCAAAAGATAATAAAGATGAATTTAAAGAGACTTTTGATGACTTTAAAGAAGACCAAACTTATGTTACAAGAGTAGTGGCTGATTTACTACTAGAAGAGCATAAAAAAGTAGCCTTCATTTTTGACAACTTAGAAAGTGTTCAAGACCCAATCACTAAAGAGATAACCGATACCAAACTAAAAGCATGGATAGAGACACTTAGTAATATAGAGAATGTAGTAGTACTTATGACTTCTCGTTGGTTACTGCCAAACTGCGAACACGCCATTGCTCTTAATCGACCTTTAAAAAGTGACTTTCTTTACTTTCTCTCCATGCAAAACATAAAGGTTTCACGAAAAGACAAACTCAATAAAATTTACGAAACTTTTGGAGGAAATTACCGAGGCGTTGGGTTTTTTATAAAAGCCATAGAGAACATGAATGGGCTAGATGAAGAACAATTTTTAGCCAAACTCTCTAAAGCTACCAGAGAGATACAGATAGATATGTCCATAGAACAGATACTTTCTTACCTAAGTTTAGAAGAACGAGAACTGCTTGAACGAATGACTGTTTATGATGTACCTGTACCTCAAGACGGTGTACGAAAAATAGCATTAGATTTACCTAAAAAAGCCTTAGATATCTTAGTTTCTTTTTCCTTAGTGGAAGAGAGTTATAACTCTACTTATGAACTTAACGAGTATCAGGTTTCTGCTTTAGTGTTGGAATATTTAGGTCAAAAAGATTTAAGTATTGCCCAAGCTAGTTATATTCTAGCTTCAGAGTATCTGTTTGGCTTGTTTGCCCATCCTTATGGAAGAAAAAACCTTACCTGGGGACTCATAGCTTATGAAGCATTGAGTAAAGTTAATAATATTGAAGTTTTAGAAACCTGGCTTTTTGATGAAAGTAATAAAGAAGATAGAATGCTTCGAGGTGTGTTACTCAATCAAATTTCCATTCAAAACCATCAAATTGCTAAGTATTCAAAAGCTTTGGAATACTTAGAAAAGTCATTAAAGATATATGTAGAGATAGACGATAAATCAGGAGAGTGTGCTTCCCGTTTTAATATAGGGCATATATATTTGGCTAATGATGAGGTTCAAAAAGCATTACATGAATGGTTAAACGTTTATAAGATTGCGAAAGAGATAGAGAATGCACAAGCTTTAGAAGCTTTGGATGGGTTGGCTAAAAATAATGGGTTTGATAATTTTGAAGCTTTGAAAGATAAAGTGTCGTAGGTATGAGCATGTCCTACATAAAATAATGATAAAATTTTAAAAATGGAGAGAAATATGGAAAAATATACATCAAAACCATTAGATAGCATTGATAAAAAGCTTCAAGAAAAGTTTGCTGAAGACATTGCTAATCAAGCAACGCTTATGGACAACATGGGGAAACAGTTACTTACTTTAGAATTGGCAATGGTAGGAATCTACGCTACGGTGTTAAAACTCATAGCTGGAGATGGAGCAACTCTAGACGGAAGTTGGGCGATTGGCATTACTTTTTTGTTTTGGTTTATGGCAGTGGTGGCTACAGTGTTGGCAATTTTTCCTGAAGAATATGAGGTAAATAAAACAAAACCAGACGAGATAGAAAAGTATTTCTATGCTTCAGCTCGAAAGAAAGGGAAGATGCTCGTTGTTTCGGTGGCTTTGTTTTTTATAGGGGTTGCTATTTCAGTTTTTACCATGATTTGAGTGTACTAGGTGTGAGCGTATCATATGTTAAATAATGATGGAATTGGAAAATAAGTTGCCATATAATAATGGTTTAGATTAAGTGTGTGACAGGGTCACACCTACAGAGGATTTGTATGTCAGAAAATATAATAACAATAGAGTGTTGGAAGTGTGAAGAAGATTTTGAGAAGGCTATTCCTAAAAAAGATAGAGTAGGGGTAGCTTTAGTAATTTGCCCTTTTTGTGGTGTAGAGTGTAAGGTTGAGTTTGATAAAAGCAGTTCAGTGATTACTCTTTTTAAATCGAAAAAGAGATGAAGTTAAAATACCTAAACAATTACCCACAAAACCTCCAAGATCAAATACGAGAGCTTATAGAAAAAGATAAACTCTCAAACTACATTTTAAACAAATACCCCACAAAGCATGAGTATCAAAACGACAAAGCTTTGTATGAGTACACCAATGAATTTAAAAATCAATACCTTAAAAAATTTACCCTTTCAAAAGTCATTTATGATGGAAAAATAAATGTTATAAATAATGCTTTAGGAACCCATACTTTTGTCTCACGAGTGCAGGGTGGAAAGCTTAAGGCTAAAAATGAGATAAGGGTAGGTACGGTATTTAAAAATATGCCTGAAGAGTTTTTGCGCATGATTGTGGTGCATGAGTTGGCTCATTTTAAAGAGAAAGAGCATAACAAGGCTTTTTATAAATTTTGTATGTACATGGAACCCTCTTATACTCAGTTGGAGTTTGATTTGAGGGTTTATTTGACGTATGTGAACTTGAAGGGGAAGTTGTATTAGTCAATGACTACAACAGCTATGGCAAAACCACCATCATGAGCAATGGAGAGTGAAGAGCTTTTAATTTGGTGAAATGTTTGAGCTTCTTGACTTAATTTAAAGTGAGGAGCCTGTCTTTCATCTTTGTATAAAATGATATCATGAAAGCCAAGTTCTGCACAAATTCCACAGCCTAATGCTTTAGCAATGGCTTCTTTTGCAGCCCAGTAACCTGCTAAACTATTGGGTTTTTGTGAGAGTTTTTGTTCTTCTTGACTGAGAAATCTATCTAAAAATTTGCTACCAAATTTGTTATGAGCGTTCTCTATACGAGAGACGACAGTAATGTCTGTTCCAATTTTCATACAGTTAGTTTAGCAGATTTTTTAGATAAAATAAACAAAAATTAAAAAGAAGCACATGGAAACGATATTCTCACTTATTGGTACCCCTTTTGTTCGTTTTATGCAAAGTATGGAGCGTTTTGGGGCGTTTATTATTTTTCAAATACAACTTATAGGATTGATGTTTAAGCGTCCATGGCGTATTAAGCAAATATTTGAGCAAATAGAAGTTATTGCTATTGGTACGTTTGGTGTTATTTTTTTAACGGCACTGTTTTTAGGACTTATTGAAGCTGTGCAACTTTATCAAGGGTTCTCAAAATTTGGGGCTGAGAGTTTTATGGGTTATACCATTTTTATCTCTATTACGAGAGAACTTTCACCCCTTTTAGCTGCACTCATGGTTACAGCACAGGCTATTTCCTCTATGTCAGCAGAACTTGGAACCATGAGGGTTACAGAGCAAATTGATGCCATAGAGACTTTGGCTGTTGATTCTAAAAAGTATTTATTGGCTCCTCGTGTTATTGCTACAACCATTGCTGTACCATTGTTGGTATTAGCCTTTAATGTGATTTCAAACACTTCGGCTTTTTTGATGGCATGGTTTGCTTTAGACATGAATCCTGTTGTTTATAAAGACAGTATTACCCAACTTTTACAGTTTTCTGATATTGGTACAGGACTGATTAAAGCTTTAGTATATGGTTATTTAATTGGGGCTATTGGTACTTATGTGGGGTATCATACTTCTGGTGGAGCAAAGGGAGTTGGTATTGCTACTACAAAGGCAGTTGTTTTAGCTTCTGTTACTATTTTTATTGCTGATTTGTTTATTTCTATTATATTCTTGGCACTGGACTGGTAAAAATAAATATTTTTTGTTTTTTAATATTAACTTTAAAATATAAATTAAATTATAATTTAAGTTTTAAATAAGATATAAATATTCTTTCGTTATTATCTAATCATTATAAAATAATATTTCAGGATATAAAAAATGAAAAAAATTCAATTATCAGTACTTACTTTCGTGTTAGGTACAAATGTATTAATGGCTGGTGGAGAGCTACTTCCCATTACCCCTTATCATGTAGAAGATGTTAAAGCAGCACAAGTTATTCCTGTAACACCTGTTATTGAAGCTCCAGTAGCTGTTGTGGTAGCACCTGTTTTAGCAAATGCTGAGGTATCTCCTTTTTATGTTGGTATGGGGGTTGTTGCTGCAAGATATGATTCAAATTGTGTGACAAAGCCTATGGATAAAACGGGAGGAGTAGTGTTAAGAGCTGGTTACGATTTTAATGAATATATGGGGCTAGAAGCCAGAGGATTGATTAGTTCATATAAAGAAGATGGAGGAAAGATTAAGCATTTAGGTGGATTTTTAAAACCGATGTATCCTATTTCTGATACTGTCAATGCCTATGGTTTATTAGGTTATGCTAAATCAACAACACAAGGTTCACTTAGAAGAACTGATGTTTCTGGTCTAGCATTTGGTGCTGGTTTAGAGTATGACTTTTCTGAGGATAAGCAAAAAGAAGCTAAATATGATAGAGAATTTGATGGAAAAGCAGACCAAGAAAAAGGTTTTGGTGTATTTGCTGATTATGAAAGACTTTACTATAAAGAGAATTCACCAGACTTAGATGCTGTAAGTGTTGGTATTACTTACGATTTTTAATTTCGACTACTTTGACTACACTTAGTTACTCTTCACTAAGGGTAGTCAAACTTATCTCATTGCATAATTCATAGTGGTTACACGTCTTCCCCATTTAAAATGCTTAGCATAATAGTTAGAACTTAAGTTTGAAATTGTTACCTTGTCTTGTGTTGAACTGGCATGAATAAAATCCCCTTTTCCTAAATAAATCCCAACATGCGAAATACGTGTAGACTTTTTTGAGTCAAAAAAAACTAAATCTCCCTTTTGAAGTTGCTTAGCTTGTATGTATTGTCCTTTTTGTGCCTGATCACGTGAAACTCTTGGTAGCTTTATACCTTGTTGTGCAAAAACATATTTTGTAAAACTTGAACAATCATATTGATATGGACCATTTGCTCCATACTTATAGTCTATACCCAGTAGTGATTTTGCAATTTTTTCAATGTTATTATTAATTAGGGGAGTGGTACTGCTTTTACTTAGAAAAGTATTGATTTTTTTATCTTTTAGGTATGGGTGATAACTATAAGTACTATTATATGTACCATCAGAATTTTTAGGAGCACAGCCTGTTGAAAAAAGAATAATTGAGAAGAGTGTGATGGAAGTGAATAGCTTTTTGTTTAATTGGTTCATAATGTATTCCGTTATATTTTATTTTATAAATTTTATAATTTAAAAAATTAAATTAAGTTTAAATTAAAATATAATAGTTGAAAACTATTTTTTGTATTGTAGGTATTTGTGAAGAGAAGAGAAAAAGGTTTAGAAAAAGAGGATGGAGAAGGGGAATTTACATTCCCATTCCTCCCATACCACCCATGCCGTCCATTGGAGGCATAGGAGCAGCTGTTTCAGGTTCTGGAATGTCTGAAATAGTCGCTTCTGTTGTTAACAGTAAAGATGAAACTGATGTTGCATTGAGTAGCGCAACACGTGATACTTTAAGTGGGTCAATAATACCAACTTCAAGCATGTCTACGTACTCACCATTTGCAGCGTTGAATCCAATGTTTTCGTCCGTTGCGTTCATCACTTTGTCCACAACCACACCAGCATCGTAACCAGCATTAGAAGCAATTTGCTTCATAGGGGCTTGAATGGCACGTAAGATAATCTCAGCACCAATTTGTTGGTCACCTTCAAGCTCTACGTTTACTTTTGCACCAGCTTTAATAAGCGCAGCACCACCACCAATAACAATACCCTCATCTACAGCAGCTTTTGTTGCAGAAAGCGCATCGTCTACACGGTCTTTTTTCTCTTTCATTTCAGTTTCTGTTGCAGCACCTACTTTAATAACAGCAACACCACCAGAAAGTTTAGCCAAACGCTCTTCTAGTTTTTCTTTGTCGTATTCACTCGTTGTGTTTGTAGCTTGTACACGAATTTCAGCCACTCTTGAAGCCACAGCTTCCCCCGAACCTTTACCACCAACAACTACGGTATTGTCTTTGTCAATGACTACTTTAGAACATTGACCAAGTTCAGCTACGGTAGCCTTTTCAAGTGTAAGTCCTAATTCGTCGGTAATCAGTGTTGCACCTGTTAAAATAGCAATGTCATTCAGCATTGCTTTTTTACGGTCACCAAAACCAGGCGCTTTAACAGCAGTGATGTTCAGAACACCTTTTAGCTTGTTAAGTACCAAAGTAGAAAGTGCTTCACCTTCTACATCATCAGCAATAATCAGTAGTGGTCTTCCTGTTTGTTGAATCTGCTCTAAAACGGGTACTAAGTCTTTCAGTGATGTAATTTTCGCATCCGTTAAAAGAATTAGTGGTTCGTCAATTTCACAAGTCATTTTGTCTGTGTTCGTTACAAAGTAAGGAGAAAGGTAACCACGGTCAAATTGCATACCTTCAACCACTTCTAATTCGTCTTCAATACCTTTGGCTTCTTCAACCGTAATAACACCATCTTTACCAACACGATCCATTGCTTCAGCAATAAGGTCACCAATGGTCTCATCAGAGTTTGCCGAAATGGTTGCAACTTGTGCAATCTTCTCTTTGTCTTGAACTTCTAAGCTCATTGCTTTAAGTTCAGCAATAATCTCTTTTGTCGCTTTGTCCATTCCACGTTTCACTTCAATTGGGTTTGCACCAGCTGTGATGTTTCTAAGACCCTCTTTAAAGATAGAGTGTGCAAGTACAGTTGCTGTAGTTGTTCCGTCTCCAGCTTCGTCAGCTGTGTTAGCTGCTACTTCTTTAACCAGTTGAGCACCCATGTTTTCAAGTGTGTCTGAAAGTTCAATCTCACGTGCTACTGAAACACCATCTTTAGTGATGTGTGGTGCACCGTAAGATTTTTGAATGAGTACATTACGACCACGTGGTCCCATGGTTACTTTTACTG
>CACVAU010000028.1 GCA_902727915.1 uncultured Sulfurovum sp.
TTAGGTGAAACCCTTATGATTCCCTCGCCTCTTATACTCTAAGTGGCTCCCATTGTTCTTGGACGCGTATTATAGACAAATCCTCCCACTATGTCAAGAGGTTTTCCAAATTTGTGCGAAATTTGTGAAGTTTTTTTATTGATAGTCTCTAAAAGACGATCGTTTTATTTCCATGAACAAAAACTCTGTCATTCAAAACATAGTTCAAAGCCCGAGATAACACCACTTTCTCAACATCTCTTCCTGCTTTTTGCATCTCCAGCCAACCTAAACGATGATTAACAGGGATTACATCTTGTGCAATGATTGGACCCTCATCTAATTCATCTGTAACATAATGTGCTGTTGCCCCAATAATCTTAACTCCTCTTTCATGAGCTTGTTTATATGGGTTAGCACCTATAAACGCTGGTAAAAATGAATGGTGTATATTGATAATTTTTCTACTATATGCTTTTACAAAGTTTGGTGTCAAAATTCTCATATACTTTGCTAACACTATATAATCAAATTTTTGTTCATCAATTAATGTCATTACATGTTCTTCATGTTCTGCTCTTGTCATACCTTCTGCTGGCACTTTAAAAAATGGAATATCAAAACGTCGTACTAAATGCTCTAGTGTATCATGATTTGCAATAACAGCTTCTATATCTGCATCCAACTCACCAGCTTCATGACGTATTAAAATATCTCCTAATGCATGTGACTCTTTTGTAGCTAAGATTACGATTTTCTTACGTTTGGGTTCAACTACTTTTAAATTGGCTTCTCTAGGAATCACTTTCTTTAACTCATTATCTAACTCTTCAACATCAAAATCACCAGTAACAACTGTACGCATAAAGAACTTACCTTGCTCCTTATCCACAAACTCCCTATTATTTTCTATATTTAGATTTCTATCATAAAATACTTTTGAGATTTTATACACCAATCCCTTTTCATCATCACAATCAATTAATACTCTTACTCTCTTTTCCATTTCTATCCTATAGTTATATAATGGGAAAATTATAGCAATTTTTTTGCTAACTCTTCCCATTGTTCTTTCAACTCATTATAACCAGTTTCATATGCCATCTCTATTTCTGAAAAATCAAACAAGTGCATGTTTGCCACGCCTTTAACTTCAAAAAAAGCATCTGCTAATTTTTTAGATGGCATAGAATTGGAACGTATCATAATAAGTATAGAACGAATCATTAATGATTTAAATGATTCTAAATCTTCACCTCTTAATGGATTAATATTGATAGCCAACGATTTCTCATTATAATCTAACAATGGCTTCACTGGTAAATTATCAGAAAAGCCACCATCGATATAAGATCTCTCTCCTATTTTCTTTGCACGGAATAAAGGCGTAATCGTAGAAGAAGCAATTGTATAGCTAATTGGATTCCCATGACTTATATAATGACTCTCTCCTGTATCAATGTCTGTGACACAAGTATAAAAAGGAATCTTTAATTCAGAATAACATTCTATCCCTAAAGTCTCTTCCAATTTTTTCTCTAACTTATTCATTTTAAAAAGACCAATATCACCACTCGCCCATACAAAAAGTTCTTTCTTTTCTAATGAATTCAAAAAGGCTAACATATCATCACTCTTCAAACCTGCTGCTAAAAAAAGCCCAACTATAGCTCCAGCACTTGAACCTGACACAGCTGTTACTTCAACACCTTGCTCTTCTAAAAACTTAATAGCTCCTACATGGGCTGCACCACGAAGACCACCACCACTTAATGACAATGTAATTTTCATCTATACTCTTTTCTAGTATAATACCAAAAATTAAATCCGAATGGAAAAATATGAAAAAAGTATTTCAAATACAACAAGAGCGACTGAAACTAGACCGAGCTGTGGATGCTATCAAAAATGAACTACGTAAATATGCAAAGCGTGAGAAGAAAAAAGACTTACCTAATAAAAAAACAATGTATTGGGATTTTGACTGTAAATTTGGAAAAACTGCTGAATTGGCAACAGCGTGTACATTTGAAGAAATCTCAACACAATTAAATTCAGTAGTTAAAGATGGTTGGAAAGAGTGTTATGTGGAAGTTATGGCAAAAGCTGTAGATAAACCTGTAAAAGAGGAAGAAGAGGAAGAGTAAAATACTCCCTTCGACTTCGCTCAGGGTACGTTTTTAATTATTTAGAAACGTACTTACTTTGAAACATACTTTGCAATAATATCACCCATCTGAGAACAAGACAATACTTCTTTAGCATCATAAGCCCCAAGATCACCTGTACGATAACCTTTTGACAACGCTTTCTTAATAGCATCATCAACTTTATTGGCAGCTTCTTCTTCACCCAATGCATAACGTAACATCATTGACGCAGATGAAATCGTTGCTAATGGATTCGCAATTCCTTGACCAGCGATATCTGGAGCAGAACCATGAATTGGTTCATAAAGACCAACCCCTTTTCCAGTACTCGCTGATGGAAGAAGTCCAATTGAGCCACTCAACATTGAAGCAGCATCTGAAAGGATATCACCAAAAATATTTCCAGTTAAAATAACATCAAACTGTTTTGGCTCTCTAATCAATTGCATCGCAGCATTATCAACATACATATGGGTTAACTCAACTTCAGGATACTCTTCAGCAACTTCAATCACTGTTTCTCTCCAAAATTGACTTACTTCAAGTACATTGGCTTTATCTACAGAACAAACTCTTTTGTTACGTTTCATTGCAATTTCAAAGGCAACATGGGCAATTCTTACCACTTCATCACGTGTATAAATCATGGTGTTATAAGCTTTGTCTGTCAAAAGTTCTCTTGGTTGACCAAAGTAAAGACCACCTGTAAGCTCACGAACAACCATAATATCCACACCTTTAACCACATCTGGCTTAAGTGTTGAAGCATTGACTAGTTCATCATAAACAATAGCAGGACGAAGATTGGCAAATGTTCCCATCTCTTTTCTAATGGCTAACAATCCAGACTCTGGACGTAAATGACGTTCAACACCATCCCATTTTGGTCCACCAATGGCACCAAAAAGTACAGCATCGGATTTTTTGACACCCTGAATGGTCTCATCTGGTAAAGGAACACCTGTTGCATCAAGTGCTACTCCTCCCATTAAAAATTCATCATACTCTAAGTTAAAATCCATATTTGCTGATAAAGCATCTAAAACTTTAACAGCTTCATCAATAATTTCTGGACCAATCCCATCACCTTTAATAACAGCAATTTTATAATTTCTAGTCATCTTATCCCTTACCTTCTGCAATCTCTTTTTTAGCAAATGCTATCAATCCACCAGCATCAACTAACTCTTGCATAAACTCTGGGATAGGAGAAAATCTATAGGTTTTAGCTTGAGTGATGTTAATCACTTCACCTTTGTCCATATCTACTTTAACCGTATCCCCTTCATTAATTTCAGCCGACTCTTCAAGCTCAAAAATAGGTAAGCCCATATTAAAAGCATTCCTATAGAATATTCTTGCGAAAGTAGGTGCAATAATAGCAGCAACACCTGCTGATTTTAATGCAATCGGTGCATGTTCTCGACTTGAACCACAACCAAAATTTTCACCAGCCACGATGATATCACCTTCACTCATTTTACTTACAAACTCAGGGTCGGCATCTTCCATTACATGTTTTGCCAATTCACTTGGCTCACTTGTATTAAGATATCTAGCAGCAATAATTAAATCGGTGTCAATATGATCACCGAATTTCCAAACTTTACCTTGCAAGGTCGTCCTTTAATAGTCGGAGGAAAAATAGCTCCGTGAAATATAGCCGAAAGTATAACTAACTCGCACTAAAAGAGCAATTAGTATAAACTAAAGCTTAATTAATATGATTCAACTCTAGCATCAAATTTACGCACTTCACCATTGTCATAAATTTTAATCTTTTCAGACTTGGTAGTTCTACCCTCATCATCAAGCTCAAAAACTACTAGCTGTAAAATGTTCTTACACTTTTTAGCAATATCATAATGTCCACCTATCCCTGTTAAAAAACGATTCATAGGTACATCTTTTTGCATTCCTATAACACCATCTCGGCAACCTGTTAAACCTACATCCGAAACATAACAGCAACCATCTACTATCATCAAGTCATCTGTACCTACATGAGTATGCGTACCAAACAGTGCAGAAACACGTTTCTTTAATATATGCATCATTGCTAGCTTCTCACTCGTCGCTTCTGCATGTATATCAACAATAATGTGTTTAATGCCCTCATCTTTTAGCTCATCCACAATTTCATCCATCATCACAAAAGGATTGTCTACCATCGGCATGGTGTAATGTCCCATAACATTTAAGATGGCAACTTCATGATTGAGTACCTCTACTTTTATAAGTCCTTCTCCCGGACTTTTTCGTGGATAATTTATGGGACGAATTAAAGGGTAATCTTTATAGAGTAAAAAAATCTCTTTTTTATCCCAAGAATGATTTCCTCCTGTCATAACATCTATGCCATTTCCTAAAAGCTCTTCACAATTCTTCTTAGTTAACCCAAAACCATGTGAAGCATTTTCATAATTCGCAATAACTAAGTCTAAACCATACGCTTCACGTAATCTTGGTAAATGTTCTGCAATAATATCTCGTCCTGGTTTCCCAACTATATCTCCAATAAATGCCAACTTCATTAAAGTACTACTTTCATTAAACTACTTCTTCTTTTCAGAACAAATCATCGTGTCATGCCCACAGGTTCTACACTTTGGACGCACCGTAAAAATATACCAACCATTTTTATCTTTTAAAATTGGTGTTTTACATTTTGAACAAACCATTTTACTTTGAATAATAGCAGCTACCATTGCTGGAATAAAATAATAAATATTTTCAAAAAAGATAGCAAAAATAACCAATGTTCCTACAATTACTGAAAGTAACATGTATTTTACAAATGAGGATAAACACATAAGAAAGACCCTTAACCTTATAAATCTATGATTTTAAACTTGCTATGTGTGAACCTATACGCCAATAAAGCAAAATTTCAAAAATCATTGCGACGATTATAGCATTTTTAGCAGTAAATAACTCTTCAAGTCCAAAAAGAGAAGTCATCGCATAAAGATTAAGCATTCCTATGGACATAAAAAAGAGTGAACGTAATAAAAATACCCAACCTACAGAGCTAAAGTCTTTTATAAAAAATACTTTTCGCTTACTATTATAATAAGCATACATTATACCTAGAACAGAAATAATAACTTGAACAATGACCATTTGAATATTCCATAAACTGTGTATTTGAATAATAGCTTGAACAAACAAAGTTAGATAAAGTAGTAAAAATAATATTAAATATAAACTCGTATCATTAGGAGTAATACTATTTTCTACAATATCTTCTTTAAGTTGTTTAATTTTCCAAAAGTACATCTATGAGTATTACACCAAAATCCTATAAGTAATAAACGAAAGTATCCAAGCCGTAACCGAAGTAAAAATAAATAAGTAAGCCAAATACTTATAACCTCCAGCTTCTTTAGCAAAAACCATTGAAGCTGCTAAACATGGTAAGTAAATCATTACAAATACAATAAATGCCATCGCTGAAGCAAAACCAATGTTCTCTCTTAATTTTTCCTGTAGGGAGCTATTTTCTTCATCCACATCATCACCAATAGCATAAAGAACACCTAGGGTTGAAACAACTACTTCTTTAGCTGCTAATCCCGTTTCTAAGGCTACAGTCATTCTCCAGTCAAATCCAAGTGGTGCAAAAATAGGTTCAGTTGCCTTACCTATTTGTCCAAGATAAGAGTTTTCAAGCTTTTTAAGATTTAATTCATTTTCTAATGAAGATACTAAAGTTTCGTTTGTTCCGGCTGCTTCTATTTTAGAGGCATACTCAGCATCAAAAATAGGTTGTTTAGGATAAGTTGAGGCAAACCAAATAAGCATAGACGCAGCTAAAATAAAGGTACCTGCTTTTTTCAAGTAACTTAGAGCCTTGTTGTAAACCGTATGCCAAATTAATGAAAATGAAGGTAGTCTATATTTAGGCATCTCCATTACAAATGGTTCAGCTTCCCCTTTAAAAACAAAAAGTCTCAATGCTTTTGCCATAATCAGACCAAGAAATGCTCCAGCAAGATAAATAATAAATAAAATATTTCCAGCTTCTTCAGGAGCAAAAAACACCCCCACAAAAAGAACATAAACAGGAATCTTTGCCCCACAAGACATGAACCCTATGATGAAAAGGGTAATTAACCTGTCTTTTTCACTTTTTAATGTTCGCGTTGACATATAAGCAGGAACAGAACATCCAAAACCTGTTACTAAAGGAATAAAACTTTTACCATGTAGACCAAACTTATGAAAGAAACCATCCAATAAAAATGCTACTCTACTCATGTAACCCGTAGTTTCAAGTAAGGCAATACCAATGTATAAAATAATAATGTTGGGTAAAAAGAGTAGAACAGCCCCTACCCCAGCAATTATTCCATCAACGACTAAAGAGCGTGTCGCTTCATGAGAAATGAGTGAACCTATCCAGTCGCCATAAGCACCTATACCTGCATCTATCCAATCCATTGGAATAGAACCTATTTCAAAAGTAAGTTGAAAAAGTCCCCACATGAAAAAGAGAAATATAGGAATACCAATAAACTTGTTCAACAAAATAGCATCAATCTTTTGTGTACTGTTTTTAAGTTCTTTAGGCTTTTTGGTTTTCACCGTCTCCATACGAATACCTCTAGCAATAGCAATGTATTCATTTGATTTTATATCAGCTACATTTTTAGTCTCATGGTGCTTATAAATGTGCTTAAGGGAATTAACAATACGTGGTTGCAGTTCTGCAATAATAGGTTGAACATGTAATTCTTCATAAAGATCTTTGTCTTCAAAGAGAATCCTAATCGCCATTTCACGTGAACTCAAATCACGTATTTGAAAACCTTTTTCATCCATAAAGTTTGAAAGTTCTATAATCTCTTCTTCTAAGGGTTCAGAATAAACAATGTTTGAAACTCTTCTTTTTCTTGAATCATATACTTCATGTACTCTATCTAAAAGTTCTTCAATCCCCTCACCTGAATTGGCAGAGACTAAAACAGTTGGTACACCTGTAATGGCTTCAATCTTCTTAACATCAATCTCTAAGCCTTCTTTTTGAGCCTCATCAGACATGTTCAATGCTAAAACCATCTTCTTATTGAGTTTTAAAAGTTCTAAAGTTAAAAGTAGATTTCTTTGTAAATGTGTAGAGTCTAAAACATTGATAATAACGTCATAGTCTTCATTGAGTAAATAAGTATGGGCGACTTTCTCTTCTTGTGTAAATCCAGAAATGGAATAAGTTCCAGGTAAATCAACCATTTCAAGTGTATGTGAATCATGATGAAAAGAGACTTCTGTTTTCTCTACCGTTACCCCAGAGAAGTTTCCAACCTTTAAAGCATTGGAACCACTCATGGTGTTAATTAGCATAGACTTCCCAACATTGGGTTGCCCTGCCAATACTACTTTAATGGTATCCATTACTTACTGTCCTCTTGCATTAGCTTCACTTCTATTTTTTGTGCTTCACTCATACGAAGACCAATCAATGTCTCTTCAGCCATAATCTCAACAGTCTGATTTCCTAGAGAACAAGCTTCTATACTAATTTCAGTACCTCTTGCAATGCCAAATGAAAATAGACGTGCTTTCAAAGCTTCATCTGTTCCTATACTATCAATAAGCGCCTTGTCACCCTTATGTAAATCTGAAAGTTTCATAAATTATTTTCCTTGGTCTATTATTTTGCGAATGATAGTGACTATCAACTTAATCAAAGATAAAAATATGTTTTTTTCAATTAAAAATTGTAATTAACATAGACATGTAGGTGCTCAGCATCCACAACACCCACATTGGCAGCTTTTAAATCAGCATAAACCATATCAATAAATAATTTATCATTCACTTTATATGAAGCTAAAAAATCAAACTCTCTGGCTTTTGTTTTGCTTTCGGTCTCAATATACATTTTTCCTACGCCTAAAGTCAAGTCTTTTAGACCTAAAGTACTCACATCATACTCTAAACCAACACTTCTTGCTGTGGCATTCTTTCCAGCATTGTCAACCACTAAAAATTCAGAACCAGCAAAAAATGGTCCTCCACCAAAACCACTATTCGCAACATTGTTGTTAATTTTATTATAAGCACAGCTCACAAGTACACCCAATGACTTTAGTCCTGCATCTACTTTTAGACCCAAAACTTCTGCATCTTCGCCCACAAGATAAGACTGATTTGCATACTGTAAACCTAGACCATACACATAATTTTCAAAACTATTTTCATAGATTGACTCAAAATAAGCCATGCCATTAACTTCGGCATCTTTTAATCGGTTATACCAAGCAGAGAGTCCCAAGTTTTCAATGCCCTCATAACTAACACCCAAAACTTGCATATTTTGTGAACCATTAATTCTGGTAAATTTATCAACAACCTCAGCACCTACTCCTGACATTTTGTGAATTTGTCCTAGAAAAATTTCTGTATCTTTAATGTCATTATTCACTAAAGTCACAGCTTCAAAAGTATTGGGTACCATGCCAATATCATCCATATCTGCAAAAGGTGTGTTTAACTCTTGACGACCTATTTTTAAACGTGTCTCACCAAACTCACCCTCCAAATAAACTTCACCTAAAATGGCATAAGACTCTTCATACTCACCTCTTAAAGGAATTAAATCACCATTATCTCCATGAAAAACTTTGGTAGTAAAATACAAACTCGTACCCACACTTAAGCCCTCATAACTTGGGGTTTGAAAATGTAACTTTCCTCCAACAGCATCATCTTGATATTTTTTATCATTTTTAATGTCATGTGTGTGATAGGTTCCTCTTAAGTAACCATTAAACTCATAGCTATTAGTTTCAATAGCATCAACTCCTAAAGTAGACAGAACAATTAGACTCAATATATTTTTTTTCAAAAAAACTCCTAAAAAAAGTACTTAAATTTTAGCTAAAATCTTATTTATGAAACAAATATTATTAATATTACTCCTAATTAACCTCCTCTTAGAGGCAAAAAATACACAACGACAACAAGTAATTATGGGCACTTTTGGAACTATAACCGTTAAAAATAAACAAAAACACACTATCTCTGAAGGTTTTAAACTTTTAAAAGAAATAGAAGGCTCTCTTTCTTCGTATAATCACAATGCACTACTCTACCAACTCAATAAAACAAAAACAATTATTGCCGATAAGTATTTATTGGAGAGCATTCATCAAAGTCAACAATTTTACAAACAAAGTAATGGTTATTTTAATATTGCCATTGGTTCAGTTACAAAAAAACTTTATGGTTTTGGTGCAAATGAAAAAGTTCCAACGAGCAAAGAACTCAATGAAGCAAATAGTGATATAAATAACATATATATTAAGGATAATCACATTAAATTATCTCAAAAGACGACACTGGACTTAGGAGGTATGGGCAAAGGTTTTGCTGTAGATAAAGTAGCAAACTACTACAGAGAGCAAAATATTTCTTATGCCATCGTAGCCCTCTCTGGTGATATTCAAGCACTTCATCCCACAAGTATTTACCTTAATTCTCCATTTAAAAAAACATCGTTTGCTCAATTAAAAACACTTCACCCCAATACCTCCATAAGTACTTCAGGAACCTATAGACGTTATGTAAAAAGTAAAGAGCATCATCACCTCATCAACCCAAAAAGTAAACGCCAAGGTAAAAGTTTTGTTTCTATTACCCTTATAACCCAACAAAATAATACCCTTATTGATGCCATGGCTACTGCTATTGGTGTTATGCCTGAGAAAGAGGCGTTGAAGTTTTTAGTAAATAATCCCCATATAGGCTATGTTTTGGTACGTCCTAATGGGAATATTTTGTATGGGAATCTTGAGAAGCTATGCAATATTACATGGCTCTTCATCTAAATTTTATTCATAACGTTTATCACTTAACGTTTTCATAAATGTAACTATCAAGTCCTCTTCTGCATCAGTTAATCCTAAATTACCTAGTTCTGAAGTGTTTTTTGTTGCATCCACTTCTCCTGTTCTCCATGCACTACCTGTTTCAGGGTTAAGTGCTCCAGCTACATCTCTTGTATTATAGAAGTGTACAACTGTTTTTAAATCCCTAAATACACCATTATGCATATAAGGTCCTGTTTCAGCCACATTACGTAATGTACTTACTCTAAATGCCCCATCTAATTCCGTGTCATTTACATCAGCATTCCCTAAAAGTCCATGATCAATAAATCCACTCCCCTTACCATTTGCCATACGTACTACGGTATTGGTTGGTACTCCTAAATTATCATACGTAAAATCTGTGAAAAAACCTGTTGTATTATCTTCTTTTAGTAATGGGTGACATGCTACACAATTAGCACGACTTTCATCAGAGAAAAGTGCCATACCAGCCTGTTCATCAGATGTAAATGTGTATGTCCCTTGTAACATACGGTCATACTTTGAATCAAATGGTGCAAACAAATCTGTTTTTTCAAAAGCAGCAATAGCATCACTTATGGCTTCATAAGAAGCATTTACCTCATCAAAAATATTTTCACCATAAATTGTTTGAAATGACTGAATGTATGTACTATTTTCCTTCACTCTATCCACAACATCTTCTTTACTATTCATTTGCATCTCATCTGGATTTAGGAATGGTTCTTGTGCCTGTTCCTTTAAATCTTCTGAACGTCCATCTAAAAACTGTCCACCTTGAAAAAGTATATCTCCTTCATCTTTAATTGTTCCAAAATTCGGTATAAATACAGCATATGATGCAGTAGGAACATTTCTATCACCTAACTTCAATCCATCGGCACTTTCTGCAACTGCATGATTCACACTACTAGCTATTCGTCCATCTACAAAACCTTTTGTCTCATCATGACATGTTGCACAAGACATGGTTCTGTTTTGAGACAATGACGTGTCATTAAAAAGTGACTTACCCAATGCAACTTTTTGCTCACTAATTGTACTGGTAGTATTTGTATTACCACATCCTATAAATATCAAAGGTACTAAAGCCCAAGCTACTTTTCTTTTCATTACTTTTCGTTATTAAACTCTATTTTTATTAAAAATAATAATTATTATCATTATTTTTTAAAATTCAAAAAACTTTATTTAAATCGGAGTAATTTTATCTTATTTTAATTTTAATTGATTACTATTCTCAAAATTATTTATACTAAGGAGTACACTATGTACAAAAAATTACTAATAGGTTCAGCCATTGCAGCGAGTACCTTAACACTTCAAGCAGATCAACTAGACGACTTAACAACAAAACTTAATACACTTACTCAAGAAATAGCTGAACTTAAAAAACAAAAAAATGCTGAACTTGAAGTGCTTACTGAAGAAATAGCTCAAATTAAAGAGACAGAAACAAATGGTTCATCTGCAATGGATAAACTTTCATTTGGTGGTTATGGTAAAATGGACTATACCAACTATCGAGACAGTTCGACAGCCAATGAACTTGATATTTACCGTGCCATTCTTTATGTAGGTTACCAATTCACAGATAACATTAAATTTGTTTCAGAAATTGAATGGGAACATGGAGGACGTGAGAGTACAGGTGGATACTCTGTTATTGAACAAGCTTACTTAGACTTCAAACTCAATAACATGGCTTCTGTAAAAGTAGGTCATATGATTGTTCCAGTGGGAATGGTAAACTTATATCATGAACCAACCTACTTTCCAAGTGTAAGTAGACCAGAAGTTGAAAAATATATTATTCCTTCTACTTGGCATGAAAATGGAGCAGTTGTTCATGGTTCTATCAATAGTTTTGACTATCAAGTTGGTCTTATGAATGGACTCAATGCTACCAATGGTACAGAAGTTAGAAACATGAGACAAAATGGACAAAATGCTGAAGCTGAAGACTTTGCTTTTGTAGCTCGTGCAGACTATAAAACTAACAATGGTATCAATATTGGAGGGTCTATCTTTACAGGTGGAGCAGGACAAGAGACAACAACATTAAGCTCGGTAGATACAACCATTGCTGAAATTCATGCTGGATATAACCTCAACAAAATCCACATCAATGCCTTATATGCACAAAGTAAAGTAGATAATGCTTCTGCTGTTGCCGTAAATGCGAATGCCAATGCATCAGGTAAGGGTTCAGGGTACTATATAAATGCAGCTTATGCTATAACAGCAAAATGGACACCCTTTGTTCAGTATGAAAAGTACAATCGTTTTGATGAAAAATTTGATGAAACAGGTACAGCAACAACGGCTGACAAAGATATTAGCAATACAAGCATTGGGCTAAATTATAAACCAACGCCAAATGTTGTACTTAAAGCCAACTATGTTATAAGAGACAACAAAGGTACTGACGATGATAGAATTGAATTAGGTACAGGATACGTATTTTAGAGTATAATTCTTCAAAATTCTAAAACAATAAAGTGCTACCGTAGTAGCACTTACATCACTTAAAAAGGTCAAAAAACATGATTCAAAAAATTACTGTCATTTTTTTTATTTTTGTATCTACGCTCTTCGCTAAAAATACTATTTCCATAGAAGATATTTTAAAAAGTAACTACAATAGTGAAATTAACGTAAACAAAAAGAGTTTAATTTTAACAAAAGAAGAAAGTAAAAAAATTCAACAACAAGCAAAAGCAAAACTTTCTTCTAAAATTGTTCGTTATTATGAAGTTAAAAAAGAAAATAATACCATTGGTCATGCCATACTTTTAAAAGAAAAAATACGTACTAAATATGCTGCCATACTCTATATGGTTGATAACAATAATACCATGCTAGGTATTGAAATAGTATCCTTTAAAGAACCCAGTGAATACAAACCTAATGATAACTGGAAAAAAATATTTGTAGGTAAAACAAGTGAAGATACCCTTGTAGCTGGAGAAGACATAGCCACCATTTCTGGAGCTACCATGTCTGCACGTGCTATTTCAAATGCTGCTAGAGTTGCTTTAGCCATTGTCAAAGAAAAACTCTAAGTTCTTAAAATGCAATTTTTAGACAAAGCCAAAGAGTTCGACAAAAATCCTTTACTAAAAAAACTTATATTTTTTTTAGTCATCACCTTACTTCTATACTTGGGGTTAGATATTTTACTTCACCAGCAACAAATTGGTTTAACATTTAAGATGGCAAGTCATACTATCTTAGGTAATGAAGAAGAGTTTTTAGATCCCATTCTTTTTGATGCTCTTTTAGAGCATGTTCATGCCAATATTTTATCAAGTATGCTAACCCTACTTCTTTTAAGTAGTATTTATATTAGACTTAATCCTAAAAGTAAGCAACGGCTTATACATGTATCATTTATTACAGCTATCTTCAGCCACATAACACTTTTATTGACCACAACATTGTCTCTATTTATTAGTATATGGATTATTCTTTTTCTATTATGGCACTTCAGCGCTTTTCTACTTGGACTAGTTATTATAGGTAAACTTGTAAAATGATACCTATATATACGGCTGTGATTCGTTACTTTTTACTCATGTTCCTCATGCTTCTCATCACAGGTATTTGGCTACTTCTTTCACATACTTCTCTTTCGGTAGAAAGTTTTACAAACTATTATGTAGAAAAAAGTTTTTTTGGTCTTTTAGAAATTATTACGCCTCATCTCTTTGCCATGGGAACAACTGTTTTTATTTTAACACACCTTTTATCTTTAAATAAAAAAAATACACCTTATGAAAACAAGCTTAGCTTAGTACTTTTTACCCTGATGCTACTGTCAAACTTTAGTCTATTTTTCATTACAGAAGAAAGTACTTGGATGGTATGGATTAAACTAATCTCTACAATACTGTTCTTCATTTTTTCATTATTGAGCATATATCAAGTTTTATTAAGAACCCATAAGCCTAAGTTAAACAATAGAAAAACTACGTCATAATATCATACTGATAATTACTATCATTTATAAAATTAAGAAGGAAATATTATGGCAGACTACATTATTACCAAAGAATCAAAAGCAATTCTACGAGACCTATCTATGCAAAAAAGTGAAAATTTACTATGTCCTATTTTAAGAGTTTTACAAATGCGACACAGTGATTTAGATATCCAACAAGCCACAAGGGTTATTAGAACAGTTTTAGCTGATTAAAACAAACGTAGCCCTTTTGGCTACATTTTATAACTTCTTAAGCTTTTTCTTTTTCAATAAACTCTCTACATGAAATACAATAATCAGCAAAAATTTTCACTTTTAACCTCTCTATGTTAATTCTCTCTTCACAAGATTCACATATTCCATAAGTACCATTTTCAATACGCTTTAAACTCCGTTCAATGGCTTCTAAATTTTCAGCTTGTTTCATCATAATAGTATTACCAACACTTTGACCTCTTTGCATGGAAGCATGATCACCTTCATCTTTAGGCTCATTGTCTCTAAATGCATTCATTTCTGATGATGTATTATCCAAATTACGCTCAATTTGTATTTTCATCTCTTCTAATTCATTTTTAAAAAAAGCTAACTCATCTTTACTTAACATTATATTATTCCTTAATCTTTATTAATAAACTATAAATTACATATTATATCTAATATTATTATTTTATTTTTGTATTATATTATAAAGTATCTGAACAACGAAACCTTTACCATCTATTTGATATAATCTCAAACTAAAATGCAAAGAGGATTTATGCAACATCTTGTTGATACTAATGATTTTAATGACAGACAATTGACCCAAATTATGGATGATGCAAAAGCATTTAAAGAAGAAATACCTTCAAAAATTTTACACAATAAACTCCTTATTACACTTTTTTTTGAAAGTTCAACCAGAACACGTAGTTCCTTTGAAGTTGCAGCCAAAAGATTAGGTGCTTCAGTAGTACATCTCGATCCCTCCAAAAGCTCAACCAATAAAGGAGAAAGTCTCGAAGATACCTTTGAGAACTTAGCAGCCATGGATCCTGATGGTGTTATCATTAGACATGAATTTAATAATACTCCTAAAAAACTCGCAACCAAAGCTTTAACCCCTATTATTAATGCAGGAGCAGGAAACAATGCACATCCCACTCAAGCACTTCTTGACTGTTTTACCATCATGGAACATTTTAAAACTACTAATCTTCAAGAACTCAAAGGCAAAACACTTGCTATTGTTGGTGATATTGTAAGTTCTCGTGTAGCCTCTTCAGGTATTCGCCTTTTCACACGCTTAGGACTTAATGTTGTACTTGTTGCACCCAAACCGTTTATGCCAGACAATAATTTACCTCAATATGAAAACCTAGATGATGTTATTGATACCGTTGATATTATTATGAGCCTACGCGCACAATTAGAAAGACATAAAGCCCCTATATTTGAAGATTATGATGAATATGCAAAAGAGTATTGTATTACTAAAGAACGAATGGGGAAACACAATATTTTACTCCTTCACCCTGGCCCAGTTATGCGTAACATAGATATCTCTGATGACATGCTTAATGATAAACGATCAAAAGTACTAGAGCAAGTCAAAAATGGTGTATATGTTAGAATGGCAATCTTAAAACTTATCTTGGAAGATTAATGCAAAAAATCAATGAACTTGCTTCAAGGAGAGAACCCTTTTTATTTATTCTTTCTTATGATTTAAAAGAGCAGTTCATTCAACCACTTAACGAACTTGATGCTGATATTTTTTTTAAAATAGGTAAGCAACGCAATTATCCTAGAAAACTCATAAATAAAAATTACTTATTAACAAAGTCTCCTCTCTCTTTTGAAAACTATAAAAAAGCCCTCGAAAAAGTCTTAGAAGAGATACGTAGAGGAAATACTTACTTACTAAACCTTACTTTTAAAACAACCATAGAGACAGACCTTAGCCTAAAAGAAATTTTTACTTTTGCCAAAGCAAAATACAAACTCTATTTTAAAGATAAATTTATCTGTTTTTCTCCTGAAAAATTCATTGAAATTGTTAATAACCAAATTTCTACTTATCCTATGAAAGGTACGATTGAAGCCTCCATCGTCAATGCTAAAGAAAAAATATTAACCAATGAAAAAGAAATGGCTGAACATGTAATGATAGTAGATTTAATGCGAAATGACTTAGCAATGGTGGGAACAAATGTTCAAGTAGAAAAATTTCGTTATGTTGAAAAAATACAAGCTGGTAAACAAGAACTTTTACAAGTAAGCTCTAAAATTACAGCCACACTCCCTAAAGATTGGTCTCGTACACTGGGTGATTTA
Organism: uncultured Sulfurovum sp.; assembly: GCA_902727915.1. The sequence goes on from CACVAU010000028.1 coordinate 16,290, forward strand.
CTAGGAACACTTTTACCAGCTGGTTCAATCACAGGTACACCTAAAAAAAGTACTGTTTCTATTATTGAGAACATTGAAAATTATAAACGAGATTTTTACACAGGTGTTTTTGGTATTTTTGATGGAGAGAATCTATACTCTAGTGTAATGATACGTTTTATTGAAAAAGAAGATAATAAACTTTATTATAAAAGTGGGGGAGGCATCACCATTGACAGTGATGCACAAAGTGAATATCAAGAGTTAATAGATAAAATCTATCTTCCTCTTTAAGTATCATTTAGATACTAATAAGTACTAACAACAAATCCACCAATGCGACTCGCATGTGCCTTAGCAGCTGAACGACTTGAAAAACCTGTAAGAATCACTTTATAATATTTTCCTATCTTTTTAACTGTTGCTGGATATTGTCCACTTTGACTATTGGCTACAGCTTGTGCTTTTCCATACGTACCAAATGCACCAACTTGAACACCTATTCCAGAGTTTCCACTAGAAGATGGCGTACTACCATAAGGATTATTAATGGTATAAATACCACCTCCAGATGAAGTGTCATAGTTAGGTTGTACAGGAGGAGTATAACCACCTGATGAAGCACCATGCACTACAAATGCACCTGGAAAACGTGTCTCTTTTAAACGATTTGCTTCAGCAAGAGATGGAATTCCTGAAACAATTACTTTATTCATAGCACCAGCACGTTGAACATAAGCTGATAAACCTCCAGGTAAAGAGAGTCTATTTTTATAATCTTCAGCTGCACGATACTCTTTTAAGGCAGCAATTTGAAGATGTATCCCAGCAGATTGATTTGAAACAGTAGGCGTACTAGTAGGATATGATTGCATTGGGTAATCTGTAATAGGCGCTTGATTAGAATAAGGGTCGGAGTAAACTGTTCCTCCATTTCCACCATTAGCATAAGGGTCTGGATAAGTAGTATTAAAACCTCCTGATGATTGTCCTATAGGAGTAATCACCGTACCATCAGTTTGAACATCTTGATAGACAGTTCCAGAAGGTGCTGATTCATAAACAATTGGAGGTGCTGTTTCATAGACAATCCCTTGTTGTGTTGTGCCATTATATACGGTAGGTTGTGGAGTATCATTATAAACTGTCTGTGTATCTTGTATGGGTTTAACACAACCTGTTAGTAAAAGTATAAAGGCTGATGTTGTCATTAAAATATTGAATTTTTTCATAAATTCCCTTTTTAAATTTTTCTTATTATAACAATCTATTGATATCATAAATATTAATATTTGTATCAATTTAAAATATACTGTTATTTTTTATTTTGAGATTCTAGTTTAGAAAGTGTTCTATCTTTTCGACTCGATGTTGAGAAACGTAACAAGTCATCAGCTACTTGAACATAGTTAGGCAAGTTTTGAAAAGTTAATTCAAGAAGCTTAGAAGTAACCATTGCATCAGAAAATGCTCTATGTTGAGTATGCTGTCCTAGTTCTAATGTATCACTAAGATAAGCTAACCCATAGCGTTCACTTTCTATGGTTCTTCTTGCCAATTCAATAGAACACAACTTCTGATTTCCAATACTACCCAAACCAAAACGATCAAAAGAATGGTTTAAGAAACCATAATCGAAATCAACATTATGTGCAACAAAAATAGCATCTTCCATAAACGTTCTTAAATTTGTTAAAACCTCTAACTGAGAAGGTGCTGTAATAAGATCCTCAGGTATAATACCTGTAATTTTAGAGATATAATCAGGCAAAAAAGCACAAGCCACAAAACTTTCAAAACGATCAAGAACTTTACCATTTTGTATCATCACAGCCCCTACTTCAATCACTTGTGCTGTCTCTGGTTTAGAACCATTAGTTTCAATATCAATAACACAATACTTTTGCTCACTGTAAGGTGTAAAAAAGGTTTCTAAACGATAACGACCTTCTTCTTCAACAATAGGGTAACCAGCAGCCTGAAGTAAAATAAACAAAGTATCAAAATCTTCAAAGAAAGTACTATTTTTTTGCACTATTCTCTGATAGGAAGCTATTGATAAATAACCCTCGTTTCTTCTAAATGCAGAGGTTAATTCTTCATAAACTTTTCGCATTGTGAATAAACTTTATTACCTTATCATAATCTTTTTTACCTTTCATACGTTCCACTCCAGAACTTACGTCTACGCCATAAAAATTATATTGTTTTAATTCATGTAAATTATCTGCATTTAACCCACCTGCTAAAATAATTTTTGAACAATCTACTCCATCAAACCACTCTAAGTTCAACCTTTTTCCTGAACCACCATACCCTTCACAATAAACATCTACCAAACGATACCTCTCTTGATATTGTAAAATATCCTTTGGCTCTTTTGCTCGAATTACTGGCATTGCTTTAGCACCTATCATATTTAAAGCTTCTTCATCAACATCAAAATGAATTTGACATAGAGTCAAATTACAATACTTAGAAATAGTATCTATGGTATCGACCCCTTCATTAACAAACAATCCTACCCTTCCAATAAAGGGTGGTATCTTTTCAATAATTTTTTTAGCATCAGTAGGCTTAATATAACGTGGTGATTCTCTATAAAAAACAAAGCCTAAAGCATCTGCTCCAGCCTCAATTGCTTGCATCGCATCTTTAAAATTGGTGATTCCACATATCTTAACACGCATTCTATACTCCCTCAAGTAAAGAAAAATTATACCTTTAAAGAATCAATAGCGTGCTTATAACCCTCTTTATTTCCAAAAACATAAGACCCTGCGACGACTACATTCACACCTGCATCTTTTAAAGCCTTTATATTTTTATCAGTAACCCCTCCATCAACCTCTATCAGACAACTAGGATTATGCTTTTCAATAAGCTTTTTCAAACGTTCTACCCGTTCCAACACAGAAGGAATAAACTTCTGTCCACCAAAGCCTGGATTAACTGACATTAACAGAACCATATCGATATCTGCCAATAAAAACTCAATATTTTCAGGTGCTGTATGAGGATTCAAGGTAATTGCAGGGCGAATGCCCAAAGAACGAATTTTTTGAACAAGTCGGTGAGGATGCTTCTCTGCTTCTATATGAAAAGAAATAAACTCAGGGTTCAAGGGTGCAAATAAATCAACAAAAAAATTATTATTTTCAACCATAAGATGTATGTCTAATGGTTTTGTAGCAACTTTTGCCACGGCTGAAACAACAACTGGTCCTATGGTTAAGTTTGGCACAAAATGTCCATCCATTACATCGACATGTACCAAATCACATCCAGCCTCACAAATTGCTTCTACATCACGAGCCAAATTCCCAAAATCTGCTGAAAGAATACTTGGAGCTACTAACATTTATCATCCTAAATTTAAACTTTTCGTATTATAGCTAACTTTACACCCCTACTTAAGTAATTATTCCCTATAATTGCGAAACTTTTTATGTGTCATATTTCATGGACAACATAAACACTATTTATTACAAAGGTATTATCATGGCAAGAAGATGTGATGTAACAGGAAAAGGTCCATTGGTTGGAAACAATGTATCTCATGCAAATAACAAGACAAAAAGAAGACAACTTCCTAATTTAAGATCTGTAAAGATTACTTTAGAAGATGGAACAACGAAAAAAATTAAAGTTGCTGCTTCTACACTTAGAACAATGAAAAAGAAAGCTGCAGAAGCTACGGCTGAAACAGCAGAAGCATAATCAAAAGTCTTTTTAAAAGACTTTCACTATTTTGGCAACACAAAATAGAATTTTAAAATTTCTCAATTGGAGAGAAACTTCAAAGCCACATATAACGCTCAATGAAGAGTTATATGTACTACTAGCACCTTTTAGACTTCCACTTATTTTAACCGTTCTAACCATGATGTTTGGAACTTTTGGTTATATACTTATTGATAAAATGTCTTTACTTGATGCCCTATATCAAACAGGAATAACATTCACAACTGTTGGATTTGGAGAAATAGCTCCTATTTCTGATTTAGGTCGTATCTTTACCATTTCCTTAATTATTTTTGGCTTCTTAGTCTTTTCTGTTGCCATAGGTATTATTGTTGATGTCCTGAACAAAGGTGAACTATTTAAAGTTATAAAGGAGAGAAGAATGCTCTACGACATTGCAAGACTTAAACAACACTTTGTTATCTGTTATCATAATGAGTTTACCATTCAAGTAACCAAGCATTTACGTGAAAGTCATATTCCATTTGTGGTCATAGACCCCAATGAAAACTTAAAAGAACTGGCTGAAAAACATGCTTATCCTTATTTTGTTCAAGCTGAACCTCATACCCAAACAGCCATTTTAAAGTCTCACCTCTCTTCAGCAAAAGGTATTATTACCCTTGCCAATAATATAGCTGATAATATTGCTACCATTGCCTCCGTTCGTCTTTATGAAAAAGAAATTCAACGTAGACGAGCTTTTTTGGTAATTTCTAATGCACCAAGTGTTTCAGATGAAGAGAAACTTGTAAAACTCGGCGCAGATAAAGTAGTCACCCCCACGAATATTATGGCGCAACGTATTAATGCCATGGCAATTCGTCCAGACATGGAAAACTTATTACAAGAGTTTCTTTATAAACAAGACACACCATTGGACATGGAAGAAGCGCGTGTTCCCAAGACATCTTGGTTAGCACTCAAAAAAATCAAACATGCTGCTGCCTTTAGAGAAATTGCAAATGTAACAATTATTGGTCTACGTCATAATGATGGACAATTTATTCCCATGCCAAAAGGGGATACTACCATTACAGCAGGTTCCAAGCTTTTACTTATTGGTCCAAGTGAAGGTATTAAAAAAACACGAAAAATTATTAGAAAAACCATTAAACCAGAGGAGATTTAAAATGTTTAACCTATTTTCACTAAAAGGTGGACTTAACAATGTAGAGGGATTCTTTTCTGATGGTCTCAATGTAGGAATGAAAACAAATTCTGCAAATTCAGGTAGCACAGATATTGATGGAGATGTTGCTTTTATTCGTTCTAGCGTACCTTGTGATATTACAGCACGTTTTACATCCAATAGCTTTCAAGCTGCACCCATTAAACACTATCAACAATATAGCAAAGACTTCAAAACAGACTTTATTTTAATGAATGCTAAAAATGCCAATGCCATGACAGGTGAAAAAGGAATAAAAGATATTGATCAAATCTTTGAAGAACTTCAAAAATATCAAAAACTACATAACCCTATTATGTCTTCAACAGGGGTGATTGGTTATCGTTTAAATAAAGAGAAAATTACATCAGCTTTTTCTCTATTTGACTATAATGCTAAAAATTCTGATAAAGTAGCTCGTTCTATAATGACCACAGACTCTTTTAAAAAAGAACTCTCTTTTAAAATAGTGTTAGATAATGGCAATAGTTTCAATATTGCTGCGATTTGTAAAGGCGCAGGAATGATTAATCCAGCTATGGCTACAATGCTTTGCTTTATAACTACTGATGCTGATATTCCTAAAAGTGACATGGAAGAACTACTCTCTGAAGCTACAGAAAACTCTTTTAATAAAATTTCTGTAGATGGTGACACTTCAACCAATGATACCATTATGCTTTTATCGAACAAACTTTCAGGAAACTACCATAAAGAAGCTTTTAGAGAAGCACTCAATAAAATTACATTTGAATTGGCAATGATGATTTTAAAAGATGGAGAAGGAGCTAATAAACTCGTAGCCTTTGAAGTCAAAGGAGCCAAAACAAAGGAAGAAGCACAATCAGCCAGTATGGCACTGTCCAACTCCCTACTCGTCAAAACAGCTCTCTTTGGAGAAGATCCTAATTGGGGAAGAATTGCATCCACGATTGGTGCTTCAGGTATTGAATGTGATGATACAACCTTAAGCATTCACTATGATAATTTACTTATTTACTCTAATGAAGCGCGTGAATTAAGCAAAGAACGTGAAGAGAAAGCCTATGCTATTATGAAAAAATCATCCTTTAAAGTAACCTGTAACCTTGGCTTAGGCAATGCTACCTATACCTCTTATGGTTGTGACCTTTCTTATGAGTATGTAAAAATAAATGCAGAGTATCGAACTTAAAAAAGTTAATTAATAAAATTAAATAAATTAAAACTTAATATATATTTAATTTTATTTTATAATTAAAAAATAAATAATTTTTTAACTTACTTAAACAAACTCTATACTATAATTTAATTATTAAAAAATAATTAAATATAGGAACTAGTTTTGATATTAAGTATAAATTCATCATTTACTCTTAGTTTTGTTAAGTCACTTGTTCTAGCACTCATATTCACATTAAGTATTACCCCCATCATATTTTTTTTAACCTCAGCTAATATTTCTTGGATTTTAATGGCAAGTAGTCTATGGGCTTTAGGAAGTATACTTATCTTTCATCCTTTTGTTTTCTATGTCTATCCTCATCTAATGAGTAAAATGGGTGTATATCTACTCACTTCCATTCTCATTATCGTATCTGTTTGGTTTAACGTTAGTATGATTACCCTTTTTCTACCTTATGATTACTTGTACTACACTCTTTTCAATGCTACTTTAACACAAATTACCCTTTGGGGTTCTATTTATATTATAATGGTTAATGCCATTCTTACAAATTTCATACTAATCTCTAATGTGGATTTTTATAAGGAAGAGAGTCTCTTTTAGCTATAATCTCTTCATATTTTATCTCAAAAGAGCCTACTTTGACAACTTTTCAAGACCTAAAACTACCCAATGATTTATTAGAAAATCTAACTTTATTAAACTATCAATACCCTACCCCTATACAAGAAAAAACGATTCCTCTCTTACGTGACAACAAAGACATCATTGCTCAAGCAAAAACAGGCTCGGGAAAAACATTAGCATTTCTCTTGCCCCTCATTCTAAAACTTGATGAAAATGAACATTTCCCCCAAGCACTTATTATTACTCCTACCCGTGAACTTTGTGAACAAATTGCAGGAGAGGCAAGTAAATTAGCACGTTATAAAAAAGATGTCAAAGTAACCACCCTCTATGGAGGGACTTCCTTAACACGACAAGTTGCTTCTTTAGAGAAAGGTGCTGACATTCTTATTGGAACACCTGGTCGATTACTTGACCATTTTGCACGAGAAACCATTCATTTAGGTAAAATCTCTACTCTTATTTTAGATGAAGCTGACAGAATGCTAGACATGGGTTTTGCTGATGATATTTTAAAGCTTGTCTCGAACCTCCCCAAAAAACGTCAATCAATTTTATTCTCAGCAACTTATCCTGAGAACATAGACAAACTTAGCAAAGTCATCTTGACAAACCCTCAAGAAATTAAAATAGCTACTAAAGAAAAAGAAGTAGCCATTGAAGAGTTTGTCTATTCTGTGGAAAATAAAGACAAGGCACTCTTAACTGTTCTAAAACATTTTCAGCCAAATTTAGCTTTAATCTTTTGTAATACCAAACTAAAAACAACTGAGGTATCAACTATACTGAATGAAAAAGGTTTTGATGTCGCGACTATGAATGGTGATTTAGAACAATACCAGCGTCAAGAAATGCTCTTACAATTTGCCAATGGTTCTCTTCCTGTACTTGTTGCCACTGACCTCGCAGCAAGAGGCTTAGATATAGAAGGAATAGACCTTATTATCAATTATGATACCCCCATGAAAACTGAAGACTATACCCATAGAATTGGACGTACAGGAAGAGCTGACAAGTCTGGATTAGCTGTGACACTTTGTGATGAATATGGTCTGAATAAACTCTCTGAAATAAAACCTGAACTCAAAACTGAAGAAATTTCAACACTCTCGATAAACAAAAACTTTTATATGCAAGGTGAAGTTGCTACCTTATGTATAGATGGGGGAAAAAAGAAAAAAATCCGTGCTGGTGACATCTTAGGCACCCTGTGTAAAGATATTGGTATCAGTAATAAAAAAATAGGAAAAATTAATGTCTATGCCACACACTCTTATGTTGCCATTAAAAAGTCTGTTATTGAAAAAGCTTTTAAAGGTTTAAAAAATGGAAAGATTAAAGGGAAAAAATTACGTATTTGGTGGCTGTAACTAACAATAAAAGTAAAGTATCAAACTTTACTTTGAAATAATACTATTCAGTAAATGCACCTACAGAAGTCAGACGTTCATAACGATTATTTAACATCTCTTCCATAGTTAATTCTTTTAAAGTACGCACATTATCTAAAAAATATGCCTTCAAGACTTCTGCTGATTCTTTTTTTCTTCGATGTGCACCAATAAGAGGTTCATCTAAAACATCATCAATTAAACCATGTCCATATAAATCATCTGGTGTAATTTTTAGTGCTTTAGCAGCTTGTTCAACTTTAGCTGGATCATTCCATAAAATGGCTGCACAACCCTCAGGAGAGATAACAGCAAATACAGAGTAGCGCATCATGGCTAATTTATCAGCTACCCCAATGGCTAAGGCTCCACCTGAACCACCTTCACCAATCACTACAGAAATCATTGGAACTTTAATACTTGTAAATTCAAACAAGTTTTTAGCAATTGCCTCACTCTGTCCACGCTCTTCTGCACCCAATCCAGGATAAGCACCTGGTGTATCAATCAGCATTAATACAGGAATATTAAACTTCTCAGCAAGTTTAACAGCACGCAGTGCTTTTCTATAACCTTCTGGATTTGGCATACCAAAATTTCGTTTTAGTTTATGTTTGGTTCCACGACCTTTTTGCTCACCAATCACCATGGTCTTTTGACCATCAATATAACCTATATAACATAAAATAGCAGGGTCATCACGAAAAGCTCTATCACCATGAATTTCATAAGCATCATCCATAATAAAACGAATATAATCTAAAGCATAAGGTCTATCTGGATGACGTGCAAGTTGTAGTTTTTGATAGTCGGAGAGACCTTTCATACTTTTTAAAACTTCTTTATCTAAATCTTTTTCTAAAGATTCAAGTGTAAGATCATCTTTTTTTGCATGAGCAGAATCAATATGATTCTGAATCTGCTCGATTTTTTTTTCAAACTCTAAATAAGTTGCCATTAAATGCCCTTATATTTTTTTAAAAATAACAACCCCATTAGTCCCACCAAAACCAAAAGAATTACTCATAACCACATTAAGATCTGCATCACGTACACCATCTGTTACATAGTCTAAATCACAATTCTCATCTGGCGTTGTATAGTTAATTGTTGGAGGAAGTTTTCCATCACGCATTGCCATCAGTGAAACCACAGCTTCAATAGCCCCAGCAGCACCAAGACAATGTCCAATTTGACCTTTAATTGAACTCATAGGAGGACAATTGTCAGCCCCACCAAATAACTCTTTTACAGCAGCCGTTTCATTTTTATCATTAGCTGGAGTTGAAGTACCATGTGCATTTACATAATCTACTTTTACATCCCCTGCCATTCTCATTGCAGCTTTCATCGCACGTAATGGTCCATCAACTACTGGTGTTGTAATATGATTGGCATCACCACTCTCTCCAAACCCAACTACTTCACCATAAATTTTTGCTCCACGTGCAACAGCCATCTCATACTCTTCAAGTATTAGTGCAGCAGCACCCTCACCCATTACAAATCCATTTCTATCAGCATCAAATGGTCTTGAAGCTTCTTGGGGATTATCATTGTTAGTACTTAACGCTTTCATTGAGGCAAATCCACCAATTCCAGCACCACAAATTGCTGATTCAGCACCAATGACTAACATTCTATCAGCACCATCAAGCATAATGGTTTTTGCTGCTTCAGCAATGGCATGGGTACCAGCTGCACAAGCAGTTACACAAGAAAGGTTTGGTCCTTTAATTCCATGTTCAATGGTAATAAAACCACCAAGCATATTAACCAATGATGATGGAATAAAAAATGGAGAGATTCTTTTGGGACCACGTGTATTACAAATCACAGAATTCTTCTCAATATTTGGTAAACCACCTATTCCAGAAGCCGAGGAGACACCAAATCGTTCCATGTCAACATCTGTATCAAAGTTAGCATCTAACATTGCTTCTTTCGTTGCTTTCATCCCAAGCTGAATAAATCTATCAGCCTTTTTTACCTCTTTAGCATCCATTACCTCACTAGGATCAAAACCAACAATTTCACCTGCAATCTTAACAGGAAATTTTTCAGCATCAAAAAGCTCAATCTCTTTAATTCCACACTCACCATTTAAAATGGCAGAAAATGAACTCTCTTTATCATGCCCCACACTGTTGATCATTCCTAAACCAGTAACAACTACTCTTTTCACTCTATCTCCTATGCTATTTTAAGATATATATCAAACTACAAATATAATTTCAAATATAATTTAAGTACCAACCCCAAATGGGGTTTAATCATTATGCTTGAATATTTTCAATAAAAGTAATTGCATCATTAACTGTTGCAATTTTTTCAGCATCTTCATCTGGAATTTCAATTTCAAATTTTTCTTCAAGTGCCATTACTAATTCAACAACATCAAGGCTATCTGCTCCAAGATCTTCTACAAATCTAGATTCTGTTGATACCTCAGTTTCATTTACGCTTAATTGCTCGACAACAACTTCTTTTACTTCATCAAATAGTGCCATCACACTCTCCTAATTGTTTAATTTTATGCCCACAAGTATAGCAAAAAAATATAAAATTAGTTCTCTCTGGCTCTTTATTCAAGTTCTAAAAAGATTATATGGATAAATATAAGCATAAAATATAACAAAAATAACTTGATAAGCATAATAGTAAAAATATAAAAACCTTATTCAGAAAACATTAAAAAAAGTTAATTTAATAGAAGTAATTTTATTTATATATTATGTAAGTAAATATTTTACGAATATTATCTTATAAATAGCTTATTTTTTGAACATAAAAAAATATCTATCAAATATAATCCAGGGGACACAAGCGCTTAAATACACAATTATTCACGATTTTGTAAAAAAATTATTATTTTCTACAATCTTCTCCTAAAGCCAGTAATATGGTTCTTTAAAAAAATATTTTTTAGAAAAATAAATGATATTAATTTTTCTATAAGAATTTAAAGATATAATTTCGGAATTTTTACAAAAGGCATATACAACATGAAAAAACATTTAAAAATATTTTTTGTTTTAACAATATCACTTTTTGCACTTGATAATGCATCTGTTGATACTCGTTCACAAGAAATAAACAACTACAATGTTCAAGATAGTACCTATAATGCTCCAAAACCTTTAGACCCCAGTCAACTTAATGTTCTAAAAAGTGAACTATCGACCTCTCCACTTATTATCGCTGATAAAGTCTCTACGGTAAACAAAAAAATAAAAACGCATAAAGATATCAAAATCTTTACCTCCAATGAAGTTGAACCCATCAACTATACCAATACCATCTCCTTAAATAAATTACAAGTTTCAGAAAAAAAACAAAAATTTTTTCACATGATGTTACCTGCTATTTTAATTGCTAAAGAAAATTTAAGACTTCAACGTGAAAGAGTACTTGCGCTAACTGATACTCCTGTAGAGCAAATGGATGAAGATGATATTGATTTTTTAGAGACTTTATACAAAAGATATAAAACAAAAAGTATGAAAAAACTAGCGAATAGATTAAAAACTCATCCTGTCAGTATTATTTTGGCACAAGCAGCTATTGAGTCAGCGTGGGGTGAATCAAGATTCTTTAAAAAAGGTAATAATATCTTTGGTATGTGGTCATACAATAAAAATGAACCACGTATGAAAGCACTTGGAACAAGAAACGGTAAAGCAATTTATGTAAGAAAATATGCCAATATTTCTGATGCCATTGATCACTACTTCCAAGTAATTGGTAGAGGTGCCTATAAAAGCTTTAGAAAACAAAGAAGTATTACCGATAACCCATTGATACTAGTAAACTACTTAGTCAACTACTGTGAATTAGACAACTATCCAGCAAAACTAAGAAAGTTTATTGTTCACAATAAGCTAAGAAAGTTTGATAAGTTTGAGTTAACGGCAAACTATTAATTTGTGGTCGGCTAAAACCGACCATAAAGCACCCCATAATTCTCTTCTGCTAAAATACTTCTTATGAGAATAGATTTACACAACCACACTACCCGATGTAACCATGCTAAAGGCTCCATGAAAAGCTACATAGAACGTGCCATTGAATTGGGCATTGATATCTATGGTTTCTCAGAACACGCGCCTATGAACTTTGATAAGTATTATCGCCTAAACTTCTCTGAAATGTCCGATTATGTCAATGATGTCAAATCACTACAAGCACTCTATCAAGATGATATTGAAATTTTACTTGGTTATGAAGTTGATTACCTTCAAGGGCATATGGACGAACGTGTTCTAAATGCTAAGGTGGATTATATGATTGGATCAATCCATTTTTTAGGCGAATGGGGCTTTGACAATCCAGAATTTAAAGCAGAATATCAAAATAAAAATATTGATGAAATATGGCTAGAGTATTTTAATACTATAGAAAGCATGGTAAAAACACAAAAATTTGACATAGTGGGTCACGTAGACTTACTTAAAATCTTTAACTATATGCCAAAAAAAGATATTCGACTCATTGCCCAAGGTGCGCTAAAAGCAATAAAAAAATCCAACATGGTTTTAGAAATTAACACAGCTGGTTTACGTAAACCTTGTAAAGAAATCTATCCTAGTCAAAGTCTATTAGAAGTAGCCTATGAACTTGATATCCCCATAACTTTCTCCTCAGATGCTCATGCCATTGGACAAGTAGGTTTTAAATATGATGAAGCTGTAACATTAGCCAAAAAAACTGGCTATACCCAAGCTGTTACCTTTAAACAGCGAGAACAACAATTGATTAATTTTTAATCAATTTTTACTATCGATTTAAAAATAATTCCGATACAATAATCGCAATCTAAAATTTTAGGAGACGAACAAATGGGTAAATTTGTGAATAATGTAGATGAATTTTTTAAATTCTGTGAAGAAAATGAAGTAGCATATGTAGATTGGAGATTTACAGACATTAAAGGTGCTTGGCACCACATTTCTTACAGAATGGATGCTGTAGATGCAGGACAAATTGAAGGTGGATTACCATTTGATGGTTCTTCAATCGAAAACTGGCAGCCAATTAACAAGTCTGATATGCTTCTTAAGCCAGACATTGAAACAGCATTCCTTGACCCATTTACAGCTGACTCTACAGTCATTGTTATTTGTGATGTTTATGACATTTATAAAAATGAACTTTATGAAAGATGTCCACGTTCAATTGCTAAAAAAACATTGAAGCACATGGAAGAAATTGGAATTGGTGATGATGCATACTTCGGTCCTGAAAACGAATTCTTTATTTTTGATGACGTTCAAATTTGGACAGGTATCAACCAATCAGGTTACCGTGTAGATTCTGAAGAAGGTGAATGGAATAACTCAACCTCTTATGGAGAACTTGGAAACATGGGTCATAGACCAGGAACAAAAGGTGGTTACTTCCCAGTAATGCCAATTGATTCAATGGTAGACTTAAGAGCTGAAATGATGCAAGTTATGGATGATATCGGGTTAACTGTAATGCTAGGTCACCATGAAGTTGCTCAAGCACAAGGTGAAATTGGAATTAAATTTGGTAACTTAATTGAAGCAGCTGATAATGTACAAAAGTACAAATATGTTGTAAAAATGGTAGCACACCTTAATGGTAAATCTGCAACATTTATGCCAAAACCACTTTATGGTGATAATGGAAATGGTATGCACGTTCACCAATCAATTTGGAAAGATGGTAAAAACATGTTCTATAAAGAAGGTGAATACGCAAACCTTTCTGAAATGGCACTTCAGTACCTTGGTGGTATCTTTAAGCACTCAAATACCGTTGCTGCATTTACCAACCCAAGTACTAACTCATACAAAAGACTTATTCCTGGATTTGAAGCACCAAGTATCCTAACGTACTCTAGCCAAAACCGTTCAGCTGCCTGTCGTATTCCATACGGTGCTGGTGAAATGGCAACTAGAATTGAAACAAGATTTCCAGATTCAACAGCTTGTCCTTACCTTTGTTTCTCAGTACTTATGCTTGCTGGTCTTGATGGTATTAAAAATAAATATGTTCCTGTAGGTCCAATGGATATTGATTTATTTGAACTTTCTCTTGATGAGATTAGAGAGAAAAACATTCCTCAAATGCCTCACACACTAAGAGAAGCACTTGAAGGTCTAATTGCAGACAATGAATTCTTAACACCAGTGATGACACCAGAGTTTATTGATGCTTATCAGCACTACATGTTTGAAAGTCAAGTTCAACCAGATGAGGCTCGTCCTACTGCGTTTGAATTCTCTTCAACATACTCTTGTTAATACTTTTTTGGATAAGGTCTTACCTTATCCATTATTACCTCTCAGCCTTAATTCTTTCCCTATACTTTATTCTAAAATAGTAATTTAATACTTTTTATATATTTTTATATTTTTTTTACTTATAATACTGCTATAATATTTTCAACTTATAAATAAGGAAAAAATGAAAATGTTCAAAAAATTATGTTGTAGTCTATTACTTTTAACATTATCGAACAGCTTACTGTATGCTATCAAATCAGATTTTAATGGAGATGGAAATGTTGATATTTTAGTCCATAACAGTAATAATAATCGTGTAAGTGCTTGGCTAAATACAGCTTCAGGAACAAGTAATAAATATCTTAAAAGTTTGTCCTCAGATGTTATGATTATTGGCACAGGAGATATTAATGGGGACAATAAAACAGATGTTATCATTCAAAATCATACTAATCAAAGAATTAATGCTTGGTTAACAACAGAAAATGAATCCAACACAAAATATTTAAAAACACTCAGTAGCAATGTAAAAATAATCTTCATAGCTGATATTAATGGAGATACGCAAGATGATATTATCGTCCAAAATATAGAAAATAGACGTGTCAATGCTTGGATAAGTACAGCTGAACAATCTACTAACCACTACCTCAAAACCTTAGAGTCTCATATCGAAATTATAGATATTGCTGATATTAATGGTGATGGTAAAAAAGATATTATTGTTAAAAATAACAATAATCAAAGAGTTAATGCTTGGATAAGTACAGCTGGACAATCCATAACACAATACCTAAAAACCTTAAGCCTAGAAGTAGAGATAGAAGGTATTGCTGATATTAATGGTGATGGCAAAGATGACATCATTGTTAAAAACCATAATAATGGCAGAGTCAATGCTTGGTTAAGTACAGAAGGTCAATCAAGTACACAATACCTTAAAACATTAAGTAATGATTTAACTATTGTAGATCAAGGAGATATTAATGGTGATGGTAAAGATGACATCATTGTTAGAAACAATAATAATGGTCGAATCAATGCTTGGCTAAGTACAGAAAGTCAATCAACTACACGTTATTTAAAAACTTTAAGTAGTGAATTAGAAATTATTGGTGTAGGTGATATCAATGGTGATGGCAACGATGATATTCTTCTTCAAAATAGTAATAATAATCGTGTAAATGCTTGGCTTAATAATACACAAACAACCAGCACAAAATATCTAAAAACTTTATCTTATGGGATTAATCTCGTTATTTTCAACAAAAAACAAGAGCCGATTAGTCGAGCTGAGGCGATTAAATTTTTACGACAAGGATCTTTAGCTTTTAAAGAAGATGATATTGACTTAGTTATGAATAAAGGCTATGAAGCTTGGATTAATACTCAACAAGAACTTCTTAGTGATTTAGATTCAAATGTTGATACTAAATATGGATATTTTGAATCTTTACTGCGCCTATTAAATCAATTAGACCCTACAAATTATCCAACATCAATTATTACAGACCCTTTTAATAATCTAGAAGAAGTAGGCGATGGAGATAGATTTAAATTGTTTAGTCGTAATATTTGGTGGCATAAAGCCTTAGATAATGAAGATCAATTAAGACAAAAAGTCACCTATGCATTAAGTCAAATTTTAGTAACATCCTATCTCTCTCCTGCTGGTTCGAGATTACAACTTAGAGGAGAATCCTTAGCCGTTTACTATGATATTTTACAAAAACATGCTTTTGGAAATTATAAAGATCTTTTAAAAGAAGTAAGTATGTCTTCAACAATGGGATACTATTTAACCTATATTGGTAATCAAAAAACTAATGAAGAAAAAGGAACAGCACCTGACGAAAACTATGCAAGAGAAATCATGCAACTCTTCACAATTGGACTTAAAGAGTTAACTATAGATGGAACAAGTAAACTTGACAATAAAGGAAATCCTATACCTACTTATAGCCAAGAAGATGTTGTTGAATTATCAAAAGTTTTTACTGGATGGGATTTTCAAGATGCACAAAACGACACAAAATATGGTTCAACTGGACAAAATAACAATTCCTATATGTCACCTTTAGAATTTACTGAAGAGTATCATGAGTTTGGTACTAAAACTGTCTTAGGTCAAACTATTCCAGCTGGACTAGAAGGAGAAGCTGATATTGATAAGGCGATAGAGATTCTTTTTTCAAATGCCAATGTTGCACCATATATTTCAAAACACCTCATTATGAGATTAACAAGCTCTAACCCCTCTCCTTCTTATATTGCACGTGTTGCGACTGTTTTTAATAACAATGGTTCAGGAATTAAAGGTGATTTAAAAGCAGTTGTAAAAGCAATTTTGTTAGATGATGAAGCAAGAGGAATAAGTAATATTGAGCATTTTGGTAAAGTTGATGAACTTCTTTGTGTTTCAACACAATTTTTAAAAGCTTTTAATGCACAACCCATGAGTTATTGGGAATTTACAAAAAATGGTCAAACTGAAATGATAAATAAATATTGGCTTCTTACTGAAAAAGCCTTTGGACAAGCTGCTCTTTCTGCCGAGTCTGTATTTAATTTTTACAGTCCTGACTTTGTACCAAGTGATAGCTCTTTCAATGAAAACAATCTCGTTTCCCCTGAACTACAAATACAAAATTTACCTACATTAATGGGTTTTTCAAACTTTGTGGAAGATATATTACATAAAGTTCCAGAAGATGCTATTGGTAAAACACAAAACAATAAAGAATTAATTTATTTGGATTTAACCCAAGAATATAATGTACTAGAAAAATCACTTGATGGCGATACCAATGGAGATTTTATGAATATTTTAGATGAGAATAAAACAAGCATTGCCATAGCCACATTGGTTAATCACTTAGATGAACGTTTACTTGGTAGCACCATGCCTGATGATTTTAAACTCGAACTCAATAACTCATTAAATAGCATTAGTAAAAACAAAAATAAAATAGCAAAAGCTAAATTTATTGTAACTTCAGCTATTAGAAACATTGTAACTTCACCATTATATATAGTCTTAAAGTAAGGAAATTTAAATGAATAGAAGAAATTTTTTAAAAAACATGGCAATTACAGCTGGTAGTATTTCTCCTCTTGCAAAACTAGGTGCTGGATTAGGCCTATTATCAAGCCATACTTTTGCAACAGCGCCTGATGCAAGTTATAAAGCACTGGTGATTATTAACCTTAAAGGGGGAAATGATGCCATGAATATGTTTGTTCCAACTAATAATGTTTATAATTCATACCAAACCACACGACCAAGTATTGCTGTGGAAAACAGTAATCTCATTAGTGACACAACAAAAAAATTAAATGATATAGATTGCCCAGCAATTAATATTAGTACTGGACAAGGAAACCCTTACTATGCAAGAACAACCGATACGAATAAGTTTCCAAAAGATATTGATGCCATGTATCGAAAAGGCTTTTATGATACAGGTGACGGATTAGGGATTAATGGCATAATGCCTGAGTTTGCAGAACTTTATCGTACAGGTAAGCTTTCTATTGTTTCCAATGTTGGTACTTTAGTCGAACCTACCACCAAAGAAGCACTCGAAGACAATACCGTCGAAGCACCTCTTTTTCTCTTTTCACATAATCATCAACAAAGACATATTGCCACAGCACAAGCTAATACTTTAGGCAAAGTCGGTTGGGCTGGTAAATTAGCTGATGCTTGGCGTATCAATGATCCTATAGGCTTAAATATCTCATATGGTGGCGCAGAAAGAATGCTCTTAGGTCAATCAACTGCCCCACTTATAATGCCCGTAGGAAATCCTATAGCTTATAATACAATCGGTAATCCCAGTGGTGAAAAAATAGGAGACTTTTTAAATCGGGTAGCTTCCAATACACAAAGTACAAATATTTTTGAATCATTTTATGCTAAAAGTTCTCAAAGAGCAAGTGACTTATCCAGCTTATTAACAACAACATGGATACAAGCCCCTGATGTCTCTTTATTAGGTAATAATAGTTATGGGAATCCACTTTTCACAATTCCTGATACAACAACTTTAGGTTTTTCAAACACTAGTCAACAACTTACTGAAAGCATTTTCAATCAATTTGAAGCAGCAACAAAAATGATTAAATTATCAGAAAGTAATTTAAGCTATAAGCGACAAGTTTTTTATCTTCAATTAGGAGGCTTTGATAGCCATTCAGGACAAGCTGAAGATCATAGTAGAAATTTACGTTCTTTAAGTTTAGCCCTGTCTGATTTTTATAAGGCATTAGAAGCAATGGGACTAGATGATAAGGTACTAACTGTTAGCACTTCTGATTTTGGAAGAACCATCTTAAGTAATGGAGATGGTACAGACCATGGTTGGGCTGGGCATAGTTTCATGATTTGTGGAGATAAGAATTTTCAAGGAGGTAAAACTTTTGGTACAGTGTTAGAAGATGTTTCTATCACTAGTACACATGCCTATACAAAAAAAGGTCGCTTTATTCCCACTACTTCCATAGAACAAATGTTAGCTCCTGCCCTTCAATGGTTTGGTGTTGATGATACGCTAATGTCTACAGTTCTACCAAACCTTTCAAATTTTAGAACTAACATTTCCGATCCAAAATCAGCTTTTTTACAAGAAGTATTTGTTTAAAAAACTATTTAAACGTTAAGAGAATTTTCTATAATTCTCTTATTTTATGTTAAAATCGTTTTAATGAAAAATTTACTCTTACACTTCTTTCTTTTTATGCTATTACTCTCCATTTTCCTTGGACTTTTCTATTTTTACGGTAAAAAAATATGGTATCCCTACTATAAAAAATACTCTTATCAAGAACCTCTTATTCCACAGCCAATTACCCCTTGTGAGGAATGTACCTTAACACATGTCGGACCTCTACAACCGACTGTTATCTACAAAGAGTGTCCAGAACCAAAAGTTACACCACCTGAAGAAATCTTAACTTCCAAACAAAAACTTAACCGACATCTAGCAGACAGTAATTTTGTGACTTATCCTAAAAACTTAACACTCATTGGTCTTAAGCATGAAAAAGTTTTAGAAGTGTGGACAAAAAAAAATGGAAAGAACATTCATTTAGTTAATTATCCGTTCACTGCATTCTCAGGAATATTAGGACCTAAATTCAAAGAGGGAGACTATCAAATACCTGAAGGAATCTATGGAATTTCCTATTTAAATCCGAACAGTAAATACCATCTTTCTATGCGAGTAAATTATCCTAATGCTTTTGACAAAAAAATGGCACGACAAGAAAAGCGTACCAACCTAGGTGGAGATATTATGATACATGGTAGCAATGTAACTGTTGGTTGTATTCCAATTGGTGATGATAAAATAGAAGAACTCTACTTTTTAGCTGAAAAAGTAGGTATACGCAATATTAAAGTTATTCTTGCCCCTGTTGATTTTCGACGAATGGAAGTAAAGATTACTAAAAAGAACAAACGCCCTTGGCTTAAAGACTTATATGCCCAAATAAAAAAAGAGATGAAACCCTTTATCTCAAAGTAACAACATTTTTGCTAAAATACCCACAATTTATAACTTAGGGTTTTACAATGGATATTAGACAAAGTTTTCTAGATTTTTTTCAAAGCAAAGGGCATACTTTAAATGCAAGTAGCCCACTGGTACCAATCGATGATGATGGTACACTAATGTTTGTGAATGCTGGTATGGTTCCTTTTAAAAGCATCTTTACTGGCGATGCCCCTATTCCTAATCCTCCACGTGCTACTTCTTCTCAAACTTGTATTCGTGCTGGTGGTAAACACAATGACCTTGACAATGTCGGTTATACAGCACGACACCATACGCTTTTTGAAATGTTAGGGAACTTCTCTTTTGGAGACTACTTTAAAGAAGAGGTAATGGCGTACGCATGGGAGTTCATTACTTCAGAAAAATACTTAAACTTACCAACTGAGAAACTTTGGGTAACGGTTCATGAAGATGATGATGAAGCCTATGAGTTATGGCAAAAACATATCTCTAAAGATCGTATCATGAAATTTGATGACAAAGAAAACTTCTGGGCAATGGGTGACACCGGTGCCTGTGGACCTTGTTCAGAAATTTTCTATGACCAAGGAGAAGAACACTTCAACGGTCCAGAAGACCACATGGGTGGCGAAGGTGACCGTTTCTTAGAAATCTGGAACTTAGTATTCATGCAATACGACCGAAGTGCTGATGGAACACTTACGCCTCTTCCTAAACCAAGTATCGACACAGGTATGGGTTTTGAACGCGTTGCAGCCATTAAAGAAGGTGTTTTAAACAACTACCACTCTACGCTTTTCATGCCATTCATTGACCAAATCTCTGAATTAGTTGGTACAAAATATGACTACGATGCTCCTAATTCAGCATCCTATAGAGTAATTGCCGACCACTTACGTTCATGTTCATTTTTACTGGCACAAGGCGTAAACTTTGACAAAGAGGGACGTGGATACGTTCTTAGAAGAATCATGCGTCGTGCCATTCGTCATGGTTACCTACTTGGACTACGTGAACCATTCATGTACAAAATGGTCGATACCCTTGTAAAGGTTATGGGTGACCAATACACTTACTTAGGTGAAAGAGCTGAAAGTATTAAAGCTTCTATGAAACTTGAAGAAGA
>CACVAU010000029.1 GCA_902727915.1 uncultured Sulfurovum sp.
CTAAGTTCAGCACCTGTACGCTTTACAGCTTCTACAATAGAAGCAACTGATCTGTCTAAAACACGGTGATCATAAGCTTTAAGCTTAAGTCTAATTTTTTCCATTTAATTTACCTTATAAAGAACTCATTAGGTTACTGGCCATCGATGCTTTCACATGGATTTTTAGCTCCTAACTAAATTTTGGAGCCGAATTATACCGAGACTTGCTTTTGTTGATGATGTGTTTTATGCTGTTTTTAGTCTATATCTGAATTTTATTTCCTTTTTAAAAGGAAAAATGTTATCATGATACAAATAAATAAAGTGAGTTTTATGGAATTACTAGAATATTTTTATGATAGAAATAATGATATTGACAACTACCATCCAAGAAAATTTAACATTTCTGCCAATGAAAAAATTCTTATCTATGGGTCGCCTGCATCAGGTAAGACTTCTTTAGTACTTGATTATTTAATGCGCTTTGATTCTGAAAATATTTTATATATTGATTTTCAAGATCCAAAATTTGCTTTTCGTGATATTATGGAAGAAGATGTTCAAGGCTTTATTAATGCTCATAATATTAACTACTTAATCCTAGATCATTATGAACATGAATATTTTGAACTCTTCCCAACAGTTAAACAACTCATTATCTTAAGTGCAACCTTTTATCAATATGAAGAAAATATAGAGGTGCTTAAAGTTCCTTTACTTGATTATGAAGAATTTTTTTCGTTTCAAAAAAGAGGAACTGAAAAACAAATATTTAATTTATTTATACGACAAGGTACTTTACCTGCATTAGCAATACAGTCTACCCCTAAAGAACAACTTTTTTTAAATTTTATACGCAGTCATTTTAATGACTCAGAACAAAAACTACTGGCTGTATTGGCTCACTTTAATGGGGCTACGGTCACAACCTTTCAACTTTATACTCATGCCAAAGAGCGTTACAAAATTTCAAAAGATTTAATTTACAAACAAATCAAATCCTTTAAAGAGCAAGGTATCATAACATTTATTAGTGATATAGAAAATCCTAAACAAAAAAGGCTTCTTTTCTTTGATTTTGCTCTTGCAAAATATCTAACCTTATCACAAGGTTTTCCTAAACAATTTGAAACCATGGTTGCATTATCATTGGTTAAACATAAAATTCCTTTTAAAACTTTTAGTACCAATGCCTATATAACACATATCAATCACCTTATCCTTCCTGCTCCCTTTGAAAATGAAGAAAGTTCTTGGAAAAAGGCACATAATAAATTTGCCAACTATAAAAAACAAAAAATTCAAAAAGTATACATTATTACAGTAGGAACAAGTTTTGAATTTAGAATTGAAAATATTACTTTTGAAGCACTACCTTTTTATGAATGGGTAGTGATTAATGATGAAAGTTAATACTCAACTTCTGTTTCTGCTAAGTGAACAACCTTGTTCATCTCTTTTAAGAGTAATTCATTACTCTCAATTATTATACTCAACTCTTTAACAGAGTTTTTTTCTTTTTCATAAAGTGGTTTTAATTGCTGCCACAGTGTAGAAACTACCTTCAATTGTTTAACTATCTTTTTATTCGTCGCTTTATTAATATGCTGTGGTAGGTTTCCTTCCATTAAAGCTGTTAACGATTCATCAAAAAGTTGTATGCTTTGTACTAAGTTATTTTTTGCTGTTTTTTCACCCTGTAAAAAGAATAATTTTTCTTTTGTCATTTTTTGCGTAAGCATACGTTGTCTACCAGCGACATTCACCATTCGCAATCTAGATTTTTCAAGATAATTTTCTGATGTATTTGAAAACTCATAATGATGAACCAACTCATCAGAAAGTTTTAAAAGATTTTCATTCTTTAACATTATGTAGTGAAATGATTTGTTATCATCCATATTTTGACTAATGTTTTTTAGGTGTCCATAGAATGGTTTCCATGCTTTTTCAACTATCGTAATTTGTTTGAGTACTTTCATATTTGTAGCCTTCGTTATACCCATAGTATCATTACCCTCTTTAAAAGCTTTTAGCGTAATATCATATATAAAAGCCTCTTCAAGTAATTTAGATTGACTATCTTGTTTTTGTATATCTAGCATAATTTGTAAGCTAAGTTTTGACATCTTTTGTGTAAGCATTCTTTGTTTTCCTGACAAATTAATACTTTTCTTTAAGCTATTATTTTCATTCATAAAATCATTAACCAGTGAAGAGAAATTAAATTCATTATTAGCAACTAATATTGTATTTGGCAGTACTAAGATTAGTAAAGCAGTTTTAAGTATTTTGTTCATAAAGTTATCCTCATATTTTCATATGAAAAAGTATAACATTTAAAACAAAAAAAAACATTGATACTGATTAATAAAATTATAGTAAAAGAAAGTATAGAAGGAGTACTCCCCCCAGATACCTACGGCACATAGTAGAAGTAGGTGGGCTGCTATGTTCCCATCCTGACCCGTTGCCTACTAAAACCATTGCATAGGTCTAAAAGGAGCGAAAGAATAATAACTAAAAAGAGCTGAAATAACATTAAAACTACAAAATTTTAAAGAGTATTCGCTATAATTCCATGCTTCACTTCAGAAGTAACTACTGACAGGTGTCCGAGTGGTCGAAGGTGCAGACCTGGAACGTCTGTGTGGGGTAACCCACCGAGAGTTCGAATCTCTTCCTGTCAGCCATAAAAAACTAATAAATTTTCTCTAATCTATCCAATAACATTTCTAATACTTCATCTGTTAAATTAATATCTATATGTTTATGAATCATCATATGTACAGAAATAATACGTTTTATGTAAGCTTTTTGCTCCTCTATTGAAAATTTTTTATCGCCATCTTTTTTGAGTAGAGCATGTTCTTTGCTTAGCAGTTGTACATTATCAATGTGGTGTTTACCTTGTTTATGATGCACTAAAGAATAAGCATGATGTAGTACAAAATTTAAAGAAAAATATCGATTGAGTTGTTCCTTAATACTAAGTAGTTCTTCAAGCCTATAACGTTCCGACTCAACAAGCTTTTTAGTATCACTCTCTATTTTATCTTCAATGACAATGGACTCTATATCTCGATGTACTTCTTTTTTGGCTAAATCATTTTTTTGTTTTTCAGAAACATACATTACTTCTCTATAGGGTTTAACTTCTAATATTTTAAGTGATGGAAACTCTCCATTAGAAACTTTTAAACTCATATTTGCTACCAATGTTTTTAAGGTCATCGGTTCATTGGTAGTACTATTAATTTGTCTTAATATTGCAGGATAATGCTCTACTACTCTATTTGCCCAGACCGATATTGTTACAGGTTGTTCAAATGTTTTCAGTACATCCATAAATCTTTCTTTTTTTGTCACGACCAATCCTTCTAAAATTATTTTATAATAAATTTTAACATAATTAATTATAATTTAACTTGCCAAATACTAAATTTATTACTTTAAATAAAAAAAAGATAGAATTTTTTAGAAAACCTTAGCCCTCATGGATCTTAAGGTTTTGGCTTTTCAATACGACAAAAGAAAAGTAGATTACAAGAGCTTTCTCCTTGTCCAGCATTAGCAAGTACATACGTAGTACCATCAACTAACCAGACAGCCAACTCAGTATCTCCATAAGTTAAGTTTTTAAGCAAAGGAGAGAGTGTTTCATATCCTCCTAAAGTATCAGAAACCTCTGTCTGTAAAATAGGAACCGTATCTAAGACTTTCAAAGAAATCGCCTCTTGTGCTTGTAAATATTTAAGATGAAACGCTTTATCTTTTTGCGCACTTTTTTTTGTCTTCATGCCAAAATCTAAAAGTTTAATTTCTCCAAAATTGGCATATTTTGTTTGTTTTTTAGGTACAGCATAAGGATTAAACTCTTCTACATAATTATTAAGTACTAAATTACCCTCTTCAGTAAATACATCTTCACGAATAATGTCAAAATATCTATTTTTATTTAACATATGAAACCCTTTTAAAATTAAATATTTCAAATTGTATCATAAAAATATTTAAATATATAAAAATATTTCAAAATGAAATTATTTAACATTAAATGATGACAAAAAAAGAATTAATTGTCTTTAGACATACTTTTTAACCTTTGTTGAATATTTTTAGGTGCATTATGAAAACGTGTATACCGTGTTGATTCAAAAATTCCTCGACAAATACCTTCCATTTCTTTCGCCAACTTAGGATACTTATTTATAAGGTTTTCATCTTTTTTATCATAATGGTATTTAAATAACCCCCTATCTTCACCATTGGCACGTATTCTAAAAATATACTCTTTACCTATTAAGTTCAAACGGAAATTCTCTTCATGAGTTAAGTAAAAAGCATAATGCTGTTTCTTGTCAAAATCTTTTGCCAAAATATTACGCCCTATTGAAGCATTCATATAAGGTTCACCTATTAAGCCTCCAATTGTTGCCATCATATCTACTTCAGAAACAGGGTAATCAATTTTTTTATGTTCTATAAGCTCAGGAGCATAAATAATCAATGGCGTATGTAAGGTATGTGTCTCAAAGGTCTGCTCTGCTTCATGCATATGGTCAGCTCTATTGGGTAATCCATGATCACCAATAAAAATAAAAATAGTATTCTTAAAGTAAGACTCTTTCTTTGCTAAGGTAATCAAACGTTTTACTGAATGATCTAAAAACATTTGTCCTTCTAATTCATTGATTGCACCTTTAAAACCATATTTTGAGAGTAACCCCTCATCAACCTCTTTGGGAAATTCAAAACCAAAATTTTCCTCAGGAATATTATTGGGTGAATGATTACCAGAGAGTTGTACAAAAGCAAAAAATGGTTTGTTTTGTGTTTTTAACACAGCATTTACTTCATTGGCTAAATGCACATCAGAAATTCCCCATACATCATTGTGTGGAGAATTTTTATAGTCATGCTCTTCAAAAGTATGTAAATCATTAACATTACCCACAACCCCTCTCACATTACCCCAACTCAGACTTCCCCCTATAAAATAAAATTTTTCATAGCCTTTAAAGGCATTCAATATCATATGTTCTTGAACAGCCATAGGGTTTCGAGAACTGGTTTTCATACGTTCAACATCAGGTAACCCTGTCATGGCTGTCCAAACACTACGGGCTGTTCCTGAGTGGGGGGTATAAAATCTACTATAAGTTAAACCTTTATCACTCATCTTTTTTAAAAATGGGGTTGGGTTTAGAGGGTTTCCTGAAATACTACTTCGTGCATAGGAAGTTGATTCTCCTAAAATAAAGACAACATTTGGCTGCTTAAAACGGTAAAGTTCATTCTGATTGTCTTCAATGACCCTAAGTAAACTCACATTATTATCATCTTTAGGATCAATCTCTAAATAATTCACCATATACGGATAATATGCCATGGTTGCATTCAAGTCATATTTCACATCACTATTTTTAAGTGTATTTTTAAAATACGTTACAGGATTAGATGCCAAATAAGATAAAAAACTATTGGACGAATAAAATGCCTCCGACCATCGCCAAGGATACCACTCAAACTTACCATATCCTCCAAAGATATAAAAAACAAAGAAAATACTGTACAAAGTAATTTTATGTGTACTTGAACGAAAATAATCTTTAGCACTGCTATTGATAGAATTAACCAATCCCCTTATAAGCATAAAGAAAATAATTAAAGCAACAATCGTTCCAATAATTGTTGGAACTAAAGGATAACCTTCTGCCAGCATCTTAAAGGCTTCACCTATATCATAAAAGTAACGAATAATACTTGAATCAACCATCTTCTTAAAAAAATCAAAATAAGGAAAATCAATAACATAAAGCAAAATAAAGACTGTATTTACCACAAAAATATACGATATCCAAAAATATTTGGCAAAAGTTGACTTAAAAATACCAATATATTTAATACCTCCCAATAAAAAAATGGGAAGATTGGCAATTAAGGCAAGTTGCAAGTCAAATCTAAAACCTAACCAAAAAGAGTAGACAACATCACCTGAAGTATAATCAGTTCCATAATCTTTAAATGCCATAAAAAATGCCAGTCTAAAAAGTGTAAAAACCAAAACTTCCCAAAAAGTAAGAATAAGTAGAAAACGAATAAGTTTAGGTAAAGTCCTATACATTTTACTCTTTCAACTGATTAAAGGTACTATTTTCACCCATATTTCTTGGTTGATAATTCATCAAAAAATCACCTTTAACTTTCCCATCTGAAAAGCTACTGCGATATCCTAAACCTTCAACCACCACCCGTGTTTTTGCTCTAGCATCAATGTTTTTCCAATTTTCATACTCTACTCTGTATAAAGCACTGTACATTTGCGCTCTACCTGTACCATGATAACAGTGAATCAAAATGGGATAGTTGTCTGCTTTATCCAAAATTTCAAAAAACTTGCTTAATGTCTTTTTTGTAGGTACTTGACCCGAAGGAATATTCACATGCTGAATATTTAAATGATGTTTTTCATTAATTTTATTAATTGCTTTATCTTCAGCATCTATCTCAGCTTGTTTTGCAGGATTTAACCGATCTTGTACACCGGGATCCAATAAATCTATAACGGTTTTAATCTTATTTTCTAACAAGAAATCTTCCAGTTTATCTGGACTAATAAGTGCTGATTTATATACTTTGTTTTCACTAATTTCTTCAAATCGATAGTTAAAATGAACATGCCATACATAGTATGTAATACCCACCAACAAAATAACACCCATATATTTAAATATTCTTTTCATCTAAGCTCCTATCTGCCAATAATAGACGAATTTTATCTAACTTTAGATAAAATCGAGTCTTACATAATATTGGGAGTAAGCATGTCATTTAAAATAGTTCTTGCCAATCGTTCGATTAAAATTTTAGGTGCTATGGTCAAAGGTGTAAGCTATTTATTCCACACTATTTTCCCTCAAAAACGCTTTATCATTCCCAAATATACTAAAGCTTTACGTCCTTCAAAAGAAAAGACAGGCATTCCTAAAATTATTTGGCAAACAAACTTTAGCAGTAGCGTTACCTTACCTGTTTATGCTAACTATCTTTTTAACCGTTATCTCTCTCCTGATTATGAACATCGTTATGTCAGTACAGAAGCACGGTATACCTTTTTAGAAGATCATGCACCTAAAGAGGTTTTTGAAGCCTATGCACAACTCACTGATGGGGCTGCCCAAGCTGATTTATGGCGTATGTTTACCTTAAATTTTTATGGAGGTGTTTACATGGACATTGATGCCCATGCTGTTTGGCCTCTTTCAAAAATGATTCAAGCTGATGATAAAGAGATATTCTTACTCAACAAACAACACTATACCAACTACTTTATTGCCAGTGAAAAAGAGAATCCCATTCTACAAAAAACCATTGATATTATTGTTGACAATATTCAAAAGAAAAAAATAGAAGGGGGTGTGTACGACTTAACAGGTCCCAATACCCTCAACCTTGCCATAGGCACTCAAACCGTAAATCATAGATTTTATCGCCATACTTGTGTTCAAGGAAGTTTTACCAATGAATATTTTCAATACTTAGATAAACCCAAAGGCAAATGGACACATGCCAAGAATGAGACACTTTTAAAAAGTGATACAACTCAAAAAAATAAGCATATAAATGGAGAATTAAATTAATGAAAAAACGCGTATTAGTTACTGGTGGTGCTGGATTTGTAGGTAGTCACTTATGTCGAAGATTACTCAAGGATGGTCATGATGTTATCTGTTTAGACAACTTTTTTACAGGGGACAAAGCCAATATTCTTGATATGATGGAAAATCCCTATTTTGAACTGGTAAGACATGATGTTCAAGAAGCTATTTTATTAGAGGTTGATGAAATTTATAATCTTGCGTGTCCTGCCTCTCCACCTTATTACCAATTTGACCCAGTGGCGACCACAAAAACATCAGTCATGGGTGCCATTAATATGTTGGGCATGGCTAAAAAATGTAAAGCCAAAATTTTACAAGCCAGTACTTCAGAGGTTTATGGTGACCCCGAAGTTCATCCTCAACCTGAAAGCTATCGAGGCAGTGTAAGCACCACAGGAATTCGTGCTTGTTATGATGAAGGAAAACGCTGTGCTGAAACACTGTTCTTTGATTACTATCGACAACATGATGTAAAAATTAAAGTAATTCGTATTTTCAATACCTATGGTCCAGCCATGAATCCTAATGATGGTCGTGTAGTTAGTAATTTTATTGTTCAAGCCCTTAAAGGGGAAGACATTACCATGTATGGCGATGGAACACAAAGCCGAAGTTTCCAATATGTTGATGACCTTATTGAAGGAATGGTACTCCTTATGGACAGTCCTGATGCATTCACAGGGCCTGTAAACATAGGAAATCCAAATGAATTTACCATGTTAGAACTGGCTCAAAAAGTGATTGAGCTTACAGGGAGTTCTTCTAAAATCATCTTCCAACCTTTACCACAAGATGACCCTTTACAACGACAACCTCTTATTGAGTTGGCAAAAAAAGAGTTAAATTGGGAACCTACCATTCAACTGGAAGAAGGATTAAAGAAAACAATTAACTATTTTAAAAGTGTTATATAAATGACAATCAGTATTATTATCTCAGTCTATAAAGATGTTGAGGCATTAAGCTTAGTGATTAATTCCCTACTCCATCAAACCCATTTAGCTGATGAAATCATTATTTCAGAAGATGGTAATAGTGCTGAAATGAAAAAGTATGTTAACACTCTTAATGAACCAAGTATCAAACACCTATCCCAAATAGATAATGGTTGGCAAAAAAATCAAGCACTGAATCAATCCATTCACGCCAGTTCTTCTAAGTATTTAATCTTTATTGATGGAGACTGTGTTCCGTATCCTAACTTTATTGAAGGACATTATGCTCTTGCCAAAGACAATGCTGTACTCTGTGGTAGGAGAAGTGAACCAGGTGAACACTTCTCAACCCTACTAAAAACAAGTCAATTAAGTATTCAAAAGTTTGTATCTAACTATGTGAAAAACTATTTTAAATTAAAGCAGGATAACATTAGACATTATGATGAAGGTCTCTATCTAAACCCAAACGCTAGCCTGTTAAAAATCATAAAATTTTTTAGACGAAAAAAAGAGAATCATATTGTAGGTTGTAACTTCTCTTGTTGGAAATCAGATTTAGAAAAAATTAATGGATTTGATGAAGACTTTCACTTACCTACAACAGGTGAAGATACTGATATTGAAAGAAGAATGCGACATTTTGACATTAAAATGGAATCTTGTCGATACAGTGCGAACCTTATACATTTATACCATGAAAAAATTTTCAACCCTGAAATATCAGCCAAAACAGAAGCACTTATGGCAAGTAAAAAAGATATATTTATTTGTAAAAATGGATTAAGGAAACTTAACTAATGAACCTACTCTATATTAATCGCCCTAATTTCGACTATATTCAAGATTTTATCTATACAGGTCTAATCTCTGTGCTTGGTAAAGAACAAGTGATTGAATATCCATGGAATTTTAAATACCATGTTAACCATCGTCCTTATCCTAAAAACATTGGATTGGTTACAGGAAATTTTTTTGGCTCTCTCTTTTCTAAAGTGGACTTTAAAAATATTGATGCTGTTATTCTTTCCTCCTGTCACCCTTTTAATATGCAAAAGTATTTAGAGATAATGGATAAAATAGACACGAATGTACCCCGAATATTTTTAGATGGTGGAGATTTTCCTGAAGTAGCAGGAGACTTAAGTCGATTGGGTGGAGAAGAAATCTATCAAGAGATTATCAAAAAACGCCCTTTTGATTTAATCTTTAAAAGAGAGTACCTTTTAAATAAATCTTATGAAGCCAATGTACACTCCCTTCCTCTTTGTTTTAACTTAAAACATCTCCCCTCTAAACAAACTTCAAATTATAAATACGATGTAGCATTTTGGGCAGTAGAGACAGCCCCTATACGCACAAAATCTCTGGAACTATTAGAAAATAAATTTGACTGTAAGAGTAATGGAACAGTAAGAAACCAAGTCATGTCTAAATACAAACGAAAAGGGACATTTTACTTAGAAGAGTTACAAAGCTGTAAAATAGGACTAAACTTTCGTGGTGGAGGTTGGGACACTTTACGTTATTGGGAACTGGCTGCATTGGGCTGTTTCATGATTTCACAACGACCTCAAATTAAAATTGACAATAACTTTATTGAAGGTGAAGAGATTATCTATTGTAAAGATGATTTAAGCGATTTAATTGAACTTTGTAACTACTATTTAGAACATGAAGAAGAGCGAAAAAGAATAGGCTCAAATGCCCAAAAAAGACTCAAAAAACATCATAGTAATATCGCAAGGGCAAGATTTATAATCGAGAAGATAGAAGCCTTACAGAATGATTAAAGATAAATCCCCTTCATTACTAGAATTAGCTCTAATATTATAGTGATTTAAACCAGCTTGTTCCACAAAATGAAATATAACCCCAAATAGATATAAACTAAAATAATAACCAACATTATTAGGCTTAGTCTAAGCTTTATAAAAAAATTTTAACTTTTATTATATTTAAAAATTTATAAGTTATAGAGGCAATAAAAACATTTTTTTGGCTTCTTGTTTTTCAATCGCAAGATAAAACAAAGTTTCAAACAGCTCTTTTTCCCCAAATCTTTTTAATAATTCTATGGTTTTACTTCTGTCTATTAAATTACAAGTATCAAGTATCAAGTATCTTTTCTATTCTTTTTTTCATTGTTCACCCTAAATATTTAAACAAAACAACTTTCTCTTCTCTAGCCCAATATTCATTATACAGTTGAAATGATTCCATAATTACATTATACAAGTTTCGATTTTGCTCTTCTAAATGGCTCTTATTTTTAACTTCTACAAGAATTTCCTCTTCAACTATCCAAGCCAAATCTCTCATACACTCATCTAAAGCATCCAAATTAAAACCAAAATAACTAGGAAAATAAAATGCTTCATGCATCATCTCTAAAAACTGTTTTTTGCTCTGTATCCTATTAAGGTTTAAACATATTGTTCGTTTATTTTTTGGTTCCGTTATCAAACTTTTCACCTTTCGATAATTCATCAAGAAGCTTCCTCTATAACCCCAATCTTCAGTCTCATCTTCTACTTGTGGATTCAGAAAAGTCACCTCTTCATTCTCTATTCCTAAAGCCCAACATGTCCATTGCCAATCATTTTCTAATACCTCTTCAATAAAATAAATAAACAACTTACACTCTTCTACTAAACCCTTCTCATTCAACAATGATGAATCCAAAATATTTGTTAAATTCTCATAATGTTTAAGTAGTCCATCTCTACTTGCCCAATTACTCCAGTACTTTGTCAAAAATGTTTCACCATTGTTAGGTAATCCACTTTGGTCAATACCCATCATTTCACAAGTATAATCCCAGTCCTGACCAAAAAGCATCCCAAAGTCATTAAGAAGTTTGGCTACATGTTCTAATTTTATTGTATTCACTTTAACTCAATTCTCAATTTTATAAAGGTACTTTTACAGTCTATTACGGCTCCCAATTAATCCCCTCTTTTACAACCCTAGCAGGATTTCCTGCAACGATTGTATGGGATGGAATAGACTTGGTAACCATAGAATTAATACCTACCACAGCCCCTGAAGCTATCTCAACACCTTTTAAAATCGTTACATTATCAGCAATCCAAATATTATCACCCAATATAATGTCTTGTGCCTCATTTATGCGTACACCATTTTGATAGATAGGGTGACCATCTGATGCCATCATTTTTACATTTCTTGACAAACCACAAGATTCGCCAATCATCAAATTAATCTTCTCTTCTTTAACCATTAAATAGCAGTCATCACCAATCATACTATTTTTACCTATTTTGACAGAACAATTATTACCCATAATTTCAATATTAGAACGATGAATTTTAACACCTTCTTCTAATTCAAGTTTATTATTCAAACCTTTAATTGTTATTCTACAGCCCACTAATTTAATGTTTGTTGCAAGTTTAAGTTTTGTACTTTTATCAACACGTATTTTATTTCTAACCTTTTGAACAAATGTAAAATTGCTCATTACTATCCTTTTATTACTTGATATAACTTCTCTAACTGTACATCAGCATCAAATTTTTCTTTTGCTTTTTCATACCCTAACATAGCCAGTTGCTCTTTTAATTTAGGCTGATGATAAAGCATGGAGATTTTATTGGCTAAATCCTCACTACTTCTATCAAACAATAACCCATCTTCTCCATCATCAATAATCTCCAATGGTCCCCCATTATTCGTAGCAACCATACATACTTTATTCATCATCGCTTCTATCACAACCAACCCAAAAGTTTCTCTTGGAGTTGCTAGGATATTAACATCAAAAAGTTGCAAATGAACAGCCACCTCTTTAGTGAAACCTGTAAAAATAACTTGCTTCTCAATCCCAAAATTTTTCACTTGAACTTTTAAAGTATTGAGATAATCTTCATCCATCGTATGTCCGACAATTAAAGCTTTTATATTGAGTTCTTTAAGCTTGGCAATCGCTTCCAATACCAAATATTGCCCTTTTACCTCTTCTATTCGTCCCACAATCCCAACAACAAAAGCATCATTTAGTGCATACTGCTTTTTCAATTCATTAACTTTTGAGGATGCTACCTCTTCCTCTTTCGTTCCCATATAAACTACTTTAACCTTAGGTCGAACATCAGCAGGAATAAATTTCTCTAACTGTGCTTTCAACTGATAAGTTACACCATGCATCGTACTAATATTCTTATAAAGCCACTTATGATAAACATCATCCTTAAAACGTGTCATGGTCATATTTCTTGTTTGAATAATCTCTGGTTTTCGTTGACTCAATGTTTTGGCTAAGACAACAGTCGCGATGTCTTTAGTCCAATGAAAATGAATCACATCAATCTCATACTTATCAATAAATTGGGCTAACTTAAATGCTGGAATAAAAGGGAAAAATTTATTACGATTCATATAAAATTTAGCCTCATCCTCAACAAAAGCATCTAACTTTTGATTAGGAGCAAGTATAATCTTACAGTTGGTTTTTGTCTTAAAATATTCATAACAATTAACCATAAAAAGTTCTAAACCACCAAGATCAGGAGAGAGACAAAATTCTAATATGTTTTTCTTTTTCATTCTTTATTATATCGAATCTTAGGTACAATTAGAAATGATTAAATACAAAGTAAATCCCAAATATGAAGAAGAATTTACAGATTTTTTAAAAAAAATAAAAACAATTTTTATTAAAAATAATCAAAGTATTCATAAAGCAAGAAATGAATTAAAAATTATAAAGCACCATAACATAACAACAGTGGTTAAAGCCTTTAAAATCCCTAATATTATCAACCAGTTTGCCTATGCCTATCT
Organism: uncultured Sulfurovum sp.; assembly: GCA_902727915.1. The sequence continues at coordinate 13,387 of CACVAU010000029.1, forward strand.
ACGAGGAAGTAAAGCTAAAAAGTCCTATTACAATAGTATGAAACTCATTGAACTTGGTATTCAAACCCCTGAACCAATAGGTTATATTGAATTTTATGAAAAAGATCTACTTAAAGAATCTTTTTTTATCAGCCTACACCAACCTTACAATTTCCTAATTCGTGAACCACTCTATGAAGCAAATTTTTCAGACCGAGAAAATATTATTAAACAATTTTCAGAGTTCACTTTTAATCTTCATCAAAAAAATATTTTTCATAAAGATTATTCAGCAGGAAATACTTTAGTTATTCCTCAAAACAATGGTCAATATCATTTTAGTATTGTTGATATTAATCGTATGCAGTTTAAAGCCATTGACCTTAATCTTGCCATGCAAAACTTTAACAAACTTTGGGCAGACGAAGCCACCTTGACCATTATCGCTACAGCTTATGCAAAAGTGGCTAAAGTAGATGAAAGTAAAGCCTTAAAACTTATCATAGAACATGATAAAAAACTAAAAACTTTTGTCGAACGACGAAGAGCCATCAAAGCATTTTTTAAAGGCACAAAAAAACCTAAAGGTGAGAATAAATGATAAAAATTTCAGCAGCCATCATAACCTATAACGAAGAGAAAAATATCAAACGCTGTATGGAGAGTTTAGACTTTGTTGATGAAATTGTCATTGTTGACTCTCTAAGCTCTGACAATACTTGTGCCATTGCCAAAGAACTTGGAGCTAAAGTAATTAACCAAAAGTTTTTAGGACATATTGCCCAAAAACAACTGGCTGTTGAACATTGTAGTCATCATTGGGTATTAAGTTTGGATGCTGATGAAGAAGTGTCAGTAGCGTTACGAGACGCTCTTATAGAACTCATAAAAAACCCTTTAGACTATGAGGGCTATGAAATGAAACGTGTGAGTTTTCACTTAGGAAAATGGATTCGTCATGGAGGATGGTATCCTGATAAAAAAATACGTTTTTTTAACAAACAACATGCCCATTGGGGTGGCTACAACCCTCATGACAAAGTGATTGTCGATGGTAAAGTAGGAATGTTAGAGGGTGATCTAAAACATTATGTTTTTACAAACCTAAGACACAACATTGACACCAACAACTCTTATTCATCCATTATGGCTGAAGACTTAGACAAAAAAGGTAAAAAATTCTCTTACTTCAAACTTTTTTTTAAACCTCTTGGAAAATTTCTTGAAGTCTATCTCTATAAAAGAGGGTTTTTAGATGGTATGCCTGGTTTCATCATTGCTGTTGGTGCATCTTATTCCATGTTCTTAAAATTTGCTAAACTTTGGGAACTACAAAAAATTGAACAAGAAAACACTAACTAAACCATGAACATTCTAATCACCCGTCATGACAAAATAGGTGACTTCATCACCATGCTACCTGTCTGTAAAGTATTAAAAGAACAAAGCAATCATAAAGTTGTTATGCTCGTTGCCAAAGTCAATGTGGCTTTAGCCAAAGAGCTTGATTTTATAGATGAGGTCATTGAATATACTGAAGATAGTAAAGCTTTAGTTCAAACCATAAAATCATATAACTTTAGTGTTAGTATCTCAGGTTATATCGATACTTCTTTAGGAAAAGTTCTTTTTAAATCACGCATTCCAAAACGTATCGCACCTGCCACTAAAATAGCCCAAATCTTTTTTAACAAACGCGTCAAACAACGAAGAAGTGAGGTAAAAAAACGAGAATTTGAATACAATTTAGACTTACTCAAAGCCTTTGATAATAATTTAACTTTAAATTTTAAACGCCCTTTACTAAACGTAGATTCGATTTCATCGAACACAAAACCATTCATCATCTTCCACACAGGATTTGGTGGAAGCAGTGATGGAAACTTAACACTTGACGACTATCTAAAACTGGCAAAAAAAGCATCCGAACATACAGAAGTAGTTTTTTCCTTCGGACCTGATGATGATGAATCCAAAGCTTACATCAAAAAACACTTAGATTTTAAAGCAAATATTAGAGATGACTTTAAAAGTCTTTTAGACTTCACCCACTTCATTGCGACTTCAAAACTCTTTGTCAGCACCTCCACGGGACCCATGCACTTAGCAGGAATGACCAATACCCCTACCCTTTCATTTTTTGGAGCAAACCTATTTGCTTCTGCGAAACGTTGGGGAACGATTAGTGATGAAGACTTACAGCATAACTTTACAGTTGAAGCTGATTATGGTGTTGAGGTTTATAAAGAGATTGAAGAAAAGCTAATGGACATTATTAATGAATAATAGATTCCCATGGGACAGCTATTCTGACCAACCCTACATCCTAAAACGAGAAGAGAAAAAAGCTCTACGTAAAGGACATAAACTAGCCTTTATAAAACTTCTAATGACCAACCTCATCTTCTTTCCCTATCTTTTTTTAAAGTTTCTGCTTAAGAGCAAAAAAACTAAAAATGATGAGAGCCATTATAACTACAACCAAAGAGCTAAAGACAGCATTGGTCTCTGTGTCAACCTAGATAAAGGTGAAGCTCAATATGAACTCATCAATGAGCTAAATGTCAAATCATTACAAATACGTGTCTTTTTAAATGACATGAACAATATAGATGATTATCTAAATTTTACCAAAGGCTTTGGAGAAGATAAAGAGCTACTCATCACCATTATTCAAGATCGTGAACATATTGAAAATCATGAACTATTAAAAGAAAACGTAACTATTATTTTTGAAAAGTTTCAAGGCATAGCCAATGAGTTTCAAATTGGCAATGCCATTAATCGTATAAAGTGGTCATTTGTTTCAATGGAAGAGTATTTAGCTTTTTATCAAACCATTCAAAAAGTACGTGATGAACAATTCCCAGATATCAAGCTTATTGGTTCATCAGTAATAGATTTTGAATACCACTTTAGCATTCGTACTCTATTTAATAACTACAAAGTACATTACGATAAATTTTCTACCCTACTTTATGTTGACCGACGTGGTAGCCCCTACTCTACACAAATGGGTATCTTTAATTTTAAAAACAAAATAGAGTTTTTAGACAGTATTCTCAAAAGTTCCTCAAAATCAGGGAATAATATGTACATCACAGAAGCTAACTGGCCTTTAAGTGATACAGCTCCTTATGCACCAACTTCTGAAAAAGAATGCGTTAGTGAAGAACGCTATGCTCAATACATGAATGAATATTTTGAAATAGCATTAAAAACTAAGAAAATAGAAAAGGTTTTTTGGCACCAACTCATTGCACCTGGTTATGGACTTATTGATAATAGAAATGGGAAAATTCGTAAAACAAAAGCTTTTTATGACTTTAAAGAATGGATGTACCAAAATCAGTTCTCTTATGAAGAGATGGGAACTTGCCATATATTACTTGATGAGGATAGAGGAGACACCAATCATGAATAACATACTAATAGAAGTCCCAACATGGTTAGGCGACTGTGTTATGACTACTCCTGCTATAGAAAATATTATTAACACCTATCCCAATGTCAAAATCACTATCTTTGGTGCTTTTGTTTCAACAGCGATTTTTGAAGAACATCCTAATGTAGAAAGAGTTATTTTAGATGAAAGTAAAAAAGCTTCTTCACGATTAAAATGGATTTATCAACAAGCTAAAGCACTTGGTAAATTTGATGTAGCCATTACTTTTAGACGTACCTTTTTTTCACGGCTTTTTATTTGGTTGACACAAGCAACTACTAAAGGTTATTACCGACGTTATACCAAAGAAATCATCCATCAAGCCATTCGATACAATGACTTTGTGAATAAAACTTTTAAACTAGATAGTAAAGCCCAAGATTTAAAAATCTGTTTTAAGCCGTTTAATTATGAAAAGCCTACCTTAGGTATTAATCCAGGTGCATCCTATGGTTCTGCTAAACGTTGGTATCCTGAAAAGTTTGCTAAAGTAGCAACTGAATTAAGTAAACAATATAAGATTATTATTTTTGGAGGTCCAGCAGAAGTAGACATGGCTGAAGACATTGAAAAAGAACTCATAAAAGCAAATATTACAAACTACCAAAATATTGCAGGAAAGACCAGTATTAGAGAATTATGTGAAAAGATTGGAGGCTTAAAGCTTTTCATCACAGGTGACAGTGGTCCGATGCATGTGGCAGCAGCCTTTAAAGTACCAACCGTTGCCATCTTTGGTCCAACCAAAGACAAAGAGACTTCACAATGGATGAATCCACAAGGTGAAATTGTTAAAAGAGAGATAGACTGTAGCCCTTGTATGCAACGTACTTGCCCCTTAAAACACCATGAGTGTATGAAGCTTATAGAAGCAGAAGATATCTTAAAAAAAATTAACACAAAGGACTTTCATGTATAAATTTATCATATTACTGAGTATTACAATCTTATCCAATCCCCTACAAGCCCAAAGTAATACCAAGCTACTCAGTGATGCTTTAGCCCTAAGTATTCCTATGCTTTCTTATGGAGCTACCCTTTATAATGAAGACAAACAAGGTCAAGAAGAGTTTTATTACGCTTATGGAACCACTGTATTGCTGACAAGTACACTCAAATATAGTATTGATAAAAAACGACCTGATAACAATGGTAATGACTCTTTTCCCTCTGGACACACTTCAAGTGCCTTTACAGGAGCAACCTTTATTCATAAAAAATATGGTTTTAAATACGCAGTATTACCTTATGTAGGTGCTATTTATACAGCCTATAGTCGTGTACATTTAAAACGACATGATAATTTGGATGTTTTAACAGGAGCATTAATTGGTATTGGCTCAGCATGGTATTTTACTAGTCCTTATAAAAAGGTACAAGTTCAACCTGTGATTCAATCCAATTACACTGGACTTAAAGTAGCTTACCAATGGTAAGCTTTCTACTTAACTCAACGCATCATCTATAATTTGACACATCGTATGTCCAAACAAAATATGCATCTCCTGAATACGAGGTGTATCGTCTGATGGAACAACAAGGTTCACATCACAAACTTCATTCATTTTCCCACCATCACGACCAGAAAAACCAAGCGTAACACAGCCCATCTCTTTAGCCAACTTCAAAGCAGAAATAATATTAGCAGAATTTCCAGAAGTAGAGATTCCTATAAGTAAGTCACCTTCATTGGCTAACGCTTCTGTCTGTCGGTCGAAAACTCGGTCGTATCCATAATCATTTCCTATGGCAGTTAAAGCAGAAGTATCCGTTGTTAAAGCAATTGAAGGTAAACCTCTACGCTCTGTTTTATACCGTCCTGTAAGTTCTGCTGCAATGTGTTGGGCATCAGCAGCTGAACCACCGTTTCCACAAAGAAGTATTTTATTGCCTCTGGCTAAAACTTCAACAGCTAAGCTACATGCTTTTTCCAAATCATCTTCCATGGTTCCCATAACAGCTTTTATGGTTTCTAAATGTAATTGAAACTCTTTTTGAATTGTATCTTTCATTGTTTATTCCTTCATAAATTCCCATTTAATTAAAAGCAAGATTAAACATGTGACATGGTCACACCTACTGTTAACAACTTTTACCTTGTATTTTCGCTATGGTTTTGGTCGTACTTTTGCCTTCTACAAAATTCACCAATCGTAACTCATCAGCAATATCTTGTCCTACAACCTTTTTACCTTCATAATCCCCACCCTTAACTAAGATATGAGGTTGCACAGCTTTTATAAGTTCGTACGGGGTATCATCATAAAACTTTACCACATAATCCACGGCTTCAAGTGAAGCTAAAATGTAAGCTCTATCATTTTCCGTATTGACGGGACGTGTTGGACCTTTTAAACGAGAAACACTTTCATCAGAATTTAATCCTAATATCAATACATCTCCATAACTTTTGGCTTCTTCCAAATACTTTACATGTCCTACATGTAAAATATCAAAACAACCATTGGTAAAGACTACTTTTTTACCTCGTTTTTTTAATTCCGTACTTAAAAGCTCTATCTCTTCAAGCGTCTTAATATGTGAATCAGAGGTTGATTTTTTTAAACTTGATTCATATTCTATAATTTCATTCAGTGTAGCTGTAGCAGAACCAATCTTTCCCACCACTACTCCAGCTGCTAGATTCGCAAACTTTACAGCTTTGTCTATGTCATACCCACAAGAAAGTGAAAAACCAAGTGAAGCAATCACGGTATCTCCAGCTCCTGTGACATCATAGACTTCACGCGCAACCGTAGGATGTGTTCTAAGCGCATCATCAAAAATAGCAATTCCATCTTCACTCAAAGTAATTAAACCGATGAAAAGTTGACATTCATTTTTAAGTTTTCTAATTGCTTCTAACAGGGATACTTCATCTTTAATTTGTATTTTAGAAGCTTCAATGGCTTCTTTTTTATTGGGTGTTAAAAGATAGGCTCCTGCGTATTTTGTATAATCTTGACCTTTTGGGTCAACCAGCACTTTTTTATTATATTCATTGGCAATGTCAATTAACATACGTGTTAATTTAGTTGTTAAAACTCCTTTACCATAATCTGAGAGTATCACCATATCACAACTACTAATATTATTTTTAAAATTCTCAATTATTTTTAGTTCAGATGCATTAGCAATATCATCAGTACTCTCTTTGTCATAGCGTACTACTTGCTGTTGAGAAGCGATAATTCTGCTCTTTTTCGAAGTGTTTCTACCTTCTTGTACGACTAGATTATATGTATTCACTTCTATATCATCCAGCATACTTTTTAGTTCTTGAGCATTAGTATCATCACCAATCACCGACAAAACAGAAACCTTAGCACCTAAAGCAGATAAGTTATTAATAACATTTCCAGCCCCACCCAATACAGCTGTCTCTTTCTCAACTGCAACTACTTGTACAGGTGCTTCAGGTGAAATACGTTCACACTTTCCCCAAAGATAGTGATCTATCATCAAATCACCAACAACTAAAATATTGGGCTTTTTACCTTTGAGTTCTATCATTTCACTTCTTCTTCATACATACGAATAATTTCAGATAAATAATCTTTAATCCCCTCTTCAAGTTCCCATTGAGGCTCATAATCTAAAAACTCTTTGGATGTGGAAGTATCTGCTTGGGTATGCATTTGGTATCCAGTAAAAGGGTTAGGGAAGTAATCTGTTCCATAATCTGTACCTAGCTCTTTTTGCAAAATATCTGCAATGTCTTGAAAAGATCTTGGTTTTGAAGTTCCCACATTATAAACACCAGACTTTTTAGGATTACACGCCTTTATATTTGCTTGAAGAACATCTTTTATGTATACAAAGTCACGTACTATTTCATCACTACCTTCAAAAAGGCGTGGTGTTTTTCCAGCCAATATTTGATGTCCAAATTGAATAACGGTAGAAGATGTTTTATCTTTAAAGAATTCTCTAGCACCATAAACATTAAAATATTTAAGCCCCACAATATTCATTTCTGGATTTTCACATATGTAACGGTAAGCTATCTGATCCATTGCATACTTAGAAAAGCCATAAGGGTTTTCAGGGCCTTCTTTTCCTACTGTTTGAGGTGATGGTTGTGAACCATAAGTAGCTGCTGAAGAAGCATAGACCAAAGAAGCATTGTCTTTTTTTGCCATTTCTAAAATAGCATAAAAAGAGTTGACATTCGTTTGCATAATAATCTCTTGATCATAAACACGTGTGTCTGAGATGGCAGCTTGATGAAAAATATGGTCAAAAGCATACGCATCTAACTGCTTCATATCTTTTTGTGAATTTAAATCTCCACAAATAATATCACCATGAAAACCAATTAAGTTTTTATAATGCCCAAAGCTCTGTAAGTTACCATTAGAAAAAGTTTTTTCTGAACGAAAAATATCAAAAATAACAATATGAGCCGAAGGGAAGTTTTCTTGAAAGTAAAAAGCCAAATTAGAGCCAATAAATCCAGCTCCACCAGTAATTAGAATCGTTTTATTATTAAAGTCAATGTCATTATATTTCATGCACTAATTATAGCTTCATTTTCCTCTAAGAAAAGTTTACACTCTAAAATGGTTTTGAAGGTATAAGTTGCACCTTTTATACCATTTGCTCCAACAGCTATACGCTTTCCTATCTTACTGTTAATTCCTAAATCAATGTCACTCTGTTTATCACCAATAAGCCAAGAGTTTTTTAAATCAATCTTTTCTTGAGAAAGAATTGCATCTACCATCCCTGTTTTAGGTTTACGACAGGTACAATTCTCTTCAGGAGCATGTTGACAGTAATGCACAGAAGCAATCTCAATACCCTCTTCTTTTAAGCTTTTCAACATCCAATTGGTCAATATTTTAAAATCATCTTCGCTGTAATAACCTCGACCAATACCCGATTGATTTGTCACAATAAAAAGAACATATCCCTTTGCTATAAAAAGTTTTAAAAGTTCAAATATACCATTGTTAAATTCAAACTTATCAATTTGATACACATAAGCATGGTCAATGTTGATCACACCATCACGATCTAAAAAAAGAGCTTTTTGCACACAACTACTCCTCAGCTGTTTTCATATCAATAAGTTCAGCTAAAATTTCACCAGCTTCTGTATCATCCATTTCACCAACTTCTATTTCAACAACCATCTCTTTACACTCTGAATGCATCTCTTGAAGATCTTGAAGCTCCTCTTTATCTGCGATAGAAGCCATTTTAGCTTTTTCAATAAAAGCAAACATTTCATCAATGGCTTCTTCTAAATCTGGAATAATTTCTTGTGTTAAAAAATTTTTGAGTTTTTCACTGTTTGACATAATCGTCCCTTGTTCATAAATAAGTAAGGAATTTTATCTGAAATAATTAAAAATTCAGATTTAAAAGAAAGTGTTACGACAAAGCCATCGTAACATCCGTAATTTAACACTTAACTAAGAAAATAAACCAAAGCCACAGCAATACCTGTTGCACTCATATAACCACTACCATACATAAAAGAAGAAACCAACTTAATAAATGGTTGAAATCTCCATTTGACCAATAAAATTAAAAACGAACCTAACAGAGAAGGAATAAAGACATAAGCCATTAATCCAGCTAAATCAATACCTATCGGAATTAAAAAGAAATGTGTTACAAATGCTGCAAAAATAAATGCTGATACTAAAAAATAAAACATATATTGTAAAGTATTGTAAGTTTCAAAACATTCTGACATGTCAACCTCTTCTTGTACCAAACACTTCATATCTGAAAAGTTTGCATCTTTAAGTGATTTCTCTTCACATACATAAAAAACAATCATATTGTAAAGAAGTCCAGCCCCAATAGCTAACATTAGTGTACCCATTTATAATCCTTTAATTTTTAATTTTTTACCTTTTTATTATAGCAAAATTAATCAAAAATTATTTTAATTAATTATATTTTATTAAAATTTTCACCTATATTGTTAGAAAGATTTAAATGGTATTATTTTTACTTTTAACTCTAATAATTTAATCAAATATTAATAGCCTGTTAACTCTCCTTCTAAAAATACCATCGATTTTTTCAGTGCCTCCATAACACTCAAATTTTTTTGCTCATTTAAAGATTCAAGCGTTAATAGTCTTAATTTTTCTAAATATAAATTTAGTAACTCTTCATTATTCATAATATCTCCTATGGTCGAATTTTATCTATTTTTACATGCAATTTAAAATATTAACAAATATAAATATAAATATTTTTTTAAAGTTTTATTTTACAATTATTTATTTTTTTATATATTATTTTAAAAAAAAATAAACTAAATTTTACAAAAATGAGAATAAATATCATTATTTTAATAAAAAATATTGCATTTATCTAAATAATTTATTAAAATTTAACATATTAATTTTTCAAAGGAGTTAGATATGGAAGAATTTTTTGTTATAAGAAAACGAAAAATAGACAAAAGTTGGAACCTTAGTGATCTGCATGAACCACATAATGCATTTGACTATTGTGAACAAATGCTTGATATTCCAGAAGAGCATATTGTTGATGCTGGTATGAGTTCAATAGGACTCGAAATTACCGTAGTGGATGCAAATGAAGATGAAGATTGGTACATGCAACTTCAAAGAAGTGCTTAATAAAAACCTTCAACTACACAAACATAAATAGAACTTTCTATCTATGTTCAAAAGTATGGTTAAAACACCATACTTAACTGTTAGTCACAGTGTCCACCACCACAACATCCACCAGAAGCAGGAGCCTCAGTTTTTGGAGCAGTTTTAGTTGGAGCAGCAGCTGCTGCTGTACTACCTGTACTACATGCTGATACACCAGGAGGTGTGGTTGGTTGCATTGCTGCGTTATCTACACCACCCTCTGCATTTACTTTGTCAAGGAAAGCTAATAAACTTGCCCCAGCTTCCTGATAACGTTTTGCTGTTTCAGACTCTGGTTGGAAAAAAGTAATAGGTTGACCTGTATCTCCACCATTTCTGATTGCTGGTTCTATTGGCACTTGTGCCATTAGTGTTGTGTTATATTCTTCTGCAATTGCTTTGGCTGTACCCATACCAAAAATGTCTGACTCTGTATCACATGATGGACAGATAAATCCAGACATGTTTTCAACCACACCAGCAAGAGGAATATGGAATTTTTCAAACATATTTAATGAACGTTTAGAATCATCTAAACTTACTTGCTGAGGAGTTGTAACCACAATACCAGCAGTCACGGGAACTGACTGTGCCAATGATAACTGAGCATCACCTGTTCCTGGTGGCATGTCGATTACTAATACATCTAGTTCTGACCATAAGATATCCCTTAAGAACTGCTCAATGGCTTTCATAATCATTGAACCTCTCCAGATTAAAGACTTACCATCTTCTGCAAGAGAACCCATTGACATCATTTCAATACCATACGCTTCGATTGGTAAAACTTTATTGCCTTGCATCTCTGGTTTAACACCATGAACACCCATCATCCGAGGAATGTTTGGTCCATAGATATCAGCATCTAAAATACCAACTTTTTTACCTTGCATTGCCATGGCAATTGCCAAGTTCACAGAAGTTGTTGATTTACCAACCCCACCTTTACCAGAACTTACCATTACAAAGTTCTTAATATGAGGAGCAATATTTTTACCTGTTACAGAGTTAGACATCTGCTTTGGCGCTTCTGGTGCTTTAACATTTACCTCAACAGCTAAAAAACCAAGTTTTGTAAGCTCTGCTGTGGACTCAGATACAATTTTAGCTTTAACTTCATCTGCTGAAGAAGTAATATCTACTGTAAATGATACTTTATCACCTTCAATATTTATATCTTTTACAAAACCAAAAGTTACGATGTCTTTCGTAAATCCTGGGTATGTTACATTTTTTAATGCATCTAAGACAGTTTCATTTGTCATTCAAGACTCCTATGTGTTATAGTTTTCCTACTTTTATACTTTATATCATAAGAGTTTGCTTAGCAACGAATACTTTTAAATACTTTCATTACAAAAAGCTACTAATTCCCCATAGATTCATAGACTAATTTAATGTATTCGTCTGATAATACTTTTGAATGAGTGGGTTTTATTTCAATAGGCACAAGCTTAGAAATAACTGTTTGCTTTTCTATTTCTAGCACAAGAGGCTCACGCTTAATAATGCTCGTATTCTTTTCGCTTTGTTCTTTACTAATTAGAGGTACTTCAAGGGGTACTTCTTTGTTAAATAATGCTAAATTAAGAGGATGGCTCTCATTTTTAATCAAATAAACATAAAAAAAAGTAGCTATTCCCACAAGCATAAATAATAACAGTAAGGGCTTATAAATAGACTTACTTTTCTTCTCTGATTCATCTACATAGGCACTGTAATACCTGCCATCTAAGGGTTTATTTTTATTGTTGGACATTGTTTTCCTTCATGTTAAATATAGAATATTAATACATATATTTTAACAGAAGTTAGCTTTTTAGACTTAGACGTATTTTTATTAAAATACAATCTTTATTTTATTTTATAAAAATGATCAATAGGTCCATTACCTTTACCCAGCACCTTATCTTTCCCACTAACAATGGCTTCATTTAAATAGGTACAAGATTGAAAAACAGCTTCTTCTAATCCAAGCCCTAAAGCCAATTTACTAGCAATGGCTGAGGAAAGAGAACAACCTGTTCCATGTGTATGATTGGTCTTAACATACGCATTATTGATAATAACAACTGTTTGTGTCTCTTTAATATACAAGGCATCTGTCATGAAACGCTCTAACTCTAAATGCCCTCCTTTTAAAAGTACTGAAACCGAAAACTTTTCTCCTATCTCTTTAGCAGATGCTTCTAAATTGTCAAGCGTAATCTTATGCCCTATGATTAGTTCTGCTTCAGGAATATTAGGTGTAATTAAATAAGTTTGAGGAAAAAATGCTTTAAGTGCCTCAATCGCCTCATCATTTATAAGTTTATCTCCTGAAGTTGCTATCATTACAGGGTCTAAAATAATCTTATCCATCTTATAAGAAGCCAAAGTCTCTTGAACCGTTTTAATCACTTCAGAAGAATGTAACATCCCAATTTTTACCGTAGAAAAATCAATATCAGACAACACAGCATCTAATTGCGCTTGAATATGTTCAATGGGTAAAGCATGAATATCTGTTACTCCTTGTGTATTTTGTGCTGTGGTTGCTGTAATAACCGTAGCAGCATAAGCACCATTGGCTGAGATACTCTTTATATCAGCCTGTATACCAGCACAACCACCTGAATCTGAACCTGCTATACTTAAAACACTTTTATACCGATTCACTACAAAGCCCACTTTTCTTGTTTATAAGCAGAGTCCCAAAACATCCATTCCATTTGAGAGGTCTTCAAAAATACTTCTTCCATTAACTTTAAATTATCAGCTGAAGCAGTAGCAGCATACTTATTCGTAATTTCAATGGCTTTCGCAACCGAGATAGCAAACTCTTCTCCTGCATAAGTATCAATCCATGCTTGATAACTGTTTTCATCTTTATTGGTTTGGTTCGCTAAAATATAGTCACCAACCTCTTTATAGATAGCAAAACATGGTAACACAGCTGCCAAGCCAACTTCAACTGAATAGTTGTTAACAATACGTGACATATAAGAGTTGTATAACTCACAAGTAGGACTTACTTCAGAACTTAAATATTGTTCATCTAAAAATAATTGATGTAACGCTTTTTCCACTTCAATAATACCTGTAGCCGATTCTAAATAAAACTGTGTTTCTTCAGCTTCATAACATTTAATACCCACTTGCGAAAGTGTTTTCGTATATTCTGATAGATAAAGGGTATCTTGATTCACATAAAATCCAAATACCTCTTTATTTAATGTCCCAGCCATCAAATCTTTTATAAAACCATGTGCTATTATCTCTTGAAAAATAGGTTCAGTCTTAACCCTTATCTCATCATACCAGTTGGTCATACAACACTCCTCTTAATAAAATTACTATTTAAATAAATCAGCCAAAGCATCAGTATTGGTTGTTTTTTCTGTTTCAGGGCTTATGTTTCCAGAGCTTTCACCTGTTCTATCAGTAACGCCCTCTATCTCATTAAGCTCAATCGTGTACCCTGTTAACATGGATGCCAAACGAATGTTAATACCAGATTTTCCAATGGCTTTTGCTTTTTGATCAGAAGTAATGTTCACAACTGCTTTTTTCTCTGTTGTTGAAGTCACCTTAACACTTTGTGCAATAGCAGGAGATAAAGCCCTAGTAATAAATACCTCAGGAATTGGAGAATAGTCAACACAGTCAATATTTTCGCCATTTAATTCAGAACTTACTGCATTAATTCTTGTTCCTTTTACCCCAACAGCAGCACCAATAGGATCAATGTTAGGAAAGTCTGTCTTTAATGCCAATTTTGCACGTTGTCCTGGAATTCGTGATGATGCCATAATTTGTACTGACTCATCTTCAATTTCAGGCACTTCTTTTGCCATAAGCTTTTCCAAAAACTTAGGTGCTGTTCTTGTAAGTTCTAAAAACATCCCCATCTCAGGATCAATGCTTACAAAACGTAAAAGTGCTTTTACCGTGTCACCTCTTTTAAACTTTTCACCTTTAATACGATTACGTTGAGAAAGTAAGCCTTTAAGCTCTCCAATCTCTATAAAAGTATTATCATCATCATCAACACGATTTACCGTACCAATCATTACCGTGTTCACTTTCTCTTTATACTTAGTGAAAAGGTCTTGTTCTACCTGTCTTTGAATATGATATTGTAACTCTTTAAATAAATTAAATGAAGCTGTACGACCATGCTCTTCTAAAATAAAAGGTGAACGTAACTGATCACCTAGTTCTAAATCTTCTCCATACTCTTCTTGTGCTTCTTCAAGAGACATAACAGCATCAGGTTCAGATTCTAACCTCTCATCATCCCCTTTAACTATGGTAATAACTTGTTCAACCGAATAGTCTCGAACATCCATATCTACCGTAGCTTCAAATGCTGAGCTATAAGTAGTACATCTTTTTGCTGTCTTAATTAATGCTTCTTTAAATGCATCAACAGCTGAGTCAAGTGAAATATTCTTTTCATGCGCCATGGCTTCTATAATGTCTACAATTTTTTCCATAAAATATCCTTTTTCAATGATTTCAAAACAGACTTATTGACATCAACAAATGGGAACTTTGACAATGCGTTACAATTTGGTGTGATTTTGTCTTTTGTTTGAAGAGTTGAATTATATCTAAACTTACCTTTAAGGAAAAGAGGTATAATTCAATAATAAAATAAAACATATAATATTATGTATATTAATAAGATAAACTTATGTTTAAGGATAGGGTATAATGAAATTGAAATTAGCTAGAGCATCTGTAGAGACGAAACCTAAAGCAATCGAAATTGATAAAATCGAAGAAGACTTAGAAAAAAAATCTATTTTTTATTTTGATAAAGAAAACTCACACAAAGACTTAAAGTCACTTATTCAACATTTTGAAACAAAAGATTACTCTGTTTATATGAGAGAAGTAAAGTTTGGATTAAATGATGATGAGTATTTATATGAGGTACATATCGTAAAATAATTGTCAATGAAAAAACTATATATTGAAACCTTAGGTTGTGCTATGAATGTTCGGGACAGTGAACATATGATAGCAGAGCTTAATGCAAAAGAACCCTACGAACTTACTGAAGAACTAAATAACGCTGACCTAATCATTATTAATACTTGTTCTGTGAGAGAAAAACCTGTCTCCAAACTTTTTTCTGAAATTGGTGTGTTTAAAAAACATAAAAAAGAAAATGCTAAAATTGGTGTAACAGGGTGTACAGCTTCCCATCTAGGTAAAGAAATTATTAAACGCGCACCAGCCGTTGACTTTGTTTTAGGTGCAAGAAATATCTCAAAAATCACACAAGTCATAGAGCAAAAACATGCTGTAGAAATTGACATTGACAATGATGATAGTACTTATGACTTCTCTGAATACCGAAGCAATCAATTTAAATCCATGGTAAACATCTCTATCGGTTGTGATAAATCTTGTACCTTTTGTATTGTTCCAGCAACAAGAGGAGATGAGGTTTCAATTCCCTCAGATTTAATTGTAAAAGAAATTACAAAAGCTGTTAACACAGGTGCAAAAGAAGTAATGCTTCTTGGCCAAAATGTTAATAACTATGGAAAATACTTTAAAGCTGAAGATGAACAATGTAATTTTACAGCATTACTACAAAAAATTTCTAAAATTGAAGGATTAGAACGTATTAGATTCACCTCTCCACACCCTCTACATATGGATAATGCATTTTTACAAGAATTTGCTTCTAATCCTAAAATTTGTAAGCAAATCCATGTGCCTTTACAAAGTGGTTCAACTTCACTTTTAAAGAGTATGCGCCGAGGCTATACAAAAGAGTGGTTTATTAACCGTTGTGAAAAAATCAGAACACTTTGTCCTGAAGCAACTATTTCAACTGACATTATTGTTGGTTTTCCAGGTGAAACAGAAGAAGACTTTGCAGATACCATGGACGTACTTGAAAAAGTACGTTTTGAACAACTGTTTTCTTTCAAATACTCACCAAGACCTCATACGGCTGCACAAAACTTTGAGAACCAAATCCCCAATGACATTGCAGGAGCAAGGTTAACAAAACTTCAAGCCAGACAAACAGAAATTTTAGATGAAGTAATGAATGCCCAAATGGATGCTGAACATATGGTTTACTTTGACGAATTAAAAGCAGATTCTAAAGTATCTGGACGCAGTGATGATGGTAAACTTTTTTATGTTAGTGGAAGTGAAGAACTACTGGGGAAAATTATAAAAGTTAAAGTCAATAAGGTTTCAAGAGGTGCTTTAAACGGAATAGTTTGTGCGTAAAAAAATTTTACGTCAAATAGGTGTAGTTCTTTTTCCTACACTTATTTTTATAGTAATGAAACTCTTATGGTTTACCTACAGAAAAAAATACCACTTCATAGACCAACCGATTGAAGAACAATGTCTGGCTGTTACTTGGCACTCGGAACTCTTAATTGCGCCACAAGCCTATAGAAGCTTACGTAAAAAACAGAAAACCTCAGCTATTATTGCACAACATCATGATGGTGAAATTATTGCACGGACTTTAAAATTTTTACACATTACCCCTCTTCGTGGTTCATCAAGAAGAGGTGCTAGAACTGTTCTAATAGCTGCTATTAATGCTTTAAAAGATGGTTTTTCAGTCATGATTACACCCGATGGTCCGAAAGGGCCTCGTTATACAATGAATGATGGAGCAGTCTCTTTGGCATTACGTTCAAACTTACCAATTATGATTGTTAATTATCAAGCTAATTCCTATTGGCAACTTAAAAGCTGGGACAAATTTATTATTCCAAAGCCTTTTACAAAAATAGCACTTTATCACCAAATTATTCATCTTGATAGATCCTCAAAAGAAGAAGCCAAAGAAATCCTCCTCAAACAAATGTTAACATACGCCATGTGAGTATGTTGACTCTTTTAACTTTCAATTTTAGCTTTCTTATAAATTTCTCTTCTTTAAGTATATATTACTGGCTATAAAGCCATTTTAAAGAGTTTTAATATTATTATTAAATTAACTTTAAAATAAATATATATATTTATATTATAATAAATATATAAAAATATAAAAAAACATAAGTTGTTACAAATTAAAGGTTTGATATACTTACATCATGGTTAGTTTAAAAGAAAATTTTAATAACTTTTTATTCTATTTAGAAAAGGTTCGGAGATACGCTTCTAGCTCAATAGTTACTTCTACGAATACTTTCAATCAAGTACACTCTTCTTTACTCTATGCTGTTAAGAAAAATTCATACAGAATTGAGTTCTATAAAAAATTAAATAAATATTCTAAAGCATACCCAATGTACCAAGTAAAAAATAAGGAAAATAATCATAATGCAAAATAAACAATATGTTACCATAACCCATTATAAAGAGCGAGAATTCTATTTTTTAAATCATGCAATTCAAACCAATGATGGGTTTATTACAAAAGATATTGAGCAATTTCATGAAAGCGAAAAAGAACAATTTATTGAACGTATTCGTAATCTACAAGCACAGTATCCAACACATCAAGTTGTCTCTTTATCCTTAACAGCAAACCAAGTTGTTCAAGAGAAAGAAGACCCAAGCCAAGCCTCTGCAAAAATATTTAATAATAGTTATGTCATTCAAGAAAAGATAGATATTGGAAATATTCCTGTAACACTTTACTTTTCTCCTTATGCGCTACTTTATGAAGAGTATAAACATAAATTAGATGAGAAACTAACACTTATGATTGGTCTTTTTGATCGTAAACTCTACATTATGTTTGCTACTAAAGATAAAATTCATCAAAGTTGGACTTTAGGAACACGTGGATTAACTGAAAAGCAGATAGCTGACAGGGTCTACAAAAGTATGAAAGCTTATTATAAAATATCATTTAAATTTGCTGATCATATTGAGATGTTAGTTTCAGATGATTCACCAAAACTCCTCAAAGTACTCAGAGATGAATTATCAATGAGTATTTTACCAACACAAAAAACCATTCATACCCTACTTCACTATATGGGTGCAGAACAACGTAGATTTTCAAGTTCATACATGAAATCCTTTGCTTCTCCAAATAATAAACCAAATCTACAAGAAAGTCCAGCACTAACGAATTTAAATCACTCTGATGCAGAAAATGTTGCCCTCAATAGTCTTGAAGATATTAAATTAAATAACGCATCAGATTCAACTTCAAACATAAAAAAACAAGCTTCATTACTAGATAAAATAAAGTCAATGTTTGGAAGTAAACCAAATTCAGAACAAGAGAAGAACACTTCTATTAGCTTATTTTCTTTTATCCCACTCGTCTTTGTTATCCTAGCTGGATTATATTTCACCATGCAAGAAAGTGCTTTAAAAGAAGAGTTAATCCTTGTTGAATCTCAATCGTCTGCACAAACAAACAATGCATTATTGGCACTTAGTACGAAAGATATTTTTGAAGCAATGGGAAAAAGTGCTGATTTAAAATCAGCTCAAATTTCAAACGAATCTATTAATATTAAAGGAGTTGTTTGGGGTATTGAACCATTAAGAAATGCACTCACTGAACTTTATAATGATGGTAATTTTGTTATCAAACCACTTGAAAACTTCATGACTGAATTTTCATTTAAATCTAAAGTATAAAAGGTTCCATCATGTTAGAAAAATTTAAAAGTACATCACTAATAACAAAATTACTCTACTTATTTGCATTCATTCTATTGGTTGCTTGGGTTATCCCAAAGGTAAGTGCTTACTATTCAACTGTCAATACCTATAAAGACAATACAGAAGCACTAAGAAGTCTCTCTGCAAAACATGGTATTTCTACAAGTCCTAAAACATTTACAAAAATACTTTTTAAACAGGACAGTACCTTGCTTTTTTCAAAAGTTACCATCAATGACCTTGAAGAAAAAGAATATGCCGTAGATATTAGTATGAAAAGGGAAGACTTAAATAGCTTCCACACTTTTCTTGACACCCTTGCTTTAAAATATTATGTCGAGGTAAGCAGTGCATTAAAATTCACCACTGAAGATGAAACTATTAATGTGAAAATGAACTTAAAAGCTTTATAAGTGCTATCTCATTTTCATAGAGATAGGCTCTAACTTTAATGGGAATGTTAAACTTCCTACATGCTTCTTTAAACTTTTTAGGCATTGTTACTGTTCTATAAGGTGCTATATAAATCTGCTTATCCCCTATCTCAACAGCCCACAAACCTCCAAAAACTAAAGAGTTTTCTTTCTTTAATTCTTTTCGTTGTTGTCCTGAAAGTAAATACCCTAACTTTTTAAGATACTTATCCACAACCCGAACAATTAATTCTTTCCTCTCATAAGCAAAGACATAAAGCTCTTTCTCATGATAAAGCACTTCATACCCAGCACTCAAAACTTTTTTGTCTTCTTCCAAATAGTCAAAACTGCGTTTAATTCCCTCAGCATACGCTTCAATAAGCTCATTAGAAAACTTCGCTCGAAACTGATTACGCTCATACTTGTCACTATGGTTACTCTCATCCAGAAAATATTTATGCTTATGCATTTCCAAATAGTGAAGTAACTCATCTTTACTATGCCTCAACAAAGGACGAACCAACCTATAGTTTTTACGCTCCGAAACACCCTCTAAACCTAAAAGCTCAACCGTACCTGCCCCTTTAGTCAAACGCATTAAAAACCACTCTAATTGATCATTTAACTGATGAGCTGTCAACAAATTATCATAAGCATGTTTTTCCATCAATTCATCAAAAAAAGCATAACGAAAATCACGGGCATTTTTTTCAAAGTTATTTTCAAAATGAGGTGCTTTTGTAGTGTAAGCTTTTAAACCATATGCTTTAGCCAACTCCAAAGCATAAGCCTCTTCTTCAGCACTCTGCTCACGCAAAGCATAATTTACCAAGGCAATGTCAAACTGTATCTTATGTTCAATAAGCAAAAAAAAGAGTGCAGAAGAGTCTACCCCTGCTGAAAAAGCCAAGAGGTTTTTACTTGTCTGTAATAAGCTAATATTTTCTTTAGTTAACATCTATAATCTTACTCAACTTACGTACTTCACGCTTTAATAGAACCTCTATGTCTTCATACAAAAGTTTCTCTTTAAACAGAGGAACTCGGTAGCTGTAATTACCTCGGTCTTTTTCTAAAAAGTATCCTATAACCAAACGTTCTAAACTTTCGTTTACTTTGTTTTCGTCGGCTGAAGCCAACCCTACACCTGCTAACAGCTCTAAAACATCTCCCAGTCTAAACTGCTCTTCATTGAGTGTTAAAAAGAGTATGGCTCTGTCTAAAGTATTTTCCTCTTCATTCAAACTGATTGTTTGCCACCCTTTTAAGTAGTCTTCCAAGGTAGAGTGCCGTATGACTTGTTCTATGTTCTCTTGGCTTATGACATTACCATTGAGTACTTTTAAAACTTCATGACAGGTAATGGATATGAGGTTTGTACGATTACCACAACGTTTAATGAGCTGACCAATCATCGCTTCATTTTCATACCTAATGCCAATGCGTTTCATCGGCTAAACCATAAGGTCTCTACACGCTTCATCGTCCAGTCCACCAAGCTTTACAAGCTCTCCAAAGTTTCTAAAAGGTGCATGGTAGTCATTGGTCATGTAGTAATACATTGTCCAAAAACCAGTAATGACAAAGGTCGCTTTCCCCTCTTGTGCCAGTTTTCTAAAGGCTTTGGTGACTTTGTAGTCATTTTGGGCATCAGCTACTATAAACTCGTCTCCTTCATCTATGAGGAAAATGGACTTTTTCTCTTTTTGTGAGAGGTAAGAGACCATCTCTTTAAGTTCTAAGCTTTCATCTAAGCCTAAAGCATTTTGCATCTCTAACAGTATCTGCTCATCATCCATTGTAATGTAGTACGCCTCCACATGATCATGCTCATCATAACGACGTTTTAACGCACGTAAAACCGATGACTTACCCAACTGCCGTGAACCAACTATAAGGTAGTTTTTGTTGGTTCCCAATATATCACGAATAATCTCAACCCTACCAAAAAAGTTTGACTCATTTTTAATGTCTCCATTGGTCTGATAAGGCGAAACCTCTTTAGCCAAGAGACAATCAGCAAGTATCTCTATGAGTAACTCTTGTGAGTCTGAAGCAAGTAAAAACTCTGTAAGCTGTTCTACTGTAGGGGCTATCATAAAGTTTGTTTTTTCATGGGCTTTTTTTGCCACAGCATTTTGTTCACTGCTTTCACAAAGTACCAAAACCTTCTCTTGTTTGCTTATGACTTTTTTAGCAATGCTACTTGCAGAGGCATCACTAAGATAAACCAAAAAACTGTTAATGCTGTTTAAGTTAAATGCTTCAGGTAAATTAACACGGTAGTACTCCCCCTCTTTTTGGTAAGTGGCTTCTAGTTTTGTACTCAGTATGTTTACTTGTTCTTCTTTTGAACTTTCAAAAAATGCTAAGGCTTGCTCAAAGGTCTTTGGCTTAATATCTAAAGTTTTTAAAAGCGTTTTAAGTCGGTCTATTTTACTTAGGCGTTCTTTGGCTTCTTTTAGAAGGCTTGGCTTTAGGGTTTTCAAACCTGATGGTGTTTCTTCTAGTTTGACTATTAAAAGGGTCTTATATCGTTTATAGTAAACTAGTAAGGACAGAATACCTAACATGATTAAAATATAAATCAAAAAAATTTTACCATTGGGGACAAGTGTGGGTAGTGCTGTAGTACTTGCGTAGAGTGTGGTAAAGAATAGAAGCAGAAAAGGTAGTAGTTTTTTCATAACGGTTCCTGTAGGTGTGACCGTGTCACACGCTTAAATATATTTCAATGAATTTAAAAGTTTTCAGTTAGATATTTTTGAAATTTGTTGTGTGACATGGTCACACCTACCTATACAAGGGTATGTTTAAAAATTGAAAATCTTTTTTGTTATATGTCCATAGAGGTAAATCATAAACCATACAAGTATCAACAATCACCATTATCGGTTTCTTTTTCTTCTTAAGTCATGAATGTATTGACCACTATCTTCAATATGTGCATAAGGTTTTACATCAGATAAGTCTTCATCCTCTTCATCTATATAAGTAATTTTACGGCTATGCTTTTTAGGGTCTTTTTTCTTAAAGTCAAACTTCTCTTTATTTTGAAAAGAGTTTAAAAAATTTCTTAAAGCTTCAACACTAACCTCTTTTTGCTGTTTGACAAAATGTGTTAACTCTTTTTCTATGTCAGGATTATCAATTTTTAGAGTAATCACCATTTTTTATCCTTTTAATTTTATTTCTATTATAACCAATTAAATTTAACACCCTAAAACCTCTTTTACCAAAGCTTTCCTAGCCTTCCTTAAATCTATAACAACTAGATATTACTATGTTATTGAAAAAAGTGGAGATTTAATCACTGGGATGTAAAGTGGTAATTTTTACTTTTTAAATATCTCACTATGAGAACCAATATCTGCTAATATTAGTGTGTCATCAATGATCTTGTAGGTTAAAAGTAAATCAGGCTTAATATGACACTCTCTAAATTCTTTTAGATTGCCTTTGAGTTGATGGTCTTTATACTTCTCTTCAAGTTCTATTCCATTCAAGAGTTTAAAAATCACATCAATATAGGCTAACTCTTCTTCATCATTCAGCTTCTTCTTTTTAAAACTTCTCTTGAAGTTGTTTGAGCGTTCTAATTGGTATTTCAAGATTTTAAATCTTTCATCATTTCAGCAATAGGGTCATCACTCGAATAACTTACTACTTCACCTCGCTCTATTTCATCAATTGATTTTTGAAAACTATCACTTGGTATTTTTACATCAAAAGGTAATCCTTTTTCTAGTCGAACTCTATTTAAAAATATATTGATGGCATCTGTAACCGTCATGTTATATTCTTTAAATATCTCTTTTGCACTATCCCATGCAACAGGGTCTACTTTAATTGATGTTTGTCTTCTTGTTGTCATTGTGGTAATTCCTTTGAAGTATTTAAAATATTATAGCATATTTATGACTACTAAACCTCAAATGCCTAACTAAACCATTAAAACCTAGATTTAAAACTTAATGACTAAGTAGAGATTGAGAATAGTTAGAATGAAAAGTTAGCTAGAAGAAA
>CACVAU010000030.1 GCA_902727915.1 uncultured Sulfurovum sp.
AATTAGATAGTAATATTAAAGCTGCTCTTAAAACTAGAATTAATAATTTAACCATTGGAACAAAAGGTAGAATTTTTAATTCAAGACACGCTTTTGATTCTAAGGTTCTTTTTGAAAAACCAACAGTTATAGAGTTGTCAAATATAGTAGATGATGAAGAGAAAGCATTCTTAATGGGGCTATTACTCAATAAACTTTACCAATATAGAGAAGAAAAAGGCTCTAACAGTGAGTTACAGCACATTACTGTCATAGAAGAGGCACATAGACTTTTACCAAATGTTTCATTTGATAAAAGTGGAGAAGAATCCAGTTCAAAAGCAAAATCTGTTGAGACTTTTACCAATATACTTTCTGAAATTAGGGCTTATGGAGAAGGAGTTATTATTGCTGACCAAATTGCTTCAAAACTTCACCCTGATGTAATTAAAAATACAAATATTAAAATCATTCAAAGAACAATGGACAGAGAAGACAGAGAACTTGTTGGTCATTCTATAAATCTAAATGATGACCAAATACTTGATATTGCAGAGCTAAAAGCTGGTGAAGCAATTGTTCACAATAGAGATATTCATCAAGCTTTTATGGTTAAGATAGATGAGAATACAGATGAAAAAATTGATGATGAAAAGCTAAAAAAGTTTAATAAAAGATTTTTAGATAGATACGGTGAGTATCAATATGAAATTCTTTTAGAGAAAGAGTTTTATATCCCACAAAAAGAGTTATTGCTTCTGTCAAGTATTAACTCTGAAATTTTAAGAATATCTATGCTAAAGCTAATAAATTCCATATTTTTTGATGAAAAAGAGATAGAAAAAAATTGGAAGAGTTTTCAATCTAATATTAGAGGAGTTGAAAATAATAACATCTATTTTTATCTTGCTATAGATGCTTTTAATGAGTTGGGGTATATATCAAATATGCAATATTATAATGGTGTTGATTCCTATTTGAATATATATGAAAGTTTTTTAACTTTAATACATTCATTTATTAATAAAAATGATATTCCAGAGTCAATTATAGATTTTAAAAAAGATTTTCAACATAAAAATATAAAAGAGGTTTTCCATTCTATGAAGAACTACTCTTATACTTCTATAGATTATACACTTATTCTTTTAGAAAACATGACAACAGATGAAGAGGTTTATAATTTTGTGAATAACACTATGCAAGAAAATATAGCCTTAAATAATAGGTTTGATAAAATTTTAAATAAAATATTTCAAACTACCTCAGCTGAACTTCGGCACTCTTTAGGAGCGATACGAACAGGAAGAAAAGAGATAGATTTTACAAAAATTATAAAGGAAGGGTTTTAGATGATAGAAGTTGCTACTACTATATTGAAAGAAGTGAGTAAAGAGAAAATGAATGATATGCCTTTTAATGAGATTAATAAAAAAATGTCACCTCGCGAACTATTATCTAATAGTGGAATAATTGGAAACTATAACGAAGTAATGAGTATAGAGTTTGATGTTTCTACTTTTGTAATAAAGAGTTTTTTACCAAAGGAAGGTGGTGAATGGAGTGGTGAAAAAGGAGATTCAGTATGGTATCCTGACAGAGAGATTATTCCAAAACGACCAGAAGGCAATACCTTAACATGGGGAGAAATACTTGATAAATATGAGATAGACGGTATTGAATTTAAAGATGGAGAACCTGACTTTTCAACTATTTCTGAAGGAACGGTAGAGATAGATGATTTTTCGACAGATAGAAGTGGAAACTTTACTCAAGCCGATGAACAATTAGCAGAAAAATGGACAAGTGAGGGAAAAGATGGAAGAGAGTGGAGTCCACAAGATATAAAAGAGTATCGAAAAGAAAACAATCTTTCTTGGCATGAAAGAAGTGACATGAATACAATAGATTTGGTTCCACAAGAGGTTCATGGAAATGTTCCTCATTCAGGTGGTATTTCAGTAGCAAAAAGTATGAATAAGTAAAGGATTTTAGAGTGTCTAAAATAGTAAAAGATAAGATATTCGGAGAGATGGAGTATAAACACTCATGGATAAAGAGAGATAGTTTTATATTTTTGGATAAAGCGTACATGGTAAATGTGGTAGCTCAAGCATACCGTGGTGATAATATTTTAGAATCACAGCAGTTTAACTATAGTAATTTTAGAAACTATCTTGAAGAGCATAAAGAGTTTATAAAGAAGAAACTAGCAGAATACTGTAAAGTAGCGTTGAATATAGATATTGCGCTTAGTGAGTGTATGGAACCTAAAACAATTATTTTTGAAAGAGATGGTTCTTGGGGCATATTGTTTGATAGCGACTATGATATTGAAAATGGTGTAGCACTCTTTTTTGTCAATGATGAAATGAAAGTAGATAGACAAGATATATTTTTATAAGGGGTAAAAATGAATAAAGAAATAATGACTATAGATAATTTAGAAAACAAAATAGAAAACTTACTTGGATACTTTAGTGAATATCCAAATGAGACAAATAAACAAAATCTAAATAAAATACAAAAAGATTTAAATAACCAAGAATATAAAATAGCCGTAGTAGCCAATATGAGTTCTGGAAAATCTACCTTTATCAATGCTCTTTTTGGTATTACAGTCTTACCTGCATTTAACCATGCGACTACAGATTCTGCTACTTTTATACATTCGGAAGCAGATATTGAAAAAAGAGCAATTATTTATTTTAATGATGAGAAAAAACCAGTTGAAATAAAAGATGAGTTGGAAAGAGAGATTAAGCAGTATGCACAAAAAGATGAAGAGTGTAAAGATAAAAAATACAAAAATGTAGAAAAGATAGAACTCTACTATCCATTTAAAAACCTTCAAACATCATCCAATAAAGATTTCAAAATTACTTTCATCGATACACCTGGACCCAATAGTACAGGTGAGAGTTATAAACAAAAACATCAAGACCAAACACGAAGTGTTTTAAATGATGTTGATTTAGCTCTTTTTATGTTTGACTATACACAACTTGATGCGAACTTGTCAAGTGATGAACAAGGACTTTGGGATACTATCAAAAAACGGCATGACAAAGACAAAAATTTTGATGTTTACTTTATATTAAATAAGATTGATATAGCTTTTGATGATAACCTTGCTAGTATAGAAGGTGAAGCTAAGGATGAACATGAATGTATTGAGTTAATGAAAAAAGAATGGTATGTTCATGAAGAAAAGGCAATTGAAAAATTAAAAAAAGCTGCAAAAGTTCATAGAATTAATAAACCAAAAATTTATCCTGTATCGTCAAAGAATCAACTTTTAAAAAGAGAAGGTCCTGGATTTGGGCAAGGGAAAAGAGATTTTAATAGCTTTAAAAAAGTGTTTTCAGAGATATTTCCTGACCAATGGGAAACTGAATTTATTAAGTATTTAGGGATAGAAAAACTTGAAAAAGATATTAATACATATATTGATAATAGTGTGAAAGCTAAAATTCTAACAAAAATAAATTCACAACTTAGTAGTATTCATGCTGATGAAAAGAAAGGTTTAGAATTAAGACGACAAACATTACAAAAACCACAACAAGAAGCAGAAGAAAATCTCATTAGAGCAAAGAATTTTTTAAAAAATCGAGCTAAAGAGATGCAAGAAGAGATGAAAGTAGAATTATCTAAACTTGAAGCAAAATATATAAGTGTTATGGAAACTATAGTTGATAATGCTATTGAAAATGAACTTATAAGTAAGATAGATGAAATGGCTAAACGAACAATTCATTTTTCACAATCCTATGCTTATGGTGAGGATATTTTGAATGCAACAGATGATGCAAAAAGAATACCATTATCTAAAATGAAAATTAATTTAGAGTCTGATAAAGTCAAAATTAAAATTGATGAAGCAGTTGATATTCGTAATGTTTCAAAACAAATGCAAAATTTTATGAAAAATATTTTTGAAGATTATAAAAGAAATTATTTAGATGTGAAAACTGATATAAAAGAGGAGTATTTTAATTTTGAAAGAGAATCAAATGAATTGTTTTTAACATATAAAAAAGAACTTGAAAATCAGCTTGAAAATGCTCTAGATGTAAAAGTTAAAATCCTAGAAACTGAAAGTATAGATTATAATTCAATGTTAAATATGGATATAAAAGTACCAGATAGTGTGCTAGATTATGATTTTAAAAGTGCAAAATATGAAACAATAAGTACTTCTAGTTGGTGGAATCCATTTTCATGGGGAGATACAGAAGAAGTTGAAGTAAGTAGCGAAAAGTATGAATTTATCATTGCTCCTAAAAAAATGAAAACATCTATTAAGACAAGTATGAAAGATAGTGTCCTTAAATTTTTAGATAATGAAAAAAATGTTCATAAAGACAGTATTAAAACTTATTTGATGAATAATACTGATATTTTTCAAAAATTTAGACATATAAAACAAAAAGAAATAGATTCATTAGTTGAAGATATTACTTCTATGGAAAAGAACTTAATAAGTGTACAAAGTAAATATAGTAATTTTATAAAAATGACAAAGGGGAAATAATGGTACCAGCAGTAGCAACAACAGGAATATCAGTAGGCACAGGGGCTTTAATTGGAGGTATCGTTTTAATAGCAGGAGTTGGATATATTTTATTGAACTCAAATAAAAGGAAAGGAAAGGAAAATTCAGTAAGTAAAATGTTAACAAAAGAAGGACGGTATGAAGAATATAAATCACTCATAGAAGATGCAATAAAAAGTGATGACTATGAATACTTAGAGAGAAAATTAAATTCTAAGATGATGGATTTCCCAGATTTAATAGAAATGATAAATGATGCCCTAAAAAATAAAAAATGAATCAAAAAGAGATAAATATAGCCATAGTAGCTAATATGAGTGCAGGAAAGTCTACATTTATCAATGCTATGTTTGGAGATGATATTTTACCCTCATCGAGTCAAGCTACAACTGATTGTCCTATATATATTTACTCTGATGATAAGCCAAATAGTAATATAGCAGTAATAGAGTTTTCAGATAATAAAGATACAAAAGTATTAAATAATGAGTCTGTAAAAAAAGACTTGAAAAAATATGCAAAAAAAGATTCTTTGGTTGATGATGATAAATATAAAGCTGTTGAAAAAATAGATTTGTATTGGCAATTTTATAGATTGATAAATAAGAAAAGTAATAATGATTATTTTGTAATAATAGATACTCCTGGACCAAATAATAGAGATGAATATGGAGAAAAACATAATTCTATTACAAAAAATATTATTTTGAACGAGGCAGATATGCTACTTTATATTTTTGATTATACACAGATAGATGCAAATTTGGAAGTTACTCAAAACAATATATGGGGATGGATAGAAAAGCGTAAAAAAATAAATAAAAAATTTGATGTTTATTTTATTATTAACAAAATAGACAAAGCTTTAGATGATAATAATAAGCTTCCTGCTGTTGTTAATTCAAAAACAGAAGAAGAGTATCTACTTAATTTACAAACTAATTGGTTTTATCATGAGCAAAAGGCTATTAATAAAATTAAACTAATGGCAGAGAAGATAGGTTTTAATTCATCATGTGTATTTGTGACATCATCAGAGTATCAAAAATTAAATCGAATGAAAAAACTTTCTTTTAAAGATAAAAAGAAGTTATGTGCTTTTCAAGAAATATTTCAAGAAGTATTTAAAGATGACTGGACTAATAAATTTAATGAATATATTGAATTGAGTTGGATTTAAAAATGAAAGGTAGTTAGAATGCAAAATTTATTAATTTTATATAACCCATATTACAATCAAGAGATGATAGAAGACCATATTCGTATTTTAAATAAATCAGAAAATCCAAATAATGCTAAAGTAGCATTTGGAAAAATACGTTCAAAAATGAGAGATTATGATAATTCTGGGCAAGAAGTATTAGACACTATCTTTCGTTCAATAAATTCAAAAAATCCAATGCAACTTTTTCTTACAGACTTTTCAAGTATGTATGTGTGTTATGTTGAAAAAGTCAGTATCGAACTTAATGGAGTGAAAGCCCCTGAATATTATGAAAATTTAGATGTTGAAAGTTGGTTTATTATCTCAGATATGAGAGAAATCATCCGAAATAATTTTGAGTATGTACGAGAACAAGTACTTGTTCAATTCACAACACCTACTTACAAAAATCATACCTATAGACTTTATGGTAATAGATATGATTATCCGTTGGTTGTTGAGCAAAAAAATCCTATAAATTATTTTGAAAACTTTTTAGAAGGAGAAAGAAATTTTGCAAAAGTTTTTAAAAGTAATAAATACTCTTTAATACAACAAGACTTAATGCACTATATTTTTGGTAAGAAATTACTTTATTCTATGCACCCAGATTCTTTAGAATCGTTAGTGACAGCAGAAGTTCAGTATGCTGAACATAAAGAAAATGCTACTTATGATTTTTCAACAGTTGTCATACTTTATTCTAAAGTATTCGAGAATGAAAGCTACTATTTCTTAAAAGAATTATTTAAACAACTAATGATTTATGATTGTGACCTTGAAAATATTGAATATCAGGTACAAGGGCATAAATATACTCTTTATGATTATTTAACACAAAAACCAAATATTGGAACCAATAAATATTTAATTGGTAATCCAAAGATTTTTACAGCTTATAAAGAGTTTTACCATGATTATCGTAAATATTCTAAACTATTAAATCTTTTAAGATTTGAATTAAAAAATGCTATTACTAATATTCAGAAGATTAGAAATGCAGCAGCACATGGAGGCTCTACCTCTAAACAAGATTGTGAAGCTGTTAGAAGTATAATATTAGGTGTGGGAGAGATAGGAATTATTTCTAGTATTTTAACAGAACATAAACTTATTTTATAAGGAAGAGATACTTTTATCAGAAAAGAAATTAAATAGGATGATAAAGTTAAAGAATATCTGTCTTATTTAAATCTATGTAACATCAGAATAGCAACTACTTTTAAAGCAATAGGCAACAAAGCATAAAGCAAAGAAAGAACCAACAATGAATCTTCACTAGGATTTTCAGTAGAAAATTCAAAAAGCCCCAAAATACCAAAACTCACACCAACCCCCAATGCTAAAGCCAGTTTTGTCAACATGGCAAAGAAACCAAACAGTGTTCCTGAAACCTCTTTCTTTGCCTCTTGTGCAACATCAGCTTGAATGGAAGCTGGTAATGCCATGTCTGCGCCTAAACTAAAACCTGTAAATATGGTAATAAATAAGAAAGCATTAAAATCACCTGCGCCTAGAAAAGGAACAAAAGCAAAAAAGAAAGAAGCACTGGTCATGGAGTATATCCATGCGTGTTTTTTAGAAGTTTTACTAGCCACATAATTCCAAAAAGGAAGCCCCATAATCCCTGCTAAAAAATAGAGTATAAGTAATAAACCTGTTTGTTCCACACTTCCAATAACAAATTCGACATAGAGTAAAAAAAGTGTCGCAGGTATGGCATTGGCAAAGTTGTTGAGTAGAAATGCTCCAAAAAGATGTCGTGATTTTTTTAAGTGTTGCACAAATGAAACATAAAATACTTTAAAGTTTTGTTGACGTTTTTTGATATGTTGATTTTTTGTACTCAGCACAAAAAATAAAAATAGCAATGGCAGTAAAAGAAAAATAACTTGATTCATTAATGCCAGTGATTCATCTGCTTTGTCAGCCACATTTAAAGCATAAGGTAAAATCAGTGCTAAAAGTACGCCTAATATATTAAAAACTTCTCTATAAGAGGCATAGCTACTGTTCTCTTTATAGTCTTGACCTAAATCAGCGCCAAAAGCCAAATAAGGAATGGTCATTAAACTCCAACCAAAATAGACCAATATGGAAAAAAGAAGCAACCACCAAGCATCAGCATTTATGGAAGGATTGGTTAAAAAGTAAAAGCCTGTAAGCAGTAAAAGCATTCCAAAAAACATCATGCTTTTTCGTGAAGCATAACGGTCACTGTAATAACCAAAACGGTCACTGTAATAACCAATGAGTGGATCTAAAAACATATCTAAGACTCTGGTTAAAAGTAAAATAGCCCCCACAACAAAAACACCCAAACCAACATCTTGTGCATAATAGGTTGGTAAATAAACATAAAGAGGTAAACCCAAAAGGGCTAAGGGTAAAGCTGGTGTGGCATAAAAGAGATACTTTTTTTGTTTAAGCATGAAGTTTTCTTTTTATCAGTCGTATTATACTTCCTAGAATTGGTATTTTTTCATAAACATGCTGAGCAGCATCCCAATAGTCGGTGTGGGTCAATACCTTACCCGATCTTGAAAAGGTTACGCGTGAGACACCTGTAAAAGTTTGTGTTTCTTCTTTAGGATTCATCGCATAAATAAATTGCCATTTTAAATAAGCAACTTCTTTAGAACAAATTACCTCATCAACGACAAAACGTGGTTCGTATAATTTTTCATACATATCAACAAATATATGCTGTATCGCCTCAAGACCTTCTACTTTTTGAAAGGGGTCTTCAAATTGGGAATTCTTATCAAAGAAAACTGCATATTCTTTTTTACTAAAGTTAGGAGAGAGTTCTTCATAGAAACCTGCGTAAGCTTCTGCAAATAGTGCTGTACTCATTTAAGTGCCTTTTTTGTTAGATTTAACGATATACCATAGGGAAGCATTTGTAAGAAGGTTAAGAAGCGTGTTAATGCCCAAGGAAATTTAATCTCAAACTTTTTTGAATGCATAACGCCTTCATAAATTTTTGCAGCTGCCTCTTTGGGTTCTAAAAGTTGTGGCATTTTAAAATCATTCTTAGCTGTTAAACGTGTTTTTACAAATCCATGGTTAATGACTTGAAGTTTAATGTTAAAAGTAGCCAGTTCAGGCTCTATCGATTCACAAAAGTTTAACAAAGCTGCTTTAGGTGCTGAATAAGCCCCTCCGTAAGGTAGTCCGATATAACTCGAAATACTGGCATTAAAAACCAAATGTCCTTTACCTTGTTCTTGCAATAATGGAACAATTTCTGTTAACAAACGTATAGCACCCATATAATTAATTTGGTTCATGTTTTCAAAATTTTTTAAACACCATTCATTCATAGACATTGCTTCATAAACTCCAGCATTATAAATACAAATATCTAAATGAGTAGAGTGCTTCCATACTTTTTGCATGGCTTGTTTTACACTTTGGGTATTGCTCACATCCATATTCACAAAAGCTATCTTTTCTTCATATTTATTTTTTAGTTCAGAAAGTGCTGGATACTTTTCTGTCTCTCTTGCACTGATAATAACTTTATGATTATGTTTCAAATAATATTTTGCAAGTTCAAATCCAATACCCTGACTTGCCCCAATAATCCAAATATTTTTTGACATGATAAATCCTTTATGTTGGTAGCTTAACTCAATAGTAAGTTATTTTGTAGCTAAAAAATGTTGATTTATAATTATTACTTCCTCTTAAGAGAAGAGAAAATGAAACCTTTTGATACATTTATGAAATGTATTTTTAATTATAAATAGACTTTCAAGTTATAATTAACATGAAAAATATGACTATCCAAAAATAATCTTTCTGTTTTTTCAAAATGATTTTGAATATGACAAAAAGATAAATTAACAACTTTAATTTAAGGATAAAATAATGGGAATAGATAGTTTATTAATACCAGCTGTAATGTTTTTTGCCCTAGGAGTTACTGCAAAACTTATAAATTCAGATCTTAAGTTTCCTGAGGGAATGACAAAAGGTATTAGTATTTATTTACTTATGGCAATTGGATTAAAAGGTGGTATGGCACTGGGTAAAGCAGATTTTCAATTAGCCATTGAGTCCATTATTTGGGCAACGATTATTGGTTTTATTTTGCCTATTATTGGTTATGGTTTACTACGCTTTAGAAATAAAATAAACCCATTTGATGCAGCAGCGATATCGGCACACTATGGTTCTGTAAGTGCTGCAACTTTTTTAACAGCCGTAGCATTTTTAGAAATGTCTGGGGTGACATATGAAACGTATCCTATTGTTATGATGGTTATTATGGAGTCTCCTGCTATTATTGTAGGGCTGATGATTGCAGCCTTTACGCGAAAACGTTTAGCAGCCAAAGAAGGAACAGAAAAAGTTAAAACAGAGTGGGGAACGCTGTTACATGAAGCTTTTACAAACGGTAGTGTTGTTGTTTTATTGGGTGCGCTTATTATTGGGGCTACAGCTTCTCCTGAGTCTCTTGCTAAAGTTATGCCGTTCACACAAGATATTTTTATG
Organism: uncultured Sulfurovum sp.; assembly: GCA_902727915.1. The sequence continues at coordinate 10,245 of CACVAU010000030.1, forward strand.
GGTGTGTTATGTCTTTTCTTATTGGACATGGGTATGGAAGCTGCGAAGAAACTGGACACTCTTAAAAAAGCAGGAATTACACTGGTTGCCTTTGGTATTATTATGCCATTAATTGGGGGAACTCTTGGTATTATTATAGGTGGAACAATGCTAGGTTTCTCTGTAGGAGGAACTTTCTTATTAGCGATTTTGTCTGCTAGTGCATCCTACATTGCTGTACCTCCAGCAATGCGTTATGGTGTACCAGAGTCAAATCCATCTTATTACTTAACATTATCTTTAGGTGTTACTTTCCCATTCAATGTTGTTATTGGAATCCCACTTTTTTATCAAATGACCATTTGGTATATAGGAAGTTAAGAAAGTAATTTATTACAGTAAAAGGAGTAAAAAATGTCAATAGAAATGTGTACAGGAAAATCGATACAGATTATTATCAATAGTACTTTTGAAAATAAACTGATTCAGATTCTTAAAAAAAATGGACTTACAGGTTACACGCAATTAAGTGCGCGTGGTGATGGTACTTCAGGTGTTCAAGATGGGCATTCTGAAGGGGAGTCCAATGTTATGTTTATTGTTTTAGCTTCTGATAGTGCTACGAGAAGCTTGTTAGAAGAGTTAAACAAGTATAGAAAAATGGGTTACCATATTTTTGTCTACACACATCAAGCAGAAGTTTTAAATTCTGATAAAATAGAAAACATCTGTAAATAGCTTCTTAGTATAACCTAGCTAATACTTTTGACCAAATTTATAATAACCGTTATAAATTTGGCAATCTGTTTTAGAATTTATTCCTTCAACTGACATTTTTAGACTACCAAAAAAATTATTTTTTCTATATTATTTAATGAATACAAGATATTAAAGGATAAAGCATGAAAAAACTATTGACCATGTTGAGTATATTTATAACATTCATCTTTATAGGATGTACTCATAAAAACTATGACCCTCTTCCTACAGTTGAAAAAGTTGAACTCGAAAAATATTTAGGAACTTGGCATGAAATTGCTCGTTATGAACACTTTTTTGAAAAAGGTTGTAGTAATGTTAATGCCACTTACAGCATGAGAGACGATGGTAAAATCAAAGTGTTAAACCGTTGTGACAAAGAAGGAAAGATGACTGAAGCCATTGGAAAAGCTTACCCAGTCGATGACACAAATAGCAAACTCAAAGTAAGTTTTTTTGGACCTTTTTATGGGGATTATTGGATTTTGATGTTAGATGAGGATTATAACTATGTGGTTATTGGTGAGCCTTCACGTGAATACCTGTGGATATTATCTCGAACCCAAAAAATGGAACAAAAAACCTTAGACCTGATTTTAGAAAAGCTTCCAAAATTGGGTTATGCAACTGAACCACTTATCTGGACACCACAAACCCCATAAAGTTTTTAAACTGATATTTTCTACCTACTAAAAATTTTTTAGAAGCTGTAAACTAAAGCTAATTAACTATAAAGGTAAAAAATGAACCCATACATTCCAAGTCCCTTCTCTTTTGACCCTGATGAATGGGGTCATTTTGGTAAATTTGGTGGGCGTTATGTTCCTGAAACACTTATGCCCATTCTCATTGAACTTGATGCTTTTTATAAAACCTTAAGATTTGACGAGACATTTTGGCATGAAGTTCATGAACTTTCAGAACATTATGTGGGTCGTCCATCACCTCTTTATCATGCTAAAAAACTCTCAGCCGAATTAAATGCGACCATTTTACTGAAACGTGAAGATCTAAACCATACAGGAGCGCATAAGATTAACAACACCATTGTGCAAGGTCTTATGGCAAAACGTATGGGTAAAACCAAAATCATTGCTGAAACAGGTGCTGGTCAACATGGTGTTGCTTCAGCTACGGTGGCAGCACTTATGGGTTTAGAGTGTGAAGTCTTTATGGGCGCTAAAGATGTAGAGCGTCAAAAACTTAATGTCTTTAGAATGAAACTTTTAGGCGCAAAAGTCCATGCTGTAGAGTCTGGAAGTTCAACCTTAAAAGATGCCATGAATGATGCCATACGCCATTGGGTTACCAATGCACGTGATACCTTTTACATTATTGGTACGGCTGCTGGTCCTCACCCTTATCCTCTAATGGTACGTGACTTTCAAGCGATTATTAGTGATGAAGCTAAAAAGCAAGTGGTCGCTCAAAAGTTTGATATGCCTGACTATGTTTTGGCTTGTATTGGTGGTGGGTCGAATGCTTTAGGTATGTTTGCACACTTCATAGAAGAAGAAAAAACACAATGTATAGGTATAGAAGCAGGGGGAAAAGGTTTAGACAGTGGTGAACATGGTGCTAGTTTAGCATTGGGTAAACCAGGAGTTTTACATGGACAACTTAGCTATTTACTCCAAAGTGATGAAGGGCAAGTAGAAGAGGCTTACTCTATCTCAGCTGGATTAGACTATCCGGGTATTGGTCCTGAACACTCTTATCTTATGGAAGAGGGAAAAGTACGTTATGACAATGTAACGGACGATGAAGCAATGGATGCTTTTGTATGGTTAAGTCGTGCAGAAGGAATTGTCCCTGCATTTGAGTCAGCTCATGCCATTGCTTACCTTAAAAAAATACCCAAAGAGGAACTACAAGGTAAAACGGTGGTCATCAGTCTCTCTGGACGAGGCGACAAAGACATGATACAAGCGATGGATATTTTGAAGGATAGGCTGTAAAAACATAAACGCTGAAAGGAGCTAAAGATGTTTTCCAAAAAATTTACATTTAAATTTGAAACTACCATGGAGACGAGTATTGAAAAACTATTTACTTTTCATACCGACACCAACAACTTACCCAAAATCACGCCTCCTTGGATAAAAGTTAAGATTGTTGATTTAACACTTCCTCTTAAAGAGGGAAGTGAAATTAGCTTAGACATTAAACAGTATGGTCTAACGAATCGTTGGGTAATGCAGATAGATAAAATGCAAGCTTCTAGTATCATATGTGACCTTGCACTTAAAAGTCCTTTTAAAAGTTTTTATCATGAGCGAAAGTTTGAAAAAATGGATGAAAACCATGCTAAATTAATAGATTTGATTATAGTAGAACTTCCTTTGTACCCATTAAGTATTATTGCTGTTCCTTTTATGAAATATGATATGGATAGAATGTTTACTTATAGGCATGAGAAAATTAAAGAGATTTTAACTATTGGTTGAATCACTCAAACCTTCAACTATTGAAAGAAAAAACTCTCTATTCCAAATGTCTAAAACCTGTACATCTGAAATAAACGGTTCAATATCTCGTTTAGCATTTTGTATGTCTAATGATGCTATACGAGTTTTTAAAAGTTCTAAAACAAATGCTTTTTTCATAAACGCCTAAATCAAACTCCTCATTAGGTTCTATCAAGGAAAAATTTAAATCTTCTGAAAACCTATCAAGCCCATAGAGAATACGCAGTGCCTCATAAGTTTTATCAGCCGTTGACAAATCATACTTCTCTAACATTTTCCCTATAGCAGGGTGTAATTCAGACATATTTTTTCCTTTAATATTACATTAATCATATTATCGTAGGTGTGACCATGTCACACAATAAATCCAAATATTTGATCAATGGGTATTCAAAATTTCCATATTATTCAAACTGAGATATGGCGTGTGACACGGTCACACCTACAAATGCCTTATTAATTGACATCTGTTTTTAATTTCTTTATAACGCCTCTCAAACTTTTCAAATTATGCGATTTATACTTTTTAGCAATCTCTTTAATCAACCTAACATCCAACTCTAACAACGCCTCCCACTCTATGCGTAAATCATAAAGCAGATACTCCATCACCTTCTCTTGATTCAATCGCCCAATCCCTAGGAATAGGTCGATAAGAGAAACGCCCCAAAGGAGTCTCAAAAATCTTTTTGAGATGAAGCGTAGCCGAAGCCACCTCATAGACCCGTTCAGGAGTCAACCCCATAGTACGAAAGGGCATAATCAAAAGAGAGATACGAGGGGGTATAGAGCCGATTGGCAACGGAAATAATATCGATAGGTTTCTCTTGGTACAGGTCAGAAAAAATATAAAGCCCTTTTTTTAGACGAATCAGTATCTGCTGTTTTACCATATAGCTAATCTTGGCGTTTACATTTGAGACTTCATCTTTTAAGAGGTTGGCTATCTCTTCGTGGGTGAAGATGGAGGTTTTTAGGGCTTTTTTTAGTTTTAGAGGGTTCATGGGGTATTGTAGCATATTTGTTATTATGGTATTGATAATACAATTTTTTTGTATTATCTATATACTTTTAGCTATAAATCTAAATTTGTTAAAGTGTACTATAGTATTCTGTCGGACTTAGGATATTAAATACTCTTGACCGAACAAAAAGCACTGATGAGGTCAACAGCGAAACCTATAATGTACCCCATTGTCAAGACCACCTCTCCCCTTTATTGTTTTATTCATTAAAAAGTGGCTTTCCTTTTACTATATTTTGTTCCATCATAGCATCTAATTTAGCATTGGTTTAAAAAAGTGGATGAAAACCATGCTAGCTTAATCGATTTAATTACCGTTTAAGCATTATTGCTGTTCCTTTTATGAAATATGATATGGATAGAATGTTTCGGTATAGGCATGAGAAAACTAAAGAGATTTTGGGATGAATTGACATACAAACTCTACTAAAAATCACTTCAAACCTATAGAATAGAACAAAAAAAAGAGTCTTAATATGTTAACAAGAAAAAAAATAGCCATCGTTGGTGGTGGGGTTGCTGGTTCTAGTACAGCTTTCTATTTAGGTCAACTTGGAATGAACGTTACCCTTTTTGAAAAAGAGTCGAGCATCTCATCGGGTCCTCCTTATTGTCATTTACATGCAGGAGGGAACCTTTATCGTGAAATCTCTGATGAACAATGTGTGACTTTACTCAAACAATCCATTGAGTTTGTACGTGCTTACCCTTTTGCTATTGATTACCGACCGACGGTTATTGCGATTCCTAAAACAGATAAGTCAAACCCTGAAGCATTGCTTCCACGTTTAACACTTTTGAAGAAAGAGTATGAATCAAGTATTGAGAAAGATCCTCAGAATGAAGTACTGGGTCAAAGTAAAGAGTACTATAAGCTTTACCATAAAGAAGAGATAGAAGCGTTAAAAAATGCACCCATTCAAAAGCACCCCAAAAGCTTAGATGAGTGGATGGTACCAGCACTGCAACAACTTGACCTTTCTAAAGTTCAGTTTCCACTCATAATGGTACAAGAGTATGGCATTAATCTTTTTCGTTTTGCATCAGGTCTTGAACTTGCCATTGACAAAATGGCGAATGTAACTTTTAAACCAAACACTACCGTAACGAATATAGAAAAAAAAGATGCTACTTGGTCGATAGCTTATGAGAATGAACAAAAGAAAGAATCGTCTTTTGATTACCTCATTAATGCCACAGGGTATAAAACAGGTAGCATTGATGACATGTTAGGCATAAGCTCAGAAAAAATGGTGGAGTTTAAAGCCTCTTATGTGGGTCATTGGGAAGAGAAAGAAAATACGCTTTTCCCTGAAATCATTATTCACGGTGAGCGTGGTACTCCTCAAGGTATGGGACAATTAACTCCTTATCCTAATGGTTATTTTCAACTTCATGGAATGACTGAAGAGATTACCCTTTATAGAGATGGTTTGGTTTCCAGTAGCAATGAATCAGCTCAGGCGAAGTTAGACAGTCATTTTATAAGTAAGCTTGACCACAAATGGGAAAAGGATGAAGTGCAAGAGAGAACTACTAAAGCCATAGCCCATTTAGCCGACTTTGTACCCAGTTTTAAAAAGGCAACAGTAGGTGCAAAGCCTCTCTTTGGTGCGCAACAAATTCCAGGAGATGACCCAACACTTCGTGTGGCTGAAGTATCGTTTCCAGCTAAAGATTATGCACGATGTGAGATTGTTAAAGTATCTTCCTCTTTGGACATGGTTGATAGTATTATTGCTAATCTAATAGGATTGGGACATATTGACGTTGCTTTACCCAAAAGAGTACATTTGAATTATCTTGATGAATCAAATATTGCAGAACATGCACAGGCGTTGGCAAAGTTAAGAGATTACCCTGAAGTACTTGCTAATCGGAATGTGGAAAAAGCTATATAAACAAAATATCAAAAATATTGTAAGGAGTATACATGAACATAGAAGAAATAAAATTTGAATTAGAATTAACAGGACTGAGTATTGGTCAAATTACAAAATTAATCAATGCCATTAAAAGGGATGGCTTTGATGCCAAACAAATGGATAGAAAATTAATATCAATGGGTTATTCACCCATTTTTACTATTTATGATGACGATGAAGATAACTCAAAGTAAAACTTTTTAACTGACATTTTACCCCTACGAAAAAACATCCTTTGTTTATACAATTCACTATAAAAATAAACTAAGGAAAAGAAGATGCAAAAAAGCGTAATACTACTTAACATGGGTGGACCCAATAACCTTGATGAGGTTAAAACATTTTTGACCAACATGTTTAATGACAAAAATATTATTGCTGCACCAAGCCCTATACGTAAGATGATAGCATGGTTTATTACAACAACACGTCTTAAAGAAGCACAAAGTAACTACGCTCATTTAGGTGGTAAGTCTCCATTGGTGGGCTATACGAAAAAGCTTGTTGAAGCACTGGAAAGCAAAATTGATGCTAAGGTAGATTATGCCATGCGTTATACACCCCCATTTACCAAAGAAGTTTTAGAACGTTTACAAAATAGTGATGAGATTTATGCCATTCCTCTTTATCCTCATTACTCTTCAACGACCACACTTTCCTCTTTTGAAGACTTAATGAGTGAGGCTAAGAAACTTGGTATAGCTGATAAAATTAGAACCATTGATTCTTACTATAAAGACCCAGCTTACATTAACTCTATAGTTGAGCGTGTAAAAGAGACCTTAGGAGATGAAGACCCAAGTGAGTATGAACTTGTTTTTTCAGCACATGGTTTACCTCAAAAGATTATAGATCAAGGTGACCAGTACCAACGTCATATTCGTTATACGCTCTTTTATGCCCGAAAAGCTTTAATGCTTCAAAAGGTTAACTTTCATAAAACGCATTTGGCGTACCAATCACGTTTAGGACCTATGGAGTGGATTCGTCCTTATTTAGAAGATAAGTTAGAAACTTTGACGAAAAAGAAAGTAATTGTTTTTCCCATTGCTTTTACGGTAGACAATTCTGAAACTGAATTTGAACTTGACATTGAGTATAAAGAGATTGCTGATACGTTAAAGTTTGAAGAGTATAAAGTTGCTAAAGCACCTAATGACCATCCATTTTTTATAGATGCCTTAAAAGGGATTTATGAAGGGATGAAGAAATATTAAATAGAAAGCTTAAAATTTATTTATAAAAATATATTAAAAATAAAGTATAATATTTAAAATTTAAATATATTTTATAAAACAAAGGATTTTTTTTGCCTCTAAAACTTATTCCCAGTGATGAAACCTCATTAATCAAAGGTGAAAAACAACTTCTTGCAAGATTGAAGAAGTTGTATACTAATCAAGAAAATACCTCTTATGTTTATCTTACCCCTAGAATTGATAATGTAGAACCAGACTTTTTACTCATCGACAGCCAAAGGGGCATTGTGGTTTTTGAAACAAAAGATTGGACAGTAGACTACCTAAGCAGTATCAACCCTAAAGAAGTTGTAGCCAGAGATGGTAAAAAATATCATAATCCTGCCTTTCGATGTAACCAATACTTCAACAGCATCAAATCTCTTTTTTCTACCGACCTCACTTTACTGGACAACGATTTAGAATTAACTTTTAATCTTTATGCTTATGTGGTCTTTACTGCCATAAGTTCTGATAAGATTAAAGAAGACAAACTAAAAAAATTAACATTAGAAGAACTATTTCCTCAAAAATCTAAAAGAATTACTAAAGAATCGCTTGATGTCATTCGTGGAATTATCTATCCTGAAATTCAGTTGCAAACATCTGAACAAGATGAGATTTCACAAATTATCAAAACCTTAGACATAGAGCAAGAATTATTTGCAAAACGTCTTCCTATTGGGCATTACCTCATCTCTGGTGTGCCAGGAAGTGGGAAAACTGTGGTCTTAATTGCCAGAGCCATTCATTTGTTAAAGGCTTATCCAAATTGGAAGATAGCCATTGTTACCTACAATAACTCTCTCACCCAAAAGATAAAAAATAGACTTGAAGTATTAAACTCTAGTCTCTACTTTCATCATATAAACCTTTTAAACATTGAAGTAACGACTTTTCATAAATTTGCATTAAAGGCATCTAAAGTTCGTATCCCTAGAGGGGCAACACAGAGCTTTTGGAATGAAGAACTTGCCCAAAAAGCGTTAGATGTTGTAAAGCCAAGCTATGATGCTATTTTAGTAGATGAATATCAGGACTTTAGAAACTCTTGGTTAAAAGTATGTATTAAATCACTAAAAAAACATAAAGACAAAGAGAATGAAGAACAAGTCAACCTTTTCTTAGCAGGTGATAGACTACAAAGTATCTATAATCCAACAGCTATTAATTGGCATAAAGACATCGGTCTCAATATGCAGGGACGTGCTAAAATATTTAAAAAAAGTTATCGAGCAGGAGAAGAACATTTAAACTTTTCTTTAAAATACTTAATGAGTGAGCAGACACTTAAAAAGGAAGTTGAAAAGTTTTATGAAGGCAGTGGGGACATAGAAAGTAAAATAGAAGAGAATAATTCCCTCTTTTTTATTGAAGGACAGTTTCCTGATGTAGTTATACAAATCAATACCTTACTCAATGAAGGCTACCTCTATAGCGAAATTTTAGTCTTAGCCAATACATGGAAAGAAGCTCAACGTTTCTACACGAATCTTCCACCGTATCTTAAAGAGAAAGCAAAAGCTTCAAAGGAGGTACAAGAAGGAATTATGAACATTACTACTTATCATTCTTCTAAAGGTCTTGAAAGTAAAGTATCTATTTTACTAAACGTAGATACCATCCATGAAAAAAAATTACTCTATGTTGGAACAACCAGAGCATCCCAAAGACTTTATATGCATTCTAGTAATTTTAAACGTGGTGTAGGCGAAAATTTAAAAGCCATTGCTAACTGCTAATATATTTTATACTACCTAGAAAAAATTAGCTGGCTTGATGAACGGTAAGTTGAGGAAATGGTATTTCCCAGTTATATTCATTTGAGGCATCCACACACCAACGCTGAATATCCCTTTGTATCTTGAAATACAAAGGAGCCATATTTCCACTAAGATTAACAATAATCGCAATGTTTAAGGAGGAGTCACCAGCACTTTTAAACTGCACAAGAAGTTTGATAAGCCCATGAGTATAATCTTCTTTCTCAAACTTTGCCAATAAAAATTCTTGTAGTAAGTTAGGAATTGTAGTGGTACACTCTTTTTGATGTTTATAACTTATGCCAAATGTTTCAAGCAATCGCATATCACTTGAAAGATTGAGTGGAGAAAGTGCTAAAAAATCAGCCACTAAATAGGTTTTACGACCTCCTCCTAAATTCTCTAACTCTATAAACTCCAAGGAAATACCCGTCATTTTTCCATAATAACCATCTGACAGTATCACCCATTCTTCTAGTTTACAAGGGAACCAAGGTTCATTTTTATGTGAAGGTCTAGAGTGCAAGCCAACCAACCGTTCAATGGGAACACGAAGATACATGCCTGTTGTAGGATTTTCAATAATGGTAAAAACATTGATATTTTTGACCTTCCATGGAAGCCCTTCAAAAAAGATCCTCTCTTCTTCACGTACAGACCCAATATTTAAAAAAAGTCTTGCCTGTTGCCATAAATTTGCAATGAGATTACGAAATGCCCAAATCATCCCTAAGAAAAGTAAAACACCAATACTAAATAGAAAAGAATCTTCTTCTATATAAAAAATTGCCATAGGAATAATAATTGCTAAAGTAATCGTAGCAATTTTATAAAGTAAGTCCATAAATCGAATATAAAAACTTCTACTTGGTTTGGTAAAAATAGGAAAAATTTTAAGAAGTACAAAATAGATAAGTCTCATAAACGTTAGAACTACCAGCGTTCCAATAATCCCTTTAAAAAGTATCAATCCTCGTTCATGAAAAAAGTTTTTACTGTTCTCTTGTAATCTTGACGATAAAGAAACGGCATTTTTCTCTAAAAGAGCTACTTGATGTAATGAGGCATTGAGTTTACTAGAAAGCAGTTGGACCTGTTGCTTCCAATACCTTTCCAGTTTTTTTAACTCTTGGGTTAGTTCCTTATCTTTTGAAGTAGACAAAAGAATTTTAATGTTTTCATACGCTTTACTGGCTTTAGGCAAGATTGATTTATAATAGTCTATCTCCTCATGAAGATAAGCTTTTTCACGCATCTCTTTCGTTCCATTTTTAGCACTTTGAATTAGAGGCTTTAATAAAAGTTGAAAATCTTCACTTAAGGTTGTTTCCACTTGTACTGCATTACGCTGAACAACCGTTAGTTCTATTCCTGTTGCAATTTTTGAAAACTTTGTGCTTAAATCATCGATTTGGGTATTTAAATTTTTAATATTTTTCTTTAATTGTTCACTTTCATTTTCAGATAATGGCTTTTTAATGGCAAGTTTCTTGAGTTTAAGCTCTTTCTCTAAGGTTTGTTTAGAGATTTTTAACTCATTAAGCATGTAAAGAGTTTCTTCATCAGCAAAAGCATTACTGGACAAAAAGAGCAAAAAAGTAAAAGGGAAAAAAAAGTATTTTAACATGAAGAGTCCTATTTCAAAGGTTAATCGAATGTATTGTATCTAAAAAAAATATAGTCTATAATTATTCATTATTTCAAAATTAATTAAATTTTATAATCAAAATATCCTATACTATCTTTAAGAAAACACATAAACTTAAAAGGACTTATTATGAAACTATTACTTACATTAACTTTACTTTTTACAACGAACATTATGGCTGAAGAGATAAATAGAGAAAAGTCTTTAACACAAGAAGAAAGATTTGAAATGCTTTTTGGTGAAGCAATACCAGACTACAGATTAATAGTAAAAGAAACACGTGAAAGAACTGACCATACAGGTGAGTCAAGACAAAGAATAGATTCAACACACCAAGTTGTTAAACTCTTTGGGATATAGCTTTTATATCCCTCTACTATTTAATCCCCCTCATACATCAAACAAGCAAGAGGTTTACCTTTTTCTTGCATGTATCCAGCAGAGGAACGAACCCAACCGACTAGACCAAAAGAAGTTTGTACCAAATAATCTTTAGAATCATTCGTATTAGACTCAGATGTTGTAAATGCATTGAATAAAACTTTGACTTTCTTGCCTTTTGATATTCTCGCAACAATACTTCCTGTGTCACCTTGTTGTGAATAAAGTGTGGCTAAAGCTGATATTTCACATTCCATATTGACAGAAAGAAAAGCTTGTTGTAGTTCTTTAATAGTATTTTTTGTAATTTGAAATTTTCTTTTTACTTCATAGTTTTGATTGGTTCTATTAGAAATATAAATACCCCCTGATTGAGAAATAAACACGCTTTCTCCTGCAATCATTGTTTCTTTATCCTTATGTTTAAAAACAAAAGAAAAATCATCACTTGCTCCAGAATCAATAGAGAGTTGAATTTCTGCACCATGAATTGTTAAAAACATTGTTTTGATAGAAGTTTGAGTATTTTTATCTTGACGCTTTTTAATTTGCATACTTTTTATTAAGTTAGGTGCAATAAAAACCATCATATCATCAAGAATATATTGCTTATAATCTTTAAATGAGGCAGGTTTTTTAAACGTACTTTCTCCAAATAGTAAGGTTGTAAAGAGCATGGTTAAAATTATTTTTCTTAGTATCATTTTTTCCCTTTGTATATTATAATTGTACCCAAATTGAAGTTTAATATGAAAATTGAAATAGAAGAAAGACTTTACCATAGGAAGTAAAGTCAATTTTTAAAAGAAGAAAATTAAGGTTTAACTAACTAACTAACTAATTTACATTACTGAAGAAAGTTTAACTGTTTTACCACAGTGTGATGAATTTACTTTAAAAATAAACTTATCTTTAGTACCACGACTGGCTGTATAGATTTTTTTGCCAACTTTACAAGTGATTGAAGTTGAACCACCCTTGTTAAGATTGGCAACACCTGAACCTGTGTGAATACTTAGTTTACTTCCTGAGTCATTTACCAATTTAAAGCTTGACGCAAAACTTGCTACTGGAATAATAGCCAAAGCCGATAATATCATAATTGTTTTTCTCATGTTAATCCTTTTGAGTGTTATCTAACAGTGAAAATTATAGAAAAAAAAAGTCAATAAAAGTCAAAATTATTGAATTTCTATATCATAATTTTCAAATCCTTGTTGTCCTTGTGTTCCTTTGTAAGGGGTATTGAAGAATTGTTTTCCATTTCTTAATGTCATTCGGTAATGTACTTTTAGGCTATCTATATTTTCAGGCATCTTAAGTATTAATTCAATTTTTCGTTCTTTCTCATCTGTCCACTTGGCAACTTCACCTTCAACCAAAAGATACTCACTAACGATGTTCTTCTTTTGGCTAAGGTTATAAATCTTATGTCCTTTCGGATAAAGCATCAATTTATCAATGTTTTGTGAAGATTTTGAGAGTATTTCACTTTTATTAGAGAGTTGAGGAAAAGAAAGGGAGATGCTTCCTTTCTTTGCTTTCATGCGATAATTATACGGGTCTTTATTGACTTGAAGCATTAATTTTACTTTTGAACCAGCGATTCTTTCAGCACTTAAGTTCATGTTTGAAAGGGCATCACTAAAACTATGTTGTACTTTACCCTCACTAAGCTTTTGAGCTTTTAGCAAAGGTGATAAGTAGCCATTGGGTTTGATAAGGGACTTTAGTACAGTATAGGGAACAATAATGTTAGTTGTTCCATATGCATAAGCTTTTATTTCATAAGCATTGTAGGCTAAATGAAGACCATCTTCACCAAAACCAATGGCTTTAGCTAAGAGAAACTTATTGTCAAACCAATCCAGTTTCTCTTTGAGGCTATCGCTTTGTGTAATATGGTTTTGAATACGGTATTCTTGTTCCACAATTTCCTTGAGTTTCTTCTGATAGTTAGGGACAAAAACATCTTTCAGACCAATTTCTTTACCTGTTTTACTGTCATAATTTATGAAGATGGTATTTCCCATACCATGAGCGCCTCCAAGATAAGCATAAAATGCACCTTCTAAAGTAAAGGTTTTATCTGTGGCAGAAAGAACTTTAATGTTAAGGCTTGATTCATGTCCCATAGCAGAAGCTACATTTCCTTCTTTAATCTCTTTTAACACATGAGACTTTGGACTGTTTTGTGTTTTAAGTTCTTTTTCAATGGCTTGTCGTAGGTGCTTTTCTAAAGTTTTATTTGTACTACTAACCTTTGGGTATTCTGTTTTTGTTTCCATACAAAAATCAACTTCTTTTTGACTGTCATCACTTAAGAGTGTGTTTTTACAAAATTTATGAGTGCTTTTTTCAAGAGTAGTTGAAACAGTACTGGCAACTAAGGTATTTAAAGAGAAAAGAAGTAGGAGGGGTAGGGTTTTAATGTTCATAAGGGTTCCTTGAGAATTAATCATGTTAGCGTAGCAGTATTTTACAAAATTGTAGAAAAAAAAGTCAAAAAAAATCATATTTTGAACATTAAAAAAATTAACTAACATTTCACCCCTACTAAAAAACATTCATTCAAGCTATTATTATAAAAATAATAATTAGGACTTAATGATGAAAATAGGTATCTCCGAATGTCTCCTTGGTATAGCATGTCGCTATGATGCTAAAAGTGTTAAAGACAGTGCAGTTGTTAATATGCTACAACAATATTTTGAATTTGAAGCATTTTGTCCTGAAAAAATAATCTTTGGAACCCCTCGAGAAAGCATACGTCAAGTTGAAATAAATAATAAGATTCGTATACATACAGGTTATACTAAGAAGGATGTGACTGATGAGCTTGAAGCCATCTCCAAGACATTAGCAGTTCAGGCACTAAAAGAAAACCTTTGTGGATTTATTCTTAAATCAAAATCACCCACTTGTGGCATGGAACGTGTTAAAGTGTATCAACCCATTAATGCTCCGAGTGAAAAAAAAGGTATTGGTACTTTTGCAGAAGCATTGAGAGAGCGTTACCCTTATCTACCTATGGAAGAAGAGGGGAGACTTGAAGATGCTTGGTTACGTGAGAATTTTTTAATGCAAGTTTTTGCCTATAAAGAGATTAGTGAATTTATTCAGACCAAGCCAAAAATAAAAGATTTAATACATTTTCATACAAATTATAAATATCTCATCTATGCTAAATCACCTGTTGCCTATAAAATATTAGGACATATTGTTGCGAACGCTAAAAGGGAAAGTTTTGAAAAGTTACTGGAAAAATATCATTATGAATTTTTAATTGCGATTAACCAAAAAAGTAATATTCCTAAAACCTATAATGTTTTACTCCATATTTATGGTTATTTTAAAAAGCTCATTACTAAAGATGAAAGATACCATGTATTGATAGCGATGGAAGAGTTTAAAGAAGGGGTTATTCCTTTAATTGCTGTTGTTAAATTGCTGAACTTGTATGTCAAACGTTTTGATATGCACTATTTAAAGGGACAGAAGTTTCTTAACCCTTACCCAGCAGCACTTGGACTTCGTTCAGAACTGAAGGCATTTAAAGTATGAAAAAAGTACTTTGGTTTAGACGTGACTTAGGTGTTACAGATAATGCCATTTTAGTACATGTTTTATTTTTGATAGGAATAACCTTGAAAAAGGCTCATAATGAAAATGTATGACATTGTTGTGGTTGGATCAGGTATAGGAGGGACATTATTTGCTTCACTTAATCATCAGAAACATGAATTACTTCTTTTTGAAAAAGATACCAATTTAGGAGGTTGTTGCTCAACTTTTAAACGTTTTGGAAATTACTATAATACAGGGGCAACAACTTTTGTAGGTTATGAAGAGGGGCATCTTATAAAACGTATTTTTGATGAGGTTAGATATAAGCCTAATCTGATTCATAGTAAAATTGGTGTACGTATTATACAAGAAAAGACAATAGTCGATAGAGTTCAAGACTTTGAGGACTTTGTAGCAAGTATTGACAAAGAATACCCTAACAGTAATAACAGAATTTTTTGGAGAACTATAAAAGAGATAGATGAAAAATTTTGGCAACTTAAAAAGCTTTACTATGCTAAAAATTCATTGTCTGCTTATTCTAAAAGTATGGCTTGTTTGGCTGAACTTTTCACTGTCTATAAATCACAACTTTTTATGAGTGCTGACGCTTTTATCAAAAAGACTTTAGGTAATATTTCTTCTGAGTATCAGGAATTTATAGATGCGCAACTACTCATTACACTACAAACAAAATCTAAAGATTTGTCATTACTTACCATGGCATTAGGTTTAGCCTATACTTTTCATAAAACTTACTATGTTCAAGGGGGTATGGGTTCAATGATAGAGGGATTATTAGAGAATATTCCTCATAAAAAAAATGAAGGCATAATGAAAATTATTAGGCATAAAGCATATTATGAGTTACATTCTGAGAAAGAAGTTTATAAAGCTAAAAATGTTGTACTTAATTCTACCATTTATCAAAGTGCTAAACTTTTTGAAGAGGAAAGTATTATAAAGTATTATCAAAAGTTTAAATTTAGTGACCAGAGTGCTTTTGTGCTGTATCTAAAAGTAAAAAGTAAGGCTGATTTCTTACATCATTATCAAATTATTTTAAAAGAAAATATTCCGAATAGTATTTCTAATGCTTTTTTTGTGTCTTTTTCAGATAAATCTGATGAGAAGCTTAGTAAAGAGGGGTACTCTGTGACAATCTCCACACATACGAAGGCAAAGATGTGGAAGAATCTTTCGAAAGAAGACTATAAGCATCAAAAGAGCGTTACAGAAAATCATATAAAAGAGGCTTTTCTAAATTATTTTGATACCATTCATGAAGATGACATTACAAAAGCCTTTTCAGCTACTTCTAAAACATTTAATCATTATATTGGTCGACATAATTGTGGAGGAGAGGCATTAAAAATGAAAAATATATTTTCCATTCCACCTTGTACCACACCATTTAAAGGTTTATATAATATTGGTGATACCGTTTTTGCAGGACAAGGATGGCCAGGAGTGGCACTTGGGGTTGATGTATTGAATAAGGAGTTTAACCATGGATAAGATGCAGTTAAAAATTAGCCGTAATGATTGGTTTTACATAACAATTATAGGCGCTTTGTTTGGTTTTTTTATCTCTTTGGTTTTTTATTTTTTAATTCCTGAGATACAACATGCTTCTACCATTGTTTTTTCTGTTTTAGCTGCCATGAGTATTTCGATGTTTTCATCACTTTTTATTAGTTTTTCAAACAATTATGTTTTACCAAAAGTCAATGAAAGCTTTTGGTACATTATTAGTTTCTGTTTCTCTTTTAGTTCAGGGGCTTTAGGATTCTTTATAAGTTTTCATATAGCACATCTTATGGATTTACCCATTGCCATACTATTAGCTCCATGGTCTTTAAGTTTAAGTATTACTTTGGGTTTTTTAACTTTTTTAATTGGGTTAATATTACATCAGTTTATTGCCATGAAATACCGACATGAAAACGTAAAAGTTCAAATGACTCAAAACAGGCTTAAAGCACTGGAAAATGAGTTGAACCCTCATTTTTTGTTTAATGCTTTAAATTCTATGAGTGAATTGGTGTATGTTGATGCTAAAAAAGCTGAAGATGCCATACTTAATCTTTCTAGTTTTTTACGAAATGCCATTAATAAAGAGAGTTTAATTCCTTTATCTACAGAACTTAAAATGGTTGAAACCTATGTAGAGATAGAAAATATACGTTTTCAAGATAAAATTAAGCTCAATATTCTCATTGACACAACACTTGAGGAAGTACTTGTTCCTAAATTTTCTATTCAACTTTTGGTAGAAAATGCGATTAAACATGGTTATGAACAAAAAGTTTTAGAAATAGATATTACTAACAGAGAAAATTATGTAACGGTAGCCAATAATGGTAGAATAACTAAGAAAATTAAACAGGGTACAGGTCTAAAGAATTTAAGAGACCGATTAAGACTTTTAGAAGTTGGTGAGTTGACTTATGACTCAGATGAACAAACAATGAATTTTACCATTAAGTTGGAAGGAATAAATAAATGAAAGTCTTAATAGTAGATGATGAAACACTGGCATTAAGTAGATTAAAACGTTTACTAAAAGAAGCAGGTATTACCGATATAACAGCTTGTGATAATGGTTTAGAAGCCATGAAAGAGATTGGAAAAAATAGTTTTGATTTAGCATTTTTAGATATTTCAATGCCACAAATTTCTGGATTAGAATTAGCCAATCATATTTTAGAGGTTTCAGCAAAGACTTTTATTGTGTTTCAAACAGCTTATACCGAATATGCTTTGGAAGCATTTCAAAATGGTGGAGTAGGGTATTTAATGAAACCTGTACCTTTAGAAGAGATTGAGAAAGTATTGGAGAAAGTACGAACATTAAGTGTAACAACGACAGATATAGAGAAAAAAATTATGGGTAAAAGTGGAAGTCGACTTTATATTATTAGTCGAGATGACATTTATTATATAAAAGCTGATTTAGATGAAGTAATTATAAAAATTAAAGAAGCTGATGTTTATGTACGTAAAAAAATTGGAGATTTAGAAATACTTTTAGACACAGCTAATTTTTTTAGAGTACACCGTTCGTATATTGTGAATATTGATAAAATAAAATCCATGAAAAGTGTTGAGCAGTCAAAACTAGAGATATCTTTTAAAGATATCTCTTCTGTTGTCACCAGTTCCAAAGATGGAGCAAAGGTTTTTCGAGAGTATTTAGAGAAAGTTAGTTTATAAAGACTATTTTAATAAGTCTTGAATATAGGGGTCAATATCATCACGAAGTACTTCTCTTACTGGTCGTGCATCACGGTTTTCATCTACCAATACAAATGTAAAAACAGCTTGTGTAACACTGTATTCATCATGTGTTTCACGACACTTAACCTGTACATCAACATCAATTTTAATGGAAGTATTACCAATATGTTTAACTTGCGTATAAATGGTAAATACGGCACCACTGTAAACAGGTCGGATGAAACTCATATCACTTACAGCCACAGTAACAGCTGGTGAGATTACAATGTTTTCTATGGCAATGGATGCTGCTTTATCCATCTTTCCCATTAACCAACCACCAAATACGGTACCTGCATGATTTAAGTCAGTGGGGAAAACTCTTCCTCTAAGGGCTATCATTTTCATTACTATCTCCTTTTATATAATTTAGTGTTATAAATAATTATATCTAAGATAAACAAAGTTCAATAATAAAAGCATAATAAATAGGCTATGCTTAAATTTTCCTTGTAAAGATATGGCACATGTATAAATTTAATTTTTAAATAATTTAGTGCTATATTTTTTTAAGGATTGATTAATGGTTTTAATCAGGATAGTTCATTTAGGGTACTAGCATTCAGGAATGGCATCGCTATCACTGGCATACTCTAGTGAAAATTGATAAAGATGAGGTGTCCATATGTCTTTGTATCGTGTTTTCATGTTTGGACAAGTCTTAATAACTTCCATTTTAAATTCTTTGTCATGATAAATATCATCCCAATCTTCTTGCATGTATTGTTTGGCAAACTTTTCCCCACTTATGTCACAGTAAGGTTTTATTCTTGTTTTGAAAAGAAGTAGACCCTTAATACTACTTCCTTCTGCATCAGCACAGGTGTTTTTTGTGTTTAAACTGTTATTAGCATCATTGACATTCATAACATTACTTTGGTTCTCACAAGTAGACTCATTCAAGTCAACTTTTTGTTCATAGTGTGTTATATTGGTTTTTATACTAACATTGAGTTCTTTACTTTGATTGATTTCAAGGTTTGAGAGAAGGGGTAGGGCTTCTATGCTTGGGCTTGAAATATTTTCTTCTTGCAATTCATTGTGGGGTATTAAGATACTTTCATTACTTTCACTAAGTGTTACTATCGTTTCTATGATTGGTTCTATTGTGATATTGTCATCAGTGATTTCTCTTTCATCTACAACAATTTCAGTAACTGTTAGAATTTCTGTTATGATTGGTTCTGTTGAAAGATTATTTTCAAAGATTTCTTCTTCTGTTTTGGGCATTGACTTTTCAGTTAGTATGACCTCTAATTGTTCTTGTAATGGTGTAGTTACCTTTGTTGCTTCATTGATAATACTGATTGTTTGATTTAAATCCATAGCCCCTAAGAATGTATTGAAAATTATTAAAGCAGTAAATACGAAAGTTTTTTTGTACATGATATAAATTCCCTTTTTTTCATTTAAAAACTAAATTTTGCCATGAGTTTTTTAGTATATTATAATATCTTAAAACGTTAAGAGATACAAGTGAATAGAATTGATAACTTTATAAGATTAACGAAATTAGAGTATAATTAATTTATTAAAGGACTTTTATGAAACAAGCATTAACATTATTATTGTTAGTAGTATTTTTGACAGGCTGTACAAGAACTTTTTCAGGCATACAAGAAGATTCTGAAAATATTTGGGAGAATACACGTGATGCACTCCATAGAGCAACATCACCATAAAAGCTAGAAAGTTTTAATCTTTTGCTTTGTTTGTTGTGAGTACATCAACAATTTTTGTAACGACTAGGTCAGAGGTAACATTAAGGGATGTTCTTGCCATATCTAAAATACGATCAACAGCTACGATAATTGCTAAGTATTCAACTGGTAAGCCTACTTGATTTAAGATAACTACCATCATAACTAATGAGGCAGAAGGCAGTGCAGCGACACCTACAGACAAAGCAATAATAGTTAAAGCCAATATAATTTGGTCACCAAAAGTCATGGCAACACCTGCTAAATTAGCAATATAGAGTACAGCGATGGTCAAATATGCAGCCGTTCCATCCATAGAAACAGTTGCCCCTAACGGTAAAACAAAACTGGCTGAATCTTTGGAAACTCCCCCTTTTTCTTGAACTACTTTTAAACTTACAGGAAGTGTTGCAGCTGATGAAGCTGTTGAAAATGCCATAATACTAGACTCTTTTACAGAATTTAAATATTTATAAGGGTTGATTTTTGTAAACAATGCTAAGACCATTGGTAAAGTGGCGATAGCATGAATTATGAGTACAATTAAGACAACTAAGACATATTCCCATAAACCTTTAATAACATCAATACCTTGTTCAGCAATAATATAGGAGATAAGTGAAAAAACACCAATTGGAGTTAAGTTAATAATCCATTTAGCAATATGAAACATCGCATCGTTTACAGCTGTAAAAAGGTCAAAAAGTACTACTTGATGTTTTTCATCAAGTTTAAATGAAGCTAAGGCTAAAAAGATTGCAAAGACAATGACTTGCATCATATAACCAGAAGCTAGGGCATTAAATACATTAGAGGGAATAAAACTCATCATCATATCATGAAATGAAAAAGGTTTAATTTCTGAAGCTTTTGCGTATTCTAATCCTTCGGATGAGACAGGCTCTCCAATAGGAATAAGGTTCATAACAATAATGGCTAAAAGTGTTGCAAGAGCCG
This sequence comes from uncultured Sulfurovum sp., assembly GCA_902727915.1. Next base: position 30,933 of record CACVAU010000030.1, read on the forward strand.
TTGTTAATAGATAAAGTCCAATGGTTTTTAGTCCAATACTTTTAAGCTTTTCGACAGAGCCTAAGCCTGTAAGTGCTGTATAGATAGAAGCAAAAACTAAAGGGACAACAAGCATTTTTAGTAGTGCTACAAACATATCTCCAATGAGTTTTTGTTCTAGTGCTATTTGAGGGAGTAAAATACCAAAGAGGATTCCTAAAATAATTCCTATAAAGACTTGGACATTGAGTGATTTTAGATGACGCATTAATTTCCTTTGTTTAATTACATATAATCTTAGCAGAATTTAAACAATAATAAATAAAAATTGTATTAAAATTATAAAACTTAAAAAAAAATAAAAAATAAAATTTAAATTTTATAATTAAGGAAAAAGATGAAAACTAAACATTTATTATTCAGCTCATTACTATTTTTGTCACTTAACATAGAAACCTCAGCTTCATATCTCGATAGACAAAACAAAAGTCACGTTTCAGTATCACATCTTCATTATGTATTTAATAAAGTTAAAACTACTTCTAGTGTTAGTCAAAAGGCTTTAGCCAAAACATTTTTTTATTATGAAAACAATCGTTATACTAAAAATCTTTCACCCAATTATATTGCCATCGCAGATTATACAAAGTTAGCTTCTCAGAAGCGTTTGTTTATTATTAATTTACAGACAGCTGAGGTGACAAAGTATTTAGTAGCGCATGGCGTTAATTCAGGTGCGAGGGGTGATAGAGTATGGGATGCTGGTAATAAACTAGGTTCTAACAAAACACCTACTGGATTTTTTAGGGTGGGTACTAAAGAGGGAATAACTGCTAAAAAAAGATATCATTATATAGGATTAGATGGTTTAGAGTGGAAAAATAGAAATGCTAAAAAACGTGAAATTATTTTACATACAGCATCTTATGTCGGTACATCAGGACGTAGTCATGGCTGTTTTGCAATTAAACCTGAAGATAAACGGCAAGTTTTTTCACGTATGAAGAAAGCATTACTGTTTTCATATGTGGGAGATTAATATTCCTCATGCCACACAATCCACTTCTTTTCTTCCATTAAGGCTTTGGCCTTGGAGCAGAGAGGTGCTTGTATATAGATATATTTTTTCATTATTTTTGATTCATTAAAAACTTCTAACTTCTCATGTAATAACATTAATTCTGTGGCTTCTTTCTTTAAAATTCTACTTTTTTTTTGGATGTGTAAAATACAAGCATAATATTTTTTTAAATCTACACCTAGGTAGATAGAAACTTTTTTACGTGAACCTAGGTTTTTAAGTTCAATAGGTTTAAATGATTTGAAAACTAGATTGTTGCTTTGTAAAAAATCTATAATGTCTTTCATAAGGATTCCTTTAAGGCATTTTTCTTAGCTTTTTTGAAAGATGAAAGGTATACATGTTCGAGATAGGCTATAAGTAGTTTGGAACTACTCATAACTTAATTGGTTAAGGTTGATGATTTCATCATTTAAATAGAGTTGCCCATTTGAAACAAAAGCATAAGCATCAACATCTGATGCTTTATAGACTTTATGTTTACTTAGGTTTTGATTTGACACAATAAGATAACCTTGTTTGTCTAAAGCAAACACTTTATTGATTCCTAGTGCAGCAACAGAAAAATGTGCAAATTTAAACTTTTTTTCTGAAATAACTGAAAGCGCTTCATCTAGTTTTAAAATTCTTCCATCTACAGCAAAAACAAAAACAGCATCATTATTTACAATAACTTCAGATACAGCTGTATTGAGTTCTTTTTTACCTTTTACAGAAATAGAAAGTACTTTGTTTGGTGTTGCAGCAATGAGTGTGTTTTTAATTTTATCTAGGAAGATAATATTATTAAAAGAAGACTCAGTACTCACATACATTTCTTTGGCTACTTTAAGTGTTTCTAAATCTAAGATGGTTAGTTTTCCATCAAGTGTTGGAATGACAACCAGTTTATCTATTTTTAAAGGATTTGCAATTCTTGTGTCAATGGCAAAAGCTTTACTGGCTTTATTGCTATAGATGGTTTTCTTTTGAGAAAAGTCATAGACACCATAGTGATTATTTTGCAGGACATAAACTAAGTATTTTCCAATTAGTGTTCCAGCGACCAATGCTTTTGAAAATTTAGCAGAAGCAACCGTACCTTTTTCTGTTACAATATTACAGTTACCTTGTAAGTCTGCTGTTAGTGCAGCATTATTACTATTGTTAATAAAGTAAAAACCTTTCTCTAATGTTAGATTGACAGCTTGTGTTTTGGTTAAAACCTTTCCACTTTTTAAGGTCGCACCATCACGAGAATAGTGAATTAATTTATCACCCATAGCTGTACTAGAAAGACTAGCAGTCGCTTCTGGTTCATAATATTGCTTACCAGAACATCCGAAAAAAACAGCAGTTAATAAGGTTATAGAGAGAAGGTTTCTTCCATGCATTCTTACCCTTTAATGTTATAGTGTTTAATAATTTGTGAAATATTATGCAGAGGTGATTCTTCAGTAATTAAATCAAGTTCTTCCTTTGCTTCTGTTGTTTTATTTGTTTGAATATAGAGTGCTGCATTATGAATTTTAGAAAGTTCATTATAATATTTAGAATCACTTTGTTTACCTTCTATAACATCTAAATGGTATTGTGCTAAATCAGCAATAATTTCATTTTGACTTTTACTTAAGGTTAAAAGCGTTGCACTATCAGAAGTTTTTATGGCTTGTTTATAGCTAAAAAGTTCAAATAATGCTGGGTTGTCTTCTTTTAAACTTAGTAATGCAGAAGCATTTTTTGCATCTTTTTCAAGTACTAAATAGGCAGCATTAGCAGCTTCCTTTTTATCTTGAGCTATTTTATCCATAATTGCTGTTCCAGCAAAATATATAATTATTAATCCAACAACAGTAAAGATTTTTAGTTTATGTTTTTTATAGAGTTTCTCAGCTTTAAAGGCTGAAGCCAACATCTGTTCATCACTACTTAATTCTTTTTTTACATCATCAATTGTCACAATAAAGGCCTTGTTTATAATTTGACATTATTATATCGAAAGTTATTTAGGTTTAATAATGTCATCTCTGAATTTCAGAGTCTATTAAATCAAAATACTTTCTACATAGATTAATTCAACTGTTTTAGTTTTTTCTTCATCTTTTTTAACATTAAATGTTTTTTCAATTTTTAAGTACCATTCACCATGCTCTTTTTCTTCCAGATAAATTTCTGAACCAATGGGGGAATTCGCAAGAAATTCTTGAATTTGATCGGTGTGTTCACCATATTGAGGTTTGGAGATAGAGGTTGTTGAATTATTATTTATTTGGGTTGTTAAATTTTTTTGATCATGTTTTATACATCCCAGTAGGCTAACAAGAAAAAGGGGTATGACTAGGTATTTTAGGTTAGTTTTTTTCATAATATCTACTCCTTATAAATTAATGTAGGTATATAGGAGCTATTATGACGTGATAAAGTTGAAGTAAAGGCGTATTTTATGCTTTGAGATAGGAAAGCCATAAGAAATGTGACTTTTAGTGTTATTATTTCGGATTAGTATCATATGAAAAAATAACACTGAATGAAATAGGCATAAAGCCTAATAAAAATAAATAGTTTTTATTTTTTGCTATCACAATCACTTTCTTCTACCGTTGTGATTGTGTTAAGATTAGCAAATCCACAACCTTCTTCTTCAACGACATTAAATGAAGTGTTAATACTGACACTCTCTTCAATGGTTATTTCAGTAGAAATGGTTTCATAGGATTCGATGATATTTTTGTCACCATTGATAATACTAACATTTTTACCTTCTTTCGTAATTAAAATGGGAATACTTTTAAAGTTTAAAAAAGTTGCAAAATGTTGTGCTTCAATTTGTTCAATATTTATTTTAGTAAATTCAATATTATTTTGATTCATGTATTCTTTTACTTTTTTACAATGAGGACAAGACTCAGATTGTAATAGATAGGTACCATCTTTTTGTAAAAATGATTGAGCTTTTGGAATGGCTAAAAATGATAGCGCCATAAGAAGTGCAACAATAGCTGGAAGTATCATAAAGAAATATTTACGTGAAGACAAGAGTAAAATTGTAATTAAAAAGGTATAAATACCCATACAAAATAAACACATTTCAGGAGATGCAAAATATTGGTATCCTAGCAGAATAGTTTCAAAAAATAGTGATGAAATTAATACGATAAAGAAAATGATTTCTGGAATTATTTTTTTATAACTCAAAAGACCCAATACGAATATGCTAAATGCAGCGAAAATACCTAAATAGTTTAAGTAGATAGCATCAAAATTGAGAAGGGCACCAGCGAGTTCACATCCTGTAGGCTCTGAAGATTTTGCAGAAGTACATATACTCGAATTATTTAGTTTTAAATAAGTTTCTCCTGCTACATAGAGTAAAAAAAGAAGAGGAGCAATAATAAAGCCTAATTTTTTCAAAAGAGTTCCTTGCATTGATTTTATTAGAGTAATATCATAACATGCCCAAAATAAAGTTAGATTGAAAAAGTAATTTATTTCAACTAAAAATGAATTAAAAGCCTTTTTTATTTAACTTTAAAATAAAATTAAAACTGTTTTGGATATAATCTCAAACTTTTTAAAAGCAGGGAATTTCAATCTCTCCCAAACAACAATTAATGAAGGGTTTGCAATGTACGCAATCATTAAAGCAAGTGGTCAACAATTCAAAGTTCAAGAGGGTGATATCATCTGTTTTGACAAAATGAATCTTGAGCCAAAAGCAGCTGTAGAATTCAAAGAAGTTCTAGCATTAGACAATGGTGAATTAACTGTAGGAGTTCCTTTTGTAGAAGGTGCTGTGGTTAAAGGTGAGGTGATTAACGAAGGTAGAGACAAAAAAGTTATCATCTATAAGAAAAGAAGAAGAAAAGATTCAAAACTTAAAAGAGGTTTCAGAAGAGACTTTACTAGAGTTAGAATTACATC
>CACVAU010000031.1 GCA_902727915.1 uncultured Sulfurovum sp.
TACCCCTATTTCTTTATTATTTTTTAATATATTTTTATTTACTAATACTATTATTTCTCTTATCATCCTTTTATTTATCTTGCCTCCACCCTTATTTCGTCGTTTGTTAGCTCTATTTGGATAGAATGTTGTATAAAATAGATGAATGGATTAATATATGGATGCTTATGAATATGGTGAATTACTAAAGAAACTTAGCATTAAAATAGAAAATATTGAGAATATAGTTAAGCCTGATGAGAAGAATGAGCGTCTGGATATTATTAATGAATTACAACAAAATCCTGATTTTTGGAATGATGCTAAAAATGCTTCTATCGTTTCTCAAGAGAAAACAGTAATTGAGAGAATATTAGAAAAATATAATTCTTCTAAAGCCTCAGTCCAAGATGCTTTAGAGTATTTTGAAATGGCAAAGTCAGAGTCAGATGATGAAACTTTAGAGATGTTATATATGGATGCTGATAGCTTAGATGAAAATATTGCTAGTTTAGAAGTGCAAATGATGCTTTCAGGTGAAAATGATAATAATAACGCAATTGTGTCAATACATCCTGGTGCTGGGGGAACTGAGTCTCAGGATTGGGCTAATATGCTTTACAGAATGTATTTACGTTGGGCTGAGAGAAAAGGTTTTAAGGTAGAAGGACTTGACTATCAAGCTGGAGATGAAGCAGGCATTAAAGATGTTAGTTTTATTATAAAAGGTATGAATGCTTATGGTTATTTAAAAGTTGAAAATGGTATTCATAGATTGGTACGTATTTCACCTTTTGATTCTAATGCAAAGCGACATACTTCTTTCTCTTCTGTTATGGTATCTCCTGAGATTGATGATGATGTGGATATTGTTGTTGAAGATAAAGATATACGGATTGATACTTATCGTGCTTCAGGTGCTGGTGGGCAACATGTTAATAAAACAGAAAGTGCCATACGTATTACACATATAGAGACTAATATAGTTGTACAGTGTCAAAATGATAGAAGTCAGCATAAAAATAAGGCTACAGCTATGAAAATGCTTAAGTCACGTCTTTACGAGTATGAGATGGAAAAGAAACAAGCAAAATTAGATGGTGTAGAAAAAAGTGATATTGGTTGGGGACATCAAATTAGGTCTTATGTCATGGCTCCTTATCAACAAGTGAAAGATACACGTTCAAATATTCCTTATTCTAATGTAGATGGAATTTTAGATGGAGATTTAGATAAGTTATTAGAAGGTGTTTTGATTTCTCAATCAGTATAAAATAAAATTCATTCCTTAATAATAGTCTTTAATAATAGTTCATATTTATCTATTAAATTTATAGAGGTAGATGAAATAAATATATCGAACAGTTTTAAATATATTTATTTTCTTAAAAATTTACTAAAGATATGTTATTCTATAGAGGTATCTTAACTTTTTTAAATAGGAACACAATGTATTATTTAATCACTTCTCTCTTAACAAGTAATTTTCTTTTTAACAATAGAGTTACTTCTTTTACTCATGGAGATGCTTTAAATTTTCATCTAAAAGAATTGGAAAAAATAAATAATTTTGAGTCAATAAATATAATCTCCTTATCTAAATTTATGATAATAAAGTTAACTTTAAAAAATCAAATTTTTGTTATGGAAAAAATGTGAGCTATTTAAAATTATAATTTTAAAAGGATAAGGGTATGAAAAAAGTTATAATATTTATTATATTGAATTTAACATTGAGTGTGTTGTATGCAAATGAAAATATCTTTACAAGTTCACGAGTTGCGCTAAAGATGATAAATAAAAAAGATGTTTTATTTATTGTACTTGGTGAGAGTGATTTAAAAATTAAGAAAAGTAAACAACTTGATATAAATTTTTTAACCTCTAGAGATACTTTAGGTAGTTTATCTTGTACACCATTTTATCGTTGTGCTAAAGAAGTAGAAGCGTATCTTTTTAACTTAGGAATAAAGCAAAATCAATCTTTGGTACTTTATGATAATACTTATGGTATTTACGCATCAACGCTGTATACAATTCTTGAAAGTATGGGACATAACGATATGACTATATTACGTGGAGGCATGAAAGATATTATGAACTTAGATCCTAATTGGAAAGTTTATAATAAGTATGTTCAGGAATTAGAAAGTTTGGTTGGGGTGATTAATCAAGATACAAATGAAAGTATTATAACTACATCTGCATCAAAAATGAATGCTTTAAAAAAGAAAATTAATGTTTTAAAACCTTATTTATTAGTGAATACTGATGTGAACATTAATGAACATAATATAAGTGAATATCGTGTAGGAAAAGCAAATAAAGAATATCTTTTTTCAAAAAAAGATTTAATAAAATTATTAAATGAAAAAAAAGATAGAGAGAGTAATAGAACATTGATAGATGTTTGTAATATGCCTAATATTTTTGCTGAACGTGATTTATTAAAAATTAAGTCTTTACCATGGAAAAGCTTGATTGATAAGTCTAAAAGGCAATTAAAATCTAATGAAGTATTAAAGAAGCTTTTTAAAAAATTTAAATTGGATAAGTTGGATGATAATTATCTTTATTGTATGTCTGGAGCAGAAAAAGCTTTTTTTGCTATGATGGCTTTACGTGAAGTGGGTTACACTAAAGTGAAAGTATTTACAGGAGATTGGAATACATGGATAGGAGATATTGATGAATAAAAATGTGGGTGAAGTAAAAAAAATATTTCTTTCTAAAAAGAATGAATCTGAGCGTTTGGAGCAAACTAGTATAAGATTAGATAATAATGGAGTGATAGGTGATAAGTTTTATGCTAAAGATATTAATCGTTCCATACTCTTAACAAGTTTGGAAAGTTATACCTTAGTAAAAGAGAATAATATTAAAATATCTCATGGTGCTTTGGGAGAAAATATACTTATTGACTTTAATCCTTATTATTTATCAACTGGTACGAGGATAAAAATAGGTGAAGTCATTATAGAAATTACGCAAAATTGTACAATTTGTAATCATTTGTCCATTATTGATGAAAGTTTACCTGTTTTACTGAAAGATGATAGAGGTATTTTTGTGAAGGTTATGGAGCTTGGTTCTATTCAAAAAGGAGATAAGGTTTATCTCCTTGAATAACTTTTTGTTAAATGTTAATTATTTTACTTTAGTTGAATCAGTTTTTGTTTTACCAGAAGTATCTGTCCATGTTACTTCCATAGTATCACCTGATTTAATATCATTGGCTTTTACTTGAAATTTTAAAGTAGGATCTTTAGATACAAATTCGCTTGTAGATACTTCCATTATTACTCTGTCACCAACTTTTGCAAGTATATGTGTAATGTAGTTAGCTTCAGTACCTTTTTCTTTAGCAGCGATAGTTGTTGTCATTTCATGTACAGCTTGTACACTACATTTAACTACATCACCTTTTAATTTTGCTTTGAGTTTCATCTTAATTCCTTTTTGATTTTATATTTTCTTTAAATGTCATTGTTACTGATAGAGTGGATGCTTAATTAACAAGCTTCTCCAAGATCCACTTTTTTAGAGGCAGAATAGAATTTACCATCTTGACCCTCACCAATAACTGTTACGGTACCTGGTTTACCCATTTTAATTTTTATTGAAAGATCCACAATAGTATCTTTATCCATACTGTAAGTGGCAACAGCAGCTGCTGAGTTTGAGTCTTGAAGAATACTAATTGATTTCATTGAAATTTTAGATTTGATTTTAACAGGTACAGCGCCAGGATTAGCTGCTTTCTTCGGAACAGTTAATTTAATACCATCTTCTTGTGCTTTAATATCACCATAAAGCGCTTTTACTGCATCGGTCACAGTTGTTGCTGACCATGCAGCTGGTTTTGTAGTTCTAAAGTTAACAGCATTTAAACTAGCTGGTAGAAGTGTAGCAGCAGCCAAACCTAAACCTAGAAATTTTCTTCTCTCCATTTTGAAATCCTTTTAATTCTGGGGTAAATTTTTTATGAAACATTTTAAGAAATAATGTATCAAACGTGTCGTAAAAATTGATGTTTTTAATCAAACTTTTTGATTAAAAACATCAGTAATAATCAATACACTAGGAGTATAAAAGCTCATTGTGGAGGAATTGTGTAATATAAGTTTAGATAAACTTATTAAATTACAAATGAGTAAGATGCGTTTTCAGATTAAATATTTCATCCATTTAAATTTAACTTAACGTTAAATAAATAAAAGTCTAGTTATAATCGGCTCTTATTAATAAAATAACAAAAGGAGTGAAGATGCTTAAAAGTATTTTGAGTGTTATAGGTGCTATAGCTTTAATTGTATTAGCTTACTTAGTGATAAATTTCGGGGGTATGATGGGTAAAGTATCCAAATTACATCCTGATGCTATGGGACACTACATGGACATGTTTGAGAAAGTTCTTGAAACAGGTAGTAGTGGTGAAGCTATGGTTAGAAAAGTAAAAATTAATGATGATGTTTCTACAGAGGATGCAATTGATAATATGATTGGTATAGCAGGAGATAACAACTTTTTAATGGTTGGTGATGCTAAAATGTCTATTAAAAGTAGTATTAAAGACCCTGGTGGAAAAAGATACATTAGAATTTTATCATTTTGTGCTCCTTCTGTAGCAGAACAGTTTATTGCGTATAATAACTCATTTGGTTCATTTATGCCTTGTAGAATCTTAATTGTAGAAGATGATGAGGGTAATAGATGGCTATATACGATGGCAATGGAACTTATGATTTATGGTGGTGAACCACTTCCTCCTGAAATGTTAGAAATGGCTACTAAAGTTCGTTCATTAATGTATGGTATGATGGATGCAGCAGCAACTGATGGTGACTATGATCCTGAGGAATAGTATTCCAGAATAAAGCAGTATGTTCTTGATATATATGGTATCAAGACATACACTTAAAGCCATAAAAAATCACTTCAATTTACACTCTAACCCCCTGTTTATAAAGCGAGAATAAGTTACTAAATGGAATTTTTTTGATAATAATCTCATGTATTAATAAGTTTACTTTACAATTATCATCAAAAAATATTATACTTGGAGACTTAAGTTCCTATCAACATGGTAGTAAAAATTTAAAAAGTAAGGTTTAAAATGAAAAAAATAATTCTTCCTATGCTATTGGCTAGTATTACTCTTCTTGCCTCTGAAGGTAAAGAAGTACCCTATAAGCCAGGATTACTATTACCACCTCAAGGTGATAAAATCTATGCACAAGAGTGTGCAAGCTGTCATGGTACAAATGGAAAACAGACAAGTTTTGATGGTTTTCCAGCTCAGGTTAAATATCAAGAGATTGCTGGTATGGATGCTAAAGAATTAGCTAAAACCATTAAAGAGTATAGAGGGGGAGTAGAAGATAAAGATTATCAACCTCTTAATAAATATGGTTATGGTGCAGCTATGAAAGCGCCTACAAGAGATCTTTCATGGGATGAAATTGATGCAGTTGCTGAGTATATCAGTGGTCTAAAATAAAGGGTAGAGATGGAAAAGCAGTATATTGATAAAATGTTGTTGGAGATGGATAAAGATCTGTCTAAACATGGTATGAGCAGACGAGATGCTTTAAAATTAGCAGGTCTTTCTGGTGCTGGACTTCTTATGGGTGCTACGACCACAGCAAGTGCTGAGGAAGAAGAGATAGTTAAAAATGATGCTAAAGCTAAAATAGTGATCGTTGGTGGTGGTTTAGCTGGTATGAGTACAGCTGCTAGATTAACACTAAAATTATCTAATCCTGATATTACTATTCTTGAACCAAACCCACAATCAGTTTCTTACCAACCTGGGTATACCATGATTGCAGCTGGTCTTTGGGAAAAAGATGAGATTATGTATGATACAAAAGATTTTGTACCAGACGGTGTGAAAGTTATTCCTGAAAGAGCAATATACTTTAATCCTCAAGAGAATAAATTGACTACAGACAGTGGACAAATTGTTTCTTATGACTATTTGATTCTTGCTACAGGGGTACAACTTGATTTTGAAAGAATTAAAGGTTTAGAAGAAGCTGGTCGTGCATTAAGTGGGGGTAATAACGATAAGCTTATGGAAGCATTGGGTGATAGTATTTGTTCTATCTATACAGAGCAAGGTTCTGAGAAAACTTGGGAAATAATGCAAAAGTATATAGAACAAGCTAAGTCTGGTAAGAAAACTAAGTTTGTTTTCACACATCCTGACACACCAATTAAGTGTGGTGGAGCGCCTAAGAAGATAGTTTATTTAACAAATGCAAGACTTAAAGAAGCTGGTGCAAGAGACAATGCTGAATTGACTTTCTATCCAAATGGTGGCGCAATGTTTGGTGTACCTGAATATCATGATGCCATTGTAGGTCAGTTTAAAAGAGAAGGTATTAAACATCATTATAGACATAATCTTATTGAAGTAGATAAAGAAAATAAGATTGCTGTTTTCGATGCTAAATGGCAAGAAAAAGGTCCTTGGGATCCAGTGATGAAAGATTTTGAAGTGATTCCTAAACGTGAGAAAAAAAGAGTTCCATATGATTTCTTACACATTGCTCCTGCAAACATTGCTCCAAGAGAGATTGCAGAGTCTGATTTAGGTTCAGCTGGTGGTTGGGTTCCAGTGAATAAAGAGACTCTTCAACATATTAGATATTTAAATGTATTTTCTATTGGTGATGTTGCTCAGTTACCAATGGCAAAAACAGGTGGTTCAGTGAGAAAGCAGTACAAGGTACTTGCAGATAACCTTATTGCACTTATGAATGATAAAAAGATGGAAGGTAAGTATGCTGGTTATACTGTATGTCCATTGATTACAGATATTGGTACTGTTATGCTTGCAGAATTTGATTGGACAGTTAAACCTACCCCTTCATTTCCATTAGATCCAACTGTTGAAAGATGGATTTTTTGGTTAATGAAAGCTTATGCATTAAAACCTATGACAATGTACGGAATGCTTTCTGGTAGAGCATAATAATTGAAGTTAGGATTAAAATATGCAAATAAAGTTTGAACTTGCTAAGTATGACGATACATTAGATAAATTTGAGTTGGATGAAAACTTGTATCAACTGGAAATTTCTGAAGAGGATGCACAAACGTATGAATTGTTAAAATCTTCAGATCTTACTTTGTATAATTGGTTGATGGAGTCTGACTTTTTTTTGGAATATATTAGGGAAGAAGTTTATCCTAATGGTCAGCAAACAAAGTTTGCTATTTGTGATATTAATGATCTAAGCTTTCGACGTTTTTTCTTTTTTAAGGTGACCAGTGGAGATAGTCATTATGAGTATTTCAAAAAGCTTTTTGATATTTTTGAAGAGTCAGATTGGCAAGATAGAGAAGAAATTGGAGAACAAATTTTAGCACAGTTACAGCCTAAGCGTCTTGAATTGCTAATTGATTTAACAGAAGATGAAGAATCTGAGAATGATATTAAAGAGCCGAAAACTGTGGAGAATGATGGAGAAGTTTAAAAGTATTTTAAAAAAGGAACTTCTTTTCTACTTAGTGATATTTATTGTATTGGCTTTAATATCACATGGTGACCTATTGAATAACCCTCTAGCAAGGCTAGAACTGTTAATTGATCAAGGAAATTATCTTCATCCTTTTTTTTATACATTTGTTGTATATAGTTTAATTCTAATAGTGAGAAAAATTTTAGATTTTATCATAGGTTTATTTGAGAAATAAGTTGATGATATTGATTTTATAATTCAATATTATAACTGTTTCTACAAGTAACATGAGATATTTAAAGTTGATTTTTCTTAATATCTATGAATAGTATTAAAAATCTTAACGTTATAATAATTATTATAACTTATGTTAATCATCAATTTTACTTTATAAAAGTGATGTGTTACATATTTTTAAGGAGTAAATATAAACTCCTAAAAATTATAAAAATCTAAAAACAAAGGTGAGAATGTGAACAAAACATTGGAAACAGAAGAGTTAGATTCTGCTAGCAGAAGAGACTTCTTTAAGAAAACGGCATCCGTTAGTACGATTGCTGCTACAAGTATTTTAGTACCAAATACATTGCTTGCAGATGATGAAAATATCATGCATCATGTAAAGTGGGGAACTACATTAGGTCATGAGGTAAATAAATTTCCTTATGGTATGCCACCACTGTATGAGCATAATGTAGTGAGAAGAACTTCGCCACTTATGTCTTCAGCTGGAGACATGCATGCAGCGATTTCAATGACTCCATTGGCTGACTTAACTGGAATTATTGTACCAAATGGATTACATTTTACACGTACACATAATGGTGTTGCACAAGTTGATCCAAATAAGTTTAGACTTATGATTCATGGACTTGTAGAGAAGCCTATTGTACTTACCTTAGATGAATTAAAAAGATATCCAAGTGAGAGTAGAATTTTAATGATGGAATGTCCATCTAACTCTGCTGCTGAATGGAAAGGACCACAATTTGGTACTTTACAAATGGCTAAAGGTATGATGTCATGTGCCGAGTGGACTGGTGTTCGTCTTAAAACAATTCTTGATGAGCTTGGACTGAAGCCAGAAGCTAAGTGGATGCTTGCTGAAGGTTCTGATGGTTCTGAGATGAGTAGAACAGTACCTATTGAAAAAGTATTAGATGACGCGATGATTGTTTGGGGACAAAATGGTGAAGCATTACGTAATGAGCAGGGATATCCAGTTCGTTTAATGTTACCAGGCTGGGAAGCAAACCTTTGTGTTAAATGGCTAAAAAGATTAGAGTTTGGTGAGAAACCATGGTATGCAAAAGAAGAAACTTCTAAGTATACAGCATTAACTGCAAGTGGAAAAGCGATTCAGCACTTTTATGCAAATGAAGTTAACTCTGTGGTTACTTATCCATGTCCTGAGAGAGATTGGACAGCCCTTAAAAAAGGTGATATTGTTGAAATCGAAGGTTTATCTTGGACTGGACATGGAACAATTAAAGGTGTAGATATTTCTTTTGATGGTGGAAAAAACTGGGTTGAAGCGCAACTTAAAGGTTTAGTTCTACCAAAAGCATGGACAAGATTTTCTTACATACACAAATATGATGGTAAACCAATGTTATTACAAAGTCGTGCTTATGATGATTCTGACAATGTTCAGCCAACAGTTAACCAAGAAAAAGCTGTTGTAGGTGTTGAAGGTGTTTATCATAGAAATGCAATTATGACATGGGAAGTAACTGATATGGGAAAGGTAAACAATGTTCAAGTTAGATCGTAAATTAACAACCATTGGTATGGTATTGGTAGCTGGTGTAACATTTTCTACAATGATAGCTTCTGCTTCTGAGAGTAAAGATGCTACTTCTGCAACAGTTGGTACATATGCATCAAAATCAGGTGCTTTAGATGGTGGGGTAACATACCCAAGAGAAAATGGTACTTATACAGCATATAAATACAATACTCAAAGTACTAAGGGTGTCAATCCTGGTAGACCAGCTACAGCTAATGAGATTAAAGCATGGGATTTAGATGCCCTTCCCGATGGTACAGGTTTACCAGAAGGTGAAGGTTCAGTTGAACTTGGTGATGAGCTTTATGAAGCACAATGTGCTGTATGTCATGGTGAGTTTGGTGCTGGTGGTTCTGGTTACCCTCAACTTGCTGGTGGTAATATGGATAAAGATGAAAACGGTGTAATAATTACATTGAAAAATCAAAGAGTATATGGTAGCACAGATGCGCCAAAAAGAACTGTTGGTACATACTGGCCAGTTGCTACAACACTTTTTACATATATTAGAGATTCAATGCCTTATGCACATCCAAAATCTTTAAGTAATGATGAAGTTTATGCAATTACTGCTTATATTCTTGCTCAAAATGAGATTGAGATTGATGGTGAAGAGATGGATGATGAGTATGTTTTAAATAAAGAAAAGCTTTCAAAAGTTGTTCTTCCAAATAGAAATGGATTCTATCCAAACATTGATGGACCTAATGCTATTGAAGATATTAGAGCATTTTATGCTGATCGTGCTAAAAACATTGGTGCTGGTACAAGATGTATGACAGATTGTAAAGATCCAGGTGGAATTGATGGTAAAACACCAGCAGGTGTAATGAAAATTAAGTATGAAATGTCTGATGTAACACCTCCTTATGCTTATGATAAGAGTTTACCTCCAAAGAAAGAAGATAAGAATGCTCATCCTGGTAAAGCAGGTTATGAAACAAGCTGTCTTTTATGTCACAAAACAGATGCAATGGGTGCTCCTGCTGTTGGTGATAAAGCTGGATGGGAAATTGTTATGAAAAAAGGTTTAGATAAAGTTTATCATAATACTATCCACGGTATTAATGGAATGCCTGCTAAAGGTGGAACTTCTTTACCAGATGATGAAATTAAAAAGATTGTTGACTATATGATTGAGGCAAGTAAGTAGTCTTTAGATTATGAACACTGTTTTTACACGATTAGTGAATATTATAATACTTATAAGATGTACTATCTTATAAGTCCAAATTAACATAAAGGAAAGATAAATGGAAAGACGAAATTTTTTAAGTATGGGTGTTGTAGCAGCAGCTGCAGTACTAATGCCAGTGACAAATTTACAGGCTGTTAACTTTAGAGAAACGAATGCAAAAGCATGGGAGGCAGAGAAATCTCCAGAAGCTATTAAAGCTATGTTTGGTGATGGTAAATTAAACCCAACTGATAAAATCAAGATGACTGCTCCTAAGTTAGCAGAAAACGGTGGTTCTATTCCAATTCGTCTTAGAAGTGATTTAGACATTGAGACAATTGCATTTTTCCAAGATGCTAACCCTAGATCTGCTACTGTAGTATTCTCAATTCCAGAAGGTCAAAAGGTAGACATCGCATTTAGAGTTAAAATGAGACAAACAGCTTACGTTACTGTTGTTGCTAAAACTAAAGATGGAAAGCTTCATACACTTAACAAAGAGATTGATGTATCTATCGGTGGTTGTGGAGGGTGATATAAACCCCATCCACGTTTTAACTAAGAGAAACTAAACTAAAATAAAGTAAAAGGATACAAGATGGCTAAAAAAGCGATGAAAATCAAAGCAAAAGAAAAAGATGGTGTTGTTAAAGTAAAAGCAATGTTCAAAAGTCTAATGGCTGATAAAGAAGAAGCTGAAAAAAAGAATATTGAAGTTGAGTATATTGCTCATATTCTTGGAAAAGCTAATGATAAAGTTGTATTTGAAGCAACTACAAGTGGATTTATGTCAGAAGATCCATTAATGAAATTTGCATTTACAGGTGCTAAGAAGGGTGACTCTTTAGAGTTTGAACTTACTATGCATGATGGTAAAAAAGTAACAGGAAATAAAAAAATTAAATAAGGATACTTATGAAAAAAATATTAAGTATAGTATTGATACTAGCATTCGTTATATCAATGCCCTTTATTTTCAATAAGTCTGTTACTGTCGAAAACCCTAACAAACTCGATATTGATGGAAACTTCATTCTTAATGAATGGGTTCCATCAAGAGTGGGTGAAGGTCCAGATTGGGACTACAACTTAAAGCCTGTAAAGATCAGTGATAGAGTATGGTGTTACTTCGGTGCAATGGAAATGCCTACAAAAGAAAATGCTGGAGATATGTCAAACTCTTGTTATATCAAAGGTGATACTGAGTGGATTACGTGGGATACAGGTCCTTCATATGTATTTGCTGAACAAGCTTATGCTGAGATGAAAAAGATTGCTGATATGCCTGTGAAAACAGTTATTATTAGTCATGAACATGATGATCATTGGTTAGGTAACAACTACTATAAAGAAGTACATGGTGCTAAAATTATTGGTGCTCATTCGATTAACGAAAATTACTTTGGTCCTAGACATATAGAAGGTAAAGATTACCCAGGTATGCAAACAAGAATGATTAAAGCACTCTATCAGAATGCTACAAGAAAAACTGTTTTAGCATTGACGGATGAAGCACATGAAGATACTGTTGAATTTACAATTTCGGGTGTTAATTTAGAGTATGTTAAAGTAGGTTATGCACACTCTGAGGAAGATTGGTATTTATATTTACCAGATGACAAAGTTATTTTAGCAGCTGATGTTGTTATGAATGGTAGAGTTACTTCAAACAGAGATGGTTTAGTTATTGGACAAATTAATGCTATTAATTCTATTAGAGCTAGAGATTGGGATTATTTGGTACCAGGACATGGATTTATTACGGATAAAACAGCAGCAGATGAATCTGTAAAATACTTTGCATTACTAACAGAGAGAGTACTTGATAAGATGGAAGATGGCATTATTGCTGACTTTATTACAAAAGAAGTTACACTTGATGAATATCGAGAAAAAGATTTGTATTATGTATTAAGTCCACAAAATGTATTTAGATCTTATGAAGAACTTGAAATGTATGATGAAGATGATTTGATTGATTATGTTGCAATACAAGAAGAGAAAAAAGCTAAAAAAGCAGCTGAGGCGAAAGCAAAAGCAGAAGCAGAAGAGAAAATGAAAGCAGAAGCAGAAGCAGAAGCAGCAGCTAAGGTTGAAGTAGTTGAGGCTCCTAAGGTTGAAGCACCGAAGATTGAAACAACTGAAAGTGTGAAAGTTGAAGCTGTAAAAACCAAGGAAGAGGCTGAAGTACCTACTGTACCTGGTGTACCTGAAGTACCTTCAGTTGAATCCATATAAAACCAGATATTCATTGGTATATTTACTAATGATATCACCCTTGACTAATTTGTCATTAGTGTAAAAAGCTAATTGACATTTTTTAGTCTTTTATCTACTACTTGTGAAACTTTACCCTACTTACTTATTCATATTAAAAAAACAGATTAATTTTAGAAGGAAATAAATGAAAAATTTATTATTTGCTATTATGCTTTTGGGACAAACATTTTTATTGGCACATGGTCCAAATCATAATCTTGCAGAAGAGGCTAAAAAAAGAGGTGATTATAAAAGTGCTTTAAAATATACCCTAAAGCAACTGGATGAAGATTTAACAAGTTTAGGTAAAAATGCTCCTGAGACCATTATTAGTTACTCAAAAGCAGGTTATTATTCTGAAAAAATAGGTGAGTATGAAGAGGCATTAACTTATAATCTGGAAGCCTTAAAAAGACAAAAAAGACTGGAAGAAAAGAATGATGTAACGTTAGCTTCAATGTATAATAACATGGGTGGGATTTATAATAAGCTAAAACAGTATGATCAAGCACTTAAATATTACTTTGAATCTTTAAAAGTACAAGAAGCACTCTTTGGTAAAAATCATCGTTCAGCATCAATTACTTATAATAATATAGCTGGAGTTTATCGTAAACAAGAGAACTATAAACAAGCATTGATTTATTATCAAAAAGCTTTACATATTAGAAAAGAAGCTTTAGGTCAAAATCATTATACGGTTGCTTTATCTCATAGTAATATAGGATTAATTTATTTTGAACAAGAGAAACATCAACAGGCATTAGCACAGTTAGCTAAAGCTTTAAAGATACAAGAGAATAAATTTGGAAAAGAACATTCATTTACAAGAAAGACACAGAATAATATTGATTATATTAAAAAACAAATGCTCAAAAACAAAAAAGCCTAATGGCTTATTTGTTCGCACTTACTTCAAAATAATGTACAACTTCTCGAACAAGGGTTGAGGCTTTTCGTCTAGTGAAATGTTCAGTTAGGTCAAAACCTTCTGTTTCATAACCCTCTTTATATTCTTTAATAAAAGCATTGTATAAATCTTCATCTATAGCTGTTATTTCATACTGTACTTTATCAAAATATTTATCTTCTTGCTTAATAAGTTTTCGTGACTTTTCATTGGCGTTAATTCCTCCATATCTATTTCCTTTTTCTTGAGTGATATTCATCTCAAGATGCGCACGAATAGAGGTAATGGTATGTTCTAATTGATTCAGAGACATATTCTTAGCTACTTTATGAATAACTGTTGGATATTTCTCATTATAGCCCCAGTCACCTGATATTGGAAAATCTACTGAAAAGGTAGATTGTATAAGTTCTTGAATATTTTCATATTTTGGTAGCGTATTAAAAGTTATCATTGTTTACTCACTCATTAAGTCAACTTGGTCTAGTACATCGTACCAACCAGCAAGTTCTCTACTACCTTGTATATGTGCCGTAATATTTCCATCAGCTGTTAAAAAATAGTGCATAGGAACCCCATATTTTTCAAAACCGTTAGGAATTTGGTCTCGGTCTCGGGACATATACAGTAAGACATAATCTTCTTTCATTGTTTCTATTAGTTCTTGATTTGAAAGGGTCTGTTCTTTAAATCTATCACAATGTATACATTTGTCTGCACCAATAAAAAGATAAACCATTTTACCTTCTTTTTTAGCTATTTGAAGTGCAGTATTATAGTCATTTCCCCAGTTTAGTTTGAGAGTAGTAATTTCCTTACTATTCTTTGGAGTATTTTCCTTATGCTCACTTGTATTCGTTGTAGATAAGAATAGATATCCTACAAATAATACTACTACAGCAATTAATAAAATGTTACGCATTCCCAGCCTTTGTAGAGATTTGTTTTAATTATTATAACCCAGTTAGCTGAAGACTCTATTTAGGCTTAGTTGCTTTTTAATATAATGATTTTAATGGTAGAATACTCCCCAAAAAACGGCATTTTTTAAAGCTTATAGAAGGTAGATAACATGTTTAAAAGATTACTTTATGAACCACTATTACATTTTTTGATATTAGGTGGACTGCTTTTTCTTTTTTACTCTTTTTCAGAGAATAAAGAGGAATCAGTAGATAACATTTTTGTGTCTCAGGAGAGAATTACACAATTAATTGAAGATTCAGAAAAGAAACTTTTGAAGATTTTAACAGAGGAAGAGAAACAAGAACTGATAGATAGAGAAGTCTATGAAAATATTCTTTATAAAGAAGCGTTAAAAATAGGTTTAGATAAGACAGATATTGATATGCGAAGGCATTTAGCAACTAAAATGGAATTTGTTATGTATGATACTTATACACTTCCTGTTCCGAGTGATGATGTTTTAAAAAAATTTATGTTAGCCAACCCCAATGATTATAGAGAAGAACAAAAAATAAGTTTTACGCAAAAGGTTTTAAACTCAGCATTAAATACTTTTGATGAGAGCTATACACTTAGTGAATTTGAGGCAAGTAATATTTTTGGACGTACATTTGCAAAAGAACTTTTTAGTTTAGCAGTAGATGCTAAAGCACAAAAAATAGAATCCGACTATGCTGTACATGAAGTGTTGATAAGCAGTAAGCCTACGCCAAAACTTCAACGCTTTGAAAAGCTTCGTGAAGAGATTAAAAGTGATTATTTAAGTCTTCAACGAGAGCAAAAGAATCAAACGATTTATGAAGCATTAAAGTTAAAATATAGCATTAATATAGAAGTGAAATAGACGTGAATGTTAAAATATTTTTTATTTTTATTTTTGTTTTCTCTTTGCTTCGAGCTGATGTGATTAAACCAGCTTATCTTGAAATAATTGAAGAAAAAGAGCATGCGTATACAATATTGTTAAAAATAGCTGTAGATGAAGAAAAGAAGCCTTCTGTAACTTTAAAAGTAATGGACGGTTGTCAAAAAAAAGATCCTTCTTCAATGCGTTTTTTAAAAGCTTCATACTTAGAACAATATACGTTAGTTTGTGAAGAGAGTATTAAAGGTAAACTAATTGAAGTGGAGGGATTAGAAAATCGAAAAAGTGATTTGCTTTTACGCTTGGAATTTTTAGATAACAGTTCACAGTCCATGCTACTTAATACTTTAGAAAATAGCTACTTGGTTGAAGAAGATGCTTCCTTGAGTCAAATTGTTCAGACCTATACATGGTTGGGTATTACCCATATTTTGATGGGATTTGACCATCTTTTATTTGTTTTTTTACTCTTACTTCTTGTTAAAAGTCTGAAGCGACTTCTTTGGACTGTTTCTGCTTTTACTTTGGCACATAGTTTGACCATGGCAGGTGCTACTTTGGGCTTGGTTCAACTACCACAGCAACCTGTTGAAGCCATTATTGCTTTGAGTATTGTTTTTTTAGCCTTAGAACTGATGTATGAAAAACAAGGAAAGGTAGGCTTAACATCACAATATCCTTGGCTTGTTGCTTTTATTTTTGGTCTTTTACATGGTTTTGGGTTTGCTGGTGTCTTAGCTGAAATTGGTTTACCTCATGAAGCAATTACTTTAGCACTTGTTTTCTTTAATATTGGGGTAGAATTAGGACAGTTATCTTTTATTGTATTGATTGTACTGATTGCTTGGTTACTTAAACGCTTGTTAACGCAAAAAACAATGGAAGGCATAGAAGTATTTATTATTTATGCCATAGGAGGATTGGCTTCCTTTTGGATGATTGAGAGAGTGTTAGTGTTTTAAGACACTACTCCTCCTCTTTTCCTTCCTCTTCTTCCTCATTATTTTGTTGCTTACTATCTTTTTCTCTTCTTTTTAAAATCTCTTCATATTTACCATGTTCATCAATTTTATGCAGTTTTTGACGTTCTGTGAGTCTTAATTTTCCTTGTAAGGCTTTCATTGCAGGTTTTCGGTTAGGTGCAATTTTTTTACAAGGGAACTTAATGTCTTCAAGTTCATCATGGTCATAAATAATATGTATGGCTTGATCTTCATCGTCATAAAATACATTTCGTATTTGTGAATAATAATATTCTTGACACTCTCCAGCCCTCCCTGGAAGTTCTGCACATTGCTTTTTAAGAGGTGCACGTTGTGGATCTAAGAGATTAAAGGTAGCTGCATTTTTACAGATACTAAAGTATTCGCGTGACAAAATTAAGTATTCTAATTTTCTGGTGGCAATAATGGGTTGTTTAGGTGCGCGTGTCTCATAAGGTGGAAACTGAATCTTGCTAATATTAGTGGGAAAAGAAAAAAATTCAGGTTTGGTTTCAAATTTTGGATCAATACTTGAAAATCGTTGTATGTTATCAGCATCAAAACATATTTCAGCTTCTACAGCAGCTTCTATTTGTGTTTCAAAGTCAGTAAGTCGCTTTTTTGCTTTTTCTGGAAAGGCTTGGTAACTCTTATAGGCAAAGATGAGAAAATAGATGGTAATGACAAGTAAAAAAAGACCAATGCCCATGCTAACGTAATGTGCCATAGAGAAACCAAGTGCTGTGAAAAAAATTAAGAAGAGCATAATCCAAGAAAAACGCATGTGGTTAGACCAAAAGTAGTCAGTATAGAGTCGCCTTCGGTGTGCGCTCATTACCTTTCTACATTCAGCCTTATTACCGAGTTCAAGTCTCTTTTTACTGATGATGTGTTTTATTAAAACTTTAAAGAGTAATAGAAAACCTATTAAGATAAAGAAAACGAGTAAAGTCATTAAGATATGGGATGTGGTATAGCTATACATAAATTGTGTATTCCAAAGTTTTTTAATTTGAGTTTTATTAGTATATCAAAAAATCAAAGATAATGGTTGCACTTTATAAAGCTTTTCGTTACAATGCAAAAAAATTATTTAGTGGTGTAAAATATATATGAAAAATTTAATTATTGTGGAGTCTCCTGCAAAAGCTCGAACTATCTCAGCTTTTCTTGGTAAGAACTATAAAGTTGTTGCGTCAAAAGGGCATATTCGAGATTTACCTAAAAGCTCATTTGGAATTACTGTAGAAGAAAATGGTCTTTTTGTTCCTAAGTACTCTATTCCAAGAGAGGTGAACCCCACAGTTAAAGAACTTAAAAAATTAGCAAAAGATGCTGAAACGGTTTACATCGCAACCGATGAAGATCGTGAGGGTGAAGCCATTGGTTGGCATATTGCGATGGCAATTAAAAAAGAACCAGCATCTTTACCACGTATTGTTTTTCATGAAATTACTAAGACAGCGATTCAACACGCCTTAGATAATCCACGTACAATAGATATGGATTCGGTTAATGCACAACAAGCCAGACGATTACTTGATCGGATTGTGGGTTATAAACTTTCACCACTTTTAGCTTCTAAAATTCAAAAAGGACTAAGTGCTGGACGTGTTCAAAGTTCATCGTTAAAGATTGTCATTGATCGTGAGAGAGAGATTAAAGCATTTAAACCAGAAGAGTATTGGAGTGTTGATGGGCTTTTTGAAAAAAACATAGAGTCTAGTATTTATGCGTTTGATGGCACAAAATTAGATAAGATGTCCATTAAAAATGAAGCAATGGCGACGGAAATTGTTCAGTCAGCTGTACAAGAGAACTTTGTGGTTGAATCTTTGGAGAAAAAAGAACGTAAAAGTAAAACACCAGCACCTTTTATGACCTCAACATTACAACAAGCTGCATCAACACAGTTAGGGTTTTCTCCCAAAAAAACCATGATGGTGGCACAAAAGCTTTATGAAGGGGTTAAAACGGATAAGGGAAATATGGGTGTTATCACTTATATGAGAACGGACAGTATGAATCTTGCTAAAGAAGCTGTGGGTTCGGCTAGAGATTATATTTTGACAAATTTTGGTGATGCGTATTTACCAGTTAAGTCAAAATCTTATGTGACTTCGTCAAAAGGAGCGCAAGAAGCGCATGAAGCCATTCGTCCTACACGGGTTGACTTTACACCTTTGGTCGCGAAAGATTATTTAGGAGCTGATGAATTTAAGCTGTATCGTTTAATTTATAATCGTTTTTTAGCTTGTCAGATGACTGAAGCACGTTTAGAGTCACAAACTTTGCTTTTTAAGGGTGAAAAGTCTATTTTTAAAGCATCAGGTCGAAAACTACTTTTTGATGGCTTTTATCGCGTCACAGGGTACAGTGAAAAAGATAAACTTTTACCAGAGTTAATAAAGGGTCAAAAAGTTATTTTGGATGACATTAAACCAGAACAACATTTTACAGAACCACCAGCACGTTATAATGAAGCCAGTCTTATTAAGAAGTTAGAGTCTTTAGGAATTGGTCGTCCAAGTACTTATGCGCCTACCATTACAATTTTACAAACACGTAAATACATTGAGTTAGAGAAAAAGAGAATCCATCCAACAGAAGTAGCCTTTACGGTTATTGAGATGCTAGAAGAACATTTTTCTGAGATAGTTGACTCTGCCTTTACTTCAAATATGGAAGCAGACCTCGATGAGGTGGATGAAGGTAAGCTTGACTGGCAAAAAGTATTGACTGACTTTTATGATCCATTTATGAAGAAGATTACAGATGGAAAAGAGAAAATTAAAAGTCAGAAAATGGCAATTCCCACAGGTGAGATGTGTCCAAAATGTGGAAGTGAACTACTTAGAAGAAAAGGGCGTTATGGTGAGTTTATTGCTTGTAGTAATTTCCCTAAATGTAAGTATACGACTGACTTAGAAGGAAATGCACCACCAGAGCCAGAGTTAACTGACCGACCATGTGAAAAATGTGGTGAGATGATGGTGATTAAAGATAGTCGGCGTGGTAAATTTTATGCTTGTTCAGCTTATCCAAAATGTAAAAATGCCCAACCTTTGGTTCCACCAAGAGAGTTAGAGATACCTTGTCCAAAATGTGGTTCTAAGATTCATGAAAAAGAAGGTAAACGTGGTAAGTTTTTTGGTTGTTCTAATTATCCCAAGTGTCGCTTTATTTCAAATGGTGAGCCACAAGACCGAAAATGTCCAGAATGTGAAAGTATGGTGGTACATAAAGTTTTAAAAACGGGCGAAATTTATGACTGTATAGATAAAAAGTGTAAATGGTCAGAAGCTGTTCCTGTGGATAAACAAAAAGGTTTACCTGAAGGTAAGTCTGATGAAAAGAAAGCCAATGAAAAGAAAGCTGAGGATGAGCAAAAAGCTTAAGATTGGGATTTTATCCGACTCTCACACCAAAACCGTCTTACACCAAGAAGCCATAGAACATTTATGTGCTTTAGGTATTGAGTATCTTCTTCATGCTGGAGATATTATGCTTGAAGAACATCTTCAAATGTTAGTTGACACAGGGCTTCCTTATGCCTGTGTGTATGGCAACAATGATACCTCACTTATTTCACTACATGGAAAATATAATATTTTTCAAGAGCCTCACTATTTCAAAATTGAAGATTTAAAAATTAAAATGATGCATATGCCTTATTATATGTCTTCTGATGCTGATATGGTAGTTTCAGGACATACACATATGTTTGAGGCAGAACTTTCAAGTAAGACGCTATTTATTAATCCTGGGGAGGTTTGTGCCAGAGAAAAACCTTTAAGTGAGTGTGCCATTGTAACCGTAGAAAACAAGCTTTTTGAGGTAGAGCATTATTTTAGAGAGCTAAATCAAACAACATGGACCAAAAGGGAGGTTATGTTGTAATCAATGAATATCTTGTTAATTATAGTATAATTATTTAGAATACTTTTAAAAAGAGAAAAGTTTATGGATAAAATTAGTTTATTATATGTAGAAGATGACCAAGATATTCAAGCAATATATTTAGAATCAATTAAAGAAGAGGTGGATATTGTCCATTTAGCTTATGATGGAGAGGAAGGCTATAACCTTTATAGGGCTCTTAAACCAGATATTATTCTTCTTGATATTAACATGCCTAAACTTGATGGGCTCTCTTTAGCTAAAAAGATTAGAGAGCTAGATTCTCAAGTTAAAATTATTATTACTACAGCTTATGCTGAACAAGATAAACTTCTCCAAGCCATTGAACTTTATTTAATTAAATATATTTTAAAGCCCATTGATCCACTTCTTTTAAAAGAGGCATTGTTAAAAGCAAAAAATGAAATTTTTAAAAGTAGAAGTAACGCATTACCCAAAGATAAAATATTTTTCTTGGATGAACACAGTACTTGGAATGTTAATCAAGAAAAGTTTTATGTTAAAGGTGTTGAAGTAAAACTCACAAAAAATGAGCGACGTTTATTAATGTTATTATCAAGTAATGAAAATAAAGTTTTTACATTTTATCAAATTTTTAATGACATTTCTTATGATAATATTGAAAAAGATTATGATGTTGGACAGGTAAGGGCTTTAGTGAAGCTTTTGAGACAAAAGATACCTAAAGATGCCATTGTCAATATTTATGGAGAAGGGTATCGATTTAATCCTTTTAAGTTCCATAGTGTAGAAGTTGTTCATAAAGTTTAGTGACTTCAATAGGTTTCGTAAGATAATCAGTTATTCCAGCTTTAAGCATTTTACTGATCTCTTCTT
Source organism: uncultured Sulfurovum sp. (assembly GCA_902727915.1). The sequence continues at coordinate 21,156 of CACVAU010000031.1, forward strand.
TCATGTCAGATGCTGTTACAGCAATAATTGGTATTTTGCTATCATGCTTTCTAATAATTCTACTTGTTTCATAACCATCAAGTATGGGCATTTGAATGTCCATTAAGATAAGAGCGTAGGCATTTTTTTGATGAAGTAAAATGGCTTCCTCTCCATGCTGAGCGAGGTCAATAATGATGCCAGAGTCTTCAAGTAAGCCCATCAGAATTTGTTGATTTATTACATTGTCTTCAACAAGTAAGATGTGTTTACCTGAGAGTTGAGTAATATTTTTAGGAAGCATTTTTTTAAAGCTTTCTTCGGGTACAGGTTTCGTTGAATTTTTTTCAATAAGTTCTATTTCAAAAATAAAGTTACTGCCTTGTTCATGCTCACTTTCCACCCAAATTCTTCCATTCATCATTTCAACAAGTTGTTTGGAGATAGTTAATCCAAGACCTGTGCCTTGGTGTTTATGGCTAGAAATTGCATCAGCTTGAATAAAGGCTTTAAAAATATTTTGTTGTTCTTTTTTATCTAAACCAATGCCCGTATCTTTGATTTTAAATTGAAAACGATTAGGTTTAATTTTTGACACAGATAATGATACTTTACCTTTTGATGTGAATTTAACAGCATTGGAAAGAAGGTTATTGAGGATTTGAGAAAGACGTAAGGCATCACCATAATAATAAGTAGCAATATTATTGGCATAGTTAAGTTCAAAGTCAAGTTTTTTATCTTTACGCTCAAATTCTAATAGGGTAATGGAGTCATTAATAATTTTATGAAGATTAAAGTCAATCTTTTTAAGTGTTAATTTACCAGCTTCTATTTTAGAAGCATCAAGAATATTGTTAATAATGCTTAAAAGGTTTTTAGCTGAATGGTCTATTTTTTCTATAAAATCTTTTTGTTGAGGACTTAATTTTGTTTGTAGTGTGAGATAGGACATGCCCATAATACTATACATAGGAGTACGAATTTCATGACTCATATTGGCTAAAAAGTCTGATTTTATTTGTGCTGTTTCTTCAGCTTTAATTTTGAGCTTTTCTAAGGTTTTGTAATCTTTTTCCAGCTTTTTATGTAGGCTATGAACTTGAGAAAGTACTTGCCCAATTTCATCTGGCAGTTCAATATTTATTTCTTGGCTAAAGTCTGGCTTTTTAGTATTAAGGTTTTCAAGCAGATACTGTACTTTCGCAAATCGACGTTGTATCTGCTTATAGAGCAAATAAATTAAGCTTGAAACAATAAACAAGCCAGAAAGAGATAATAATAAGGTAAAGATAAAATAACTATGATTACTTTTGCTTAAACGTTGTTGTGCATTTTGAAGTGTGTTGAGGGAATTTTGTTGTAATGCTTTAAAGTATTGACGTTGTTTTTTAATCATATCTTCTAAGTGTTGACTAGAAAGAGGGTTAATGAGCATTGTTAAGTTATTGGAAATTTCTTTGAGCTTGATTTTTCTTCCATAAGCTTGGGATATTTCTAAATTTTTTAAGATGGAAGTTATTTTATCGTTATTTGAATCTTCTTTAATATTTAAAATTATTGCTTCAAGTATTTTTAAATTTTTATTATCATAAAGTACTACTTGTAACTGTTGCGTGTTAATTTTATCGACAGCATCAATGGTTTTTTTTGTAAAAATATAATTCATACTCATGTATAAGGTAAAAAATAAAATAGCAATTATTGAGATAAAACGTAGTTGTGATAATATGGTTAAATTATACATATTTAGAACCTTAGCTTTAGAAATACATCTTCCCCAATGAAACAAATTTTACTGTTTTTTATTATATTTTAGTTAAATCACTAATAATAATACTTAAGACTTCAGAAAATTCTTTAAGAGATTGTTCGTTCTTTTTTTGATGTAACTGTGTGGATAAAAGACTTAGTTTTTCCATTCCGAGTGTTAAAGAGAGACCTTTAATGGTATGGATGGTACTGGTAAATTTTTCATTATTGAGTTTATCTAACTCTAAGAATTGGTAACGAATGAGAAAACTTTTTAATACCTTATTATAGAGTTTCTTGTTACCATTTAGGTATTTTAGTCCTAGATTTGTATTAATATATTTAGAGTTTGGTAGGGCTGTTTGATAAGGCACTTATGTCTCCATTTAATCAATTTATTGGGGAAGGTTACTTTTTATTTTTGCTTAAAAAACATATTTACTAGGAGCATGTTTCATCTTAGAATTATACACTATTATTTTTATCAACTATTTTTCAGCAACTTCTTCTTGGAAATTCGGAATAATGCGAAGTATGAAAAAAGAGATATTTTTATGTGCCATCAATAATATATTGTCTGGTACTTGCCTAGAAGATTGTAAGTTTTGTACACAAAGTGTACGTTATCATGCTGATATAGAACGCTATAACTATAAAGCTATTGAAACCATTGTCGAAGAAGCAAAACGTGCCAAATCATATGGTGCTTTAGGTTATTGTTTGGTGACAGCAGGTAAAGGTTTGGATGATAAAAAAGTTGATTTTGTAGCACGTACGGCACAAGCCGTAAAAGCTGAGGTTAAAGACTTGAACCTTATTGCTTGTAATGGTACAGCTTCTGTTGAACAATTACGTTATTTACAAGCACATGGGATTGACAGTTACAATCATAATTTAGAGACTTCAGAAGCCTATTATCCTACAGTGTGTACCACGCATAATTGGTCTGAGCGTTATGAAACTTGTCAAAATGCTAAGTCTGTTGGGCTACAGCTCTGTTCAGGTGGTATTTTTGGTATGGGTGAAAGTCCAGAAGACCGAACAGCACTTTTAAATTCACTTGCTTCTTTAAAGCCAGAGTCTACCCCATTAAATTTTTATCATCCCAATAAAGCACTGCCAATTAAAAGTAGAAATATTTCACGTGAGGAAGCACTAAAGATTGTGACAAGAGCCAGAAAACTTTTTGGAGAGGATAAACTACTGATGGTAGCAGGAGGAAGAGAACTGCTTTTTGATGGTTGTGAAGAATTGATGTTTGAAGCTGGTGCTAATTCAATGGTTATTGGAAATTATTTAACAACCATGGGAGATGTTCCACAGAAAGACAGAGCAATGTTAGAACGATTAGGATACAAGGTAGCAACAACTTGTCATGAATAATGAAGACATTGGAGCCATTTTAGCCATTTCGCTTATTTTGGTTCTTTCGCCCCACTTCTCCCGTCTTTTTAGACTTCCTACTGCACCCATTGAAATTGTACTAGGATCCTGTTTGGCTTTCTTTGGGATTATTAATATAGCCAATTATAATTTTTTTCTTATTGCCCATGTTGGTTTTTTATATTTAATGTTTTTGGCTGGATTAGAGGTTAACTTAAAAAGTATTTTTAAAATGCCTAAAATTTATATTATTCAATCAATCTATTTTTTAATTATTATGTGGATTTTAGCCATAATTTTTGGAATCTTAACAGGGTTAGATACGGTATTAATTATTATCTTACCACTAATTTCCATAGGTGTCTTGGCAACACTTTCCAAGGAGTATGGTAAAGAACAACATTGGATTAAAATAGCTTTTTTAGTGGGAACACTGGGTGAAGTTTTAAGTATTATTGTTTTAACCATTTTTGAAGCTTATTCAACAGTAGAACATATAGAACAACTCATAGAAAAATTGGCACTTTTACTCATGTTTTTACTTGGTATTTGGGTACTTTATATTTTCTTTAGAACATTATTTTGGTGGTATCCTGAACTTAAAACAACACTCATGCCAAGCTCTAAAAGTTTAGATGGTAAATATCAAGATTTACGTCTGGCGATGGGTCTATTTTTTATTATGATTTCCATTATGTTGAAATTGCATTTAGAGGTAGCTTTTGGGGCATTTATTGCTGGTGTTTTTATTGCTACTTTTTTTCATCATAAAAAAGCTTTAGAAGAACGTATGTCTTCTTTTGGTTTTGGTTTTCTTGTACCAATATTTTTTATTTATGTTGGGGCATCCCTAGATTTACGTAATATCCTTTTCTCTGATATTTTAATACAAACTTTAATTTTATTAAGTGGTATGTTTGGTATTAGAATTATTGCAGCATTTACTCTGTCTTTTATTGCTGAAAAAAGACAGGCATTATTAATTGCTTTTTCACTGTCAATGCCATTGACTTTAATGATTGCTGTGGCAACAATTGCTAAAGAGCATAATGGTATAGGTGAATTTGATTATTATGCTGTTATTTTAGCTTCTTTATTAGAAGTGATTATCTCTATGATTGTGATTAAGTTTTTGGTAAAATAAAAGATTATTTATTGCGCGTCTGTCCACTCTAAATACTTTTTATGAAGTTGAGCATTTTCATTTTTGAGGATGTTTATCTCTTCTTTTAGCATTGTTTCTTCTTCTCGTAGGTTTTCCAAAACTTGTAAGGAATGATTGCCAAAGAGAAGATTTGCTAGGTAAATACCCAGTGCCATAACAATAAGGGCTGTGGTTAGAAAAACCTTAAATGAAAGTCCGAGAACTTGCTCGAACTTATCAATGCTAGGTTTAATGTCTTGTTCAAATGAGATTTTCATTTAGTTAAAGATTTCAGCTCCAAGGTATTCAAATTGACCTAACTCTCTTTGAATTTCTAAAAGACGGTTGTATTTAGCAATTCTATCTGATCTTGCTGTTGAGCCTGTTTTAATTTGACCTGTGTTCATCGCCACGGCAAAATCTGCAATGAAAGTATCTTCACTTTCACCTGAACGGTGAGACATTACACAAGTATAACCATTTCTTTGTGCCAGTCTAATGGTTTGCATGGTTTCAGAAACGGTACCAATTTGGTTTGGTTTAATAAGAATTGAGTTGGCAATATCTTTTTCAATTCCTTCAGCTAAGATAGAAACATTGGTAACAAATAAATCATCTCCAACAAGTTGTACGCTATCAGCCAGTTTTTCTGTTAATGTTTTCCAACCATCCCAATCATCTTCAGAAAGACCATCTTCAATTGATTTAATAGGATATTTTGCACATAAATCAGCATAGTAGTCTACCAGTTGCTCAGAAGTAATGGCTCTGTTTTCAGACTTAAGTTCATAAAGCCCATCGTCATTAAGCAGTTCAGAAGCTGCAACATCTAATGCCAGTACAATTTGTTCACCAGCTTTATATCCAGCTTTCTCAATGGCTTCCATGATAACTTGTAAAGGCTCTTCATTAGATTTTAGATTTGGTGCAAATCCACCTTCATCACCAACTGCTGTACTTTCACCCATATCATTAATGATTTTTTTAAGGTGTTGATAGATTTCAGCAACAGCTTGAAGTCCATCTGAAAAATTATTAAACCCTATTGGCATAATCATGTACTCTTGAAAGTCAACCGAGTTATTAGCATGTTCTCCACCGTTAATAATGTTGAACATTGGTACAGGTAAGGTGACAGCATTTGCACCTCCTAAGTAACGGTAAAGAGGCATGTTTAATGAAGCAGCAGCAGCACGTGCAACAGCCATAGAAACACCCAGAACAGCATTTGCTCCTAGCTCTCCATAGTTGTTGGTACCATCAAGTGATTTCATGGTAATGTCAACTTCTGCTTGGTTATAGGGAGAAAGACCAAGAAGTGTTTCAGAAATTTTTTCATTTACATTTTCACAAGCTTGAAGTACGCCTTTACCCATGTAACGGTTTCCCCCATCACGTAGTTCAAGTGCTTCTCTTTTTCCTGTACTTGCTCCAGAAGGAACAATGGCAGAAGCTACTGTCCCATCACTTAAACTTACTGTTGCCTGAACAGTTGGGTTACCTCGACTGTCCATTACTTCATTTGCCCTAACATCATCAATAAAAATCATTGTTTACCCTTAGTAAAATTATTGTTGAAATTTTAACATATTATCCCATAGAAAAAAGAGTAATTAAAACCGATATTTAACATTGACTTCATAAATGTGTTGACTACTTCTACTTATAAGCTTGATTATATTTTAAATTTAAAGAAGTGGGGAGGATAAATGATGCTGAGTATGAGCTTGAAAAGTGTTAGTCTACCTAATACTGTTAATAGTATTAGGGTTCTTGAAGCGTATTATTCTTCACTGTCTTTAATCTCTTTAGGATCCATGGTTAACATACTGGTAATGCCTAGCGCATCTTTAATCTTGGCTTCTATTTCATCACGAAGTTTTGTGTCTTCTTTGAACTTGGCTTTTACGTTTTCTTTACCCTGTCCAAGTTTACCTTCACCATAAGAGAACCAAGCACCAGACTTGTCAATAATATCAAGTTTAACACCATAATCAACCAATTCACCCTCTTTAGAGATACCTTCTCCAAACATAATATCAAACTCTGCTTGTCTGAACGGTGGAGCAACTTTGTTTTTAATAACCTTGGCTTTAACACGGTTACCAATTTGTGCTTCACCTTGTTTAAGTGTTGCTATTCTTCTAACATCAATTCTTACAGAAGCATAAAACTTAAGTGCATTACCACCTGTGGTTGTCTCAGGAGAACCATAACCCATCATTCCAATTTTCATACGAATTTGGTTAATGAAAATTACCGTGGTATTTGTTTTGTGTAACACCCCTGTAATCTTTCTAAGTGCTTTTGACATAAGACGTGCTTGAAGACCTACTTGCATGTCTCCCATTTCCCCTTCTATCTCTGCTTTTGGGGTAAGGGCAGCCACGGAGTCAATAACAATTAAATCGACAGCACCAGAACGTGCTAAAGTTTCCAGTACATCCAGTGCTTGTTCTCCAAAGTCTGGTTGAGAAACCAATAGGTTTTCTACATCTACTCCAAGGTTTTTAGCATAAAGTACATCTAAAGCATGTTCAGCATCAATAAAAGCACAGACTTTACCATCTGCCTGAGCAGAAGCTGTTACTTGTAGTGCTAACGTTGTTTTACCTGAACTTTCTGGTCCATATATTTCAACAATTCTTCCTTCAGGTACACCACCAATTCCCAGTGCCATATCTAAACCAAGGGAACCTGTACTGATGGCTGCAATGGGTTCAATTACCTTGTCACCTAAACGTACAATCGTACCTTTACCGAAGTTTTTGTCAATCTGTTTCATCGCCATATCTAAAGCTTTTTGTTTGTTTGCATCCATAGTAACTGACATCCTTATAATCCTTAAGTTGTAAAATATTATCACTATTTTAGTAGGTTTTTGTTGATAGACCTAGAAATATGTCAAATTGTCATACTTTCATGATTCTACCAATTGTACTTTGGCTTTATAACGCTTGTCAAACTCCACATAAGTCTTGTCTAATAACTTGGCATAGAGGTTTGAGAGAACACCACTTTTACCCTTTAAAACCCCAGCTTGTTCGAGAACATGCTTACGTGAGGTAAGTGCATCATTTGGTTTTACATTCCCATTTTTCCATAAGAGTTTTAAAAGTTTTTGTTCTGTTTGGTCAAATTGGTTAAGGTAGAGAAAGTTATTTAAATCTAGTTTTTCTTCTTGAATAAGTTCTCTCTCTTCGTATTTTTCTTGTTTAATTTTTCTTCTTCTTTTTGGTTTCTTAACTTCAACTTCCTCTTCTTCCTCAATGTTTTGAAAAGCAATCTTTTTTAGCTCTTCTTGGTGTAGAACCTTTTGATGTTTTTGTACCATTTTAATACGCGCTTGGGTCTCTTGAACTTTTTGGGCACTTAGAGATTGATAGGTATTGTTTTCGAGTTCATCGAGTCTATCCATTACATTTACAAAGTCTTTGATATTTCCTGAGACATTATCAACCACAATAATTTTACTTAATATACTAAAGAGTGCCATAATTTCAACCATAATAAATATGACCAAAATAGCCGAAGATGTCGTGTTTGCAGACTCCCTCGACTGTTTTAATATGAGGTTAGTATTGGTCATGTTGTTTTGAGTAGAGAGCTTTTGTAAGGTGCTAATGAGCTGATTGTTACTTTCAACACTACGTACTGAGGGTTGGTCATCATTAGATGAACCATTGTTTAATGCTTTAGAGAGTTCTCTGTTAGAGGCCAAAATGGTACTTATTTGTTGATTTTGTATGTTTTGTAGGTCACGTTGGTAAGCAATCTCTTTTTTTAAGTCATCCCCAACAAGGTTTTCTTGAAAAGTTTGAATACTCTTGAAATGTGTATAAAAACTAACAGCAATAAGCCCAACAGCAATAACAGATATAAGTCCCTTACTTACAAAATTCATGCTGGAAAACATACCTTTAATAGAAAGGTGTTTAAATCCTTCCAAAGCAATGGCTAAGATAACAACAACAATAATGGTACTCACAACCCCTAAAGATTTGTAAAAGTCTTGGTAAAAGGAGAAGGCAGAGGCAAGGGCAGATAAAACAGCAAAAATCACCCATCCTTTTCCGAAACCAATGGCGACATCATTAATGGCTGATGCACCTTTTATTTGAGCATACTGATAGTTGAGTGATTGTCGTGCCTTGTAATTTGACTCTAAGTGCATTTTTCATCCTTTTTAGACTTTTAATATTTAAAATAATATCTATAAGACATTTAATTGTAGATAAAATATGTCATTTTGAAATAAAATATATTAAAAATATTTCTTTTTGAATTTTTTATACTACTTTTTAAGTATAAATAACACCTTGCCTTATATAGTCAATAACAGTTATGGTCTTGATAGGGTTACTGAACCTAATGCTGGGTATGGCAAAAATTAGATAAAATACACAAAAATAAATAGAAGTGATTCAAAAATGAAACAGATAGAACTTGCCCACTCCCCTGATGCTGATGATATATTTATGTACTATGCCATTAAATTTGGTTGGGTTGAGACGAAAGATTATGAGTTTTCAAACATTGCTTTGGACATTGAGACGTTGAACGAAGATGCCATGGCTGGGATTTATGATGTTACTGCCATTAGTTTTGGGATGTACCCGTTCATTCGTAACGAATATGCCATGCTTAGAACAGCCATTAGTTTTGGGGATGGTTATGGTCCAAAACTTATTAAACGTAAAGAGAAAAAACTCAAACGAAACTTTAGAGTAGCCCTTTCTGGTGAGTACACTACCAATGCCATGTTGTTTAAAATATATTACCCTGATGCACGACCTGTTTACATGGACTTTTTGGAGATAGAACAAGCTGTTGTTTCAGGTGAAGTGGATGCTGGTGTGTTGATTCATGAGTCTATTTTGGATTTTGATGAGAGTTTAGAAGTGGAAAAAGAGCTTTGGGACATTTGGGTAGAACTCGCTGGTGAAGGTCTACCATTGCCTCTTGGTGGGATGGCGATTCGTCGTTCTATTCCTCTTAATCAAGCCATTGACATTGAAAACATCCTCATAGATGGGGTAAAAGTTGCCAATGCTAAAAAAGAAGAACTTTGTAAAAAACTTGAAGATGAAAACTTGGTAAGAATCTCAGCTGACATGTTGACGCAGTACTTAGAGATGTATGCTTCAGATGAGTCCGTAGAGCTTTCAGAACTGCAACTTAAAGCTTTAGATAAGTTGTATGAGATTGGTTATAACAAGGGTGCATTTTATCAGCCAATGAAGACGGAAGAGTATTTGATTCCTAGAGAGTATGAGGCGTTACGGAACAGCTAATGGCATTTTTTAAAACCATAGATTTTTCAAGATTTTCAAGCATAAAAGTGGGTTCACCTGTTAAAGTTTTAATGTTGGAACGTGATGATGAGATACCTACCGATAGAATGATAATTGGTCATGCGAATAACTTACTGGTTTCGTCTAATCCACGACCTCTTATGATGCTTTCTAAAGACTTTTCATTTATGGAGCTTGAAGATGAGGTTTTGACGGTGGGTTCAGCTACGCCTACGGGAAAGTTACTTTCTTTTGCTAAAAAAAATGACTTGGCTGGTTTTGAGTTTGTTTCTAAATTACCAGGCTCTATTGGTGGTATGTTGGCAATGAATGCTGGGGTAAAGAGTTATGAGATTTTTAACATACTCGATGCCATTAAGATTGATGGGGCATGGGTTAAGAAAGAGAACATTGAACATGGTTACCGTTTTGCAAAGCTTGGTGGGGTGGCTACGGAAGTTCGTTTTAAGATTACAAAAGGTTTTTCAAAAGAACTGCTTGATGAACTGGTAAATTTACGTTCCAATCAACCTAAAACGGCTTCAGCTGGTTCGGCATTTAAAAATCCTGAGGGAGATTATGCTGGACGTTTGATTCAAGAGGTTGGATTAAAAGGGGTGAGTAAAGGAGCCATGCAGTGGTCCGAAGTACATGCGAACTTTTTGGTGAACCATGGTGGGGGAGTTTTTGAAGATGCTAAATATTTGATGGATTTGGCAAGAGAGAAAGTTTTTGAGAAGTTTGGGGTTGAATTGGTTGATGAGGTGCAAGTACTTTAACGTAAGTTCTTGTTTCTGGCAATTTTCTGATGTATACTAGTTGTAAGGTTTATGTGAAATTTAAACATAATATATTAGGAGGAAAAAGGTATGAACTATAAGAAATACATTATATTTTGGTTTTTTATAAGCTGTTTATCAGGAGAAGAAATTTCAATTGAACGTCAACATGCGCTGAGTAATTTGGCACCAAAAGATAAGTTTGTATTTAGGGTAGAGGGAAAAACAAGAAGTACAGAATATGCGTATAATAGTAAAGGAGATAGGGTAGGTTTAGGGGATGCACTCAATGCAGTTAATTTAAATCAAAATGTTTTTTCTTCTTTGGCTATGTTTGGTGTTGGGGCTAGTTTGGGAACAACGTCTTCCTCTATGGAACTTGATTCACAACGTGGAGAAATTTCCATGGGTTATGGTGTGACCGAAGATTTAACAGTTGGTATTATTTTTCCTTTCGGAACGGTAAAAAGTAAAGTTAACTTTTCGTTAACTGGTGCGAACCTTGGTAAAAATCCTGCCTATAATGCTTTATTAGCACCTTCTGCGACAAATTTACCTTATGTACCGACAAGTACAGGGGTTACGCCATTTAGTACGGCTGATGCACAAGAGCTTTTGGCTTCAGCTACTTATGGATATAAGCCCATTGCATCTACTCGGACTACAGGGTTGGCTGATCCTACCATTGGTTTGTTGTATCAAGTGTTAAAAAGTAAGGATTCATCTTTAGTTTTAGCAACAGGAGTTGATATAGGAATTGCTAAAGAAGATGACCCTGATAACTTAGTAGATGTACCGATTAACAATGGTAATTCAGCATTACGCTTTAGGGGAGAGTATTATAAAAGCTTAGCCCATAATTGGGACTTTTTTTTTAAAGCAGAGTATGGCATAGAATTTGAAGATTCTGTGACGAAAAGGGTTCCTAAGGCTGGAGAGGTTTTAGTGCCTAAAAGCAGTACGGAAAAAGTTAAAAGGGATTTAGGTGATTATCGTTCTTATGAGTTAAGTCTTGGTAAATCTGTGAAAAATTGGCGATATGCTGGAAGACTTTACCGACTTGAAAAAGATGCAGATGATTACACTTCAGATATTGGTACAAATGTTTCTTTATTGGAAGCCAATACGAATGCTTATGCCAATCAATGGGAAGCAGAGGTTTCTTGGTCAGGGGTTGATGCTTGGGCAAAAGGGAATTTAGCGATGCCACTCATTATCTCTTTAGCCTATAAGGATACTTTTTCTGGGAAGAATGGATTGGAGTGGAATGAGCTTTATTTTCGTGCTACAAGTTTCTTTTAGTCGGTGTGACCGTGTCACACAAAAAAGAGTGTGTGACATGGTCATACCTACAGGGTAAACAGCAATTCATAGCGTGTTCCAGAGGTAAAAGTAAACTCACTCTTAGAAGCATGAAGCTTTTTAGAAAACTGTTTAATAAGTTTGAGACCAAAGCTGTTGCGTCTTTTTTTAAGATCAAAGCCTTCACCATTGTCTTGTATAACTAGTAAGATTTCATTTTCAATTTTTTTACAGCTTAGTTCAATGCTACATACTTCATCTTTTTTAAAATGTTTGACAGCATTGGTTAACAGTTCATTGACAATTATTCCTAAAGCTAAAGCTTGGTCAGGAGTCAGGTTAAAGTCATCGATGTTATCTTGCATGGAAAGGGCTGTTTTTGTATAACTCTTTTGTATTTCCAAATTAATTTGATGAATGTACTCTTGGGCATTTATTTGGGCATAGTCATCCATCCCTAAAAGGTATTGATGAATGAGTGCCATGGATTTAATACGGTTGATGAGTTCAAGTAGTGAATCATCGTCATCTTGGGCTTTTTTATTTTCATTTTCAATCCAGAGAAGACTGACGACCATTTGAAAGTTATTTTTAACTCGGTGATAAACTTCTTTGAGGAGGACTTCTTTTTCTTTGAGTAGTTGGTTTACTTTACTTGTCCGTTCTGTTACTTTTTTCTCTAGGATTTTTTCATTGTGTTTTTGAATTTCAAGTAGTTCATTTTGCAGTTTAATTTTGTCATTTTGTGTGGCATAGAAACGGTTTACCAATACAAAAGAGAAAAATAAAATTTCTACGTAAGAGAATAAGGTAAAGATATAATGGGTAGTTTGTGTATGAGGGAGTATGGCTCTTGCCATAAGTGGTACCATACTTAAGGAAATCATTTGAAGAATAATTCCTGGAATGTAGTAGGTAGCTTCTTTATGACCTTTATAAACAACATAAATAGCAGAAAATACGAACAGTGGAACAATGAAAACTATACTTAATGGCGCTACGGTTGCTAACCATCGATCATGGTCATAAAAAAAATAGGGGAAAGAAAGTATTATAAAAATAATAAAATAGTTTAATATTTTGTGAATATAGGGAAGATAAAGTTTAAGTTTTAAAAAGTCCTTTGAAAACAGTGTTAAAAAGATAATGAAAATAGGTGCTGATACGGTGAGTTCTTTATACCAAGGTGCAAGACCCGTATGTAAAAGTATGCCTGAATAAATACTAATATACACAGCCAGTGCCATAATATAGATTGAATAATATAAATAAATAGTGTCATGAAATTTTATAAAAAGAAAAAAGTTGAAAATGACAATGATAAACATGCTTCCAAATACAAATAGATAAAAAAGATTTTCACCTAGAGGGCTTGAATGATTATATTTGAGTTGTGTTTCAAGATTAAAATGACCAAAACAAGAAGTTTTTTTTCCTGCTTTGGGGGTAAGCTGTATATAAATGGTTGAGCTTGTGTTTGCTTCAACGTCAAATGTAAAGAGTGGACTTAGGTTTTTTTCATTTTTATCTTCTTTATAAAGCGTAAGTCCTGCTTCTTGATGTTCCCATGTTTCATTTTTTTTGGCGTAGAAATGAACATGTTGAAAAAAAGGCTCTACAAGTTGAAAAATGAATTGTTTTGTGTCACTTTGATTGGTTACTTTTAATCGAAACCATGTATCCCCATCAATATAGCCAAAGGTAAAAAAATTAGAGGTTTTTTTTTTAAACTCTATTGCTTGGATGCTGTTTATGTCCAATGATTTATTGGCATCATAATAGTATTCTAATTCAAAATTATTTATGTTTTGCATTTCATCATGCACAATGATGTTAGCCTGTAATGTACTAAAGTAGAAGAGAAAGCTAAAAATATATTTCATTGATTATGATTTTTTCAAAGTATAGCCTAAGCCTGAAATAGTTTTGATGGATAAGTCAGGAACTTTTTTACGAAGTCGTAAGATAGTATCACGAATGGTTGAGGGGGAGATATGTTTATTGTGCCAAACATATTCATTTAAATATTCGATAGTCACAGTTTGATTTAGATTTTTAAAGAGATAAAAAAAGATTTTAGATTCTTTTTTCGTTAATTCTATGGGTATTTCATTTTTCATTAATGTTTGTGTTTGAACATAATATTGATGGTTGTGGTTTATTGCTGTAAAGGCTTGGGTGTTGGTATTTAAGGAGGTTTGTTTTTTTAAATAGTTTTGTTTAATGGTGAGACTAAGTACAGCTTCGATGTCATGATAGTCATAAGGTTTAATAAGGTAACCAAAAAGATTGGTATCGGTTGCTTCATTAATGGTTTGAGTGTCTGAAAAAGCAGTGGTGTAGATGATGGGTATGGTTTGTTTTTGATTAATGAGTGTTGCACATTGAATTCCATCCATACTTCCTTCGAGATTAATATCCATAAAGACAATATGTATATTTTCTTCATCAATAATTGCTAATGCTTCTTTGCCTGTTTCTACACTGCCTATAATGTTGTGTCCTAGTTTAAGGATTACTTTTTCGATGAATTGGGCATTGATAAATTCATCTTCGACGATTAATATATTATATTTTTTCATTAGGACTCTTTTTTAATTTAAGAAGTAATATTACATAAAAACACTATACAACATTTTAAGTAAGCAAGACGTGAAGAGCTTATTATTTTTAGATTTTTGTGTTGAATTGGTAAGCCTTGCATTATAGGTTTATTCATTGGTTTTAGGATTAAAAAGATAATTATTCTACTATGCTTACATTTTTATTACGATATTAAATTGTAAAGAGTAAAAAACTCTCATTAGGATTTTCTAACTTTTCAATATTTTTTTATTTAAGTGCCTCTATATCCTCTTGAGAAAGCCCTGTAATCAAGGCAATGGTCTCAACATCTATATTTTCAGAGAGTGATTTTTTAGCAATTTCAACTTTTTCTTCTCTTTTCCCTTCAATTTTTCCTTCTCTTTTCCCTTCAACCTTTCCCTTAGCATGTGCAGTATCTACAGAGTTGATTAAGTCTCGATAGACTTTTAAGTTTTTATGATACTTATCTTGTTCTTCTTTTGGAAGGTTAATAAATTCTGCTTTTTCAAAGG
>CACVAU010000032.1 GCA_902727915.1 uncultured Sulfurovum sp.
AAGAGATGTGAGGCTCTTTGGTAATAAGTTTCGTATTGTCCCCAATGAAGATGAAGTGAGTCAGAAATTGGCATTTGTGGCTTTGGCTTGTGGGCTTGGCGAGAAGAATTCGTTTGGGGGTGGGTTTATGCTTGTTAAAGGAATAAAGTAGCAACAAGCCTATAACTATCTAAAACTAGATTTAAATACATTGTATGTGTTGGTTCAAAGAGACATTGTTGCTAATTGAAATTTTATTATAAAAAACAAAATATTTCATTAAGAGCTTTTTGTTTTTTTAAATATTTAACTATCTAATACTAGTGAATATGAAGTTGTTTTTGCTAAAATATTTTTTAGATTTAATATGTAAAGGAAATTTAATGGCGTTTGTTAATTATTTTGTCAGCATAGTCAAAAATATTTTATGCTCTGTTTATGTTGTTATGCAATTATTTGGAGATTAAAAATGAAAGATAAAGGATTGTAGGATGATAAAAGAAATTGTAGACTTTATGAATCATGAGAAGAATAAAGGAATTGAAAATTATTTCATTCAAGATGAAGTAAGCAGTGCCTATCTTCACTATTATATTAATATTAAAGAGAATATGGTTTGTAGCGATTTATTAGATATTGAAAACTTAGATAGTGAGTTAAAAGAGACTTTAAAATATATGACCTATTATCAAAAGGGAATGCATAATAAATATCTTGATAAAAATAAGGGACTGGGTGGTAGTTCTCCATATATTTTGAGTGTAAAAGTTTTTTATAATATTGATAATGAAAATGAAATTATTAAAACAAGTTTATATAATCTTAAGCCTACAAAAAATGGTAGTACATCAAATAGGATAAGAGTTCAGTTTGAAAGTGCTAAAAGCTATTTAGAGGAAGATATAGAGAAAGAAAAGTTGTCTTCTATTCAACAATATCTTGAAGAAAATCTTGAAAAATCATTACTTGCAAAACATAATATTATTCAAGAGCTAAAAGAAAAATATGACAAGCAGAAGAAAAGTAAAAAAGAGGTTTCTGTAGAAATTAGAGTTTATATTGATGTTGGGCTAGATAGTGTTAAATCTTTTTATGAAAGATTTGTACAGGAGAGAGCATTTTTAAGTACTGATAAGGCAGGTCTTCACAATGGAGAATGTTCAATCTGTAATAAGTATTCTGATGAGTTATCTTTACCTT
Organism: uncultured Sulfurovum sp.; assembly: GCA_902727915.1. The sequence continues at coordinate 1,180 of CACVAU010000032.1, forward strand.
ATGTGTTATCTACTTTAGGAGATAGTTTAGGGATGAAAGCTACTATGCCCTTAAAAATAACGAATCATATTTGTAAGACTTGTACACTACAACTACATAAGTTTAAAGTTATGACTGATAATCAACAACTTACAAAGCCTTTTCCTTTATTTATTGATAATAAAAGTCTCTTTGGAAAACAGGAGAGTATTTTAAAAGATAATGAGAAAAAGAAAAGTTATCGAGAAATTATAAAATCAATTTATTATAGAAATCCAAAGGATCTAAAAAATTTCTACCTTTTAAATTATTATTCAAAAAGTGATAATGGCTGGAAATTACAAATTAAAGATTTAGACTATGTAGAAAACTTCCAATATATGACAACATTTCAAATACAGAATTTTTTGAAAATAAAAAATGGATTTATATTAAGTGATTTGTATGATAGAAAGTTAAGTGTATTTCAATTTGAGAAGATAATTAATGAGCTTGTTTTTCAGAAAAATTTACAACGACATTATTTTAGTGATTATAAAGATATAAAAATCACTTATTGGAAAATAGATTCTTCTAACTCAAATAGCATACTCAAAAACTATCTTCTCAAATATCGACAAAACTTTTATGACTTTATCTATAAATCACATCAAAGTGCTTTAGGTTTAATAGATTTTAGAGAAATGTTACTTGATATTATTACAGATGATATAAGGCATGATAATAAAAATAAAGATGGTTATTCTATTTATGAGAATGAAATTAAAGAGAAACTAAATTTACTTTTTAGTTTAAATCAAAAAAAGGAGACAAAAGTGGATAGTGGCGAATTTTTAGAGTTAAAAAAGAAGATGAAACACTTTTTAGGGTATTGGCAAGAGGTTAGAGATGAGAATGATGATGTTAAAAATGAGTTTATAAAAGGAATGGATGTAATTAAAAATGATGATAAGTTTTTTGCATTTTTAGTAGGTCAATTTGCAAGATTTTTATTAAATCATAGTAAAGCAAAAAAAGAAAATCAGTCTCATGCTGACTTTTCAGGCTTTTTAGACTGGAGTAGCAGTTCTCTTTTAAAAGGCTATGTATTTGAAATTTTTCAAAAGTATGCACATGAGATAAGTTATAACTCTAGTAATGGTAAAGTTGAAAATGCGATGAGTATTATTAGAAACTATGATGAGGTCAATATGGATAAAATACAAGAATATTTAATTTCAGGATATTTTGGAGATAACTATTTTTATGAGAAAAAAGAAACAATAAATCAGGAGAATGAAAATGAGTAGTAGAGAATTTAAAAATAGAGTTTATGGGTGTGTGGTAGTAAAAGCGATAAATGCAAATTATAATGCAGATTTTTCTGGACTGCCTAGACGGTTAAAAAGTGATGGTAGTTTTTATGCTACAGATAAATCTTTTAAGTGGTTGGTTAGAAACTATATCAAGAAAAATTATAGTGATGAAAAAGTATTGTTTACAAAACATTTTCACAATAAGATAGAAACAAATGATTTAAAAACAAGTTATGACAATATGTTTCCTGATACAAAATTAAAAGATAATTCTAAAGCTGATAAAAATAGTACAAAAGATGTCATATTTAGAAACCTAACAGAGTGTCTTGATGTTCGTTTATTTGGTGCTACCTTTACACCTGATGGAGCAAAAGGAAATAATATATCACTTCATGGAAATGTACAAATTAATCATGCAACCGATTTATATAAAGAAGGTCGTGTTTATACCGATGAGATTTTAGCACCGTTTACAGCTATTGGGAGTATGAGTAAGGCTACAGAAGCTCACTATATTCATAACTTTTCAGTAAATCCTCAAAATTTATTGAGTTGGAAAGAAACTGTAACGGATATAAAAACTTTAACAAATAGTGATATATCTATTCTAAAAAACGCTTTTAATAACTCTGCTACTTTTTATGACTCTCACTCAAAAGCAGGAGTTGAAAATGAGTTATCTATTTATGTTACACTTAATGAAACTTCTACTTTAACACTGCCTAGTTTTGCACAGTTTATTACATTTAAAAAAGATAAAGAGGGTAATAATTCATTTGACATTACAAAGCTTATAAGTTATTTGGATAAATATAAAGAGCAAATAGAGTATATTGAACTTTATTATATTGAAGAGCTTTTAGATGTTATAAATACTAGTGATAAGTTAAAAGATAAAATAGAAGCACATGATTTATTAAAAGTGAACTAGCATGAAAACTCTAATTAGTTTCACTATAAAAGCAGAGTTTGGAATGTTTAAAAAGCCTGATATAAATGATAAAATCTTTGTCTCTTATAATATTGTGCATAAGCCTTACTTGTTAGGAATATTGGGTGCTATTATAGGGTATAGAGGACACAATCAAAATAGTGATAAGTCTAAAATGCCAGAATATTATGAGAAATTAAAAGATATAAGAGTAGCTATTGCTCCAAGTGACAAAAATGGAGGTATTTTTAAAAAAGAGTTTATTATTTTTAATAATACTACAAATGGTTCTATTGCAAATATTACAGAGCAGACACTGGTTAATCCTGCATATAGGATTTATCTTGAACTTGATGATGATAATGAAGAGCATATACAATTAATAGATAGCTTGAAAAATCATAAAGCTGTTTATCCTCCCTATATGGGAAAAAATGAATTTTCTTTATGGTGGTGGGATATAAAAAATGAAAAAACTACATTTCATTTACATGAAAAATTTGAAAAGATAGAATCAAAAGAAAAAAAAATTGAAGTAAAAACAATTATAAAAACAGATGAAAACTTTGAAATAAAAAACAGTGGATATAAAGAGAGAACCACAAACTATTTTTATCTGTTTGAGAGATTACCTATTGGCTTTGATGAGCAGTTAAAGCAGTATAAATATCATGATTTTTTATATACCAATAATGTTTTTAAATCGACCAAACAACTTCAAAATCTTTATGAGTGTGATGAGGGTGTAATATGTCTCTTTTAAAATTTAGTGAGTTGGATATAAAGCTGGATATTGAAGATAAATATAAAGCTCATTTAAGAGAAAATGAAAAAGAGAGTCTAAAGGAGCATATAGATTTAGTTTATGATTATTTTTTACTTCTAGTAGATAAAAATGGTTTAGAAAATCATCTTGATAGACTTTTTAAAGAAAGTGTTAATCTACTTGATGAGGTTTCAGATGAAGAGAGTTTTGGTAATTTTGTAAAAAAACTTTTTGCGAAAGCTGTTTATTGGCATGATATGGGAAAAATGAATCCAAATTTTCAAGTTGATAAGATGGATAATAAAAAGTTTAAAAATATTAAATTATCAGAAGATAGTAATCATTCACCTTTAGGGGCATATCTGTTTATAAATGATTCTCTTCAAGAACTTTATACTAAAAAGTGGGATGAAGATGAGATAGAGATTATTGAAAGCATTATTTATCTTTTTGGATATTTCATTTCAAAACATCATGGTTCTATTTATCAAAGTACAGAGTTTGAATTTAGTGATGATTTAGAACAGTTTTTAAATCTTTTTGATATCAAGATGAATTTAATTAAAGTACATAAAGAAGAAAATAGAATTTTTTCTACTATTTATGATTATATTGAAGAGAATAAAGATACTCTATTTTTACTTTCTAAATCTCTCTTCTCTCTCCTAATCATCTCTGACTACTACGCCACGGCTCAATTTATGAACTATGGTAATAAAACAGAGTTAGAGTATAAAGACTTTGGATTGATTGATGAAGAATTTAGTGATAAAGCTTATGATGAGTTTTATCAAAGACAGTATCTTGAAAATATAGAAACAAAAATAGATAGGGATTTAAAATCTTTTGATGAATTAGATGAGAAGTCAAATGAGAATTTAAACCATCTTAGAAATAAACTCTTTGTTGAAGTTAAAGAGAATCTAAGAGAGAAGATTAAAGAAAATCTTTTTTACATAGAAGCTCCAACAGGAGCAGGGAAAACAAACCTTTCTGTTATGAGTGCCGTTGAGATTTTAAAAGAAGATAAGTCTATTAATAAGATATTTTATGTATTTCCGTTTACTACGCTTATTACTCAAACCTATGATTCTGTAAAAAATGTTTTAGACTTGGATAGTTCTCAAATAGTACAATTTCATTCAAAAGCAAAATATAATGATAAAAAAGAGATAGAGAAAGATGGGGTTTATGGAGATGAAAAAACAAATTTCTTAGATAACCAATTTATGAATTATCCTATTACAATGCTTTCTCATGTCAAGTTTTTTAATGTACTTACTGGTGTGAGTAAAGATGATAACTATATTTTTCATCGTTTGGCTAACTCTATCGTGATAATTGATGAGGTACAAACTTACAGCCCTGATTTATGGTCGAGTATTGTTTATTTATTGGATAGTTTTGCTGATAAATTTAATATTAAGTTTATTATTATGAGTGCTACTTTACCGAAAATAGGTGATATTTTAAATGAACCAAATAATAGATTTGTAAAGTTAGTTAGTAATAAACAAACATATTTTTCAAATCCTAACTTTGGACAAAGAGTTAATATTTTTACTGAAAAGAGAAAAATCAAAGAGCCAAAAGATATTTATAAAAGAGTAGTGCAAGAGAGTAAAGTTTATCAAGCTTTAGAAAGCAATAAAACCAATGTTGTAAGAATTATTATAGAATTCATTACAAAAAAAGGTGCTGATGAGTTTTATCAAGAGGCTATAGAAAAAAATAAAAAGTTTTTTGATGAGATATTTATTTTAAGTGGTACGATATTAGAGCCTAGACGAAAAGTGATTATTAATTTTCTAAAAAATACCCATGACAAAAATATTTTACTGGTCACTACTCAAGTGGTCGAAGCTGGTGTGGATATAGATATGGACATAGGATTTAAAGAAAAATCCCTTATAGATAGTGATGAGCAGTTAGCAGGACGAATTAATCGTAACTCGTCAAAAGAGGGAAATAAACTCTTTTTGTTTGAGATGGAAAGTGCTAAAGCGAAGTTTGTTTATAGGGGTGATAAAAGACTTAATATATCGTCTGAATATGTAGAGCTAATAGAAGGAAAAGAAGAGAATAAAAATGTTCTTGAAACTAAGAATTTTGATATTTATTATGACCAAGTCATTGAAAAAATTAGAAAATCAAATGATACACCATTTATAGAGGGATTGGATACTTATACCGACCATATAAAAAATCTTCGTTTTAGTGAGTCTCATATTAAGATTATTGATATGGAGTCGGTTTCCGTGTTTGTTCCTTGGAATAATGAAGCTATTGAAATATGGAATTCTTATGTAGAAGCTATTCAAAAACAAGATGAAGATTTTACAACAAGACAAATAAAATTGAAAAATATAGCTTCTGAAATTTCACAATATACTTTTTCATTGGCAAAATATCAAGGTAGTGGGATAGAAAATTTATTACCATATTGTAAAGATGGAAAAGAGAAGTATGGATATTTATATTTAGAAGAGTATAAAAATATTTATAGTTATGAAAATGGGCTTGATACTAAAGTATTGGGAAAAGGTGGTAATGTTGGAATGTTTATATGAACCAAATCACAGGAACCCTAATCAACTACTACTTCCACTGTAAAACTCAATGTTGGTTACACGCCAACAGAATCAACCTAGAAGACAATTCTGAAGATGTACGCATTGGTAAAGTGCTACATGAACTTCAAGAAAAAAAGAGCAAAAAAGGTGAGGTGTCTATCGATAACATCAAAATAGATAAGCTAACTAAAGAGTATTTAGTTGAGATAAAGAAGAGCGACTCCGACCCTGAGGCTGTTAAGTGGCAGGTGCTTTTATATTTGTATAAGTTAAAGCAAAAAGGGGTACTTAAAAAGGGAAAAATAGAGTTTATAGAGAAACGAAAACAGAGTAAAAAGGTGCATTATGTGGAGCTTGATGAGGTGAATGAAAAAGAGCTTTTGGAGGTGTTGCAGAAGATCTCTGATTTGATAGATTTACCTAAGCCTCCAGAGGTAGTTTTTGAGAATCATTGTAAGAAGTGTGCTTATTATGAGTACTGTTTTATATGATTGTAATATAAAAAACATCTTAAATTAATAAAGATGAGCTACAAGTGAGCCAAAAAAAGGGGATGTATAAAAACAATTGCTTATATTTCATTGGATATTTGTTGAAAAAGTATGTATATGATAAAATAGTAAAAATTTGATATTGAAAGTTTATTTATGGGACAAATTAAAAAAAATATGATGAAGGAAGATGAAACTCTTAAAGGCTCAGATGAAAGAGTTGCTTTATTAGGGGGATTTCTTGATATACAAATTGATGAGGATACAATATGTACCGTCTCAATTCCAATTCCAAATTATTTAGCCGATAGAGATAGAGATAGTGTTTCTGAATGGTATGAAGAGTTTAAAGACTTAGAAGGAAATAATTATTCTGCTTTAGTATGGTCTTCAATGTATGGGGTTGAATGGAAAATAGAACTTGAAAAGAGAGATAATATAGAAGAATATAAAACAATATTAGATGATATTTTAGAGAGAATTAAAATTGACATCAACTATACTGAAGAGGCTTAATTTATGACAAAATATTTTGAAGATTTTGAAACTAATTTGGCTAAGATGAGATATGAAAATGATGATAACAATCATATATTACAATTGAATTATGCTTATTTGATAAGTTGTATGGAAACTTATCTCTCTCATACTATGTGGGGAATACTGGATGAATATCCTGAGAACTATAACAATTTAGGAAAAGGGATAAATAACAGTGCAAAATTAAGTACAATCTTTGGTCTGGGTCTTCCAAGCTTTATAAAACAAGAGTTAAACGGTTTACAATATCATAATTTAGCACAGGTAAAAATGTATTATAGACATGCATTTGAAGTAAGTTTCCCAGCAAATTTAACCAATCTTTTTCAAGCTGTAAACATAAGGCATAATATTATCCACAGATGTGGAGTATCTAAAAAAGGTATTGCTGTTGATATTGATTTTGAAAAAGTTGAAGAGTTAAAAATTGAAATTCAAAATTTTTTGATAGATATTGATGGGCAGTTGAAAATTAAGTTTCCACAATTATAAAATGGCAAAAAATCACACACAGTATATATTTAGCATGGGTGAGTTGAAGCGAAAAGACAACTCAATTGATTTTTACAATAGTAAGGGACATAATTATATTCCTATAGAGGATTTAAAAGAAATTTATTGTTTGGCAGAGGTGAGTTTAAATACGAAGTTTTTAGATTTTATAGCTAAAGCAGGGATTACGATTCACTTTTTTAACTATCATCAAAATTACTCTGGAAGTTTTTATCCAAAAGAACAACTCATTAGTGGGGACTTGACCATACGGCAGTCACAAGCATATATTGATAAACGGCTTGTTATTGCCAAGGCGATAGTGCAGGGGATTGCTGATAATGTTAGAGAAGTGTTGTACCATTATTACAGACATGGCAAAAAGGATTTGAAACCATTTTTGGATTGGTTAAATAAAGATGTTAAAGAATTTTTGGATGGAGATATTCATATAAAGCAGATACTTTGGATAGAAGGGCAGATTTGGAATCAGTTTTATGATAGTTTTCGTCATTTTTTACCTGATGATTTTATCTTAAACAAACGGGTGAAACGACCACCAGATAACCCTATAAATGCTTTGATAAGTTTTGGAAATACGCTACTTTATACAAAAACAATTTCGGCTATTTATCATACGCATCTGAATCAATCTATAAGTTTTTTACATTCACCAAGAGAAGGACGGTTTTCTTTGAGTTTGGACATGTGTGAGGTATTTAAACCCATTATTGTTTTTAAAACTATTTTTGATTTAGTGAACAAAAAAAAGTTACAGGTTAGTAAACATTTTGATAAGGCTGTGAATTATGCTTTACTGAATGAGCAGGGAAAAAAGATATTTATAGAGGCATTTGAAGCACGGATTAATGAACCCTTTTTACATCCTAAATTAAAACGGAAAACGACTTATAAAAGTGCCATAAAATATGATGCTTATAAATTGGTGAAGTTCTTGGTTGAAGATAGAGAATTTGTACCATTTAAGCTGAAGGATAAATGTTGAAAAGCTACAACTATAATTATGCCATTGTCATGTACGATATATCGGATACGCAAAGTGAAGCAGGAAAAAACAGGGTCACAAAAGTTTTTAAAATTTGCAAGAAGTATTTTCATCATCATCAAAAGTCTATTTTTCGAGGGAACATTACTCCCTCACGGCTCATTAAATTTAGAGATGAAATAAAGGGTGTGATTGATGAGGAATTGGATTTTGTTTCCATTATTAAACTACAAAATAAAAATGTGTTTGACGAAGAGGTTTTAGGAACAGATGAGAAGCCTAGTGAGTCGTTGTTTCTTTAGGGTGTTATGCTATACTTTAATAAGTTCTACTTTTTTGTAGAAAAATATATATTTAAAAGGATAGCGAATGACTACACAAGTATCTGCTTATATTTCAAATGAGACGAAGAAGAGTTTAGAAAGTTATAGTGAAATGCATGGTGTAAAAAAAGGCTTTCTTATTGAAAATGCATTAAATCATTATCTTCAAGCTTTAGAGGCGATTCCTGAGGAGTTTATCATTTCTACGAATATTGTTTTGAGTGAGGATTCATTTAAAGAAGTGATAAATATGATAGAGAATCCACCTGAGCCAACCCAAGCACTCATTGACCTAATGAAAAATAATGATTAGTATACGTATACTTAAAAAGAGTGATAATAGAAGCAGTTTTTCGTGTGGAGAGATAGAACTTGATTATTTTTTTCAAAAGTATGTAGGTCAAAACCAATTTAAACATTATATTGGGGTTAGTTATGTTGCAACAGATGAACAGAATATTTTTGGCTTTGCTACGGTTAGTGTTGGTAGTTTGATGCGTGATGATTTACCATTAAAGCATCAAAAAAAGTTACCGATGTATCCTCTTCCTATTTTGAAGTTATCACGTGTTGGTGTTGACAGTAGATTTCAAAATCAAGGTATTGGTAAAAAACTTATGGTTACTGTGTTCAAATTGGCTCTTGAACAAAAAGAAAAATTTGGTTGTGTTGGTATAGTGGTTGATGCAAAAACAGATGCTGTGGCATTTTATAAAAAACTTGGGTTTATAGAACTTGAAATAAAAAAAGGGAAAATTCGTACTTACCCTATGCCTACATCGATGTTTTTATCTATGAGTTTAATCGAAAAAGTCTTATAGTTTTTCCAAGCTCCTTTTAACAACATATTAAAGCAAAGTACGATAAAATAGCGTGTTTAGCAAGTTATATGACATTTTATTGTTAAGAACCAAAATGGTTGGAAAAAACCATCTAAAACATTGATATTATGGGGTTTGAAAATTTTTATTTATTTTCAAACGCCTATTTTATCTTCATTGAACCTATACAGTTGTTGTATTTAAATCAGTTTCCATGACATATAGGGGATTTACAAGATTTATTGAACCTATACAGTTGTTGTATTTAAATGGGGGAAAAGTTAAAAAGAAGAATATACTTATAGTTATTGAACCTATACAGTTGTTGTATTTAAATGTTTAAGGCAGATGGAAAAGACCATATAAAGAACCCTATTGAACCTATACAGTTGTTGTATTTAAATATCAATTTACAATCCTGTGGATAGCTTGGACGCTGATTGAACCTATACAGTTGTTGTATTTAAATAGAGATAAGCAACACTATAAGGGGCGTTATCCAATATATTGAACCTATACAGTTGTTGTATTTAAATCTTTTCCAACATCTGAAAATAAATTCGGAAGAATATTGAACCTATACAGTTGTTGTATTTAAATTGAATGAAGAAAAAGAGCAAACCATAGAAGTAAATCAATTGAACCTATACAGTTGTTGTATTTAAATTAGCCAGTAACTCTAATACCACTTACTTCTCCATATTGAACCTATACAGTTGTTGTATTTAAATCTCGTTCCATACATCGTTTCACTATCCCATTCTACAGCATTGAACCTATACAGTTGTTGTATTTAAATTAAATAGCAAAACATAGTATTCAGAAAATTTATCATAAATTGAACCTATACAGTTGTTGTATTTAAATCCAGTATCTAAAACTCTACCAAAAGAAGCAACCTTTTAATTGAACCTATACAGTTGTTGTATTTAAATATTACTGGCATAAAAAATCCTTATAAAATATTAGATTGAACCTATACAGTTGTTGTATTTAAATACAAAATCAGATGTTTTAATCTTTAGAATATACCTAATTGAACCTATACAGTTGTTGTATTTAAATTAGTATCTATAGTGTAAAAGCTGTAATAAGCTGTAGATTGAACCTATACAGTTGTTGTATTTAAATAGAAGCAAAATGTAAAGAGCAAGACATTAAAGATTATTGAACCTATACAGTTGTTGTATTTAAATAGAGAATGTTTTTCTTTAATAACAACATGGTCACCTTATTGAACCTATACAGTTGTTGTATTTAAATTTGCTCACCTTTGGCATCTTAATGTTGTTAAGACATTGAACCTATACAGTTGTTGTATTTAAATAAAAGTGGGTTTATTCATGTGCCAAAAAAGAAAAATTGAACCTATACAGTTGTTGTATTTAAATTCGATTTCAAAATTCATGTTTTTTCCTTTAAATTAATTGAACCTATACAGTTGTTGTATTTAAATAAAAAAACAATACTGATTTAAAGGCATTTATTAAGAATTGAACCTATACAGTTGTTGTATTTAAATAGAGAAGCATTCCCAACTTCATAGATAGCCATTTTAAAATTGAACCTATACAGTTGTTGTATTTAAATATTGAAGATGCGAGATATTTTATATCAGCTTATAGAACATTGAACCTATACAGTTGTTGTATTTAAATCCTCAACAACATATCTCATTTTTTGGGAGAGAACATTATTGAACCTATACAGTTGTTGTATTTAAATAGTATGGTAAATTTTACACCACCTTTTTCGCACTGATTGAACCTATACAGTTGTTGTATTTAAATGGGGCATTAAGCGAACCGATGGACGCATTCCAATCATTGAACCTATACAGTTGTTGTATTTAAATATCATTGAAGACGGTATGGAGGCTGTATCTGAATCCGATTGAACCTATACAGTTGTTGTATTTAAATAAGTCAGGTACGGGTTTAGACCATGTTTTAACAGATATTGAACCTATACAGTTGTTGTATTTAAATGTGCTTTCATTAACAATTGTCTCCACTTCTGTGTTAATTGAACCTATACAGTTGTTGTATTTAAATTTAACATAGTGGGTTCAGGACTGGTACAAAACTGTGAATTGAACCTATACAGTTGTTGTATTTAAATTTTATTACCATGTTATATCCTTGTAGTTATATTCGTATTGAACCTATACAGTTGTTGTATTTAAATGTTACAAAACCGAGAAACCCTTCGTTCTCATGCATCATTGAACCTATACAGTTGTTGTATTTAAATCAAACATCTACCATGGCTCCTACAATATTTTTATCTATTGAACCTATACAGTTGTTGTATTTAAATTCTACCCAGTCCTCATCAATTTTGTAAATCACGTCATTGAACCTATACAGTTGTTGTATTTAAATGCTCTTTTGTCCACCACAGCACAGCTACAGAAGCTGATTGAACCTATACAGTTGTTGTATTTAAATTTTTTATATAAAAGTACGGTGGTGTTTAAAAAGTCATTGAACCTATACAGTTGTTGTATTTAAATTTTAACCCAAATCCCTTACAAATCAAAAAAACGAATATTGAACCTATACAGTTGTTGTATTTAAATAGAGTTGAGACCCTATTTAGCTCAGCCTCTAAATCATTGAACCTATACAGTTGTTGTATTTAAATAAAAGATGGAAACATGGTCATTTTTAACATGGACATATTGAACCTATACAGTTGTTGTATTTAAATTCTGTTGCTGTATCTATTGGAGATTTTGTAAACGAAATTGAACCTATACAGTTGTTGTATTTAAATTTGATTCCACTAGCTACCGTTTCCATAAGCTTTATTATTGAACCTATACAGTTGTTGTATTTAAATAAAGGTACAACTCGTAAGGCTTCTACTTTGGCTCTATTGAACCTATACAGTTGTTGTATTTAAATCGGTTAAGCGCTGGTATGTTTAATACAGCCACTTTGTATTGAACCTATACAGTTGTTGTATTTAAATAGAAGACCTTACGGATAATACATCGAAGCAGTACGATTGAACCTATACAGTTGTTGTATTTAAAGCAGTTTTTATGGGCAAAGGGGTATTTTATTTTGCCCATGTAGTGGTTGGATTAGTTAATTGTTATTTCTCCTCCACTGGCTTCTGCTACAAATGTATGGATGGTGTCGGTATCCCAATGGCTATTGAAAATTACTTCACTTCCATCTGGACTGGCTCCACCATACGTTTCTCCATAACCATCTTTTAGATGTGTTTGTGAAAAGTTCTCTATATTTTCTTCACCTGTACCATCAAGTTTGAGTGCAAAAACACGTTTATAGCCTGTGTAATGTGTGGTGACATAACACCAACCTCGACGCTTTGTGTTTCGACAACTTACATGACCACCACCATAAGGAGACTGTAGAAGTTTTTTAGCTGTTTCTTGTGGATTGTCTAGGTTGAAAGTATGTACACCCAAACCTGTCATGAATTGGACAACAACTTCATTGTTATCTGTGTCATAACCCATGTCACCATGTCCACCTGAACTATATAGATTACCCCCATACTCATATTGTAATTTCATTGGGTTTTCAAAGTTAATATCATATCGATATAAACCCTCTTGGTAATTATCTTTGTTTTTGTTGTTGATGACAATATATCTTCCCGAAGGTGAAACAGAAATCCAGTCCATTTGGATGGGATTCCATCGTTCTGCTTGGGCATTATATTGCCACTGGTCATCAGGTAATACTTTTGTCCATACACGAGCCTGATTGGCTATATCGTATAAGATGAGATAGATAGTAGTATCGTTTGTTTTTTTGGCTGAGAAAAGAACATATTTGTCAAGATAATCTATGTTGCCTTCATGAGGGCCTATATGGATTTTTTCATAATCAGAAAAATCTTCTAAAATATTTGAACAGTCGATATTGTTTGGATTAACTTGACCATTGATTAAACGGTTAGCCGTATCGAGTACAAAGAAACGGTTTGCTTCAATATTTGACCATCTAAAATAATCTGAACTTCTATTACATAAAGTAGAATAAGGATTGTCAATATTTTTGGTCAGAATATTCTCTTCTAATGTATTGGCATTATAAAGTCTGCTTCCTACACGAAGTAATTTCATGTTGCTGTTCCATGTTTGTACTTTGGGATAATTGGCAATAGAATCGTCATTTTTGGCTACCATTGTGATACGTGTGTCATAAACAGAATCAACTGTGGGGGTATAAACAACAGGCTTAAGTACTTCATTATCGGTTATTCTCTTTTCAAGGTTTGTGCTAAGAGGATATTTTTTAGGTGGGGTAGGAAAAAAGTTACTGATAGTGATTTCAGAGAAGTTAATGTTTGAATTTTGGTAATCAAAAATTTTACTTTGATGGATTGTTTGACCCATGCCATCAAATACTTTCACTTGAAATTTAGCATCTTCAGGATAGGCATTATTAATCAAAATACTTATTCTTTCACCATTTATCGTACCATAAATAGCAGTGTTTTTTTGAGACTTTTCCATAAGAGGCATATGGTCAGTATAAATAGCAACTTCATATTTTTGCCCATTAATCATTGTTATAACTTTTGCATGATGGGCATTGTTATCTTTTGCTTTAACCATTAAATCAAAAGTTATGGTTGAAAAGCAGGGGTTAGGACTTTGTATGCCCATGTTTGTATTTAGACCTATACCCATGGAAAATGGATTGGCATATAGCAGTTGTAAATTCCATAATAACCCTATTATTATTAAGTTTTTCATCTTACTCTCCTGTTAAAATGTTGGATTACAGCATCTAAATTTATTTAAATTTAAAGGATGTAAAAGAATAGTAGCAGAATATATTTTGTTGAAAATAAATATTTATAAATATAATTTTTGATTAATCTCTTTGATGGTTTTGAGATGAGAGAAAAGATGAAAAATTGCTATAATACGCTTAGTAAACCATAATAAATAAAGGTGAAAAATGCCAAGTTCTAAAAAAATAGAAGATGTGTTAAATTATATAAAAGAGTGTAGTCCTGGACAAAATGAATTTTATCAGGCTGTTGAAGAAGTATTGGAGTCTTTACGACCTTTGTTAGATGAAGATTCGAGGTATTTAGAACATAATATATTAGATCGAATTGTTGTGCCTGAACGAACAATTATTTTTAGAGTTACTTGGGTGGATGATGCTGGTAATATCCATGTTAACGTTGGTTATAGAGTACAGTTTAATTCCACCATTGGTCCATATAAAGGAGGCTTACGTTTTCATCCTACTGTGAGTTTAGGAACCGTAAAATTTTTAGGTTTTGAACAGATATTTAAAAATGCATTAACAGGCTTACAAATTGGTGGGGCTAAAGGAGGGTCTAACTTTAATCCTAAAGGAAAATCTGATAATGAGATTATGAAGTTCTGCCAAGCCTTTATGACAGAGCTTTATAAGCATATTGGAAAACACAAAGATGTACCTGCTGGAGACATTGGTGTGGGTGCAAGGGAAATTGGGTACCTCTTTGGTCAATACAAACGATTAACAGGAGAGTTTGATGGTGTCTTAACAGGAAAAGGTTTAAACTGGGGAGGTTCAAAGGCACGTAAAGAAGCAACAGGTTATGGCTCAGTTTATTTTGCTGAAAACTTTTTAAATGCATATGGTAAATCATTAAAAGGTAAACGTTGTGCTGTTTCAGGTTCTGGAAATGTGGCAATTTATACAATTGAAAAGCTTTATGATATGGGTGCTATTCCTGTCTCCTGTTCAGACAGTCGAGGAACAATTTATCGTGAAGGTGGTATAGACCTGAAAGCACTAAAAGCCATTAAAGAGATACATCATGACTCTTTAGAAGCTTATGCTACAGTGGATTGTCAATGTGCTTACATACCTGTGAGTAAGTATCCTGAAGGGGGACATGCTGTTTGGCATGTTCCTTGTGATGTTGCTTTTCCTTCGGCTACACAAAATGAATTAACATTAATTGATGCGAAAAAACTTCATGAAAATGGGTGTATTTTAGTCAATGAGGGAGCAAATATGCCAACCACACCTGATGCCTTAGAATTTATTAAACAACAAGGTATTTTGTTTTCTCCAGGTAAGGCTGCCAATGCTGGTGGTGTTGCCACGTCACAGCTTGAAATGAGTCAAAATGCAAGTATGGCACAATGGTCTTTTGAAGAAGTAGACATTAAATTACGCACCATTATGCAAAATATCTTTAAAACAGCTTATGAAACCTCCAAAGAGTTTGATTGTGAAGGAGACTTAGTGACAGGTGCTAATATTGCAGGGTTTAGAAAAGTAGCTGATTCAATGATTGATCAAGGAGCTGTTTAGGACTGTCTAATTTTGTGAAATATTCTTTCTATTGTCTTCAAATCATATTGCATCTATGAGCTTTTAAGTCTCTTGTAACGCTTATTGAAATATTATATATTAATAATTGTTTAATAGGAGAAATTAAATTGAAACTAGAGCAATATATTTATATTTTAGACAATTGGGATAAACATCTTAATTTAAGTTTAGACAGTGAAAATACATTGATCTTAGTGTTTAGTTCTTTAGAGACTAAATTATTAGAAACCCCTCTACAAAAATTATTTGAAGCTTTTCCCAAGTCAAAATTTATGGGTTGTTCTACAGCTGGAGAGATATATGGTACAACCTTAGCTGAAGACAATTTTGTCGTTCAAGTTATTTATTTTGAAAAAACAGTATTGCAGTTAGTTGATACTAAGATTAGTGATAATAATACATCTTATGCGTCTGGGAAATTTTTAGCCTCTGCGTTAAAAAAGCCTAAAGCTGTTATGGTATTGAGTGATGGATTAAAGGTAAACGGCTCAGCATTAACCAAGGGTTTTGCTGATGTTTTTGGAAAAGAAGTGATGGTTTCAGGAGGGTTAGCAGGAGATGATAATCGATTTCAAAGCACTTGGGTATTGGTAGACAGAAAAATAAAATCAGAGACCATTGTTGCCATAGGCTTTTATGGGGAGGCATTTTATTTTGGCTATGGTTCAGAAGGAGGATGGAGTAGTTTAGGACTCAAGCGAAAAGTTACTTCCTCTTCAGCCAATGTTTTATATCAATTAGACAATCAACCAGCTTTAGCACTTTATAAGCACTATCTTGGAGAACGTGCTGATGGTTTACCCAGTACAGGACTTCTTTTTCCGTTAGGATTATATGATAATGATGAGATTAAAGTGAGAAGCATTTTATCGGTAGATGAAGTAGAACAGTCCATTACTTTTGCAGGAGATATTCCTGAAAACAGTACAGTTAGTTTAATGAAGTCAAGTTTTAAGAGTCTTACTACAGGGGCTTCTATGGCTGTTAAAAAGATTGATTTTGGAGAAAAAATTTGTAATCAATATTGTTGTGTTGCGATTTCTTGTGTGGGACGAAAATTGGTATTGGGTCAAAGAGTTGAAGATGAAATAGAAGCTGTTTTCTCAGCATTTCCTTTTGATAATGTGATGCAAATAGGCTATTACTCTTATGGTGAAATTTCTCCTACTGTAGAAGGTCAATGTGATTTATACAATCAAACAATGACGGTGATGTTATTTGGCGAATTCTAAACTTCATACGCTTCTTTTACGGCAGTTAAATAAGATTTGTAAAAATGGTGAAAAGCGATTAGAAGAAAATGAAAATTTTGAAAAATTTTTACATTCAATTTCCAAAACTTATGAGGAATATGATCAGCATTCTTATACTTTAGAGCGTTCTTTGGAGCTTTCATTTGAAGAGCTTGAGACTTTGCAGTTGAAAGAGAAAAGTTCTTATGAAACCCGTTTAAAAGCTATGGTAGAAGCCATGCCAGATATGATGTTTTTAACTAATGAAGAGGGCGTGTTTTTAGAAGCATTTAGTCAAAAAGATGAAGTTTTATTTCCTTCTAGTTTAGATATTATAGGGAAAAATTATGATGAAGTTTTTCCCAAAGAGTTGGAAGGTTTTTTTTGTACAAATTTAAAAAAGACCTTGATAAATCAAAAACTTAATATTGTTGAGTTTATGCTTGAATCCGAAAAACAATATTATGAGGCAAGGTTTATTTCGGCTAATTATTTAATTGAAGGTAAAGAAACAGTTATTAGCATTATTAGAAACATTTCATCGGAAAAAAAGATTCAAAAAGAGTTAAAGTACATTGCCTTACATGATGATTTAACAAAACTACCCAATCGTTTTTATTTTCAAAAACAGCTTAAAGAGACACTTAAAGAAGCCAAGAAAAAACAATTTCAAGGTGCATTGTTTTTTTTAGACATTGACCAATTTAAAATTATTAATGATAATTTAGGGCATAATATTGGTGATAAAATTCTCTTAAAGATAACCAAACGTTTGAAAAAAGTGTTGAATCAAAAATATTTTTTAGCCCGTTTTGGGGGAGATGAGTTTGTTATTATTGTTGATAAAGTATCAAGTATTGAACTGCGAAAAGTTGCAGATTTAGTTATGGAACAGTTTGTGAAACCTTTTAAAGTAGACAAGTATTCTTTGGATATGACAACAAGCATGGGTATTTGTACTTTTCCTGACATGATTTCTTCTTCAAGTCAACTCTTAAAACAAGCAGATATTGCGATGTACAAAGCAAAATCTTCGGGAAGAAATAGGTACAAATTTTTTACACGTGAATTAGCTGAAAAGGCCTATGACGAGTTTAGCATGGAAGTAAACCTGAAAAAGGCGATTACAAATAATGAGTTTTATTTACTGTATCAGCCACAAATACAACTTAATAATAATAAATTAATAGGTGTGGAGGCATTAATTCGTTGGAAGAGTCATACTTTGATTTCTCCAGATAAATTTGTACCTATTGCTGAACGATGTGGTTTTATTGACCAAATTAGTGATTGGGTGATTGAAGAAGTTTGTAAGCAGATTAAGCGTTGGGAAAAAGAAAAAATTATAACAGGTAAAGTAGCGATTAATCTCTCACGTCGTGAATTGGGTAAAAAAAATTTACTCTCACGCATTATGACTATTATTGAAAAGTATAAGATTAGCACTTCAGCCATAGAGTTTGAAGTAACTGAAACGGCTGTGTTTGCCAATAGAAAAACAGCATTTAAAAACATAACAACGTTACGTGAAAAAGGATTTTCTATTGCCATTGATGATTTTGGAACAGGGTATTCATCTTTGTCTAATCTTAAAGAGTTTCTTTTTGATAAGTTAAAAATAGATAGAAGTTTTATTCAAGGTATTGGGCATAAAAAAGAGTCAGAGTTAATTGTTAAGGCAACTATTGCCATTGCTGAAAGTCTTAAATTAAAAGTGATTGCTGAGGGGGTAGAAACATATGAACAGTTAGCTTTTCTCGAAGAACAGCGTTGTAATGAGGTACAAGGTTATTATTTTTCTCGCCCAGTGTCTGCCAGTGATATTTCGTCATTTTATGCAAATTTTCATATTAATTTAAATAGATTTGATAATTATCAAATCTAATTATTTTTTTGGCGTTTAGGTTCAGAAACAATCCCTTGTATAAAGTTGTTCATAATACCAACTAAAGCTTCATTTTCAATACGTTTAATCTTTTTGAACATACTGGAGTCAATGGCATCTTTTAATTCACTCATTTCTTCCATTGAAAAAACTTGTGAGCCATAAAGTAGACGGTTCTTAGTAGATGTTTTCATGGCGTTTACATAACGTTCTTCTCTTGGTGACATAGTACTTTCATTGTCATCGGTACTTGTAGAACTATTTGTTTCTGGATAACGTTGCATCATACTTCTGTAAAAGTTTAGTTGTAGTTCTTCATTAACCAATACTTTAACAATACCATCAATAATATCTTCACGTTCAGTAAGTAAAGGCTCTTCTTTTAAAGAGGCTAAAAAAGCATCCATATCATCTTGGTTAACATTGAAGTTTTTAACTTCAGCAACATAACGGTTCATGATAGGTGAACGATAGAGTTCAAGTAGCTCAGTAATTTCATTTGAGCTGATATGCTCTTCTAAGTACTCTTGGTAGACAATACTGGTTTGTGTTGTACTT
Source organism: uncultured Sulfurovum sp. (assembly GCA_902727915.1). The sequence goes on from CACVAU010000032.1 coordinate 20,407, forward strand.
TCGTTACCCTCATTGTTCTCTTGACTTTGACGCATGGAATTAAATACTTGTTCTATACCTAAAACACGTTGTTCTGAATGTGAAAGACTAAGATATTCTAATACTTCTTCTGTTGAGGCAGAGAAGAGCGCCTGTTGGATGAAAATTAATAACAATAGTATTTTTTTCATGGGTTTTTCTTTTCAGTTAATGTTGCATAGGTTCTACCCACACGGGCGATGGCTTCTACGTTAAATTTAAGTTCTTCTGTATCTGTAATAATTTTCTCATTGATATAAAGACGTTTTATCTCTACAATCGTTGGTACTGTACTTGACCCCTCTAGTTCTACTTCTTTAAGGTATTCACAAAAGTAAGCTATTTGAATGTTTTTAGGTACAGGTGGGAAGTCTTTTAGTATGGTTTCTGTTTCTATGTCAAAAGCTTCAAGTTCACTTTCATTTGATGCTAATGACTGTGCGCTTAAGTGCATTGGTTCAAAATGTTCTTCTCCTACAATACAAATGACACATTTCTTTTGCTCTCGTAAATTTTTGAGTGTATCTTTAGGTTCACCGTTTGGACGATGTCCAATAGAGACTATCATGGTAGCTGGTTTTGAAGAGAGAGGGGTGAAGTATGAAAAAGGAGCAATGTTTAAAACTTCTCCTTGGGTGACTACCCATGCAATAGGGCGAGGAATGACAGAGCTTACCATCAGTTTATAACGTTCAGAAGGTGTTTGAGTTTCAAAATCTATTAACATTTTATTTCTCTTCTAAAAGTTTTAGAATATCTTTTTCAATATCTTTAGGTTTTGTACTTGAACCATAGCGTGTAAGAACTTCCCCTTTTTTGTTAATGAGAAATTTTGTAAAATTCCACTTGATACCCTCTGTCCACATTAATCCAGTTGCTTTTGATTTTAGAAACAGGTAAAGTGGATGAGCATTGTCTCCATTTACATCGATTTTCTCAAACATAGGAAAAGTAATATGGTAGTTATTACTACAAAATTTTTGAATCTCTTCATGTGTGCCTGACTCCTGTTTACCAAATTGATTAGAAGGGAAAGCTAAGATGACCAGACCATTTTCTTGATGCTTGTTATAGAGTTCTTGAAGTCCTTTATATTGAGAAGTAAATCCACATTCACTGGCGACATTGACAATTAAGACGACTTTGTTTTGATATTTTGACATAGAGATATTTTCACCTATGATGGAAGTAGCATTGTAATCATAAAATGTTGTTGTTTTTTTTTCTGACATGGGTTCTCCTGCTTGAATAGATATTGGTATGAGTAATAGAATGGATAGAAGTATATTTTTCATGGTTAAACTTTCTTTTTTAGAGTAGTAGTTTATTGTAGCTAATTGTGGTTAAAACTTGAAGAGAACTTTGTACTTTATACTTTCTCTTTCAATAGAACCAAAGTCACGACTGTCAATGCTAAAAGCATCTGTACCTTGAACGAAATAACTTTTCTTATCATGGGCTTCTTTATCTATGGCTTTAATTTGTTTAATCATAAGACCATGAGGTTCTTTGTTAAAAACAACAATGTTTGAGATTTTAAGTTTTGTAAAGTTGAAAATTTTAATGCAGAAAACTCTCTCTCCATCTTGAAAAAGAGGGAAGAGAGAATGACCAGAAACTTTAAAGAGTCTAATCATATAAATTGTTCTTAAAGAACTGGAGAGATTACAGATTCGCTAGGAGCGTAAGGAGCTGTAACTGTTTGAGTTTTAACACCTTTGATTTCCCAGAAAATTGCTGCAAATTCGTTTACTGCTGCCAATAATTCCATACCTTTTTCTCTTGAAGCGTGTTGTTTAGCAGCACCACCAAGCATCATAATTTTATGAGCCAGTGTATGTAAGTCTGGGTATTTAATTAAGTGTGGAGGTTTAATAAAGTCTCCCCAGATAATAGCGATTTCGTCTTTACATTTAATAGCTTCTGTTTCTTTAACAGATACATATCTAGCCATATCATTTAAATATGCTACTTCATCAGCACCTTTTTCAGCTGTGTTCATTAAGTCAATCATTCTGATTACTGATAATGCTGCAATTTGTGCTGCTGATGGATCATAAATACCACATGGTACGTCACAGTGTGCTTTTACTTCGTTTAATTTAAACATGTTAAATTCCTTCAAATTTTATTTCTATGGCGTAATAGAGCCAATTTAAACTACAGTTATAGTCTAAATTGGGTCTATTTTTTATGGAGTATAGATCCTGTTCGGAATCTATATAAACTCTCCAGATAAATTGTAACCTCCAATGGCAATAGAGAAAAGACCAACTGACATAATAGCATAACGTAAGCTATTTGTTGAAAGTGCTAAACGTTTATTGACAAGATAAATAAGGTATCCAAAAGCTAAGAAGACAATACTTACCCCTATGACAAAGGCTAAAATCATTTCAGCACCAACCGTTCCACTTGATACAGCAGAGAGGGTTACAAGCATTCCACGTATGCCACCTACACCCATTAGTAAACCAAGTGAAAGTAGAATTCCTTTGTCATGTAAATGAGAATCTTTGTAGTAAACATGTGTATGCTTTTCATGTTCATGTTCATGTCTATCAATTTTTATTTTATTGGTAAAAGCTAAATAGACTAAGTAAAGTCCCATTATTAAGATAACAGCTGCTGATATAACATCACCATAAGCCAAAAGCTCATCATTGGCAAAATAACTAATAAGTTGTGCCATAAGATAGAGCATAAATCCATGACCTAATGCGAATAATAAGCTAAGGGTAATGGTTTCTCTTTTATTTTTACCAATAGAGAAGAGGGCAATGGCTGATAAATGGTCTGGTCCCATTGCATGTAAAATACCATAGTAAAGTATGATAAGTAGTGAGTATTCCATAAATATTTTTCCTATTTTTGTTAATAAGTGGACTATAGCAAAAATAGCATTAATTTACAGTATTTATGTTAAATTTCTAAAAGAGATAAAAAATTGAGTATATTAGAAACTATTGCTTTTGTATGCTTAGCTTCTTTATAGTCATTTTAGTTTAACTGTGTTAATATGCAAAAATATTAAAATAAAGGATTCAAATTATGGATGCTAAAAAAATTAGATCTATTTGTAGACCATTTAGAATTGTACTTGGTTCAGCGTTAATTGGTTATGGGGTTTATTCAGGAAATCAGTGGTTTTATTTAGGAGTTATTCCTCTTATTGCAGGGTTGGTGAACTTTTGTCCACTTTGTAAAGTGACAGGTCAATGTGATATTATGGGTAAGAAATAAGCGATTTATTTTATACCATACTTTTGGAAGGTTCTACTTTAAACTTAATAGAACCTTTTCTTACTAGCAATCCCCCTTAATTTTTAATTCTTTCGCTTTATTCTCCTGTTAGATAAAGAGCTGTATAACAAGCTATTAGCTATAATGACTCAAATTTTTAAATAAACATAAGTTCACAAATAATAGGAAAAAAATAATGAAATTTTCAAGAATGCTCATACCCACAACAAAAGAGACACCAAATGATGCAGTTTTAGCATCGCATAAACTTTTGTTACGTGCTGGTTTCATTCAATCAAGTGGGGGATCGGGTCTTTATAATTGGCTACCATTGGGAAAAATTACTTTAGAAAAAGTTAGAAAGGTAGTAAAAGAAGAGTTAGACAAGGCTGGATGTAATGAAGTACATTTACCCATTGTGACTTCTCAGGCTCTTTGGGAGGAGACAGGTAGAATTGATAAGATGGGTAAAGAGCTTTTACGTTTTAAAGATAGACATGAAAATGATTTTGTGCTTAGCCCAACAAATGAAGAAGCAATGGTTAACTTAGTGCGTCAAACCGTTAAGTCCTATAAGCAGTTACCTCTTAATGTTTACCAAATTAACTGGAAATTCCGTGATGAGGTACGCCCCCGTTTTGGTCTTATGCGAGGTCGTGAGTTTCTTATGAAAGATGCTTATAGTTTTCATGCTAATATTGAAGATATGGAGCGAGAGTTTGCTTTAATGGAAGAGACTTATAAAAAAATATTTACGCGCTTGGGATTAGACTTTAAAGTAGTAGAAGCAGATTCAGGTGCCATTGGTGGCGCTGGTTCTAAAGAATTTATGGTCTTAGCAGATTCTGGTGAAGATACCATTATGGTGTGTGATTCTTGTGATTTTGGTGCAAATGTAGAAGTAATTGATGAAAATACAACACATTGTGCATGTGGTGGTAAACTTAGGCAAACTAAGGGAATCGAAGCTGGGCATATTTTTCAGTTAGGAACCATTTATTCAGAAGCAATGAAAGCAGAGTTTTTAAATGAAAACCAAAAGCTTGAACCATTTGTAATGGGGACTTACGGAATTGGTGTGAGTCGTCTTTTAGCTGGGATTATAGAACAAAACCATGATGAGAATGGTTGTGTATGGACAAAAGAATCTGCACCATTTAACGTAGACATCATTGTGGCTAAAGCTAAAAAAGAAGAACAAATGTCAGCTGCGACGAAACTTTATGATGAATTACAAGCTAAAGGTGTGGATGTACTTTTAGATGACAGAGCAGATAAGAAAACAGGCTTTGGGGTTAAAGTGAAAGATTTTGAATTGATTGGGATGAATTATGCCATTGTGGTTGGGAACGATATTGAAGAGGGACAAGTAGAACTTATTTCACGTAAAGACCTTTCTAAAGAGATGGTTGATCTTGACAATATTATAGAAGTAGTTATGGAGAAGTTGGCTTAATGATTTATGTATTATTATTTTTAATTTTTGAACTCTTTCTTTCTTTGGAAGTAGGCTCAAATATTGGTTTTTTATGGTCGGTTATTTGGATTGTGGGTTCATTTATAATAGGTATGGGATTAATTCAAAATGCACATACAACGATACAGGGAAATATACAAAGTTTAAAAGAAGGAAAATTAAACATGAAATCTTTTCATAATTCTGCTACTTCTTATTTTTTAGGGGCATTTTTACTCATTGTCCCAGGGGTTTTTTCTGACCTTTTAGGGTTAATTGCGCTTTTGTATACTTTCTATTTACAATTAGGTGGTACAATACCCAATTCAAAATATAAAATGAATATAAATAATTCAAAAAAACAAGGAGATGATGATGTCATTGATGTCGAAATTATTGAGTCTAGCAGTCGTAACAACATTAACAATTAGTGCAGGAACTGATAGTGATGATGTAAAATCTTATGTTAAAAAGCATATGATTAAAAATAAACAAGTTAAGGTGACAGATGTAGATGTAATCTCTTCAAAAATCCTAGATAAGCCAAAAGGTTGGGAAGTTTTCTTTTTAAATATCCACGCCAATGTGAAAAAGTCTGCAACGGTTTATGACAAAGTAACTGTACCTGAAACACTTTTTGTGAAAGATGGTTATACTGTACCCACATTAATTGACCTCGAAACAGGTGAAGATTATAAAAACTTATTAAAACCAGAGTTAAGTAAAGACGTTTATAACGATAAGCATTTAATTGCAGGAAATAAAGATGCAAAATATAAGTTGGTTGTTTTTTCTGATCCTCAATGTCCATTTTGTCAAACGAAAGTACCTGAAATTTATGAAGCTGTAAAAGCAAACCCTAAAGAGCTTTCATTATACTATTATCATTTCCCATTACTTGGCATTCATCCTGTATCTGACATTATTACCAGAGCGATGTTAGTTGAACAAAACAAAGGTAACCATGCTAAAGCAATGGCGTTTTATTCTTTAAGAATTAATCCAAAAGAAGTGAATGCCACAAAAGTTTTAGCTAAGATTAACACAAAATATAAGGTAAATATCACAGAAAAAGATATTAATACTAAAGAAGTTTCAGATGAAGTAAGATTTGACAAAGATATGGCAACGAAGTCAATGGTGTCTGGAACACCTACTTTATACATTGATGGTATATGGGATCCAAGTAGAAATAAATATAAAAAGTTAATTTCTAAAAGTAAATGAACTATCGATGTTGAGGAGTCTGAAACAGGGCTTTTTGACAATTTAATAAATAAAATAAAGAGTATTTTTGAATAAAATAACCATAGCAACAAGAGCTAGTGATTTGGCTCTTTGGCAAGCATATCATGTAAAAGATAGAATAGAAACAGCATATCCTACTATAAGTGTAGTACTGAATAAAATAACTTCTAATGGTGATAAGATTTTAGATAAACCGTTAGCACTTATTGGGGGTAAAGGACACTTTACTAAAGCGTTAGAAGATGAAATGTTAGCAGGTAATGCTGACATTGCTGTACATTCTTTAAAAGATGTACCTTCTTATATGCCAGAAGGTTTAGAGTTAGCTGCTATTACTAAGCGTCAAGATCAATCAGATGTTTTTTTATCACATACTTATGAATCATTTCATGCATTGCCAGAAGGTGCTGTGGTGGGAACGACTTCATTAAGACGAAGAATGCAATTACTTTCAGTACGTCCTGACTTACGCGTAAAAGATTTACGAGGTAATGTTAATACACGTCTTAGAAAATTGTCTGAAGGGCAATATGATGCAATTATCTTAGCGTATATTGGATTGAATAGATTGGATTTGTTAAATGAGATTCCTTTTAAAGAAAAACTTCCTCTTTCTGTAATGATCCCTCCAATGGGTCAAGCAGCATTAGGAATTCAGATTAAATCAGCTGATGATGAAGTACGTAAGATTGTAAAAGAAGTTTTAAATGATGATGATACTTTCTTATGTTCAACTGTTGAACGCGATTTTATTGCTGATATGCGCGCAGGATGTTCAGCTCCTGTGGCTGTTAATGCGACAATTAATAATGGATTGATTACCATGAAAGCGATGATTGGATATCCTGATGGTTCTAAAATTCTTGAAGAAAAAATTGGAGCCCCATCAAGTTCTTGTCATAGTCTTGGTACGCTTTTAGCAAAACTAATGACGGATAAAGGTGCTGCTAAGATTTTGAAAAAAGCAGAAAGCATGGCATTTAAAGATGATGTTCCTGCTGAGCGTATTTAAACCTTGAGTTAGTCTTAGATGTTTAAAAAAAATAAATCAAAATTGAGTATTTCAAAGATTAAAGAAGAGTCCAGTTCAATTTTACAAACGCTTAATGGATTTATTCAAAATACAATAGCCATTTTTAAAAAAGATGAATCCCAAATGAGTAAAGAAGATAAAGTTGAAAAACAGCATGTCATGACTTTTATTTATGGAATGGTAGCTGGTGTGATTGTGTATCATTTTCTTATAGGGGTACTTCTTATTGCTGTTGTTATTGGGCTTTATTATTATTCTGTTCAAAAAACAAAAGCTTTAATGGATGACGAACCGACAAAAGATAAATAGCTTCAATTTGGGTATAATTCTTTTTTTCATCGATAAAAGGATTTACCATTCAAGCATTTCAAAAATTTAACCTTCACCCCGACATTTTAAAAAACATTACTTTTGAAAATGCGACTGCCATTCAAAACAGAGTAATCCCTGTGGCAATGAAAAATGTAGACATTATTGGTGCTTCTAAATCAGGTACTGGAAAAACTGTTTCTTATGTCTTACCCATACTTAATAAATTACAAAAAATAGTAAAACTTGACAATAAAGTGGTACGTGCTTTAGTCATCGTACCGACCATTGAACTTTGTGACCAAGTAAGTAAAACTTTTATGGAATATGGTAAACATTTGGACATTAAAGTGGCTAAAGTACAGGGTGGAACGCCAAAAAGCATTCAACTTGAACGTTTAAAAAAGGGTACGGACATTGTTGTCGCAACGCCTGGGCGACTTCAAGACTTTATTAGTGATAAAAAAATCAATCTTGAAAATGTGAATACCATTGTACTTGATGAAGCTGATACGATGTTAGAATTAGGTTTTGTGAATGAGATAAAAGGTATTTTAAATGCTTGTGGAAAACCAAGACAGATTATGATGTTTTCAGCAACCATTTCTCAAAATATTAAACGTCTAGGAAAAGAGTTTTTACGTGAACCTGCTATTATTGAAGTGAGTGACCGTAGAGACTTGGTGAATGCCATTAAGCATAGGGCTTATAAAGTTGATAAAAAACGCAAAGAAGAGATAGCTGGGCAATTAATACAAGATTTGAATATACAACAATTAATTGTTTTTACCAATACAAAAGAGTCTGCGAATAAATTATTTGAATATTTAAAATCTAAAAAGATTCGTGTTGCCATTATTCATGGAGACAGAACCAGAGGTGAACGGGCAAAGGCATTAGGTCTTTTAAGAGCTGAGAAAACCCAAGTGTTAGTGGCTACGGACATTGCAGCACGTGGGGTAGATATTCAAGAGCTTCCTTTTGTTATGAACTTTGATATACCAGAAAAAACAGATGACTACACACACCGAGTTGGTCGTACAGGTAGAGCCAATCATAAGGGAGCTGTTATTTCGCTCTTGACCATTCAAGACTACAATCAATTTACGCAAATTGAAAAAGATTTGAAAATGAATGTTAAAAGAGAAGTATACACAGGTTTTGAGTTAACGGATAAACAGCCTCGTCAAAAACGTCCTATTAAAAAGACATTGCGTGAGAAAAAAGGGTATATTGATTATGATAAAAAACGTAAACATACTTATGCTGCTCAAAAGAAAAAACGTGATGAGAAGAAAAAAGACAATGATAGACGTAAAGGTAGTGGTAAGAAATAGCCTATAGTTTATATTTTTTATATTGTTACCCGACATTTACTCTTTTAGCGTACAATATAAGTATGATAAATATACTAATGATAGAAGATGATAGAGAAATGGCTGAGTTAATAGGTGAATTTTTGGCACGACATAATATTACTGTCAAAAATTATGAGAATCCAGAAGTGGGTCTCTCAGCACTTAATATTAACACCTATGATTTACTTATTTTAGATCTCTCTTTACCCAATATAGATGGTTTAGAAGTATGTCGTTTGGTACGTGAAAAGTCAGATATTCCTATTATTATCTCTTCAGCACGTTCGGATATTACAGATAAAACAGCGTGTTTTTCCATGGGTGCTGATGACTACTTACCTAAACCCTATGAGTCCCAAGAGCTACTTTTACGTATTCACTCCATACTACGACGTTATAACAAACAAGCCATTGAAGAAGAAAAGAAAGAGGTTTTTACTTTAGATACAAATTGTCATGAGATTACAAAAAATGGTGAATTCATCTATTTTACCAATGCTGAGTTTGAGATTATGGCGTATTTTATTAAAAAAAAGAGTTTTGTGGTCAGTCGTGAAGAGATCTTGACCAATGTTTCATCCATTAAGTATGAGAGTTCATTAAAAAGTATAGATGTAATGATAGGTCGATTACGAGCTAAAATAGAGGAGAATCCCAAACAGCCTAAACATATTATTTCGATTCGTGGACTAGGGTATAAACTTGTTAATGAATAGACACTCACTTCTTTTTCAAGTTTCACTCTTTTTTATGCTCTTATTGCTTGTTATCAATACGCTTTTTGTACTGCAATATGAACTGGAATTAAAACAAGCTGATGAGAGGCTTCTTAAACGTTTTCATGAAGCTGAACGTTTTTTACATCGTCCTGGACATCCTCCTCCTCATGAGCGAGAAGATCAACTTTATTCACTTTTAAATATGGAATTTGTTGATGAAGATGAGATAGAAAGTATTGAGTTAAAAAAGATTCTTTTAGAAGAGAAAAGCTTAAGTATTTATGAGGATGAAAAGTATCTTTATTATGTACATGAAGAGAGAAGACATGGACATAAAAAAGCTTTACGTTTTGAGAATAAGCAATCAGAGCGTAAGGAGATAAGTTCACTGCTTTTGGCACTTTTGGTGAATGTGCTATTGTTTTCTTTTTATTTTTATATTATTAAAAAGTTACAACCTCTACAACGACTTAAACAAAAAATAGTGCGCTTTTCAGAAGGAGGACTGGAAGTCTCTTTACCTCAAAAAGGTCAAGATGAAATCTCTGAAGTTTCCAATGAGTTTAACAATGCGATTAGTAAAATACAAAGCTTACAAGAATCAAGAAATTTGTTTTTACGAAACATTATGCACGAATTAAAAACGCCCATTAGTAAAGGAAAGCTTATTACAGACTTGATGGATGATACTAAAAATCAAGAACGTTTACAGCGTATTTTTTCACGGTTTGAGTATTTGTTGGGTGAATTTACCAAAATAGAACAGGTGACCTCTAATGCTTTGGTTGTGAATAAGAATAGATTTAGAGTGGTTGATATCTTAGATAACTCTTTTGATATTTTACTCATAGAGAGCAGTGATGTTAGGCTCGAAATTAATGCGAATTTAGAGATAGATGTTGACTATGAACTGATGTCCATAGCCTTTAAAAACTTAATAGATAATGCTTTAAAGTATGGTGTGGATAGCGTAAAGATTAGAATAGAGAAAGATGCTATTGTTTTTGAGTCTAAAGGTGAAGCATTGGAAAACAGTTCATTTGAAATGGCTTTTAACCGTGCTTTTGAAGACAGCTCTAAAGGTTTGGGACTTGGGCTTTATATTACCCATCATATTGTGAAGCGACATGGATTTGAATTGAAGTATGAGTATCATAAAGGGCTTAATAGTTTTAAGGTAGATTGTAAAAATTAATTGTTACAAAGTGTTTACTTTTTGTTACTCACTATTTATCAATGGCTTATATAATAAAAGCATGAGATAAAAAAAGGATATAAAATGAAAACAGTTTGGACAAAGATACTTTTTGCTTTGCTTGTAAGTATGTTGTTGATGTTAAATGGATGTGGAAGTTCAAGTGATACTTCTACACAAAATAGTGAAAATAATATCACACTTACTTATACGGACACTGATTTTGAAGCAACAGATTGGACAGCGTTAACACACAGTAAGAGTGCCGATCCAGATCATGCTGAGGTTTTTGATGATACCCAAGTGAAGCGTTTAGATTTTGTAGTTACTTCTGAACGTTGGCAAGGTATGCTTAATGATATGACAACAACTTATGGTACCTTTGGCAGTCCATCAAGTACCCAAGGCTTAATAGATACTGATACCAATCCTATTTTTGTACCAGCTGATATTTATTATAATAGCAAACAGTGGTACCGTGTGGGTATTCGTTTTAAAGGAAACTCTTCTTTACAGAGTGCTTGGCAAAATGGTATTTTGAAACTTTCATTTAAACTTGATTTTGATGAGTTTGAAGATACTTATCCACAAATTGATAATCAACGTTTTTATGGGTTTAAGAAATTTTCTTTAAAAAATAATTATGATGACCATTCTCTTGTTCGTGAAAAAGTTGCATCAGATGTCTTTAAAAGTGCAGGTATGGCTGTATCACATACAGCATTTTATGAACTTTATATTGATTATGGTCAGGGAGCTGAATATTTTGGACTTTATACTTTAGTTGAAGAAGTGGATGGAGAAGTACTTGATACACAATTTTCTAGTGATGATGGTAATCTTTATAAACCTGAAGAGGGCAGTGCTAATTTTGTGGCAGGTACGTTTAATAAAGAAAATTTTGAAAAGAAAACAAATGAAGATGATGCAGACTGGTCAGATATAGAGGCACTTTTTACAGCGTTACATGCCGATACACGACTGAGTGACCCCGTAACATGGCGAAGTAATCTTGAAGCCTTGTTTGATGTGGATATTTTTTTAAAATATTTGGCCGTTAATGGTATTATTCAGAACTGGGATACTTATGGTGTTATGATACATAATTATTATTTATACAATAATCCAGAAAATGCTAAACTTACGTGGATTCCTTGGGATAATAATGAAGCTTTACAAGAGGGTAAAATGGGGGGTGCCTTAAAGTTAAATTTTTCAAACCTTAGCTCAAATAATTGGCCATTGATTGAAAAGATTTATGCTGATGAAACATATAAAGCAAAATATGATACTTATCTCAAAGAGGTGATTGAGGGTGCTTTTAACCCATCTACCATACAGGCAAAATATGATACTTATTCATCATTAATTCAATCTTATGCACTTAGTGAAAGAAGTGGATACAGCTTTCTAGGAAATAACAAAGGTACGGCATTTTCACAAGCGATTAGTGAATTAAAAGCACATGCAAGTAGTCGTGCTACGGCTGTTGAAAATTATCTGGATTAATATTTTTAATAATTTAATTTTATTATTAAATATTAAAATAATGGTTATAATAATGAGCAATCTAATAAAATAAAAAGGTATATAAAATGAATTTAACTAAACTAGCACTAATCACAACAGCAACAACGCTACTTTTTGTCGGATGTGGTATGAAACATCATGCAGGAGTAGCTAAAGACTCAAAGAATCAAGCAAAAAAAGAACACCGTATGCCAAAAGACCCAGCAGTTAAAGCAGCTATGATGGAGTGTTTAGAAACCGTTCCTAAAGGTGAAAACAATCGTCCAAACAGAGAGGCAATGAAAAGTTGTATGAAAGAAAAAGGTTTTGAAAAACCAGAAGGTAAAAGAAAATAGTCAATATTTTATAAATTATCGTATCCCAAAGCCTTAGTTTTGGGATACATCAAGTGAACAAAGAAAGTCAATATTGGCTTTAATCTTCTCTTCACTCCAATCCCACCATTTTAACTTCAATAAACTTTCAATCTTTTCTTTTGAAAACCTATACTTAATAATCTTCGCTGGGTTTCCAGCAACAATGGCATAGGGTGGTACATTTTTACTAACAACAGCTCTGGCTGATATAACGGAACCTGAACCAATGGTTACCCCTGAGATTATCATGGCTTCTGAACCTATCCATACATCATTCCCAATGTCTGTGTTACCAGCTTTTTCATAAGAGTTTTGAGCATCTTTAAAAATGTTAGCTTGGTAATAAAAAGGAAAGGTACTCACCCAATCCATCCGATGACCTTGATTTCCAGCCATAATGAAAACAGCTCCTGAGCCAATGGAACAATACTTACCAATTATAAGTTTATCTACGTCTTTTCGTTTTTTGTCTAAGTAGCGTACACAGCCTTCAAAAGAGTGTTGATGGTAATAGCCTGAGTAGTAGCTAAATGCATCTACTGAAATGTTTGGATGAGTTACAGTTTCACAAAGGAGTTGAGAGGTAAATTCGTTTTTGAAGTAGTTTTTCATTAGATAGTGTAGCTGAAATTATTGGATTCGCATACTGTTTTTACTTGTTAGGATGTAAATTTATTCTAATTCTAAAATAATTTTAATTTGTTCATTTATCTCGAATAACTTTTGAAAGGATAGTTTATCTAATTTATAGGTTTAAAGTAGTTTCAAAGGTGGAAACTGTCCCTTTTTTTAGGTGGAGTTTACTTTGGAATTACTAAACTTTACTTAGTTTTTCATCTATTATCTTCCAAGGCAAACGCCGTTTATTTTCCTTCATCAAACAATAAGCCTCTTTTGCCTCATCAATAGTGATAATAGAGTGGTTTATCAACTCATCAATCAACCAAACTGTACCCAAAATTACAACAGATTCTTCTTTACATGCTTCTCTTAATGCTCCATCTCCTGTTACCAAGGGACAAGACTCTTGTTTAGCTAGCCCCAAAGCAAAAAGATCATTGAGGCTTGTTCGTGGGTAACTTTGAACAATCTTGTCACAATATTTAATAGAATCAGAAGACAATATTTTCATCTCTAAACCATATGCCAATAAATTGTCATGCTCCTCTTCTAGTTCTGAAAAATACAAAATATCAGGTACAGCAAAGAGATAAGGAAGTTCAAACATCTTCTCTGTTAAATTTGAGACCTCCATATCTATAAAAATATTACTATCACTTATGAGTAACTGCAATCTATCTTTCCTGTCATACGGTAGTTGTGAAACTTTTTAACGGTCATATCAAGTAGCTCTGCACCTTTTGACTCACTAATGCACTCTTCTGAAACAGCTCGTAAAACTAACTGTCTAAATCGTTGTACCTTTTCATTTGGGTAAGGTTCACTAGGTTCTTTTTTATCCCAACCCTCTTTTTTAAAAAGTTTCCATAGGCTATTAGAGTATTCATAAGAGATAATTTTAACTTGATTGGCTCGTATAAAAACCACCTGCATACTCACACCAAACTCTGCTTTTATCATTGCTAACTCTGCAATCTCAAGACTTTTCCGATTCTCTCCAAGTCTCTCTTTTAATGCTTTTTCAGGCAATAAAAAAGCTCCTGCAAATCGATCACTGGCTCTCTCTTCATCCAGTTTTGAGTTCAGTCTTCCTTCTAGCATAAGATGTCCAAGCTCATGAGCCAAAGTAAAGCGTTGTCTGTCTCCACTCCAGTCCTTGCTAATGGTAATAATCTGTTCCCCATTTGCTAATCCTGCTAATCCATCAAAATTATTTTCAGCACTCTCATCTATCATAAAGACTTTGATACCTTTTGACTCTAAAGTTTCACTCAAATCAGCTATAGGGTCTTCCCCTAAGTTCCATATTTCTCTTAATTTTTGAGCTATTCCATCAATATTATATTGAAACTGAACAGACTTTGGTAGTCCATCAGGTACTTCAAACTTTACTGACTCTGCCTTTGGATAAAAAGACTCTAACTCAAAGCGTTTTTCAATAAGGTTGATTACTTTTGACTTTATAGATTCCAACTCTTTTTGAGAGACTTTTCTTTTTCTATACTCTAAATTGCTCAAAGTAACACCACTATCTACTTTAAAAAAGTAAGCAACCTTTACACCTAATGCTTTAGCTAATTTAATAAGCATGGTAGAATCAGGTGTACTTTGCTCTTTTTCATATTTAGATATGGTTGTTTGACTAACACCTACTACTTCAGCTAATGCACGAAGTGAAAGCGATGCTGATTTTCTTGCTTGTGCTATTCGTTTTCCTATCATCTCAAATCCTTTAATATACAATTATACTTAATATTATCTGATTTGTAAATTAAATATGGTTTACATTTAAGCTTAAAAATAATATACTTGTAAAGTTATTACAAATGAGATGTTATGATTCTAAAGTCATTTCTAACAAATTTATATATATTCAGAAAGGATATTTAATGGCAAAACAACATCATGTTGTACCAAATTCAGGCAATGGGTGGTGTGTTAAAACAGAACATGCTAAAAAATCGAGTCAATGCTTTACTAAAAAAGTAGATGCAGTAAATTATGCAAGAGAAGTGAGTAGAAATCAAGGTACTGAACTTTTTATTCATAATAAAGATGGAAAAATAGCACAAAAAGATTCTCATGGTAGAGATAAATTTCCACCTAAAGGATAAAAATGCATGAAAAACTTGATACTCTAACAGGCAAATTGGTTGCTTTTATAATTTCTGCATTTTTTTGTGGATTGTTATTACAATAACCCAAATTGCTAGTTAAAGAGAAATAAAGTAAAGTTCCATAAAAAGCTGTGAGAGGCGATAATTATGGAACAAAAGATGATAACAATATACTGCTTAATAGAAGAGTTCATAAAATCAATAG
>CACVAU010000033.1 GCA_902727915.1 uncultured Sulfurovum sp.
CTTCCAATTCATTTTTACTTTTGAGTTGTTCAGATAAGTTTTGTTCTAAACTGGTAATTTTTTCTTTGGTTTCTGCTTCATACGCTCTGGCTTGTTTTTCACCTACGGTTGCCATGGTATTTACTTTATTTAACTGCGCTTCCAATTCATTTTTGAGCTTTTGCTCTTTTAATAAAGTTTTTTCATATTCAGATAAATTTTCTTCTAAAGAAATTATTTTTTGTGCTGTTACTTCCTCATAGGCTCGAACCTGTTTTTCACCAAGGATTGCCATGCCTTCTACTTTGGCTAACTGTATGGCTAATTGATTCTTTGACTGTTGCTCTTTGGCTAGATTTTTTTCTAAAGCTATAATCTTTTCTTCCGTCTCTTTTTCATACACTCGAGCCTGTTGTTCACCAACAATTGCCATACCTTCTACTTTTGCCAATTGTTTCTCTAACGCAACTTCATTTTTTGAAATATTGATTTCTACTTCTTTTTCAAAAATAAGTGCTGGTACTTTAGGAACAGCTGGTGTTGCAGGAATCGTAGGCATAGTAATATTAGTCATCAGTCTTGATGCTGTTGCTTCATTATTAACTAAAAGTGTTTTTGCAACTTCTACTTTAATTACTTTAGGCTCATTAGGCTCTTCAGAAAAACTAATAGGTTTTACAATCTCAACAGTTTCTACTACTTCTAACTTAGAAACCTCAGGCTTACTCACTCTATTTTCACTGCTATTACTTTCAGCTTCTACAATGGTGTCTAGTACTGCTGTAGTTGTTGTGTTAATATCTGTTTCAACAACTTCTGTCACTTTGATTACTTTAGCTACTTCACTAACTTTCACCTCAGTAATATTGCTTTCTTCTTTGAGTGTTTTATTGGCAATTTGCTCTAACTTAGAAACATTATGCTCATTCGAGGTACTTGTACTGTTAGTATCTGTTGGAAGAACTTCTGTAGTCTTCATAGTTTTAGCAGGTTCACTAACGTTCAACTCAGTAATATTACTTTCTTGTGTAAGTGTTTCACTGATATTTTGCGCTAACTTAGAAGCATTATTTTCGCTATGATTAGTATCTACGCTAACTGTTTCTCTAGTGTTTATTTCTTTAATAGGCTCTGACACTTCTATTTGACTATTATTACTTTCCGATAGACTAACCCTAGTTATTGGAGTAAGTACTTCATCTTTAGAGGGTTCTGTATTATTAAGCTCTTTAGAAACATCCTTGACATCAAGCTTCTCAATCGGCTCAGAGATAAGTTTTGAAACAACTACCTCATCTTTAGTTTTTTCAACAGAAGCATTTACCTGAGAAACAGCCAACGTTTTCTCTTTAAGTGTCTCATTTTGATCACTTTCCCCTTCGAGTACTGACGACTCTGCTACCTTTTCATGCTTATCAACAGACTTACTTGTCTCTTTTTTCCCTGAACTAAAAAGAAACATTATCAATATCAAAGTAAATGCAATAATTGCTGTGTGTACCATTTTATTCTCTCCATTAATTTTTGACTTGATTATAGGTAAATTTCGTTAATATTCCACTTGATATAAAAAACTAATTGAGATAGGAGAACAGTATGCAGTATTTTGAACTTTTAGAAACATCTCAATTCTTCTCAACGTTTACGTTCATTTCCCGTGCTAGGCGTATTGAGAACAATACCATTGAACTCTCTTTCAACAAAGAACATAGCTATTTTTTTAATATGACAAGAGGTAACAGCTTCATTTATAAAAATAATTCAAAGCGTCCCATACAGAGTTTTAATGCACCTTTTGACAAACTTTTACATACTTTAGTCTCTTCAGCCACCATTCTGAATATTGAAGTTCCCAAAAATGAAAGGGTTTTACGCTTAACTTTAGCACCTAAATCTGCTTATAAAGAGCAAAAAATATGTTTACAATTTGAGTTTACAGGACGACATACCAATGCCATTTTAATTGATGAAAATGAGACAACCATAGAAGCATTACGTCACATAGATGCTAATGCTTCCTTCCGTGTTATTCGTCCAGGTATTGAACTTTTAGCAATCCCTCCTTTTACACGTACTGAAGAAATTTATGATTTGGGAAACATTGAAGCTTACTTAGAGCAAAAATATCTTGATTTTGAAAAAAATCGTGTTCAAAATATTAAAAAACAAAAACTCTTAAGTGTCCAAAAAAAACAAGAAAAGCTACAAAAGCTTTTAAACAAACTACCCAATGTTCAAGACTTAGAAAAAGCAATGAAAACCTACCAAAATTATGGAAACATCATTTTGGCAAACCTTTATCAAATCAAGCCTTATGACAAAACACTTAAAACCTATGACTTTGAAGGTAATGCAATAACGATTAAACTACCTAAAGGAATTTTACCTAACCGTATAAGCGAATACTTTTTTAACCAAGGTAAACGTGCTAAGTCAAAAAGTAAAAACATTCATATTGAAGAGGAAAATCTACGTACTAAACATGAGTTTTATAGTAATATGTACCATGCCATTGAACAAGCCAAAGAGAGTATGGAACTTGAACTCTTAGTACCTAAAAAAGGCAAATCTCAACGTAAAAAAGAAAAAATTAAAGAGTGTGAACTTTTTTGGATAGATGACTATAAAGTTCTAATAGGACGAAATGCAAAAGAAAATCAAGCCCTACTTAAAATTGCCAAATCAAATGATATTTGGATGCACATTCGGGATATTCCTTCCTCTCATCTTATTATTAAAACAGACAAACAAAATTTACCTGAAATGGTTATCAAGAAAGCTGCTAAACTCTGTGTAGACTTTTCTCTGACACAGGCTGGTGATTATGATGTAGATTACTGTAAACGTCGTTTTGTCAAAATACAAGAAGGCTCCTCTGTTGAATATGATAAGTATCAGACCATTCGTGTACGAAAAGAGGGAATTGAGATACGAGAATAAAGCTTAGCTTAAATATAAAAGCCCATTATGGTATAATAAATACTATATATATTGAGGGTTAACATATGAAATTTATAACTGATAATATCGAACGTTGGGTAACAGGAATTGCCCTACTTGCCACAACCATTATGATTGGTCTCATTGACAATTATTTTGTAATGTGGCTTTATTTAGGATTTTTTTACTTTAAAGGCTTTGATGAAGCCATCAAACTGTTTGGAATTCAAAGAAAATCACCTTATACTTATGCCATTATTATCTGGTTAGTTGCCTACTTCTACCCAAACCCTGATGATTTATTTTTCATAATGGCTATTTTCTTTGGTTCAAAATTAGCCTATACCCAAGAGCATATTAAGAAAAAACTACTTATTCCATTTCTTTACCCTGTCAGTGGTTTTCTTTTCATGTTGGTACTTTACCGTGACTTTGGTATCAACTTTATGCTTTGGTTACTTATTATTGTTGCCATAACAGATACGGCTGCTTACTTTGTTGGAAAAAGTATAGGAAAAACACCTTTCTCTCCTACTTCTCCCAACAAAACACTGGAAGGTGTTATAGGAGGAATTACCTTTGCCATGGTTGCTGGTGCTATTACTGGATACTTTATGGAATTGGTACCATCCTTTTTTGATGCCCTCATTATCTCATTTTTAACAGCTACAGCCTCAATATTCGGAGATCTATTTGAAAGCTACATCAAACGTGAAGCTGGGGTAAAAGATTCAGGAACACTTTTACCAGGACATGGAGGGGTACTCGATAGACTAGATGGGTATCTCTTTGGTTCGATTATTATGCTTATTGCCCTTAGAGCCTTTTTATAATGAACAGCATAGTTCTCTTAGGTTCTACAGGCTCTATTGGGGTTAATACTCTCATAGTCGCTAAACGTTACAACATACAGGTAGAAGCACTTGTAGCTGGAAAAAGCATAGACTTACTCAACCAACAAATAGCTGAATACAATCCTAAGTATGTTGCCATTGCTGATGTAAATGATAGAGAAAAAGTACAACATAAAAATGTCTTCTGTGCTGCTGAAGGAATTATAGAATTACTTGAACATACTTCCAGTCCTCTTGTTGTTAACTCACTGGTTGGCTATGCTGGGTTAGCTCCTACCCTTAAAGCCATTGAACTAGGACGTAAAGTTGCCCTTGCGAACAAAGAGTCATTGGTGGTAGCTGGTGAGTTCATAGACATGTCCCAAATCGTTCCCATAGACTCTGAACACTTTGGACTGTGGTACCTCATGGGTGAACGACCGTTCTCTAAGCTCTATGTAACTGCTTCAGGTGGTGCTTTACGTGACTGGGACTTAGCTGACATGCAAAAAGCCACTTTTTCACAAGCACTTAAACATCCTAACTGGTCAATGGGTGCAAAAATCACCATTGACTCTGCGACAATGACCAACAAACTTTTTGAACTACTCGAAGCCAAATGGCTTTTTGGTACTTCTGATATTGATGCTGTTATTGAAAAAAAATCCATTATCCATGCTTTAGCTGAGTTCAAAGATGGCTCAACCACAGCACACTTCGCTGGTGTCGACATGAAACTCCCCATTGCTTTTGCGCTAAGAGGAAAAGTTGAAGAAGAAATTTTACCTCCTGTCAATTTACTTGAAATTGGTGCTTTAGAGTTCTTGCCCATAGAAGCTGAACGTTACCCAATATGGGAAATAAAACAACACCTACTGGATAACCCTCATTTAGGTGTCATCGTCAATGCAGCCAATGAAGAAGCCATTAAAAAGTTTGAACGAGATGAATGTGACTTCTTTGGTATGGGTAAAATGGTTTTAGATGCTTACCAAATGTTTGAACATGTAAGGGCTAATGACATTCAAGATATTATTAAAATTGACAAAGAGATAAGAGCTTATGTCAAATAAAACCCTTATTTTGCATGGTTGGGGAGGCTCTGATGCACCCCATTGGCAAGCAGAACTTGCAGCAGAGATTGCTAAAAACTATGGAGTAGTCTCTTTTCCTCTTTTAGATAACTGTCACTTTCCTTCTAAAAATAGATGGGTAAAACAAGTTCAAGAAATTCTCAAAGAATTCAAGCCAGATACCGTCATTTGTCATTCTTTAGCAAATACGTTGTGGTTTTGGTTATGTCAAGAAAAGCTAGAAACAGTTGAAAGACTTTTTATGGTTTCTCCTCCAAGTCTTAGTACAGATGAAACAACCATTAAAACTTTTTTCCCTTGTAAAATACCTAGCAACATCTATGCAAAAGAAGTTCACATGATTGTCTCAGACAATGACCCATGGGTTCAGCTAGATGAGGCAGAAAGTATTGCTAAAAGCATTAATGCTTCTTATACGGTTGTTAACAATGCAGGACATATTAACACTGATTCTGGGCATGGAAAGTGGGAAATGATAGAAGAGATGGTATTCAAGAAAAACGCATGAAACCTCTTTTTATGAAACTTATAATTTTACTCTTTACTTCCCTTCCTCTCTTGGCAATAACAGCCACAGAAATAGCTCAAAATGCTTACAATGTAAATCATTCTCTTTATGTTAAAAATATTATGATTAAGAAAAAAAAGAGAGCAATGATTACTGTTATTGGTCGACTACCAAATAAAGCACCTCGCATAACTCGACTAGAACGTTTTTTTTCAACAGAGTTTGACAAAAGCAACATTGAGTCAAAAGACTTGGTTATTATCCGTTCTGGTGCATTAAAAGGCTTGGGTGTACTTATGACAGCTTATACTGACACTACAAAGTCTCATGAATACCTCATGTGGCTACCTGCCCTACGTAAAGTAAGACGCATGGCAGAACCAAAAGATGCTGGTTTAGGTGCTGGAGACATTGCCTTTCTAGAAGATGCAAAACTAAGACGCTTCAATGAAGAATCTTATGAATTGTTAGAAACAAAAAAAATGGATTTAGACCTAAAGATGATGCCTTATGAAACAAATGAATTTGGTAGTATTAGCAAGTCAATACCTTATCAAAAAAGTACGATATTGGCAGATAAAGAAATACACATTATCAAAAGTACTTATAAAGATAAAGACCATTGGTATGACTACCGTATCTCTTATATTGACACAGTATCTTTTACCAATTATATTAGTGACTATTACAAAGATGGAAAACTTATTAAAAATGTCTATCGTCATTGGATTCCATTAGAAGGTCAAGCAGACCCAAAAGCAAAAATTTGGTATTACTGGTATGGTAAAGATGTAAATACTGGCTATGAAATGGTGACTTATATTCCTCAAAAATTCATAAAAGTTAATGAAGAAGTAAAAAAATCATTCTGGAGTGAACGCACTTTACAAAAGATTAAAAGATAAAGAAAAAATATGATACTAAGCATAGAATCAAGCTGTGATGACAGCTCAATAGCCATAACAAAAATAGAAAACAACGAATTAATATTTCACAAGAAAATAAGTCAAGAAAAAGAACATGCCTGTTATGGAGGTGTGGTTCCTGAACTGGCTTCTCGTTTACATGCCATAGACTTACCCAATATATTAGAAGATGCTAAACCCTACTTAAATGATTTAACAGCTGTCGCTGTGACCAATCAACCTGGGCTTTCAGTCACCCTCTTAGAAGGGATAGCCATGGCAAAAACTATTGCTGTAAGTAAAAATATTCCTCTTATTCCTGTTCATCATTTAAAAGGTCATATCTATTCACTTTTTATTGGGAAAGAGGCTATTTTACCTCTACTAGTATTACTTATTTCTGGTGGGCATACACAAATCATTCGTGTTGAGAGTTTAGAAAAGATGACCATACTTGCTACAAGCATTGATGACTCTGTGGGTGAAAGTTTTGATAAGACTGCTAAAATGATGGGGCTAGGTTACCCTGGTGGACCAATCATTGAAAAACTTGCCCTTAAAGGCGATGAAAATGCCTTTGACCTCCCTGTTCCATTAAGAAACTCCAAACTCATCGCATTTTCACTCTCTGGGCTTAAAAATGCTGTTCGTTTAACCATCCAATCATTAGGTGGAGCAGAAAAGTTAACAGAAGAAAATAAAGCTGATATAGCAGCCTCTTTTCAAAAAGCTGTTAAACAACATCTTTTACAAAAAAGTAAAAAAATATTTACAGAAGAAAACATAAAAGATTTTGCCATTGTGGGTGGTGCTTCTGCAAATTTATATATTCGTCAAGGGTATGAAGAACTTTGTAGAGAATTCAGAAAGGAATTACATACAGCTCCCTTAAAATTTTGTTCTGATAACGCAGCCATGATAGGTCGATATGCTGTTGAAGCTTATAAAAAAAATCTTTTTATTGACCCTTATGAAATTGATGTAATTCATACAAAAAAACGGCAAAATGGAACACTTTTATAATAAGAAGCTTATTAACACTTTTTAACCAGAATTACGCTAAAATAGGCACGATTTTAATAAAGAATTAATGGAGTTATCATGGCAGAATATGGTGCTAGTAATATTAAAGTCCTTAAGGGACTAGAAGCAGTTAGAAAACGACCAGGGATGTACATCGGAGACACCTCAACAAGAGGTCTTCATCACCTTGTTTATGAAGTTGTAGACAACTCCATTGATGAAGCCATGGCAGGTTTCTGTGACACAATCAAAGTCACCCTTACAAAAGAAGGTTCAGCCATTGTCGAAGATAATGGTCGTGGTATCCCTGTGAAAGAACATCCTACTGAAAAAATCTCAGCTGCGACTGTTGTCTTAACTGTATTGCATGCTGGGGGTAAATTTGATAAAGACACTTACAAAGTATCAGGTGGTCTACATGGTGTTGGTGTTTCCGTTGTCAATGCCCTTTCTAAAGATTTAAGCCTCACTATTTTTAAAGACAAAGAAATTCATACTCAAAGTTTTAAAGAAGGTATTCCTATCGATATTCTTATCTCTGGAGAGAGTACAAGAAAACACGGAACCAAAATTGAATTTTGGCCAGATGATAGTATATTTACAGAATCAGTGGTTTTTCAAAAAGAAATCTTGATGAAACGTTTCAAGGAACTTGCTTATTTAAATCCAAAAATCAGTATTGAATTTAAAGATGAGCGTGATAATACAAAAGAAACTTACCACTTTGAAGGAGGAATTAAACAGTTTGTTGAAGATATGAACACAAGAGATTCTCTTTCAAATGCACAATTCTTTCAGGGTACAGCTGATGACATTGAAATTGACATTGCACTTATGTATTGTGATGCTGATTCAGAAAAATCACTCTCTTTTGTAAACAACATTAAAACAGCTGAAGGTGGAACCCATGAAGCTGGTTTTAGAGCTGGGTTAACCCGTTCAATGTCTTCCTATATTTCTAAAAATGCTAATGCAAAAGAGAAAGGCACCAAAATAACAGGTGACGACTGTAAAGAAGGGCTTATTGCCATTGTTTCTGTTCGTGTGCCTGAACCTCAGTTTGAAGGTCAAACAAAAGGAAAACTTGGTTCTTCTTATGTTCGTCCCTTAGTACAACGATTTTTCTCAGAAAACTTTAATAAATACCTAGAAGAAAACCCCATAGAAGCTAAAGCCATTATGGGTCAAATTTTACTCGCTGCACGTGGACGTGATGCTGCTAAACGTGCCAAAGACTTAGTAAAACGTAAAGATAACATGAGCATTGGTACATTACCTGGTAAGTTAGCAGACTGTCAAAGTAAAGACCCTGTGCTTTCAGAAATTTATCTGGTTGAAGGAGATTCTGCTGGGGGTTCAGCAAAACAGGGTCGTGACCGTGTATTTCAAGCAATTCTACCACTAAAAGGTAAAATTTTAAATGTTGAAAAAGCACGTTTAGAGAAAATTCTAAAATCAGACGAAATTAAAAACATGATTACAGCACTCGGTTGTGGCATTGGTGAAGAATTTAATGAAGATAAGTTACGTTATCATAAAGTCATTATCATGACAGATGCCGATGTTGATGGTTCTCACATTCAAACGCTACTTATGACTTTCTTTTACCGTTTCCTAAAGCCTATTATTGAAAAAGGTTACCTCTACTTAGCACAGCCTCCTCTTTACCGTTATAAAAAAGGTAAGAATGAGACCTATTTAAAAGATGATAAGTCCCTCAATGACTTCTTAATTGAAAATGGTATTGCTGTTTTAGAATCTGAAAGTATGGGTAAGCAAGATTTAGTAGAACTCTTTAAACTTGTTGCTTACTATAAAATGACTTTATCTGAAATTGAAAAACGTTTTGCACTTCCTGAAGTAATTCGTTATATGGTAGAAAATCCTGACATTATTTCAACCGACAATAACACGTTAGCAGTAACAATTGAAACATACATTAATAATTTAGGATATAACATCTTAACAAAAACAGTTAATGATGATTACATTCAATATTTTGTTCAAACAAATGATGGTCTGGAAGAATTAGTTATTGATGACAATTTATTTACTTCTCCTCACTACAATGAAGCTATTTATATGAATCAAAAAATTGCTGATAGAATTACTGAAGAATATAAAGAAAAAGACCTATTAGAATTACTGGCAATGATTGAGGCTTCAGCCAAAAAAGGTGCTTATATTCAGCGATATAAAGGTCTAGGAGAAATGAACCCTGAACAACTTTGGGAGACGACCATGAATCCTGAAGACAGACGTTTACTACAAGTGGTTATTGATGATGATGAAGCAGCCTCTGATACCTTTGTCCTCTTTATGGGTGATGAAGTTGAACCAAGACGTAATTATATTGAAACACATGCAAAAGACGTTAAACATTTAGATGTTTAACCTCTTTAATGCTAAGGTGTGATTTTTATCACACCCACAAAACCTACCTATTTACTTTTACTATAAAACCAATTTGTTGCTTCAACAAATCCATCTACTGACCCACAATCAAAACGTTTACCTTTAAACTTAAAGGCAATAACTTTACCCTCTTTTGCTTGTTTTAAAAGAGCATCAGTAATCTGAATCTCTCCACCTTTCCCAGGCTTCGTTTTACGTAAAACATCAAAAATATCAGGTGTTAAAATATAACGCCCAATAATTGCTAAGTTACTTGGTGCATCTTTTGGATCAGGCTTTTCAACCATATCAGTAATCCTATAAGTATCATCACTACCATCAACTAATTTTCCAGCAATAACACCATATTTATGCGTTTGATCCATTGGTACCTCTTCAATGGCTACAACTGAACATTGATACTTCTCATAAACCTCACTCATTTGCTCTAAAACACCTTTATTTTCATTATGACATAAATCATCTGCTAAAATAACAGCAAAAGGTTCATTACCAATAAGTGTTTCTCCTGTTAAGATAGCATGACCTAAGCCTTTCATCTCTATTTGGCGTGTATATGAAAAAGTACATTGAGAAATAAGTGAACGAATTTCAGTCAATAATGTCTCTTTACTTCCCCCTTTAATTTGATGTTCAAGTTCATAAGAGATATCGAAATGATCCTCAATTGCCCGTTTACCACGTCCACTTACTATCGCCATTGTTTTAATACCAGCATCAACAGCCTCTTCTACACCATATTGAATTAATGGCTTCGTTAATATTGGCAACATCTCTTTTGGTGTTGCCTTGGTTGCAGGAAGAAACCTTGTTCCGTAACCTGCTGCTGGAAATAAACATTTTCTTATCATTTTTTACCTTTATATTTTGTTTTTAGTTTTTCTTTTAAAATAATTTTACCTGATTCTACACCTGGTTGATTATAAGTATTGACATCAATTAATTCGCCCACTAAAGACGTTAAGAGTTCATAATAATAAATAAGTTCACCAATGCTTTTTTCATCTACAGATTTAATTAAAATTTCATCTAAGGGTATCTCTTTTTGTGCTTGTAGTGCTTCAATGACTGAATCACTTTGCATCGTAATTAAGTCATGAAATGTAATGTCATTTAAAATATCCAAGGACTCTAAATGAGGGAGCGTTATGTTAGGTACAGTTAACTCATTCTGAAAGTCTTCTATTTTAATAAAGGTAACAGATTTATCACGTGTCCCCTCCACAATAAGTTGTAAAAAAGAGTGTTGATCTTTAGGACCAATAAGTCCAATAGGCGTTACCCCAACATGAAAAGCTGAATGTCGTTGCTTTTTACCTAAGCTCTCCCCCCAAAGTTGCACATACCACTCAGCAAAAGAACGTAAAGTTTCAGAATAAGCAAAAAGACAATTAATATTATAAGTTGTATGATATTTAGAATAATAAATTGCCTTATTTAAAAGTGATTCTTTTAAATACCCATCATTAAAAAAACTCTCTTTTACAGCACTTGCTCCTTTTAATAGCTCTTGAATATTCACCCCACATAAAGCTAAAGGAAGTAAACCCACTACAGAGAGTACAGAAAAACGTCCTCCTAAATTTTGAGGTAAATAAAACCTTTTAGAACCTAACTCATTTGCACAATGGTCTAAGGCAGAATCTTTATCAGTAATAAACGTATAAAATGAAGCATCTTCCTCTTGAGCATAGAGATATTTAAAAATAGAAAGTGTTTCAACCGTCGTCCCTGATTTAGATATAATTAAAAAATGTGATTTCTTAATTTCTATTTTTGATAAGATATCCATAATATTTAAAGGGTCTGTACTTTCAAAAAAGAAGAGTTTACGTGTGGGTACTTTCACTGGCTTTAAAAATTCATAAATTGCCCTTGCACCTAATGAACTCCCCCCAATACCTAAAACCACAATATTTTCTATTGATGCATCAAGCGTATTATTATACGCTAAAATATTGTCAATATTTTCTTCTGGAAGATTATAATAACCAATCGAGGCACGTTCTTCTTCAATGGCCCTAAAAAGTTTTTTCTTTTCATCTGCTTGTCGTTGACAAACATCAAAATAAATTTTGTTTTTCATGCTACAAACCTATAATGATTTTTGTGCTAATTCAATTAACAAATTGACTTCTTTTTCATATAACTTTGCTAATGTTTCATCTATAGATTCAAATCGTGTTACTAAGACAGGTGTTGTATTACTAGCTCGAACCAAACCCCAACCATTTTCAAAATTAATTCTGACCCCATCAACATCAATAATATCAATAATTTTAGGAAATGAACTTGGAGGATTAATCAATAAACTTTTAACCTTATCAATAATTAAAAATTTTTCCTCTTCACTGGTCTTAACTTTAAGCTCCTCAGTAGAATAAACCAAAGGTAAAGCATCTAGCTCTTTATCTAAGTCTATCCCATCTTGTAGAAGTTCTAACATACGTAATGTGGCATAAATTGCATCATCATATCCAAAATAACGGTGTTTAAAAAAGATATGTCCACTGACTTCACAGGCTAAATCAGCATTGGTCTCTTTCATTTTTACTTTTAAATTAGAGTGTCCTGTTTTATACATGATTGCCTTTGCACCACGACGCTCTAATTCATCATACATCACTTGTGAACATTTTACCTCACCAATAACCGTAGGTTTATCCATTTTCATCGCATATAAAAGTGCCATCTGATCACCTTTAATATTATACTTATGCGTAAGCACAGCAATTCTATCTGCATCACCATCATAAGCAAAAGCAATGTCTCCATTTTTTGCTAAAAGTGCTTTTATATCTACTAAATTTTCTTCTACAGAAGGATCAGGGTGATGATTTGGAAAGGTTCCATCTGGTTTCATATAGAGACCTTCATAGTTAAGCTCTAAAGCATCAAAAATATCACTTATAACTGTATCAGCAACACCATTACCACCATCAAGTACTATTTTTTTATCTAAACCTTTTAAGTGTAAAAAGTTTTCAACCATATAGTCAATATATTGTTGTTTTGTATCTATCTCTATTTTACTTGTATCATCAGGAATCTCCATCTCAGCATTAGCAATAATTTCATCACCTAAAGCATAAATATCTTCACCAAAAAAAGGAGCTTTATTTAAAGTCATTTTAAACCCATTATACTCAGAAGGATTATGGGAGCCAGTAATCATAACAGAAGCCACAACTTGTTCTTCTACATTCAATGGGTTGACATAATTTGAAAAATAATTCACAGGTGTCGCAACCATTCCCATGTCTAAGACTCTACAACCAGCAAAGTTCAACCCTGAAGCCAAATAATCACGTAAAATAGGTGAATGTGTACGTGCATCATATCCAATGGAAACCACCCCACCTAAGGCTTTAATTTTCTTTCCTAAAAAATAACCAATGAGTTTAACACTTTTTTCATTAAGCTCTTTTTCAAAAATTCCTCTTATGTCATACTCTCTAAATATTGTTTTTACCATTTTCTCACCTATTTATATATTTTATTGTTAACATTATACTTAAAATAAAATAATATTAAACATTAATAGGCTAATAAAAATAAACTTTATTTATTAATAAAAATAATGGCTCTTTCTATTCGACTAATTACCTCATCTGTTCCTAAAATAGCCATAATTTCATCCAATCCTGAACCTGTCATTGAGCCTAGTAAGGATACCCTTAATGGTTGCCCAATTTTTCCAAAACCAATCTCTTTCAACGCTACAATTTTTTCAATCACGGTATGATATTCTAGAGCTGTTTTTGCTCCACTTTCTTTCAAAAGCACCATAAAGTCAGCCAAAATTTCAGCTGCTTCTCCTTTAAATGCTTTTTTTGCATTTTTCTCATTATATTCAACTGGTGCATTTAAAATAAGATTAATCTGTTCTGCCAACTCTACTAAAGTTTTTCCTCTCTCTTTCGTAGCATTTAAAATTAAATCTCTTTTTGCATGCATTCTTATATCCACACCAAATGCTACTAAAAGATCAGCCAATTCAGCATGAGGCTTATTTTTAATATAATGAGCATTCAGCCACAGTAATTTGTCAAGATTGTAATTCGATGAACTCTTATTAATATCTTTAGGGTCAAAAAGATTTATCATCTCATCAATCGAAAATATCTCTTGATCACCATGACTCCATCCTAAACGTACTAAAAAATTTAAAAGTGCTTCAGGTAAATAACCTAAAGTTTTATATTCCATTACATCTGTCGCACCATCACGTTTTGAAAGTTTCTTACCTTGCTCATTATTTATCATTGCAACATGGTTAAAACTTGGCAGTTCAAACCCCAATGCATTATAAACTACAATTTGCTTGGGCGTATTATACAAGTGATCATCGCCCCTAATTATTTCGGTTAAACCCATAAGTGCATCATCAATGGCTACCACAAAGTTATAAGTTGGAACACCTCCTGCTCTGGCAATTACAAAATCATCCACTTCCGTTGCTGCTATGTTAATTTCACCCTTAACACCATCAACAAAAGTAATCATTCCCTCAGTTGGTGCTTTAATACGAATAACAGGTTCAATACCTTCTGGAGCTGTACCTCTAAAGTCTCTATAACGCCCATCATAACGTGTTCGTTCACCTTTAGCCATCTGCTGTTCACGAAGTTCTGCTAACTCTTCCTTTGACATATAACACTTATACGCTTTACCTTCTTCTAGTAATTGTTCTACATATTCTGCATATAAATCAAAACGTTCTGACTGAAAAATTGCTTCACCATCATACCCCATACCTACCCAATCAAATGCCTTTAAAATAGCCGTTACAGCTTCTTGGGAATTACGTGCTAAATCGGTATCTTCAATACGTAACAAAAATTGACCTTCATTTTTTTTGGCCCATAGCCATGAGAAAAGAGAGGTTCTAAGCCCTCCAATATGTAAATAACCTGTAGGAGATGGTGCAAAACGTGTTGTTATCATAATTAAAATAAACCTTCAGCAATAAAATAGATAAAATTATAGCAAAGTATCAAAAATGACTGGCTTACTTTAAAAATAAGTCTTTTTAAAATAAAAATAAATTTTTAAAAATATTTTAAAACACAATAACAGCCTAAATCTATTTAAATAAAGTCTCTTTAGCACCCATTTAAAACAAATAGTGTAAAATATAATTCCATTCATATAGAAGAATCAAAGGGAGCAAACTTGCTTAAGTTATTATCCATATTACTTATACTCTATATTCAAGGGTGTGGCTTTAAGAAAGATTATGTCTTATTTAATCAAAGTGAAACACTCAAACAAACTTCCACTTCAATCATTCATAAAAATGTAAAATTTGAATATAAAATCATGCCCCATGACCGTATATCTTTAATTGTCTATCAACATCCCGATCTTAGTACAACAACTCCTTCAATGGCTACACAAGACAAAGGTATCCTAGTTGACAGTGAAGGGGTTGTCTCCCTAGCCCTACTTGAAGATGTCAACATCTCAGGACTAACGCAAAAAGGAGCTGCCAAAAAAATTGAACAAGGTTATGATGAATATCTTAATTACGCCAAAGTACGCATTGAGGTACTTAATAAACGTGCCTATGTTATTGGTGAGGTAAAAAAACCTGGAGAGTTTCCTTTAAAAAATGAACAATTAACACTTTTACAAGCCATTGCACAAGCTGGAGATTTCACTGAAACAGCGAATCGTCAACAAGTTATGATTATACGTTCAGCACAAAATGGTGCCAAAACCATCATCATAGATTTAACCGATGTCAACTCAATTACCCATGCAACTTTAATGATAAAACCAAATGATATAGTCTATGTAACACCCAGTAGTATGAAAGCAATTAACACCAATATATCCTCTATTTCACCAATATTTGGTTTAATTTCTAATATATTAGCACCATTTGTTTCGTATACTTATTTAAAAAATAATTAAAAGGTTCTTAATGAGTAACCCAACTCTTCAGAAAAATGAAATCAAGTTGAGAGAGCTATTTAGCATTATTTGGAACTATAAATGGTCTATTATTTTCTTTAGTTTTTTAATTACCTCTGCTGTAGCTATCAAAGTTTATTTAATGCCTAAATATTATAAATCAACAGTCACCATAGAAGTCAAACCAGACGATAATAAAGTTGGAGGATTTTCCATGGGAGGTGCTGCCTCCTTACTCTTAGGTGGAGGAAGTACGGGTACAACCAACTTAGAAAAAGACATTACACTGCTTAAAACCTATAGAACCAATGAAAAAGTACTCAATAAAGTAGAGGGCTATATGATACGTTATTATGTAATGGATCAAGACCATAAAGAACTTGAAATAGACAATAAGCTCTCAATTAAAGTAACAGATGTCAATATTAAAAACTTTAAACAATATGGAATGCGTCTTATAGTAGAACCTATCAACAATACAGAGTATAAACTATTAAAACCTGGTAGGTTTTCAAATGATTCTCTTGGTAACTACCACTATAGTGAAATGGTTCATCATGATGACTTTTCACTCATGATACATAAAGAACAAGATTTCAATTCCACTTATACCATTCAACTTTCTGGAGAGAAACGTTATGTTTTTGAAAAAATAATTCAAAAAAACTTAACGATACAAGCTGATAAAAAATCCCCGTTTATTACCCTCTCCTATTTGGATACCATACCTCATAGAGGTGAAAAATATTTAGAAAACCTTATAAGCATCTATACGAAACAAAGTATTAGTGATATAAAAAAAGATACTTCCATTACCATAAACTCCTATGACAAACAATTACAAAAAGTAGCAGACCGTGTAAACGCTAGTGCTAAAAGTCTTGAAAAATTTAAAACTGACAATAACATTGTGGCCCCTAAATTACAAGTAGCAACACTTGTTCAAGAACTTTCAGAAGTAGAAATTGAGATAGCCAAAAGTAATTATAAAAAAGAACTACTTAACAACCTTATCAAGTTTACACAAAATAATGAAAATATTGATGCCATAGCACCTTCACTTATTGAGCTACAAGATGAGCCAACCATATCCCTCATTAAGCTTATTCAAACACAACAACTTTCTCTTGCGAACTTACTTATAAGATATAAACCAAACCATCCTAATATTATTAGGGCAGACCAAACAATATATAATTTAAAAGAGAAAGTACTGGCAAATTTAAAAAACCTTAAAATAACACTGGCTAATAAAAACATATCCCTGAAGAATATGAGAAATGCTTATCAAGAAAAATTAAAATCTTCACCAAAACAAGAACAAGAACTCATCAACTTTTCAAGAGATTACAGGGTCAATGAAAAGATGTACCTTTATCTTATGCAAGAGCGTTCTTCAGCACAACTAAGTCATGACAAAACACTTTCACGCTTTAAAGTTATTGAAAATATTTATACTTCAAAACAAGCCGTCAAACCTAAAAAAATGCTTATTGTCATTGTTACTTTCTTTAGTGCTATAATTTTTATGACATTTATTGCTTTTTTTAGAAAATTTATCAAAAAGGACTGAAATGATTTCTACCATAAATAAAAAATATCAAAATATTATAGATCTGGAAACAACAGTTATCAATGCATTAAAAGTTATGAATAATACCAGTATAAACCTCTTGGTTATTATTAATGAACAAAAATTCATGGGTTTGGTTAGTATAGGAGATATTCGACGTGCGATACTAAATAACATTGACTTGAATACTACTTATGTCAAAGATATTCTAAGAAAAGATATTCTGGTCGCCAATACAAAAGATTCAATGGAAGAAATTAAGGAAATGATGCTTGAACAAAGAATTGTCTGTATGCCTGTTGTTGATAATAAAAATAATTTACAAGCCATTCACTATTGGGATGAAATTTTTTCTGAAAAGAAAGTATTAGAAAACATAGATGTCGATGTTGTGATTATGGCAGGAGGATTTGGCACTCGCTTAAAACCCATTACCAACATTATTCCTAAACCACTCATCCCTGTTGGAGAGAAACCCATTATTGAAATAATTATTGATAATTTCATGAAACATAATGTCTCAAGTTTTTATATTTCGGTCAACTATAAAGCCAAAATGATTCAAGATTATTTACAAGAAAAAGAGTCACAAGCTTGTCAACTAACTTACTTTATTGAAGATCAACCATTAGGTACAATTGGTAGCTTATACTTAATAAAAAAACAACTGACTAAACCTGTTTTTGTCTCTAACTGTGACATAATTATTGAAGAAGACTATTATGATATCTACAAATATCACAGAGAAAATAACAATGACATTACCGTTGTCTCAGCAATTAAACATGTTGAAATTCCTTATGGGGTTATGGAAACGGAAAAAGGAGGTAACCTTATTAGCATGACAGAAAAACCAGAATATACATTTCAAATAAACACAGGTATGTATATTTTAGAACCTCACGTTATTCAAAATATTCCTGACAATGAATTTTATCATATTACAGAATTAATCGAAGAAACCAATAAAAAGGGAAAAGTTGGTGTCTTTCCAATTCCAGAAAAATCTTGGCATGATATTGGTCAATGGAAAGAATATACCAATACACTGGCAAAGTATTCTCAAACACCTATTAACTTATAAATATGGAGAAAGCTCTTTGGGTGGTGTAGGAAAGTTTTTAAAAACTTTTAAATAATCTATCTTGTTTCTAGGAACAAAAACAACATAGAGTGTCATAAATATTAACCTAAGGTATAAATATAAACTTTTATTCTCAACATACCAAGCTTCAATTTTCCCTTTATAAGGTGCAATATAGTCAACATAAAATTCTTTCTTATCTATAATTGATGCTCGTTCCATGATTTCATCTTCATTTCTAAAAAATATAGGTCCAATACCAGATAGGCCTGGTCTAACTTGAATAATAATTTTTTGTTCTTTAAGATTAAATGCATTAAAGCCTATTATATCTTGAGGTCTAGGACCAATAAGACTCATATCTCCTTGTAAAATATTCATAAGTTGAGGTAACTCATTTAATTTACTCTTACGAAGAAATTTACCTATAGGAAGAACTCTTGAATCATCTTTAAGCGTAATCGTTCCTGTACCCATATTTTCACTATTTTCTATCATAGTTGTAAACTTTAATACATCAAAAGCTACGCCATTAACGCCTACTCTTTTCTGTCGATAAAAAACCTTATTACCTGTAGTCTTTAAAATTATGGAAATACATAACAATAAAGGAGATAATAAAATAAGTGCGAATGAGGATAATGTTATATCTAAAAATCTTTGCATTTTACATCTTTCCATCTAAATACTTACCTGTTTCTTTATGTCCGAAATCAGGTATCAATTTTAAAAAACTTTCTAATATTTCGTCTTTATTCCATTTTCCTTTATCTAAAAAAGATTGAATCGTACACTCAAAATCTGTTAAAAGTCTCTCACTGAAATCTGCTTCATTTTTAATAATTCCTAAATTAAAAAAACTTTCACTATCAAGTACTTCATCAAGAGTATAAAATTCTTCAAAATCTTTTTCTCCAGTCGTATCACTTTCTGTAAATAAGCAAGGATATTGTCCAATTTTAGGAAGTGTTTTTACCAACCTTCTTGCTTCATCTTCATCTTCACATAAATAAGGTTCATATTCTAAATCTTCTAAGTACCTCATTGCAATGTCTGAAAAAGATACTAAATGAAAATTTTCATTTAATTTAGGAAAAAATATATCTCGATTTTCTCCAAATATACAAGACATTAAACACAGTTCTCCTGATTCTTCAGGAGTTACAAAATACCTTTTAATATCATTGGGTGCAACAATAGGCTGATTTTTTTGTAAGCGTTGGTTAAATCCATGAAGTAAAGAGCCATCTGAAAAAGCAACATTCGCAAACCTTGCCATAGATACCTCAATTTGAGACGATTTTCTATGTACAAACATCTCCATAATACGCTTAGAAGCTCCCATCATATTGACAGGATTTGCTGCTTTATCAGTTGAAACACAAAAATATTTTTTACTACCATTATCAATGGCTTGTTGCAGTGTTTTATCTGTATTAAAAATATTGGTTTGTATCATCCTCATAAGTGTAAAAGGATCTTTTTCACTACGAACATGTTTTAAAGCTGATAAATTTAATACATAATCATATTTTCCATCAGATTCAATAAAAGCATCATATTCAGCAGAACCTATATCAAGGGCAAATGTTTTAAAGTCACCACTAATATAACCAAAAGAACTTCGGATATCACGAACCAATTCAACCATATTATTTTCACTGATATCAACCACATGTAACTTTATAGGGTTTCGTTTAAATATCTCTTTTGTAACTGCTTGACCTATAGAACCAGCACCACCTAAAACTAAAAATGAAGCATTAGAAATGATTTCTATAAGTTTATAATTATAGTTTGCAATATCCTCTTCAAAAAGTTGATTATCTCTTCCTATAAACCTTAATATATCCATATTGACTCCATGTTAATAACAAATATTATACCAAAAGTTCACTTTTCACTATGTAAACTTCATATAATTAAAAAATATACTCAATAAAAAACTGCTATTAAGGAAACAAATAAAAATATATAAATTTTTATCTGTTAATTATCTTTTTAATTGTATTACATACTAACTCAACTTGTTTAAAACTCATGGTTGGATACAAAGGTAATGTTAATTCACGGCTTGATATATCTTCAGCAATGGGTGCCATATTTAAGTTCAAATTTTTAAAAGCTGTAAAATTCTTGAACGTAGGATAATGTATTGAAGACTGAATACCTTCTTTTTTCAGTGCTTGAATAAACGCTACTCTATTAATATTTTTATCTAACAAAATAGGAAAAATATGATAAGCTGATTCTATATTTTCCAGCTCTAAAAAAGGAATAGTAATTTCCTCTATCTCTTTTAAATTCTGAATATAATGCTCAACCAACTTTTTTCGATTTTTATTCGCTTCTTCTAATTTAGATAATTGAACCAAGCCTAAACTTGAACGAATTTCATCTATCCTATAATTTAAACCTGATTGTGCAATATCATAAGTAATGGCTCGACCCTTATGCCTATCTAAGGTTAAAGAGGTCATACCATGACTCCGAAAATACTTACCTTGCTGATCTAATTCTAACGATTTACTACTAAGCATTCCTCCTTCCCCTACAGAAAGGTTTTTATTGGTGAAAAAACTAAAACAACCATAATCACCAAATGTTCCACATTTTTGACCCTTATAACTAGCACCTGGTGCATGGGCTACATCTTCTATAAGCGCAATCCCTTTTTCTTTACATAACGCTACAATCTCATCCATTTGACAAGGATACCCAGCAAAATGAACAATAATGACAGCTTTTGTTTTCTCGGTAATCTCTTGTGCAATGGTTTGGGCTGACATATTCCAATCATTATAACTCGTACAATCTGCTAGAACAGGTACAGCGCCAACAATACGTACCACATTAATATCTGCTACAAATGTTAATGCAGGAATAATAACCTCATCACCCTCACCTATCCCTAAGCTCATTAATGCAATATGTAAAGCTGCTGTTGCACTTGACAAGGCTGTACACTTTGTCTCATTACCCAGCATAAAGGAAAAATTCTTTTCAAACTCTTTTGTTCTTTCTCCCATTGTTAACCAACCACTATCCAGTACCTCATTAACAGCTTTTGATTCTTTTTCATCATAGTTTGGTGCAAACAGTTCTACTTTCCACATTTTATAGCTCCTCTAATGTTTTTATAAATTCTTTGGCTATGTTTTGATAAGTGTGATGTTTTAAAACATACTCTTTTCCATTGTTACCAAATACTTCTCTTTGCTCTTTTGACATATTATATAATGATAATATCCCTTTCGCAATGGCTTGTTCATTTTGAGCTTCTACACTTAAACCACAATTTGCCATTTCTACTAAATTTCCTTTTCCACTAAAAGCATGAAGAATAGGTTTTTGTGAATACATATAATCAAAAATTTTATTAGCCGATATCCCATATTCATATACTTTTTTATGATGCCAACCTATAAAACATACATCAAACTCTTCTAACATACTTTGTATTTCATCTTTAGGAATAGCATCTATAAATGTTACATTATTTAAAGAAAGTTTTTGAACTTTATTAACCAAAGCCTCTTTATTTGTGCCTTCTCCTACCATGACAAAATGTATTTGCGTATATTCTTTTAAAAGATTTGCTGAATCAATAAAGTATTCCATGGCATTGGCAATACTAATTGTTCCTGTATATCCAACTATAAATTTATTTTTAGGTAATAATGTTTTCGTATCTTGATTTAATACTTTAAGGTTTTTCATTTCATCTAAAGAGATGCCATTGGGTATGTATTTAAATTGTTCTTTTTTTAAGCCAAAATCTTTCATATAGGCATGAGCATTTGCTAAAACTGATAAAGTTGTATCTGCATTTCTATAAGCATAATTCGCAAATTTTTGCATCAAAAATATCAAAGGATGACGCTTACTATATCCTCCAAGTTCCATTAAAGAAAGAGGCCAAATATCTTTAACTTCATAAATAAGTTTTGCATTAAACTTTTTTGAAAAGTGATGGGCAGGTTTTATAAGAAAAGGTGCCATAGGACTGGCTACAATATAATCAGGCTCATCCATCTTTGTAAGAGGTAAACGATAAAGCTTTTTAACAAATACAAACCATTTCCAGACTCTTTTTTTATCCGTAGAGACAGTATAATGAGGCACTTTTACCCAAATATAGTTAATACCATCTATATTTTCAAAGGTATATTCACCCTCTGTTTTTGGTAATTTTTTAAAAAGATGCATGTAAGAAGCTGACACAATTGTTACCTTATGTCCTAATTTTACTAACTCTCTTGCAACATAATAATTTCTAAACTCCATACCATGATATTTTGAACCTGCATAGTCATTAAAAAACCAAATTGTTTTAGACATTTAACAACTCTTTAACAATAATTTCACTAGATTTCCCATTACCATAAAGATCAAGTGAATAATCTTGATTAAAAAGTGTGCTATGATTCTCATAACGTTCTAATATTTTATCTTTATTGGCTCCAACCAAAATATTAAAACCATGCTCTATCAGTTCAGTCCATTCTGTTTCATCACGTAAGGTAATACAAGGTTTTTCAAAGAAAAAAGCCTCTTTCTGAAGACCCCCACTATCCGTCATAATAAGTTTTGAGTTTTTAATTAAATACACCATCTCCAAATATCCAACAGGATCTATAATTGTAAAATTTGTTGCTATATTATTTTTTTCAAGTATCACTTTTGTTCTAGGATGTAAAGGTAAAACAATTTGTATCTCTTTGGCTATTTCATTAAATGCTGAGATTATGGTACTAAGTCGTTCTACATCATTGGTATTCTCAGCCCTATGAATCGTTGACAATATGTATTCATCTTTTAATTCTACCCTTGGCTTTAATGCTAAATCTTGATAAAAAATTGCTCCATCCTGCATTACATCACCAT
The DNA here is from genome assembly GCA_902727915.1 of uncultured Sulfurovum sp. Next base: position 23,161 of record CACVAU010000033.1, read on the forward strand.
TTTTTACAATCTCAATATCAAAATTAGCATAACCTTCATTATTTAAATTATCAATTGCACTTTGAGTTGGACAAAAAAGTATGCTACTTACTCTATCGGTTAAAATACGATTAATCTCTTCTGGCATACTCATATTGAAAGAACGTAATCCAGCCTCTACATGTGCTACCTTTATATGAAGTTTAGAAGCAGCCAAAGCTCCTGCGAGAGTAGAGTTAGTATCCCCATAAACCATCACCCAATCAGGTTTTTCTTTTAATAAAACCTCTTCAATTTTTTCAAGCATCTGTCCTGTCATTGCACCATGATTTAATCCATTAATATCTAAGTTATAATGTGGTTTTACTATCTGCATCTCTTCAAAAAATATATCTGACATATTTGGATCATAATGCTGTCCTGTATGTACAATAACCTCTTCTATTTCAGGATACTTTTTGATCTCTCGACTAACACTTCCTGCTTTTATAAACTGTGGTCTTGCTCCCAAAATAGTTAAAATTTTCATCCCTCTAATTCCTTATATATTCTCAAAAGCACTTTTTCCTGTTCCTCCCAGTTATAAATCTTCTTTAAGCTTTTTAAATTTTGATTCAGTTCATTCTTATTTAAATGCGTGGATTCGATGATGGCTTTTTTTAGACCTTCCACACTATTTTCATCAACAACAAGACCAACAGCATTATCTAACACTATTCTTTTCATTTCAGGAAGATTTGAAACGATTACAGGAACTTCTGCCATAATATATTCAAACATTTTATTAGGTAAACAATAATGATAACTTAAACAAGTATCTTCGATGGTTGATATACCAAAATCTGCTGAACTTGTATAATCTAATAAGACATCTGGCTTCATCGCATCATGAAAATAAATATTTTCATTTTCATGCGCACTCAACTTAAGAAAGTTCGCTAATTGACCATAGCCCATAAAAACAATAACCGTTGAGGAATCTAATGATTTAAATGTCTCTACTAATATTTCTATTCCTCGTCCTTTACTCAAACTACCCTGATAAAGAAATATACGTTGCTCCGTAGTAATATCAAATACTTCTCTAAAAATATCTTTTTTAATTACGTTTTTATGAGGAGGTGTATTTAATATCAGTGATGGTTTTTCTATATTATACAACTTAACATATTCATCAGCTATCCCAGCACTTACCGTAATCATTGTATCAACATATTTGATTAAAAACTTTTCAAGAACTTTAGATATTTTTTTAGAAGTTTGACTAAGACCATTCATCTCTGTTTCGTACTCATGTGCATCATACACAATTTTTATATTGTTATTATAAAACTTTTTAATAACAAAACCTATCGGTAATGTAATCAAATCATTACAGTGAAGAATATCAAAGTTTTTACAGTAGTGGATACTCTCTTTCATATAGTTCATATAAGCTTTTAACTTTTGAAACTTTCCTAAGGTTGTGGTTCTATCAAGATAAGAAAATCTTCTAACCCTAAAATTTTCTACTTCTTCATCATCTATTAACCCTTTATCTCCATGGGCTATAACCTCTACCTGATAACCATTTTTTGACAAGGATATGGATTCTTTTAAAACCCTACTGTCATTTGTAAAACCGTTAAAAACTACATTTGCTACTTTAATCATAATTAATCCTTTCTACTTTTCATACTACTTTGAGCAACTTTTGTTAAAAAAAGAATCAATATATAAGTAAATCCAATAGGCATAATATGCCATAAAGTGAGATTGTCAAATTCACCTTTAGGATAAAGCATAATAAAACCCACAACGATATTAGCATACATTACTAAATACCAAAAGTTATTAAACTTGTGGAGTAAGTTATAAAAAAAAGCTGCTAAAACACCAAAAAGATACATCCCAAAAACAGCCCCAAAATACCAAAAATTTGCAAACATTTCACCCATACCCGTTGGAGGTAAATTACCTCCTGGGGCATGAGAGTACCACACCTCTTTAACAATCACACTTGTTTGATATCCCTCAGGTCTTAATCCTGATGGAAGTATACCGTATACCCAAGTAAATAAAGATTCCCCATATAAAAAAGGTGTACTATCCCCACCCCAAGCATCTATAATCTTCATTAAGATTGGAATATTAGGAATGTTTCCTTTATCGGCAATATAATACATTATTAAATCTATGCTCAAAAACTCTAAAATGGTTGATAAGAAATCATCTTTCATTCCACCAATTGCTGCAATACTAGAAGCCAATCTAAAAAAATAAAAAAACACACCTATAGCTAATAAGCTAAATAAAATAATAAAATATTTTTTATTTTGTTGTGATTCTATTTTTATTTTAACAAAATAATAAATAACCATATAAGACAATGCATATGCCAATGTTCCAAGAATTCTTCCTGTACTGGCTTTCATTAATATGGTTATTAAAACTAATATTAGAAATAACAAACTAATTTTCATGTTCATTTTCAAAAGTTTATACAACCATAAATAACCTGCCATGTAACCGAATAAGTATCCTACAGTAGTTCCTCCTGTTTCTTTTAACATAGTATCAGCGCTAGAAACTTGTGACATATAGTTACTAAAACTTCCTCCTCCAAGTACTATAATGTTATAAATAAAATTCAATAAAGCAATGCCCATAAAAATAGGAATAATTAAATTCACTATCTGTATGGAAACACCATCGTTGTCTAAATCAATACTTGGCTCAAATTCTTTTTTGAATGTTTTATATCCTAAATAAGCAAATACATAACTCACAATAATATACATTAAACTTATATTTAAAAGTTCCATGAGATTCATTGAAAAGCTTTGATAGTTTATAAAAATACTATGTTCAAAATTACTGCTATACAAATAAAAGCTACCCATAACAACGGTATAAAAATACATACTAAATAAAGTAAATGGTTCAAAGAGTATAAGTTTTTTTGTTGCAATAAAATACAGTGATAAAAACATAAATAAAAGAAAGATTAATCCAATGGTAATGCTATCAATACTAATTAAGTACGTAAAAAATATAGAAGTTAAGGATAATGTAGCAAAAAATTTTAATAAACTATTTTTATCAATACTATAAATCATATCTTTCCTCTAACTCTTTTTTACTTCTTTATTTTTTATTTAAAATTTTGTCATAATTTTTAAATATAGATTGTTTTAAATAGTCATTATTAAAGTCAATGTTGATATCATCAATAATATGATTATAATCATATGATGGTTGAAAACCCTTGTCTATTATGTCTATAATAGCTTTTTTATCTAAGAATACTTCTATTGTCTTTATGATTTCTTCTATAGAATAATAATATGGATTAATTAAATTAACCACGCTATCTTCTTTTATGTCATTATCAATATAGTGCTTTACTATTTTACTGACATCCTCAATATCAATAAGATTTTTATAAGCATACTTCCAAACACTTATTTTTTTATCTTCAGATATACTTCTGATAAAAAAATTAATCAAAGAATTTTGATTAGAAGAGTGTCCAATAATTTGTGGTAAACGAAATATATAATACTTTTTAGTATTTTTTTGAATCAATGTTTCCATTTCAAGCTTATGAAAATAATAATTTTTATTTATATTTTGAGCATACATAACATCACAACTACTAAAATAAACCAGTGTTTTATCCTGATTATCTAAAATACTCTCTAATAATAAATGCTTTTCTCTTTCAAAATTTTTTTCATCCGTTTCATTTGAATTAGAAACACCCGAAGCAAATATTAAAATATTATTATTATGCTTATACTCTTGAAAAGTATTTCCAAGTAAGCCTGTTCCTATGACCATTATGTATCCTTATCAAACTTGAACTATCCTAGACGTTCATATTTAAGCATTAAAAACCTCATTCCATTCATTCATAATGCACTCTTCACTCATATCTTCTAAGGTTAATCTTCTACTCTCTTTCTTCTTATCTTTACTCTGTGTTATAAAATTTTGGAAATCTAGCTTCACTATATCTTCAGTACTATAAATATCAATACCTAAATCCTTATAAGTAGAAAAAGGTGTTGTGGTATGACTGATAAAAACTTTTTTTTCTAAAATAAAAAATACTAATTGATTACCAAGTCCTTGTTGTCGTTTATGATTAAAAACACAAATATCCATACTATTTATAAAACTAAGATATTCATTAAAATTCATATAGGTGGATATTGGCTTAAATTTATTTTTAAAAAATTCTTTACCTGTAGCCATCACTTCTTCTCTATAGTGTTCACTACCCCCATAAGATAAAACGGATACAACTTCTATGTTTTCATTTTGAAATTTTTGCAGTAATTTAAAAGTTTCTATATGCTCATTTGAAGGGTCAGCTGAGTTACCCACAAAAATTCTTACGGGGTCTTCTTGTTTATGAACATCTAACTTAATATTTTCAATCTTAGCAATATCGATGGGGCTAGGATACTTAGCCTTTATTCCTTTTGCTTTGGACTTATAAACTTCTTTAACTTTAAGATAATCACCTTTTATCCAATATGAAATAAGTGGTATCTTGGCGATAACAATTTTTCGTAAAAGCTCAATCATATTATCTTTAAATGAGTTTGATTTATATTTATAGAAATACACATCACCACCCCATATTGACCAAACCATTTTTTTAAAGGCTTTTTTATAAAAAATTATTAAACTTAACATTAAAATCGGTTTATTTAACTGATGAATAATTATCTTTTTTGAATGCTTAAATAAATCCTTAAAATTAAAATATATATTTTTTGTATATGTTACTTTACAATTTTTTCTTTGCTTATAAAAGTCAAGAAATTTACTTTGTTTTTGACAAAGAATAATGAATTCATGTTCATTAGGGTCAAAATACTTTTCTATAAATCTAATAAATTTTTCAGTATAAGGGGCATCGCTAAAAACATGTAAATATTTACCCATTTATATTTCCATTAATGTGTAAGTTCAAGGATAATAATAGAGTAACAACAACAAATTTATTTCTTTTATATCTATCTATATCACTATGATATAAGCTAACAACATCATTCTTTAATTCCGTATTAAAGTTTAATACGTCAATATTCTCCTCATATAAAGTATCTAAGTTTTCTAAAATAGCCAGATTTTCTCTATACCAAACATCAAAAGGATTCATACCATCATACTTTAATTTCATACGTTTTTTGATTGCATTTTTTATGGTATAAATATATTTCAAAAATTGTACTTTCACCTTACTCGTAGGTTTACAATCACACTTATCCCACTTAAACATTAATACTTTTGGATGATATTTTTTTAACCATTTAATATATATTTCTTCACCAACTCTATGCTCTTCAGGTACGGTAAGTGTAAAGTCGAGTAACGCTTTACTATAAAAAGGTGTTATGGAATCAATAGAGTCTCTAAGAATAATATCACCATACATGGTTCCATTTGAGATACGTCCCTCATAAATATAAGCTTCACTGTTTCCATGGCTATATTCATCTAACAATTCATTCATAAAGCCTATTTTATTATAGATAAATTCAGGCACTTTACCATAATGTGATTTACTTGTAATATACGCTTTAATACTCTTTTCACCAATAAAGTGAGAACCAAAAATAGCATCCCCAATTTGACCAGTTAAAAGTAATCCAAAAGGATTGGTATTAATATTGATAAATGAATTGTAACTATGTAAAAGGGTATGCAATGCGACCATTCCATTAGAAGCTTTTAATGCAGATTCAAAATTATATTGTAAACAATTACCCTTATCTAATGCTATAAAATTATGAATAAATCCCAATTTAGATGCTACAGTTTGTGCTATCTTTTGATCTAAAGAGTGATATTCTGCAAACGTAAAAGTTGTAATTTTTTTGATATTTTTTTGATGTAAAGCTATAAGCATAGATTTAGAATCAAGTCCCCCTGACAACCCAGATAAATACTCTAAATTATATCGAGAATGAAGATTAACGATTCTATCTATTGCTTTGGAAATTAGTTCCTCATATTTATCAACAATGTCATTCTCTAATAAAGTATGATCTTTTTCAAAATTAAGGGTTGCATATTTATGAACACTTATTTGATTTAACTTTATATCAAATTCCAAATAACTTGATGGCTCTAGTTTATTAATATTTTGAAACAATGTTTTGTTTGAAACAATGCTTCCAAATCCTAAAAAAAAGTAAGTTGCATCTAAATCAATCTCCATTGCTTTAGCTGTTTCTCTATAATACGCTGTAATATCAAATAAGTCTGATGAAAAAATAAAAGTATCACCTACTTTAGAGTAAAACAGTTTCATTGAAGCTAAATGATCACCTGCCAATATTATTTTTTCTTCTGTTTTTAAATATAAAAATAAAGAGAATATTCCATCGAGTTCATTCAAAAAGTTTTTAATATTCTTCAGATTTATTCTATTTTCTAAAAAATCTTGTTGTGTTTCAAAATTTTCAATATCAAATAAAAATCCTTCAAATACAAAAATATATTCACTATTTTCTATAATAAACCGTTCACCATTAAATTTATTAATATATTTTCTACCATACATAATATCGTTAAAAAAACATTCATCATAACTCAAAATAGATTTTTGCTTAAACGTATAATTATTTAAGCCTACACCACCAAAAATACCTGCCATAACTTATCCTTTCTATATTTTAATAAAAAACTCATCTATATTAAATAAATCATTATTAACATGAATATATTTAACTTTTGGTATTTGTGTATTTGTCAAAAAATCAAGTTTTAATTCTGTCATTTCATCTTCTTTTTTTCCTTGAATAGGAAGTACCCTTACCCCTAAAGGTTTGTTTAATTTAATCGATGTTGTCGCTACATCCAAAATCATTGAAGCTATTTCTTCTTTCAAAACATCTCCAGGTAACGGTACCATGTCCAATCCACAACCACATACTGTTGAGTATAAAATAATTGAATCAATCGAAAAGTTTTTCTTATTATGTGCTTGACACATTAACTTATCTTCTAATAAAGAATACATAACACCATTAAAACCTATGGCTTTAATCTTTGTTTTGACAATAATATCTTTTAAAATAGAGGTTAAATAGGAGGTCAGAAATTGCGTACCATTTGAACCAAAGTCATCAATTCCTAAATGATTTAAAATTTCAATAACACTAATGTTTTCATCTGGATAAGGAGAAAGTGAAATATCTTGTCCATGATAAGCTAAGTCATACTTTGAAGCTAGGTTCCTTGATAGATTGTCAATTAATACTAAATCATTAGAAAGATCATCAATAATATTCTTTTTTAATTCTGCATAATCATCATCAAAGTTATGCTTTATACTGGCTAACATACTTTGTGTCGATTCAATTGCAATGGAAAAGCTATCATTCTTATTTGAATATGAAAATGGAAAGAATGGTGTGTTTGGCTCAATATTTAAAGATACTCCTAATCTAAAATTGTCTATACCATTTACCTTTAAATAGGAAACTTGCTTAATTAATTCAGCTGATTTCATCACAGCATAATTATTAATATGCTCTTGTGCAACCATTAAATTTATAAATGAATTTTCAAATTTTTCTAATATCTGAAAACTTATTTTACACAAATAGTCAACTTGACTTTTTTGTTGTTTTATGAGATTAAAAGAGATATTAAACCATCGTAATCCCAAATAATTAGAAAACTTTGATAATTTCTCTATGTTTTCAAATAAAATATCTTCTGCTAAAGGATCAAGAGTATCCAAAGCAATAATATTAAACCTTATGGTTCTTATTCTGACTTTATTATCCTCAAATTTTTTCCTAATAAGATTAATATTGTTTTCAACATAAGACAAATATTCCTTATCTCTTATCCTACTTAAATTAATAGTATACGTTATACTTCTAATTACAATGTTATTATTGTTCAAAATTTTTCTCTTCCTTTTTAATTCTAACTAAACTAAAATACCATACAAAATTATAGGTAATAATCAATACACTGACTAGCATTAATAACACTAATGTATATTCTATACTCAACAATAATCCTCCCAAACTAAGAACCAAAATTTTTAATATGAAACTAACTATCTCAATATTTAATGCTTTTTTTTGTTGATTAAAAATTTGTGGTATTGTGGCTAAAGGAGAAACCATAAAAATCAATAAAATCCATGGAGATAAAATCTGTATAAAATATCCTGCCTCTCTCCATGCTTCTCCAAAAATAAAAGCAAATAAATCATCCATAAATACAAAAAATGGCAGTAACAATATTGCTACCAACATTAATTTTTTAATCGCTTCTATAAAGATAGACTGAATTTGATTTCCATCGGCATACTCCTCGGCCATTTTCTGTCCTAGAACATGAAAAATTGTTCCAGACAATAAGACCAATGGAGCTTGTACCATTCTAAGCCCAAATGCATACAAACCCAAAGTTATGTTTCCATAAAAAATGGGTATTAAAAAAACAGGTACATTTGCCGAAATACTATTTAATAAGGCATGAGGCATATTATACTTAGGAAAATTCATATATCTTTTAGATAAAACTTTAATCTTTTTTAAGGAAGGAAGAAACTGCTTATTTTTAAAAAGTCTATAATTAACATACAGCATCCCAAGCGTGGAAAAAAAGTAACCTAATATAAAACCCCATATAAGCCCTGTATTTATACCAAATGCTATGGCAAAAATCACACTGGATACCGACTCAACACCTGCTTTAATAAATCGTTGATAGGACATAATTTTGTAATTTTTTATTTTATTATTATATTTATCAAAAGTAGCATTTAATGCTATTACCATCACAGCTAGAGGTAAAAAGTAGTATATTAGATCAAAGGAATAGAAGAAACTTACACTAAAAACACCAATAAGATAAAATAGTGAAATAGTAAAAGTAATCATTATAGATAAGAGCAAAAGTTGAAAGGAAAAATTATCTGATTTGGGTAAAATAATGGCAAGTTCATATTTGCCTGTTGCAATCACTGACATAATACTAACAATACTGATAAAAAGTGCAAAAAAACCAAAATCTTCAGGCGTATAAATTCTTGTTAAAATAGGACTAATAAGAATAGGAATCGCTTGTGCAATGGTTGTACCCGTCATTAACGTTAAAACATTACGAGCAAACTCAGATTTTGGTTTTAATTTATTTATCATAAAAATTTAGTTACATATCCTATCTCATCATCATTTACATAAGGGTTCATCGGCAAAGACATAATCTCCGTAGAGACTTGTTCACTAATAGGAAAATCTCCTTTTACATAACCTAAATATTGGAAACACGCTTGTAAATGTAAAGGCATTGGATAGTGTACAGCCGTAGGAATACCCTCTGCTTTTAAGCTTACTTGTAGTGCATCACGATTTGAAACACGCACAGAATATTGCGCCCAAGCCGAAGTTACTTTCTCCTCCACAAAAGGACAAATTAAATCTTTATCTTTAAGTGCTTGCGTATATTTAAACGCAACATCTTGTCTAAGCTTCAAATCTTTTTCATAATATTTAAGTTTAACATTAACAATAGCACACTGAATGGTATCCATACGTCCACCCATACCAATATACTGATGGTGGTAACGCTTAGATTGCCCATGCACCCGAAGAGATTTCATCTTTTCTGCCAATTCATCATTATTGGTAAAAACAGCACCTCCATCTCCAAAACATCCTAATGGTTTAGCAGGAAAGAAACTCGTGGTTGAAATATCGCCTAAATTAGAATCTGTTTTGCCATCATAGGTGCTTCCAAAACTTTGAGCACCATCAACAATCACTTTTAAATTATGTTTATCAGCAATGGCTTGAATCGCTTCCATGTTAGCAGGTTGCCCATAGAGACTTACAGGCATAATTGCTTTGGTCTTTTTGGTAATTTGTGCTTCTATTTGACTGGGATTAATATTATAAGTTTTCTCATCAATATCCACAAAAACAGGTTTCGCTTTTAAAAAGGCTATGGTTTCAGCTGTGGCAATAAAAGTAAAGGGTGTGGTAATAATCTCATCATCAGGCTCTATATCCAATGCCATCATCGCTAAGAGTAAGGCATCCGTTCCACTGGCACAAGTAATCGCATGTTTTACGCCTGTAAAGTCTTGAAGATTTGCTTCCAAACTTCTTACTTCATCCCCCATAATATAATTTGACTTATCTAAAACGGCATGAATGGCTTCATCTATCTCTGTTTTATACAATTGATACTGATGTTGTAAATTTGCAAAATCTATTTTACGACTCATTATTTTTTACTCACTTTTAAATTATTATGAATGAGTTCATAAGTCGCAAACTCATCTTCAGCCCTATTCTCTATAAATGCCAAAGTATTTCCAGAAATTCCAACCCATCCAATCTGTTTGGCAGGTACCCCCACCATCAGAGCATAAGGTTTCACATCTTTATTAATCACAGCACCTGAACCAACAAGCGCATATTCTCCAATGGTAACGCCACAAATAATGGTGGCATTCGCCCCAATAGAAGAGCCTTTTTTTAGAAGAGTTCTTTTAAACTCTTCTTTTCTTTGGATAAATGCTCGTGGATTAATAACATTGGTAAAAACCATAGAGGGCCCCAAAAAAACATCGTCTTCTATCTCCACCCCCTCATAAATTGAAACATTATTTTGAACTTTTACACCAGAACCTATGTTTACCTTAGGTCCTAGCACACAATTCTGTCCAAAAGAACAATTTTCACCTATGTTTGTATGTGATAAAAGATGAGAAAAGTGCCATACTTTGGTATTTTTCCCAATACTTACCTCATTGTCGACAATGGCTGTTTCATGCACAAAATACGTGGACATTAATCCAATACCTTTTTACAAAAAGGATGATAATTTCCCTTCAGTCCAATGGGTTCCAAATTTCTAATGGTTGAGACCGTTGAAATAGAACCATAAGCTTCATCAAGCCCAAATCCATTACCTTTAAGTATCTCTTCATACGAACGTGTATGTAAGTCCGTAAATCCACCAGAAAACTCGATTTCATCCTCATCTACCGTAATGCTTCGATAAGTTCGTTGCCCTTGTGCTTTAATCTCTTCAGGAATATAATCATAATTCACTGATAAAAACCATCGTACATTGGCATTTTTTAATTTAAACGACCCAGCATTACAGTCAGGAGTTTTTACATGCACCACATTCTCTTCAACCTCACCAAATATCCACGTTAACATGTCATAAAAATGAACCCCAATATTTGACGCAATGCCACCAGACTTAGCTTGATCACCTTTCCATGATACAAAATACCATTTTCCTCTTGAAGTCAAATAAGTTAAATCAATATCATAAATCTTATCAGGATTTTCAAGTAAAGCTTGAGAAACTTTTTCTTTTAACGCAATAATTGAAGGGTGCAGACGCAATTGTAAAATATTATAAACTTTTTGACCTGTCTCTTTTTCTATAATCTTTAATTGATCAATATTCCAAGGATTTAACACAAGAGGTTTCTCACAAATCGCATCAGCACCACTTTTAAGTGCAAAACGTATGTGTGAATCATGCAAATAATTTGGTGAACAAATAGAAACATAGTCTATTTTCCTCCCTGTATTTCTTCGCCATTTATCCACAAAACGATCAAAACGCTCAAACTCCGTAAAAAAATCTGCTTCAGGGAAATTACTGTCCATAATACCAATACCATCATAAGGATCTAAAGCAGCCACTAAATTATTATTGGTCTCTCTAATGGCTTTCATATGCCTTGGCGCAATATATCCTGAAGCGCCAATTAACGCAAAATTCTTTTTATTCACTATAGTCTCCCATCACTGTTTTTTAACATTGACTTAATATCAAATACAACATGCGTGTCATCAACTGTAAAATCTAAGTCTTTATAATCATCATGTGCCACAGCCAAAACAACAGCTTCATAGTCATCAGCATTGACCTCATTGTTTAAGGCTAAATTATATTCACGCTGAACTTCTTCTTTATCAGCCCAATAGTCACTTACATCGACCGTACAACCAAAATCTTGAAGTTCTCTAATGACATCAATCACCCTAGAGTTTCTAATGTCTGGACAATTCTCTTTAAAAGTAATTCCTAAGACTAAAACTTTAGAACCTTCTATTTTTTTACCTTTTTTTATCATCAACTTAATCACTTGATTGGCAACATAAATTCCCATATTGTCATTGAGTCGTCTTCCAGCCAAAATAATTTCTGGGTTATAGCCTACTTCTTGGGCTTTAT
>CACVAU010000034.1 GCA_902727915.1 uncultured Sulfurovum sp.
TCGTATGAGAACGGCTCAAATCCCTGTTGTTACTTCTTTACTTAGAAGCTTAGCTATTAATCTTCTCAATATCAATAAAATTGACAATAAAACTCAGGCTCGTAAATTATTTGCTTGGGGTGCGTTGAATGTACTTTCCTTAAATATGATTTGATTTTGAATTACCGTGTGTTTTATGGGCTTAAAACACTTAATAAGATATAATCTAATAAATTATGAAAGGGTCTTTTTATGGAATATAAAAAATTTAAAGAAGTTTTGAAAAAGAATCAATTAACCGTTAAAAAATTCTCTGAACTAGCTGGAATTAGTTATGCAACTTGTAATACATGGTCAAATAGAGGAGCTGTTAGTGCATGGGTCGAATCATGGTTAAATCTTTATATTCAAAATAAAAACTTAAAAGAAAACAATTCAACAGTATCAAATGAAGAATACCAAGAACTCTTAAAATTAAAAGAATCTCTTCATGCTGTAATGAGTGGATTAAACACCGAAAAATAACACTACCGACACTTTATATCTGTACCAGCTCCGACACTTTCAGCCCATAAAATAAGTTCAGCTTCCGACACTTTAAAACCTCATCATTACACTATGCCCTACTACTGGGCGTATGTCTGTATAAACTTTTCAGCTTTTATTACTCTTGGTGCTGTTTTGATGGTTGCTTAGTTGTAGGCTTTTTAGCTCTAGTTACTCTTAGAGAATTATCTTTAGATTGAGAAAAGATGAGGTAATTGTTTTGTATGATGATTGAGGTTGAAGAGAAGAGTTAGGATAGCTCACTTTTTAAACTATCTAAACTTGTAAAGTCTTGGTTCTTCTTTGGTGTGTTAAAAGCTTTTTTATCTTCTTTTGTAGGCACAACATACTCTATACCGTTTATAACTTGTATAGTATCTCCTATATCATCAACATAAGTAAAATTAACACTTTCCTTTTGATGTTGAGACAAAAAGTTTTTCCAATGTTGTATAGCTTGGTTCAATAAACTATCATCAATATTTAAATTTATTGTTTGCATTTTAATCTCCTTATATGCGTTATTTTGAGTTGAGTAAGTCTAATATAATACAATGAAGTAGTTTAAAACTACATTGTTGCTTTAAAAGCCATTCTAAGCCCTTTTACCCTCCTGCTTAACAAAGAAGATGAAGAAAAGGTTTAAAAGGGTTTTTGGGGGTGTTTTGTTTGATTACTGTTGCCATTCGGTAAATTATGAATAGCTTTCGTTAAACATCTTTCAAACTCCATAATATAAAGCTTTTAAAAATGTGAAAGGTTGAGATATTTTTATGCAAACCCTAACCCTTATATAACCCTTATAAGTTTTTCTTAACTCTTCAACCCTTACCCTAATATTCCATTAGGGTAAAGCTCTGCAAGTGTAGGCTGTCGTCCACTCTTTCGTATTGCTTCCAATTTTGATTCTAATCCACATGTACATATGGGATTACATGTTTTAGGTTTATAGACGAAGCACATAGGGGGAACAGAGTCATGATTATTTTTTGTAGCTTCTTCTTCTAGCTTTTTTACTCTATTTTTTTTCATTTGCTATTCCTTTATGATATAAATCTAAAATTGTAGGCATTCGTCCACTTTCTCTTATTGCTTTTAATCGTTCTTGTTCACCACATGTACAAACTGTAGTTGCAGGGTTATGACTATACAACATACATATACACGTGTATTCGCTAGTATCGCTCTTTGCTTTGGCTGTCTTTTCCAGCTTCTCAACTCTATTTTTTTTCATCATTCACCCTTTCTAATTCTGATATTCTTTTTTCAAGCTCAATAGCTTCATAGCCTTTTACATAACTATTACTTACTGCTTCAATGGTTCTTAGCTGACTCTCATTAATTAAACCGTCTGCGTATTGCTTTGTTGCCTTAGATAAATTCTCTAAAGCTTCTTCTGCACTCTTTAGCTTTTTAATCTCAACTACTGGCGAAAACAAACATAATCTTTTTACTAGCATTTGCTGATTAGTTGGGTTCTTTTCCAATGTGTCAAGAATACTGGAAGTAACTTTTTTAGCTAACTTCTCTTTTCCTCTATGAATAGATTTCTTTAGTTCCTTATTGGTTGATAGTGTTGTTGTTGCAATATTGAGTGATTGGCTAATCTGAATATTATTAAATCCTTGTTCAGCTAGTTCTTCAACTTGACCTAATAACTTTTTTGTGATGGTAGTCTTATGTCTTTTGGTCATGTGCTAACCTCTTCCAGCTTCTATTTATAGCTACTATGTTTAATCGTAATTTCTTCATTTTTTCATGCTCCTTTTATGCATATTTTTAAAACCTCTCTGTTGACCTAAGTTTAGGACTTTAGAGGAGTTTTGTTTTTGTTTTCATTGGCTTTTTATCTAAAAATTCAATTTTAATTACTGCACCAGTAAACTTTTTATCTTTTGCCAATATCTCTTTGACTTTCTCTATAACCTCTTCTCTACTCATAACTTATCTTCCTTTCTCTATTAGCTGTTTAAACTCATACAATGGCAATGCAAGGGCTTTTATGTTGTGTATTAACATCTTAGCTTCAAACCTCCATAAAATACGATTGAGAGAGTTTTTAAAGCCTTTGTTGTAAATGGTCACCTTTTCTATTCCCATAATGTGAGGATTGTTAATATAGTGTGTCTGTGTCTTAACTCCTTTTGGGGTTATGTACTGGTCTAAGATGTACCTCTTCTTAAACTTCTCTAGTCTTGGTTGGTAAGGAACATCAAGACAAACATCAAGATTAGTTACATCTTTCATAATGTTCAGCACTTGACTAACTAATGTTCTCGGTGGTGGTTCTTGGTGATACTGCTTAAGTCCAAATATTACCATGATTGCTTTTCGATACTTCGGTGCATCTTGCATATTATAATAATAGATGTTGTGCTTCTCTAGCTGGTAGGCTGTTGTAATCTCATCATAAATCAAACGCTTTTTTAGCTTGAATAAGATGTTGGAATTCTTCTTTAACTTTTTCCATTGACCTAATTCGTCCAGCTCTTTTTTCTTGTGCTGTTTTGAGAACTCAACACGTATGCTGTCTATACTAAAATCTACATCATTATTATTGTTGAACTCTGATATAAATTCTTCTAGTTCTTGTAATATCTCCATGTGCTTTTTCTTTCTTTTTAAGAGCCTACATTAAGAAACTCTTTTCTTAAGCCTATATGGTGAACACTCTTTTAAGTACCACCCTATATAGGCTCTTGTGACTTTTAAAGTCTCTATTCTCTCTAAAATCTTAGATTACCTTAGACTCTGTTGTAAGGGGTGTTTTTTTCAACCTTAAACGATATTTTTAGGTCAAAAACTGCACCCTCTTTTTTATGAGTCATTCGGTATAATTTTATTGATTATTTATCTCTGCTTCAATAGATGCTTTTAAGTTCCTCATAAACTTAATGGATGCATCTGTTATCTCTATTCCATACTTCCAGCTTTCACTAGAGCTATATCGAAATGTAAACATAGAAATATTTTTAGGTAATTTTTTTCTTATATCCCCCATAGGGTTTGCCATTCTTGTTATTCCTAAATCAAAACCACCCTTTAATGTTGTTAAAGTTTTTGAAACAGTATACCCCTCTTCATGTCTATAAAGAAATTCAGCATCTTTTAAAAAATAATTAAGTACTTTCACTACATGTTTCTTATACTTTATTGGCTCACTTTTTAAATGCGAGGTTGATTCTTCTTTGGAGATATAAGCATCTTTCCCATTGAGTTTTAAGATTTTATAAGATGAGGTTTTCATCATGCCACCTCATCAATTCTACTAGCTATAAAAGCATCTACATCAGACTTTTTAAAGATTGTGACTCTTGGACTAAGTTTAATGGGTTTTAATAGTCCACTTGCCGAGTACATCCACACAGTTGATAACCCTATACCAATGTATTCAGCTACTTCTCTAGCTCTCATGTTTTCAATTTCTATTCTTTGTTCTGTTTTACTCATTTGGGTAACCTCCTAAAGGTCACCTCATCGCGATAAGGGTTTTAAATTAAGCTTGAAATTTACATTTATTATGTAGTGACTTAATCTAATGTTTGTTAACAGTTGTATTATTGCAGAATGAGTTTTTTTAAAATCTCACTTTTTTTAATTTTTATGAGATTTTTTAAGTTAAAAATAAATATTTATAATTGAAGCCCTGAAATAAGTTCTTTATATTTCATAGTATCTATAAAGGGGCTTATACTCTTATAGTGTTTCATTGCCGTTGAGATAGGTATACTAAACACATTATTTTTAATCCCACGTTCAATAATATTTCTAGGGGCATTGGAAAAGAGATTTTTATTCAATTTTTCTTTTAAACCTTTAATTTGTTCTTGCTTTTCAGAGTATGTATAACCATTATTAGAGTCAATATTTTTGACTTCTTCATCATATTCATTTTTATAAGTTCTATTACTTTCTTCTATCTCTTCTTGCCTTTTTGTTATAAAGTCATAAGTATAAAACATATCAGCAACATTTTTTTTACTTTTAAAGTCATCATCTTTAACATACAAAGGTTCCAATTCAAAATCATCTTCATGCCATGGTAGCCCTTGTATCAATTCATAAGTAGTTCTAGCTTTTCTACCTTTTTTTATATCTTGTAACGCATTCTCTAAAAACTTTACAGTTTCAGCAGTCGGTAAATATGGGTTAATCTTTATATCTATACTTCCATCAAACTGTTTTGGTATTACTAGCGTTGGTCTTACCATACACTTTTTTATTTCTCTGATTGAATTTTCTTTATCATACTTTGAGGTAACCCTACTTGATTCAATTTGATAGGTACTATAATCACCAGCACGATACCTTGTACCCCATCCCCTATTAATACTAAGACCCCAAGAGTCAAATTCCATTTTAGGGTTTGGTCTTATAACCTCATCACCAATAAACTCTTCTCTTAAAAAAGAGTAATATAATCCAAACTGTTTTGAAATATGATAAAACTTATAGGCTGAATTTAAATCATGAATGTTTTTAATTTTAGTTTGACCACTATAAATTAATAAATCACTTTCATTAAAAAAATAATTATCTCTAAGCCAATATGTAGTTAAGAGTTCCTCTTTCAATGCTTTGTAAGCTTTTCTATCCTCTGAACTCAAAATATTAAATGGTATTCTTTTACTTTCCACAATTAAGCTAAACATTTCACGTAGTAAATTTTTAGAAGCTCTGACTGCCATTTCAAAGGCTACACACTCAGTATATTCATAATCTCTAAAATTTTCTATATCTGTATATTGCCTATCACTTCTTTTTACATACTCATTCATTCTTAACCCCCTCTAAGAACTCACTCCACCATTCCAGCACTTCCCTTTTCTCATCTTCATAATTAATCATTCTTCACCTCATCTAAATAATCAGCATACCAAGAGATAAGCTCTCTCATCGGCTTTAAAATCCCTCTGTTATCACTACGATTATAAGCCCCTCTTACTCTGTTGACTTCTACGTGAGCTAATAAAGCTTCAACCACATCTTTAGTATAGTGGTCACCCTCATTGTTACCTTTCTTGTTAACAACTGTAGAAAACATTGACCTAAAACCATGAGGTACGAACTCATCTTTACTGTAACCCATTCTTCTAATAGCACTTATCATAGTATTATCGCTTATTGGTCTGTCTCTGTCTCGTGAACTGGGGAAAAGATATTTATTACTTAACTTGTTTTTCTGTAGCTCTTCTATTAGTTTTATAACTTGTGGTGGTAATGGTAAAACAAATTCTATTTTAGTTTTCATCTTTGAAGCTGGAATAGTCCACACTTTATTTTTTAAATCAATCTCTGACCATTCAGCATGACGGATATTAAAACTTCTCAAAAACACATAAGGTAATATTTTTAAAGCCATCTGCGTTGAATAGTCACCGTTATAATCATCAATAGAAAGAAGTAAACCTTTTATATCTTGCTCTTTTGTAAATGTAGGGTAATGTTTTTTCTTTCTTGCACCAATAACAATACCTTTATCAATATCTCTAACTATGTTTGTAGGGATATACTCATAAGTAACGGCATACATAAAGATACTATTGAGCTGGGTATGAACCCTGTTCGCTGTTTCATGTAGTCCTTTATCTTCTTTTATGTGTTCAAGTATTTTAATAATGTCTTTTCGTGTGATTCTATCAATAGGCATATTCTCAATAAAAGGATAAACATAATTTGTTAATGCTCTACCTAAGCGAATACTGTAATTTTCTGATAGATGCTTTCTTTCAGTATAATCTTTTAACCATCTTTGAGAAATATTACAAAAAGTGTTCTCTGTTTGGTTCTCTACTTCTTTTTGTTCTTCCTTGACTCTCTTCTTTTCTTCATTAATATCAACCCAAACTGCTAGTTAAAAAGAGAATAAAGAAGAAAGAGAGTAAAGTTCCATAAAAAAGCTTGGATGGTAAATTATGGAACAAAGAATAATAACAATATACTGCTTAATAGAAGAGTTTCTAAAA
>CACVAU010000035.1 GCA_902727915.1 uncultured Sulfurovum sp.
CCACCTCTTTTTTTGGTTGTCCTTGTTTTGGAAAATTCCACACATCATCATGGGAAGCTTTAACTAATACCAAAGCTCCAACATTGTTAATTAAAGATAACTAAAGCACCTTAATCAATGTTCCAAGCAATCGCTCTCCAGTAAAGTTGGTTATCTTCACTTCATACATCGCCCCATACAAAATCTCTAAGTCAGAAGTATCATTAATCAAAATATCACCATCAATGTCTTTTGCCCAAAGGGTTGGACGAGCCGATAAAATATACTCATGCTCATCACTCTCACCCTCTAAAATAACCTGCATGGTTTTTCCAAGCATATTTTTTAAAGAATACTCTGTGGTCTCATTGGCAATTGCTTCAAGCACTTCAACACGCTCTTCTATTACCTCTTCTGCAACAGGTTCCATGGTGAAAGCTGGAGTTGTCTCTTCGTTAGAGTAAAAGAACACATTAAATCGGTCAAATTTAAACGCTCTCATAAACTCACAAACACGATCAAAAGCCTCATCACTTTCACCTGGATGACCTGCAATAATAGAGGTTCTTATGAAAGCATCTTTTTTAGACTTCATATGTTCTAAAAGTGCTATGGTTTTTTTCTCACCAAAACCACGACGCATCATTTTTAAGACACCATCGTCTATCTGCTGGATTGGCATATCATAATAGGTTTCAAATACATTTGAATCAGCAATCGTATCAATGAGTTCAAAACTGGTGGTGCTTGGGTAAAGGTAGAGTATTCTTGATACTTTAACTCCTTCTATGCCCTCAACTGTTTTAACCAAATGAACGAGTCCATCTTTAAGTTTTAAATCACGTCCAAAACTTGATGAGTCTTGAGAGATAAACGAGAACTCATAAAAACCTTTAGCGACTAAGGCTTTTACCTCTTTCTCAATGGATTCTAATGTTCTTGAAAGTAATTTACCTTTAAACGAAGGAATGGCACAAAAAGAACAGGTCTGATTACAACCTTCAGAGATTTTAATGTAAGCATGGGTATTCGACCCAGTAATCACACGGTCAGAGTTTTCATTTGCTAAGTAGACAGCAGGAGAAAACACCCCTCTTTTTTCAGCAATCATTTTGTCTATCTTTTCATAGTCACCAACACCTGTAAAGATGTCTACTTCAGGTAAATCTTTTTGTAACTCTTCTTGGTAACGCTCTGTTAAACATCCAGAAACAACCAGTAGAGAGTTCTCTTTTCTAACATCATGAAGATTTAAAATGGTGTTGATACTCTCTTCTTTCGCAGCATCTATAAACCCACAAGTATTCACAATAATTACATCAGCATCTTCAGAGTCATCAGAAATTTCATAGTCTCTAAGCCGACCTAGCATTACCTCAGAATCAACAAGGTTTTTAGTACAGCCTAAGCTTACAAGATGTAATTTTTTTTGTGACAAAGTAGAACTCCAAATGATGTTTTTTGGAATTATACCTAGTTTTTATGGTCGAAGTACTTGGACAACAAAAGTCTGTTTTTTTAACTTTGATTTAACGGTCAAAACCTGATTTTTAGCACTGTTATAAGAGATATAGGGACCAACTAAAACATAATGTTTATTCCATTTACTTAACACAATATGTTTAAGTGAAGCATCAGCCAATGGTTTTAAATAAGCCTCGTTGGGTTTGTTTTTTTCAAAAACAGCCATTTGTAAATAATAACCTGGTTGTTCTGATTTAGAAAAAATTTTATTGGAGCTTTTTTGCGTTGCAACGCTGTAGTTTTCTCGAGTGTTATCATTTTTGTTTAGATTGGTAGCGCTAACTGTTTCATTGGTTACGCCTTTATTTTTCACACCTGTTTCACAGGCAAGTAGCAGAAGTAAAGTTGTTGTAAGTAATATCGTTTTTATCATTTTTTTCCCTTTGTGTTATAATAACTTAGGAAAACTTGCGAAAACTTTAGACTACTTTACATCCTTTTAAAAATTTCAAAAACTATAACTGACATCCCAAAAAATCATATCATTATCAGCCATAGTATCAAATTGTTGAGAACCAGCAATATAATCAATAAGCCCCAAGTTAGTATAAACCCCATCAGCAATATCATACTTCACCCATGCACGTTGAAAACCACCCTCATCCAAACTTTTACCAAAAAGTGAAACCAGATAATTGGCTTTTAACGTTGCATTCATAAAGTCAGAACTCATACGAAAAGCATGTTGATAACGTGCTTCATCCACAGAAAAACGTTCATTTATTAATCGATTATCATAATCATGAAGTTTTCTAATTGAAGCATCATAAGAAATTAAGGTATCAGCAATACCATTGTATTCTAAACCCAAGAGAGCATCTGACCTTTTAAACTCTTTATTGCCAGTTGTTGTATACTTTAGACCCTCAAAATGGGCGAACTCAGACTTCAGTAACCATGAACCATTCAATACATTAAACGCTGCTCCAAGCATGTTGACTTTATCATGTTGCATTTTTCCATTGGCAAAATAACCTGTATCATCACGCATTTGTGCAACATAAAAGTTTGCATCCCAACCTGAAAACTCTGCCCCAATGCTTAAAGCTGGTAAAACATCAGCATAGTTCTCATTGCTCGGAAGAGAAATTGAAGAAGCATTAAACACTGAACCAGCAGGTGGATTTTTAGAGAAACGTTGTTCAAGAATAGCCATAGGTGTAATTCGCCAATCACCTACAAAATAGTCAAACTTTGCCATCGCTACAGGTAAACGTAAATCTTCAATATCAACAATGCCTGGATGACGATTATCTAAAGGGTTTAAAACATCCGTAATACGAATGGTATCTGAACGACCCCAAACGACTACTTGTCGCCCCAACTTCATGTCAAAGTTATCACTTAAAGAACCTTCTAAATAAGCATCAAAAAGTTCAACTTCACTTTCCAGTTCATCCAACTCATCTTTAGCATATTTTTCACGTCCTCGCAGACTATAAATAGCATCATAATAAGCTTTAGCATTGGTTTTAAATTTAAAACCATTTTCAAATTTATACTCATAGTCTAAAAGTAGTGAACTTTTTAATAAAGAAAAATTGTCATGAGGCGTTTCACTACTATAGGCGTATGCTATTTGTTCTGTTATGCGACCTGTCAAAGCCCCTTGTGCTTCTTTCACTTTAGGCTTTTGAAAATTAGTTTTTTTAGAAGAACTTATTGGTTCATCATCAAAACCTTCCATAATATCATCTACAGCATCTTTTTTGATTTCTGTTTTTACTTTGGGTTCTTCATCAAAACCATCCATGAGGGCATCTAGGTTTTCAGCATTCAATGAACTCATTAAAAACATTGCTAAAAATGCCAATTTTGGTCTTGATGGTGTTGTCAGGGACAACACCCTACAGCTACAAAACATCTTAGAGACCTTTTTCTATCCGTCTGGTTGTAAATACGTTGTCATCAATGCTACCGTTTAACCTTACATTTGAGAAAGTTAAAACTGTTTTATGTAAAGTACGTTTTCCCTTTTTAGTCGTCATGGTCATCTCATCTACTAACCAAATACCATTCTCTTCACGTATTTTCTTAACGTCTAAATACTTTTTCTTACCATTAGTCATAAAGTTAATGGCACGAATCACCATATGATTGTCTTTTCTCACGATGGCAATGCTTTTTTCATACCCTGACTCATCAATCACTTTTTGATTTCTAGGCATTGATTCAATCATCCATGCATCATGTCCATAAACTTTGGTCTCTTTGAGTAGTTTAAAATCATAATTCTCTAAATCTCTGTCTGTCATATCAAAGTATGAAAAATCAGACCCCATAAAACTTGAACTTTTATCAGCCGAAGGAATTCTTTTTACTTTTTTAAGTGCTGGTAAATATAACCATTGGTCATCATCTTTGCTTGAATCATCATAATCATACGTTAAAAAAGCTGTATTTTTAACATCTGAAGGGCTTTTAAAAAACATGGTTCTATGGCTATCTTCGCCAAAATCTTTAGCATAAGATTTTAAGTCACGTGTTCGCTCATCTCCATTTTTATCTATGAGTAGCATCAGCATATCTTGTTCTAAAGTATCACCATCATCTCTGGCATCTACTTTTTCCATAATGGCTCTTGCCTTTGTATCATCTGCTAAAATAGGAGCTGTTGTTAATAAGGTTGCTCCAACACCCAGTAAAAATAATAATTTTTGTGCTTTCATTTTGTATATCCTTTATTTAAATTTATTTAATCCATCCACGTTTAGCCATAAGAACCATTAAGGCAGGTGCTAAAAGTAAATCAGATAGTAGTGCAAACGTAATGACTGACCCTGTTAAGATACCAAAGTTTTGTACAGAAATCATGTTAGCAGCCATATAAGAGAAGAAACCTAAGGAGAGAACAATGGTAGTAATGAGCATTGCCTTACCTGTCGTAAAAAATGTCTGCTCCATTGCTTGTAGGGTATCCCCACTTTGTAAATAGTAGCGTTTAAAGTTATGCATAAAGTGAATGGTATCATCCACAGCCAAACCAATAGCAATAGACCCAATAAGCAGCGTAAACATATCTAAAGGAGCATCAATCAAGTACATAACCAGTAAACCTACAATAATAGGTGCCAAGTTCGGTATCATACTGATAAGTCCTAAACGCATAGAACCTAAAATCAACATCATCATAAAAGTAATAGCAATTCCTGCAATAAAATAACTCTCTACTGATGAGTAAACAGCATTAGAGAAAGTATTAATAAGAAGTGGCATCATTCCTGTGGTTGATACTTTTTCATCTTTAAAAGTCTCCTCACAGGTCTGCTTAACATACTCTAAAGCATCATAAGCCTCTACAGCTCCTGCCCATGGAAGCTTAATGGTCATTCTTGCTTTAGAAAACTGTGAATCCACCACATCTTCTAAATCGTCAGAACCCGAGTTTTCAAACAAAAGTAACTCTTGGGATAGTAAATTCTGATCTTTAGGAATGGTGTAGAATGATTCTTGGTTCTCGTTTAAAGCACGGTTTGTCTCTTTTACAATAGTAGCCAAAGAAACAACTTTTCCTACATGTGTGTAGTCATCTTTATAAGTTATTAATGTCTCAGAGAGTTTATCTAGTTTAGCAAGTCTTTCAGGGTTTTTCCAACCATTTTCCTCTTCTGTATCAATCACAACTTCAATGGTAACCGTACCATTCATATGGGTATCAATAGCATCTGTTGCCACACGATTTTTATGTCCCTCTTGAAACCATGTTAAAGGATCATGCGAAGGTTTAATAGTACTTGCAGCCAAAAAAGATAACAGTACCACAGCCAAAGAACCAAACAACACTTTTTTAGTGTGTTTCACTGGTATAACAGCCAAATTTTTCATCAGGTTATCAATCTTCCCTGCTTCAACTTTCTCTTTGGCTTTTAATTTTGTAATACTTAAAAGTGCTGGTAAAAGTGTTAATGTTAAGAGTAAAGAGACCAGTACCCCTATGGCTGCAAAAAGACCCAAGTCAGCAATAGGTGCAACCTCTGAACCTGCAAAAGCACCAATACCAATGGCTGTAGTCACAGAGGTCATAGCAATGGCTAAACCTGAATGCCCCATTGTATATGATAGTGCCTCTTTTTTATCACCATTGGCATTAAACCTATCAAAAAAGACAGATAAAATATGTACAGTAGCACCCACTGAAACAGCAAGAAGTAAAGAAGGTACAATCTGCGTTGGTAACTTAAATGCCACCCCACTCCATGCCATTAATCCTATAGTAGTCATTAAGGAAAAGACAATAACCAGCAAAGGGTAAACAACAGCAGACAAACGTCTAAAGACAAGGAAAAGAAAAACTAAAATAATTAAAAAGGTAATACGCATAAACTTCTGCATGTCAGCTCTCATCTGTGCTTTTAATGCATTGTTAACCACTGGAGAACCAGCGACATGCATTTTCAAACCTTGGGCTTCATATTTCTCAAGAACTCCATAAAGTGCTGAAATAAGTTCTTTATTCTCTTGGTCACTTAAAAAGCCTCTATCGACTACTGTATTTTGCGTTGCCTCATCACCAAAACCTTCAGAAAACTCATCTTCTACAGAGACTTCTTGTTCTCCTACATGAGAATACGCGTCAGTCTCAATCACCATTGTGGTCACTTTTCCATCTTGACTTAAAAGTAAATCTTTATAAAAATGAGAAGCCATTGCTTGTTCTTTAATTTGTGCTAACTCTTGTTCAGTTTTAGGAAAATTCTCTAACAAGTCATCGGTAATGAGCTTGTCACCCTCACCTCTTGTGTTTCGGACATTGTAAAGTGAAGTTACATCATCAAGATAAGGTATAGTAGATTCTATCTCTTTATGCATACTCTTTAATTTTGTTAAAAAGTCTAAAGAAAATATGTTCTCATCTTCTATGGCAATAATAATACGCTCATCACGACCAAACTGTTCTCTAAAATCATTGTAGGTCAAAAGAACTGGGTCATCATCATGCATAAAACCTTCGGTTGAAGTATCCATTTTAATTTGAGGAACATGGGCAATAGGCAAAGCAAGTAACAGTACTAAAACCAGCAAAACTTTAAAGGGATTATCGTGAATAAATGCGCCAAATCGACCCATTAAATTTTCTAACTTTTGATGCATGAAGACTCCATTTTATAAAAATAAGAGTCTATTATATTGCTTAAATCCTTAGCCTACCTTTATAAAACAGGTTATTTTGAACCAAGTGGTACAAAACTGTCAATAATTTTGATTTATGCTATATTTTCTTTAAGTTTTCGCTTCAACACCTTACCTGTAGCATTCTTAGGTAGCTCATCAATAAAATATATTTGCTTGGGTACTTTATAATTTGCCAACTTATCACGAAGATATTTTTTTAATGCTAACTCATTAATGGAGTCTATACCTTCTTCTAATTCGATATAAGCAACAGGAATTTCTCCACTTTTTTCATCAACAAGCCCAATTACAGCTGAAGAGGAAACACCTGAAAAAGCATCAATAACCTCTTCTAGTTCACGTGGATAAATATTAATACCTTTTGAAATAACCAAATCTTTTTTACGATCAACAATATAAAGAAAATCATCCTCATCCATCGAACCCATATCTCCAGTTAAAAGCCAACCATTGATTATTGTTTCATCAGTAGCCGTTGGACGATTGAGGTAACCCATCATCACATTGTCACCTTTGACAATAATATCCCCTACCTCACCTCTGGCTAACTCTACTAAGTTATCATCCACAATTTTAATCTCATACCCATGCAGAGCTGTCCCTACAGACTTAGCTTTCTGCTGAACAATAGGATTAATAGAAACAGCTGGTGAAGCCTCACTCAACCCATAACCTTCGAGAAGCGTAGCACTTTTAAATTTACTTTGCATCGCTACTAAAGTCTTAGGTTGTAATGCAGCAGCACCTGAAACAAAAATACGTATATTGTTAAACCACATAAAATACCAAGGAAGTTTTGCTTTAACCAGGGCATTATAGACATCAGGAATACCTAAAAAGATAGTAACCCGTTTTAATAATACTTGCTTAAAGATATTGGCAAAAGGTTTCAATGATTGAACCACAACTGAACTAGCCCCAAGATAAAGAGGCATAATAACCCCTATGGTGAAAGTAAAAGAGTGAAACATCGGTAAAAAGACTACAATTTTATCAGCACTACTGGCATCTACATGCAAAGCACCACCATGAGCATTGGAGAACATATTTCTAAAACTGAGCATTGCCCCTTTAGGTTTTCCTGTCGTTCCTGAAGTATAAATAATAACAGCCAAGGTATCCATATCAACCTCAACCTGTTCTACTTTCTCACTACAACTCAAGGCCTCTTCAAAAGCAATATTATTAGGGTTACTTTTAAGGTATCCACCTTCCCAAATGGTTAATGAGAGCTGTGCTTGTACCTCACTTGAAGAAACTACTTTGTCATGGATAACAGAAGAGAGTAATACTTTAGCACTAGAGTCTTCTAAAATATATGCCAGTTCCTCTTCTTTTAAAAAAGTGTTAATCGGTACCGAAATAGCTCCAAGTTTTGAAACAGCAAAAACGGCATAAACAAACTCAGCAGAGTTACGCAAAAAAAGTGCAACCTTATCTCCTTGCTTCACGCCTTTATTGGCTAAATAGGCTGCTAAAATATCTGCTCGTTCTTGAATATCTTGATAAGATCTTTTTTCATCTCCTATGAAAATAGCCGTTTTTTTTCCCATTTTCTTCGCTTGTGTAAGAATAAGATCATAAAAGTTATTAAATGCATAGTTCATACTAAAATGTGTATGAAGCACCTACAGTTACTAGGTCTGCTCCCCCTCCTGAAAATTTACCAATAATTCCATTCGCATTGGCATCAGCAGCTGTAATCTCAAATGACTCTTTTTTATCATGAAGGTATGCCACGCCCCAAGATAAATTCTCATTGGCTTTAACACGTACCCCTATACTGTAAATATCGGCATCTGAATCTGGTAATTCATAAGAAACATACTTTTTATCCACAGGTGTTTCGTCTTTTGCGTATCCAGCCATAAGAGTAATGGTATCATTTATTTTACTTGTAAATCCGAGCCTAAATGTATCTGTATCACTCCAGTTTCTAGGTTTAGATGCATCAAATGAATCAACTAATTGCGCTTGAATAGCTGACCCATAATTAAAGTCTAAAGCTTTATATTCTGACCAATAAGTCTTTTCATACACCAACTCTAGGGTATGTTTATTATCCCATGTTTTACTCACAGCTAAATTTAATGCTGCTGGTAAAGGAACCGTAACACTCGCATCAAACTGTTTACCCACACCACTTAAATAAAGGTTCGCTTCCCCTTCTTCTTTCAAGTCAATGTTAGAACGATATGTTGCTGCTAGATTAATATCTGAAGTTGGTTTATAGCTCATCGCAAGGTTATAACCAAACTCTATGGTATCCCCTTTCATCTCTCTTTTTAAAGGTTGAATAGCCCCTCCATCACTATTTACAAGCCCTTCTGAATAAATAAAGCGTAATCCTCCACCCAAGGCAAACTGCTCTGATACTCTATAGGAAACAACAGGGTTTAGTTCAATTACTTTAAGCGTAAACTCTTCAGCTGAAACTTTCTGATGTCCACTTGCCCAACGTTTTGTTAAGCCTCCTGGCACCGTTAAACTGGCACCCCATCTAAACTTATTTATGGGATTAGCCACATAATGCAGAAAGGGTAATTGCAGGTTTTCTATTTCTGATTTATTATTAGCAGAAAAAACTTCTGTGGCTGAATATGCTTGATTTCCAACAAACTCATTACGAGGCAAGTGTGCCCAAGTAAGTCCAGCCTCAACAAACTGTTTATCAGCCATAAATGCCATATTTGCAGGGTTAAAATAGGCTGTATCAGCACCTTCAGTATGGGCAATATAGGCTGCACCCAATGCCATTGAGTTAAGTGACTGTTCTGGTACTTTATAGGCACCAGCCATGACGAGTGAACTTGCTACCATGCTTAATGTTATAATTTTCATTGTATCCTCCTAATATCCAATACTTGCTTTTCTAACCTGTCCAAATATACCTGTTGTTACTTTATAAGCTAAAACAGCACAAGCACCATGTGTCACATTGTAATCTAAACCAAGTGTTTGTTCAACAGGAACAAGGGAAACACTACTCGCTCCCATAGCCGTCATCGTACCTTCTGTTAGTTCTGAAATGGCATAAGGAATCACATCATCCCCCTGACAATGAACCAACTTTACTGAAGTCGTTGGCACCCATGTATGCACATTATTTTGAATAACAGCCTCTTTAAACCAATTACTCTCATTGGTAAAATAGTCACTGACAAAATTTTGCACAAATAAACCCGATGCTCCTGTTGTAGCTACTGTTAATTCTGCATCAATTTCTGTACGATTTATATCACCATTCAACAAAGTTGGCAATTTAGAAGCATATGGTTCATTAATCAACGTACTTAAAACTTGGTCATTGGCTTTAGCATAAGCATAACCCAAATTTGCCATAAAAGAAGGAACTGCTAATTTAGGGGTACTCAACACAGCATCTGCCATGGTTTTTACAGCATAGGGACCAGCCATAGGAGCCGTCATAGAAACGGTTAGACCAGTTGTCTCTTCTTCTATCTTTTTTAAAGTTGCCATGGCTGCATAACCACCTTCACTGTAACCTGTTAAAAAAAGCTGATTATTTAACGTAATATTATTATCAACTGCAAAAATTTTAACTTGTTTAATAAAGTCTACTGTTGCATTCGCTAAAGAATCTTTTAACACAAAAGGATGATAATGTTCAACTGAGTCACCAAAACCAATATAGTCAGGTTGCAATGTTGCGAAACCACCAAGTGCCGTTAAAATAATGGCTGAACCATCAGGTGTACCATTATTATTGGCACTAACAGAAGGAGCTCTACTGTTAGCAAAAATAGTTCCATGATCATCAGAAACCATTGAAAGCCCTAAAGATTGAGCAGCAGTTGGTAACCCTGTAGGAATAACAAAAAGTCCTGAAACTTTTACTTCTTCACCTTCCTCATTTGTGGTTGTATAAGGAACTTTATACGCTTTATAACCAAATACTGTTGTCTCTTCATCAGCCAATTTTGCCTCAATTAATGTCTTCTTCATCAATACTGAAGAAAAATTTACTAACAGTTCTCCACCTTTTGCTTGCTCATTACTTGGTTGTGCTAACTCATCCCCACAACCGACCATCAACAGTAGTGAGACTACCATTATTATATGCTTTATTATCTTTTTCATTTTTCCTCCTTTAATTTAATAAAAAATGTTCTCTTTTTAAGTTATCATTACTCACTAGAACATGCTTATTTCAAACACTTTTTCTTCGACTATTACGCCTCTATCATCTCATACATTTGTTCAATTTCTCTGTCCCAAATACTCTCATCAATCGTTTCCAATACCAAAGGAATATCATTCATTCGTGCATCATTCATAATAAATCGAAAGGTATCCCATCCAATCTCACCTTCACCCAAAGAATGATGTCTATCTACACGAGATCCAAGTTTTGGTTTAGAGTCATTAATATGCATTGCTGATAGATACTCAAAACCAACCAAACGTTCAAACTCATCCATGGTTGCATCATAAGCTTCACGTGTTCGTAAATCATACCCACCTGTAAAAGTATGACAAGTATCCAAACAAATACCCACCCTACTTTTGTCTTCTACTTTAGAAATAATATGTGCTAAATGCTCAAATTTATACCCAAGGTTTGTTCCTTGACCAGCTGTATTTTCAATCACAAGCTTAACCGTCATCCCTTTCGTCGCTTCAATGGCTATATTGAGTGATTCAGCAATCACATCTAAACAAGTTAATTCAGCTTCCATAATTTTATCATCATACGCTGGATCTTTTTTAGCCACTTTCACCAAATGACTTCCTGGGTGAAAATTTAACAATTCTAAGCCTAGGAGTTCACAACGTTCTAATTCATCAATAAAAGCCTCACGTGATTTTTCTAATTTTTCAATTTCAGGATGTCCAAGATTAATTAAATAACTATCATGGGGTAAAACATGTTTTGGAGAAACACCTGACTTCTTTAAATTGGCTTTAAAACTCTCAATCATCTTTGGTTCTAATGGTTTAGCTACCCATTGTCGTTGATTTTTAGTAAAAAGAGCAAAAGCTTTGGCTCCTATTTTCATAGCATTTAAAGGAGCATTATCAACCCCACCACTTGCACTTACATGTGCTCCTACAAATTTCATTACTGTTCTCTCACTTTAATTACAATTTTATTGATTGTATCACGAAAAACTCTATTACCACTTAGCACAGAATAAGATATATTATAAAGACCTTCTTTGCTAATTTTCTGCACAAAACCTTGCTCTTTTTTTTCTAAATTTTTCTTTTCAAAAATTGCTTTTCCACGAAAAACATTTTCTAATAAGGTTTCAGGATAAAACTCATTTAAAACTTCTTTATTAAACTCTTTTTTCTCCATACATTTCATCAACGATAAGCAAATATTTTGGGAATTAATCTCTAAGTCAACAAGAGGCTGTCCAGTTGCGTACACTTCAACTTTAACTTTAGCACTACTGTCATAAATAAAACCCATATCAGCAAACTTAATTTGAGATGTTTTCATAACAATAAATGCACTCTCTTGTTTTTTTGCATCTTTAGCAGTACATGCATGGAAAGTAAGCATTACTCCTAGCATAATCAATATATTTTTCAAAATTTTACAGCCTTTTTTGAAGTATTATATCAAAATTATATTTCACAATTATTAAGATTATTTTAAGGATTATTAGCTATAATTTCGTCCACAAGCTGTTAATGGCCCCTTCGTCTAATGGTTAGGATCCATGGTTTTCATCCATGTTATAGGAGTTCGAATCTCCTAGGGGTCACCATTACTAGCTTGTAACTTTTTATATTTAGTGGCCCCTTCGTCTAATGGTTAGGATCCATGGTTTTCATCCATGTTATAGGAGTTCGAATCTCCTAGGGGTCACCACTAAATTACTCCCAACCTTTTAAAAAACACAAAAAATCTAAGATAAATTTCTTTGTCTTTGAAAAATATGTATGGTTTTAGCAATACTATAAAACACGCCCAGACTCAAAAGAATAATAGCAACAATATGCCATTCTCTAATGTCAAACTCTAATTGAAACAATGAAATAACCAGCCATAAAAATATACTTTCAGCAATAAAATAAATAAAAGGCATAACCAAACGTTTTTTTCTACGTTCACCATCTCTACTATCTCTCTTCCGATAAAAATTCAAAACAATCTCCTTATATTCTCTGAACAACTTTGTACTTTTTTAGTTTTAAGAATTTCTTTAATTCTTTTTTTATTAATAAACAGATTTGAAGAATCAATTAATATCTTATTGATTTTTAAATTCTTTTTTTTATCTAATTTATAAAAAATAGTATCTACTTTATGATGCTTATTCACAGAAAGTGCCATATAGTCATATTTTGTACCTCTACTATAATTTGGATGTATTAAATAGTTTTGTATACTTAATTGTCGCTTTTGTTGTACACTTTTAAGCTGTATCTGAATCGGCTTTTGTAATGCAACATAACAACCATAATCCGTAACATTTGATGCTCTATCATATAAGACAGTAAGCGCTTCTACACTAAGCTTTTCACCTGTAGTTTTAGCAATTTCTATATTTTTAGAAAACATTTCTGGCATATATTTCCATGTAAAAACAGGACTTAAAAAATTTTCAATACCTTGCATTTCAATTTGATGTACTAAACGCTCATCTTGAATACGTGCCAATTCAGCTTCTTGTTGTTGGGTTAATGTATTAGCATTCCTAACAAGCTTATCGGCACGATCCATTAAAACATAATACTCACACTTTGTTTCTTTTAATTCTTGCATTAAATGCTCTAAAGGATTTTGCTTATTCTTTAAATAATGAACATACTTCCGAATATTTTGAATATCCCTACTTTCAATACTTTGCTTAAATGCTTTATAAAAATCACTTTGACGTAAAGCAAGACTTAAAACTAATGCTCTATCAAAAGCTGTAAAATTATTTTTCAATTGTGTATTTAACGATACTAAAGCTTCCATTAAATGTTCACTCGATACTTGTCTAAAATTATCAACGAGCACCTTAATCGGAACCCGTCTATCTTTTAATTCATACTGCATTAAATCTTCAATTTGGGGATCACTACTATTATAAATAAATCTAAAATTTGGGATACCATTCATCTGATTAACAGTACTTAAAGTCGTTCGATATTTTGGTTTTACCAATAGGTAACCTAACTCTCGTTTTACATTTTCTTTACTAGGAACATATAATTTAATTTTAATAGAAGAAACATTACTCTTAAAAGCTCTACTTTTGGTTCCATCTAAATCTCCATGTTCAAAGGATTCATCCATTAATGTTAAATAGTTTTGTGTTATAGGATCTTTAATAATATTATTAGCTTTAAGTAAAAAATTTGCTGTTCGAGGAACCAATAAAGAGACAAAATCAATAAGAATACTCAACTCTTGAACAGGTACACCTGTTTTGGCTTCATTCTTCTGTAATAACTTAAGCAATAAGCCATCTGAACTATTGACAATAAATGGCTTAGAGTTAATAAAATTCGTACTTTTACGAACACAAGAAATATTAGAAGCATCATCATTAAGTAAGAACCAAATCGGATACTTTCCTACTCTACTTTGCTTTGTTCTTTCATTAACAACCTTTAAATACATCTCTGTAGAAAATTTATCATCAGCCAAATACGTACGTTGTTCATTACAATAGCTACTTAAAGGATACAATTTATTATCATAGTACTCTTGGGTAAATGACATATAATACTCTTGATGTTTAAAGTCAAATGTATGATTCTCCTTTAACGCAATGTCTCCAATATTAATTTGATGATTATGTGAACAGCCTACAAAAAATGTAAATAATAAAATCCCTAATATATTTTTTTTCATTCCTATCACTCCCATGATAATTTGATATTTTATTGTAACATAATTTAAAAATAATAAAAAGTAATGAAAAAAGATTAAGAGTTAAAGATTTATGGGGCAAACTTATTAAAAGAAAAGGTTTTATACAATAAAACTGACTGTATTCATCCTATAAAGATAAATACAAGTCATGAGAGAAAAAGGATTGACTAAGCGAACATTTCTCTAATTGAACCGTTATACCATTCGTGAAGAGCTTTACCAACACCTTTAGATCTAAATTTACCATTTCCATCTTTAGGCTTTGGAACAGCACCTTTACCTTTAAGTACACCAGATGCATCAGCAGAGAATGTATGTGTTACCATAATTGCTTCTTCAGGAGCACCATTTACCATTGAGTAACATACGTTAGCAGCTTTTTCTGGAAGACCAGCAACTGGATCACTTTTCTTACCATTAATCTGTGCAACTACTTGACCTGCTGCTCTTTTAGCACCCCAAATAGCTGTTTGACCTGATGGTGGAATTTTATGACCAACTGCATCACCAATAACATAAACATTTTTGTCAGATGCTGAACGAAAAGAGTAACCATCCATTGCTGCATAACCTGCACCATTGGTTTTAATTCCTGCCATAGTAGTAATTGGAGAACATTTATTAATTGGCATTAATGAACATACTTGGTAAGACTCAGTATGAGATTTACCTGCACCATCTGTATAAGTAATTGTGTTTTTAGCTGTATCAACATCAGTTACTGTACTTTCACCTCTATAGTCAATAATATCAGCAAATGCATCATTCCAAGACTCTTTAAATGCTTTAGCTTTAGCAAATTTACCTGGTCTTGTATCAAGAACAATAACTTTACCTTTAATTCCTTCTTTTTTCATATAATTAGCTACCATCGCAGTTCTCTCATATGGAGCTGGAGGACATCTAAATTTACCTTTTGCTGGAGGAACAATAATAACATTACCATCATCCATATTATCAAGTTGTCTTTTAAGTGCAAGGTGCTCTGAACCTGGCATTAACGCAGCTGGACATGCATGTGCTACAGCATTAATTTTTGCTGTATCCCATGTTGGGAATTGTTTTTCATAGTCATATGCAATACCTGGAGAAAGTACAAGGATATCATAAGCAACATCACCATTAGTAGTAGTAACTGTCTTAGCTTTTCTATCAATAGCTGTTACTTCACCTTGGTGAAAGTTATAACCATGTGTTTGTGCAGGTGCATAATAATCATGAGTAAGCTGAGCAAGTGTCATACTTTCTAAACCACCAAGATAAAGGTTAGATACAGGACAAGACATAAAAATATCTTTCTTTTCTATAACTGTTACTTCAATACTTTTATCTTGTTTTTTAATATCTTTTGCTATGGTAAGTCCACCCCAACCACCACCAATGATAACTACTGATTTTCCAGATGTTTTTGCTGCTGCTTTAGCTTCTGTTGTCACAACAGCTGGTACTACAGCTGCTGCTGCTGCAACACCTGCTAATTTGAATAGGTCTCTTCTTTCCATACTCATATTTATCCTTTTAAATGTTTTGGTAGACCGATGATAACGCAGAAAAGTTTAACAGAAGATAAAATTTGCTGTATTAATTGAATAATTTATTACAAATAGTAACAATAATTTTTACTTATTATTATTATAAGTTGTCTTATATTTTAGAGATGGACAATAGTAGTGAAGATAAGGAAATAGAGGAACTTAACAGTAAAAACTGTTAAGTAGAAAAAATCGTAATTTTAAATAAAATTAAAATGCAATGATATCTGTAGAGAAATTTTTAAGTGTTTTCACCTCTGTATCATCACCCTTTAATAATTTTTTAGCTTTACGCTTATTTCCATAATATTTTTTGAACTCATCTTTGTAAGAATCAAAGTATTCAATAAATTTATCTTGACCTAATACACCTACAGCCCAAATAACATCATCTTTATCTACTTCTAAAACAATCTCAGCTAAATTTTGTTTACCTTTAACTGGACCATTAACACCTCTACCACCCTCTTTTGGATCAAATGCAGATAAATGAGAAGAACATACAAAAACACCACCTGAAGTATAAGCAGCTGTTTTACCTGTTGATTCAACATACTTAAAGAAACTAGTACCTTGGGACACATGAGAAAATGCATGAGGACAAATTGTTGAAAATGCAACCACACTTCCTTTTGCACCAACACCACCTTTAAAAGTATACTCTGTCCCATCTTCTGCTTTTAACTTAACATTTGTTTTTGTTGCTTCTCCAAGATCAACTAAGATATTTGTTGTTGCAACATATGGATAATGGAATACATAATTTTCTTCTTTAACTAGATTTGCTGTTTTAAGTGGATTTCCATCTTTATCTTTTAACATAATTTTACCATATGATTTATACATTGACCCATCTTCAGCTCTTAAAGTCTCTGTAATTAATGATGGTGCTACTACTATTGCTGCAGCCGTTGTTCCTGATAGTTTTAAAAAACCTCTTCTTTCCATAGTGTTATCCTTTTAGTGTTTAATTTCATTCAGATTAATTATATTATTTTATAATTAAAGTAAACTCTGATATATTTATTTTATGATAAAAATCGTAATTAATCGTGTATTATCAGCTCAATTTACTAATTTTTTGTTACTTTTTTGCTATAATCCCCCAAATTTAACCCCCTAAAGGAAACACAAACATGACTCAACTCAAAAAATTTCGTCTCATCAATAAAGTAGAAGGTATCTCTTTTCTTATCTTAATTTTCGTTGCAATGCCACTTAAATACTTTGCTGGAATCCCAATGGCTACTAAAATTGTAGGTATGATTCACGGTATTTTTGTATTTGCATTTCTTTACCAACTCTTTGCAGCTTCTGATGAAGCACCATTCTCAGGAAAAGAAATGGCAATTCTAACCCTACTTTCACTGATTCCATTTGGAAGTTTCTACAATGACAAATTATGTGCTGCCAAAGAAAAATAATTTTTACACATAATAAACTTACATTAATGTAGGATAATTTGATGAAAAAAACTTACACCTTTCATAATCTATCCAAATCAAAATTGTGTCATCACTTGGTGACACAAAAAGATAAAAAGTCACCCTATTCTTTTTCCCTCGCATTACACACAAATGAAGATCAAAAAAGTATTATAAAAAATAGACAATATTTGTCTCAAAATTTTCCCACTAAAAAATTTATTGTTGCAAATCAAACACACAGTGCTAATATAGCCATAATACAGGGAAATCAAACTCTGGGATGGGAATCTTTAGAAACGGCTATCGCTAACAGTGATGCCCTCATTAGCAATCAAAAAAATATCATGTTAACAATTTTAACAGCTGACTGTGTGCCTATTTTACTTTTTGATCCTATTCAACAAGTAGTCGGAGCTGTTCATGCTGGATGGAAAGGTACACAAGAAAAAATTCTTCTTAAAACAATTCAAAAAATGCAAAAAGAATTTAACTCTAAACCTCAAGATATACTTGCTGGTATCGCACCAAGTATTGGAAAATGTTGCTATGAAGTAGATTGGAATGTAGCACAGCACTTTGAAAAAATTGCACATGCCTATAGTCAAAAAAATGACAAGTATATGTTAGATTTACCTCATATTAATAAAAAACAGTTGTTAGAAAGTGGTCTTAATGAACAGCATATAGAAATGTCCAAAACCTGTACAGCTTGTAATGTAAATGACTACTTTTCTTATAGAAAAGAAAATGGTTGTTCTGGACGATTTATGTCAATGATTGGATTAAACTAGCTATTCTTCTAGTTCATATCCAGCACGAATCCAAAAAACCACCCCACCCTCAAGGTTAAAAACTTGAAAACCTCTTTTAGACAAAACTCTTGAAGCCTCGACAGAACGCTCTCCTCTTTCAGAATAAACTAAAATTTTTTGAGATTTAATCTCTTTAAACACTAGCTCATTCATCTGAATATGTATAGAATTTTTTATATGATCTTTGCTAAACTCTTTTTTAGAGCGTACATCCACAAGTAAAATATCTGATGATTGTTCAAGTAAAGCATAAGCTTTTTGTGGAGAAATATTTTCAAAGTTATTTAAAATCCATCCCTTGTAATAAGCGAAATACGTTAACATGATTGCCATTAACAACCATGTTACAACATTTATGAATTTATCATTCATTAAATTTTAAAAACGCTATCCATCACGGTTTGTAATGAATATCAAGTGATATCCAAACTGAGTTTGCACAGGACCATGTACAACTTTTAATTCATCATTAAAAATTACTTTATCGAATTCTGGAACCATTTGACCTTGATCAAATATCCCCAAATCTCCACCTTGTGCACCTGATGGACATTTTGATTTATCCTTTGCTGCTGATTCAAAGGTCATTGCTCCTGAAGTAATTTGATCTTTAAGTGCTTGACACTCTTCTTCTGTTTCTACCAAAATATGTTTTGCTGCTGCTGCCATGTGTTATCCTTAATGTTTTAAAATCCATACGTAACAAGTTCGCCACGTTTTAGTCGAGGCATTATATCCCCTCTTAGCTTACGAAGTAGAAAACTCTTTTTTAATAAGGGAAGTGAGTTATCTAAGGGAATTCTTTTTACCTTTTGTTCATAAAAAACATATAAAAAAGAACATAATTCTCGTAGAAGTTGCTCTTTGGTTAACACCTTAATAGTATCATCAAGTAATACGCTTCTTAAAGTAGCATTCTCCTCATTTTGAATAACCGATGCAAATAAAGCATCATATTTTCCAAACATTGAGGGTTCTATAAAACTAATCACTTCATCAATTAGCTCTCGATGTTCCATCAATGTTTTAATAATATTTAATAAGCCCATATTGTCTTTGCTTGAATCAAAACGTGCTGGATTATTTTCAACTTTTACATTCTGACCAAAAAGTGCTAAACCAACACCCAATACCGTTGAAGCATGTGTTGTATAAGCTTCTCTAATAATTGGTGTTAAATTATCTAAATAGTTTTTAACCAATCCAAAAACTACCTCTTTTTCTCGTGGATTATTTAAATCATAGGATTTAGCCATCATCTCTATTACAAAAGGAATAAGTGCTTGTCCGTTGCCTAGTAAGTTCGCAACAGCTTGTATTTGTCCTAGCCCAATCATGTCTGCTGGATCTTGCCCATTAGGAAATAAAACTACAGAACCATCAAAACCAGCAATGGTTAACATTGTAGCAGCTTTTAAAGCTGCTACTACCCCTGCTTTATCTCCATCATATGCCAAGATTACATGAGGTTCACCCTTACGTAAAATAGGTAAATGTTCTTCTGTTAGAGCCGTTCCTAAAGTCGCAACGGCTTCATAAAATCCAGCCTGATGAAACATAATAACATCCAAATAACCTTCACAAACAATCAGTTTTTTATTTTTATAAATTGACTCTTTTGCTTTAGAATAACCATAAAGTAAACGTGATTTATTAAACATTTTAGTTTGAGGTGAATTAATATATTTTGCAGGATGATTCGTAATGGTACGACCACCAAAACCAACAATAGCCCCTGAAGTAGAATAAATAGGAAAAGTAATACGCTCTGTCAAACGCGCATAAAACCCTCCCCTATCACGTTGTGCTACCACACCAGCTTCTTCTGCATTGGGAATGGTTAACATATTTTGAGAAAGAAAGTTCATTAGCTCTTGCGAGTGTCCCACATATCCAATGCCAAACGTCTCTATGGACTGTTGTGTAATCCCTCTGTTTCGTAAATACTCTAAGGAAATAGGATTTGAATCCAAATTTTTACTATACCAACTTTGTACCTGCTCTAAAACACGTCGTGCATCATTATTGTCCGAAGTCCCCTGTGTATAAGCCAAAGAAAAATTCATCGTAGACGCAATTTTTTCTAAAGCTTCTGGATAATTTAACTTCTCATACTCTTGCACAAATTTAATAGCATCACCACCAACACCACAGCCAAAACAATGATAAATCTGCTTAGCAGGACTAATCACAAAACTTGGTGTTTTCTCCCCATGAAAAGGACAATTAGCCTTAAAGTTAGCTCCTGCTTTTTTTACTTCAATATAATTTGAAATAATATCCACAATGTCCATATTACTTTTAAGTTGTTCTACTGATGCGTTGTCTATCATTTAAATTCTTTCTGGCAACTATAGAAGAGTTGCGTATCGTAATACTCTTCAAATTCAAGTTGTGCTTCTTCATTATTGGCTCTTGGGGTCATGGTAATTCTTTCTTCATCTGAGGAACAGGTAACACAAATGTATGCTTCTAACTTTTGTTCTATCTTTATTTTCTCTTTAAAAAAATCAAGAGTAGCTATTAATTGACTTTTAGCTTTTCGTCTACGTTTTGTAATTGTTTGTTTTTTATTTTTACAATGCTTTAATTCTATGAAACAAAAGACCTCATCATCAAAAATAATACAATCAGCCCTTGAACCATCAGAAGAATTAAATAAACATTCATCGACAGCTATAAAGCCTATCTCTTTTTCATTGGTATTTATAACTTTAAACTGTCCATTTTCTTCTAAAACATAACATTTCTTATCTTCTTCATGGTCAAATATCTCAAATGATTTTTTAATAATAAATTGAAGACACTCTTTGTCGTCTATATGAGGAAAAACCTCTTTTAGACTACTTATCATTTTTATGTTCTCTATAAATAGTTAAAAGCTCCTCAAACTCAGATTGAATATCATCACTTATTTCATCTATCTCATTATTACTAATTAATCCAGTTCGTCCCTTAATATCTCTGGCTACACCATCTTTCAGATAATAAGCAGAAAACTCATCTCTATTCATCCATTGAGCCTGAGGAATAAACTTTTCTACTTCATATTTTGTTTTATCATTTAAATTACCTACCTTATGTGCCATCATTAAAATATTCAACGTACTCAAAACATAAGGACTATGCGTCATCATAAACAAACTATTTTCATCTGAGACTTGCTCTACAATATATTTAATCGTCTCTGCTTGTGCTTTTGGAAAAAGATTTTGTTCAGGCTCTTCTATAATGATTGAGCTGTGTCTATTTGCAAAGTATTTAACTGTCAGGTAAAGAGGTAAGGAAGATTGAATTCCACTTGAACTATGTTCTAAAGATAAATAATTTTCATCATTAAAATAAACCTTATGTCTATCTAGTCCATCACCATTTACATATTTTACATTTAAAAATTTTAATTCTTTTAACTCATTTCCTGCTTTTTCAAATTCACTTGTAAAGTGAAGTAAAAATTTTGGTAATGGAACTTCTGCAACCAACAGTGTAGTAAGAGATTTATTAAATAGAGCAATCAAATTTCTTTCTGCTGGAATATATTGAGTTGTCAATTTATTCTCAGAGACAATTCTCTCTTGAGCTTTTTTTATTTCATGTTGTATAAAGAAATGCTCTTCTTTAAACGCTCTCCCAATAGAGTTTATTTGCTTATTTTTTATTTCAAAAAGGAGGCTCTCTTTAGAAAAGAACTGAATAATTGTTTCATGCCTAAAAAAACCTATATAATATTCTTGAAATTTTCTAAATAAAGTTTTTTCATCAATAGTATGATTCTCTAAGTCTAAAACAAGAGTAACAACCTTAGCCAAAACACTCTTCCCACTACCATTCTCACCAATAAAAAGATTAATCTTATTCAGTTCAATATCTACATCTTTAAGTGGACCAAAATTTTTTACTATTAATCTTTCCATATTATTTACACTGCCTATTGTATTATTTTTTGTTACGATTATATCATACTCATATTATATCAAATATGTTAAGATAGTAGTAAAAACTTCTCGTAAAACAAAGGTAATTTTTGGACAATATTCTACCAGCCTATGATGATCCACTTTTTTCTATTTTAATCATCATTATTTTAATTCTCATTGTTGCACTCTCCTCTTTTATCATTGGAAACTATAAAGAAAAAAATAAAAAAAATTCTCTCAAAAAGTTTCTTGGTGGTTTTAAAAAAGACAATTCTGTATTGAACATTGAAGAAATGCCTTTTGAAAAAACATTAATCCAACCCTTAACCCTCTTAGCACAAGCCTTTAAAACACAGGGAGAATACCAAAAGTCCATCAACCTTAACCTTTACCTAATCAATAATATTCCCAATTTTTTTGAAAAAGAGAAAATCCTTGAACAATTAGGAGAAACCTATCTAAAAGCAGGTTTTTTAAAACGCTCAAAATCTATTTATATGGAAATTTTAAAAAAACATCCTCGAAATAAAAAAGCACTCTATTTTCTAGGTGTGGTCTATGAACTACTACATGAATTTGATCAAGCCCTAGAAATTTTAACCCCTTTAGAAATTTTAGGAGAAAATACGAAAAAACTTGAAGCACATATTAAACTCTCAAAATTATTAAGTCAAAAAAACTTATCTAAAATACAAAAAATAGAAGTATTAATCCCACTACTTCATGACAAAAACTATTCTTATC
The DNA here is from genome assembly GCA_902727915.1 of uncultured Sulfurovum sp. Next base: position 22,912 of record CACVAU010000035.1, read on the forward strand.
GTCGTATTATGAAAGCCCTTTTTAGTTTAGATTTAGAAGTTGCATGGCAGAACATAAATCAGCAACAGATTAATAGTATTCTTGATATCTTATGGTTATTACCCCCACTCAACGTCAACATAGATGTAGTTTCTAAGAGTAATAGCCTATCATTACTCTACCAAGCCAAAGGCTTATTGACAATACAAGAACAAGGAGAAAAAAGCACATTCTTTTCCATTGATACTATTATTGCTGCTAAACAAAATGCTTATAATGAAATTGATTTACTCTTCAACTATGGCTGTGACAAATGTAAAAACCATTTTCCAATTGGCTTTACACGTTGCCCAAAATGTTATGCCATTGATACTCTTCAAATAAAGGAAACCCTTGTCCAAAAGCAATTACAAAGCAATTACTCTCTACTTTAAAGATTCTCAATCTCCTAAGTATAATATGACATGTTTCAAATAGCATACCTCACCCTCATTAAACCTCAATTTTGTTATGATTCCAAATCAATATACCCCCTAAATTAAAAGGATAAAGAGATAATGAAACAAATTAAAGCACTCGAAAAAGCTTTAAACTATCAATTTAAAAGAGATAATCTCATCACCGAAGCACTTACGCATAAAAGTTATAAAAAACCTTATAATAACGAACGCTTAGAGTTCTTAGGTGATGCTGTACTCGACTTGATTGTGGGGGAATACCTTTTCTCCAAATTTCCCAAAGAAGATGAAGGAATCCTTTCAAAGATTCGTGCCTCACTTGTTAATGAAAAAGGCTTTACAAAATTGGCACTTGACATTAACCTTGGTGATGCACTTCTAATCTCTTCAGCAGAAGAAAACAATGATGGACGAACCAAACCTTCTCTACTCTCTAATGCCTTTGAAGCTGTGATTGGAGCCATTTACTTAGAATCAGGACTAGAGGTTTCTGCCAAAATTGCTATTACACTTATAGAGTCTTCTTATGATAGCATTGATTTAAACTCTTTATCAAAAGATTTCAAAACAACTTTACAAGAGCTAACACAAGCTGACTTTGGAGAAACACCAAACTATAAGCTAGTACGTTCATTTGGTCCTGACCATAAAAAAGAGTTTGAAATTGCAGTTGAATTACAAAACAGAATCATCGCTTCTGCCTTAGGAAAATCTAAAAAAGAAGCTCAGCAAAAAGCAGCTCAAATAGCACTTAAAACACTTAAAGGAGAAATCTAATGTCTAATACTTTTGGAAAAGTATTTACCATGACCACTTTTGGTGAGTCACATGGAAAAGCCTTAGGCTGTATTGTAGACGGTGTTCCTGCTGGACTAGAGATAGATGAAACATATATTCAATCTGAACTCAACAGAAGAAAGCCAGGAAAGTCAAAACTAGAAACTGCCAGAAAAGAAGATGACAAAGTAGAAATACTTTCAGGAACTTTTGAAGGGCTAAGTACAGGTACACCCATTATGATGATAATCTTTAATGGAAACCAAAAAAGTCGTGACTATGACAATGTGAAAGATCTTTTCCGTCCAGGGCATGCAGACTTTACTTATTTTCATAAATATGGTATACGTGACTATCGTGGTGGAGGAAGAAGTTCTGCACGTGAAACAGCTGCTAGAGTTGCAGCTGGATCTATTGCCAAGCTAATGCTAAAAACTTTAGATGTCGAAATTGTTTCTGGACTCTGTGAAGTAGATGGTATTCCAGCAAATAGCTATGACTTTCAACATGCTAAATCTTCTCTTCTATATGCTTTAGATCCAAAAGTAGAACAAGCTCAAAAAGAGGCTATTTTAGCTGCTAAAAATAAACATGACTCTGTAGGTGGTGTGGTTCTAACCGTTGCTACTGGTGTTCCCAAAGGGTTAGGTGAACCACTCTATTATAAGCTTGATGCTATTCTCGCAGAAGCAATGATGGGCATTAATGCTGCTAAAGCTGTAGAAATTGGTGATGGTATAGCTTCTACTTCATTAAAAGGTAGCCAAAATAACGATGGTATTACTCCCACTGGATTTACTTCTAACCATTCAGGTGGGATGCTAGGTGGGATTTCAAATGGTGATGACATTGTGGTTAAAACACATTTTAAACCTACCCCCTCTATCTTTCAAGCACAAGACACAGTAAACACAAGTAATGAAGCCATGAAATTTGAACTTAAAGGTCGCCATGACCCTTGTGTTGCCATACGTGGTTCCGTAGTAACAGAAGCCATGATGGCACTGGTACTTGCTGATATGACGTTATTAAACATGGGTAAAAAAATGCAACACTTAAAAGACATCTACAAGAAATAGGAATCCTCCTCCTATTTCATAAAAATTAACAATTTTTAATCTATCTTTACTAATTTATTCTAATATTTTTTTTATATAGAATCAACAAGCACTTTACTGTAAACTACAAATATAGTCAATAATAATTTAATTTTAAATAAAAAATTTACTTTATTTTTTAATAAATTTTTAAGTATAATGAATAAAAACTATCTAGCCCTAGGACATAATTATGCCAATACTCACAAAAATATCTATTTTATTTAGCAGTCTCCTAATAATTTTATTACAAGGATGTGGAAACAATGATTCCTCAACCGACTATCCTACCACACTGAGTACAGGCGTTTCAATTGAGACCACTGAGCAAGGTGCTATTATGCTACCCAATAGTACTACCACTAACAACATTAGCAAAGAGATAAGTGATATTCTCAAAACAAATATTTTAAACTACAATGCAAAAGAAGCCATTGACTTTAATAAAGAAACCAACTACTGTGATATTTCTGGACTCAAAGAGTCGCATAACAGTGGAAATATGCAAAAAATCAATAGTGAACAAAACTATGCAAATTGCCAAGAAACACAAAACCATCAGCATGGTAAAATCAACATAGACTATAGCCAAGTAAACCTCGAAGGTAAATATCCTCAACTCTTAGACTTAAGCATTAGTGAAGCCTATACTTTCAATACCCTAAACCTCAAAAAAGCATTAACAGTTAATAGTAATATTATTTATAACGATGATAAGAGTATTAAAACCATTACCCTTAGTATCAATGGAACAGTAAACTATAACAATATTAATTATGCACTCAATAATATTAAACAAAGCATCAATTATCAATAAAAAGTAACATAAAAGAAGAATCCCTAAACCTTAATCTTCTTCCACTCCCCTTTAATAAAAGCTCTCCATAAAAAGAAAGCTTTTACAAAAGTATCTGTAATCATTGCGATGTATACCCACATAATATCTCCGAAATACCATGACAAAAGAAATGCTGGAATAATCCTTACCAACCATAAAGAAGTAAAATTGATCCGTAAAGTTCGCTTAGAATCTCCAGCGCCACGTAAAGCTCCTGAGAGTACGAAGTTAAAAGCTAAAGGTATTTGAGAGAGTCCTACTATTTGTAAATATAGAGAAGCTTCTTCTATGGTTTTAGTATCATTCGTGAAAAATGAAACTATCCATTCTGGAGTAAAAATCATAAAAAATGAAAGAAAAAACATTAATCCTACTGCATACTTTAACACCAACAAAACATCTTCATAAGACTGTTCAGGTTTTTTAGCTCCTAGCCCCTGCCCCATGAGTGCCATGGCTGCGATGGTAAAACCAATACCCGGCATAAAAGCCAAACCTTCAATACGAAGCCCTATCTGATATCCAGCCAAAGTCTCTGTACTATAATCAGCAATAATCGCCGTAAACAACATAAAAGAAGAGACCGTCAAAACACGTTCATAAGTTGCTGGTAAGCCAACCTTTAAAGCCCTATCTAACAAACTTCTTGAAAAGTACCACAAAGGTTTAAAAGGTGTTTTTCCTTTAGCATAAAGCCACATATACACTAAAAGTTCTAAAATGTTGACTATAACCGTCGCCCATGCAGCACCAGCAACACCCATGGCTTCAAAACCAAGATTTCCAAAAATAAATACATAATTCAAGAAAACATTTAAGACAATGGAAACTATTTTGACATACATGGGAGTGCTTGTGTCCCCTGTAGCATTCAATGCTGTTACAAACACATACTTCAGCATTATAAAGGGTATCATAATGGTTAAAATAGAAACATAAGAAGTTCCCAACAACATAACCTCACTGCTCACACCCATCCAACCATAAAAAGCATTTGCGCCAAAATACCAAATAGGTACCATAAAAATTGAAAAATATAAAGCAAAACGTAAAAGTGTTGCTAAAGCAAGTGAACCTTGATTCATTCTCTTAGCACCATAAAAACGGGAGATTAAAGCATTGGTTCCAACTTGTAATAGAGTAAGCATCGCAAAAATGGACATTAACGCTTGTAAGCCAAGCCCCACAGAAGCCACAGCAAATGCAGAAATGGTTCCAACCATAATTAAATCAGTAATCACTTGTAACATGTCAAGTAAAGAATTAAAAGCTGCTGGAAGGGAAATTTTTAGAATTTTTTTGTGTTTGGCTTTGTCTATTTTGAACAAATAAGACCTTTTGAAATATATTTTTCAACATCATAGCATCTAAGAGAAACACTTTTGTGTAGTCCCTTCTTTAAGCAAATAACCTTAAGCAAGACATCGTACAAAATCATTTCTATCAAAAACAAATTCTTTGGAAGCATAAGAAAAATCTGTTATTGAAATAATTTTTTCTTCGGTCACTTCTTTATGAAAATCAACACCTAAAATAACAATGGCTTCTGCTGTTTTATTTTTATGATTGTTATGAAAATAAAATTTCTCGGTCGTGCATCTCAAAAACTTAACACTCATTCACTCTATTTAAACCCAATACGTAAATTAGCACCCACAAACTCATAGTGTATATTATGAGGTGGTCCTTCCCAGCCTCGTTGTACTTTAGCAACCACAATTGCAATACGTTGATTATTTTCATCTAATCGAATATAACCAATAGGTTTTCTGTCTAATATATGTGAGGGGAACTGATATTTTTGAAAATCAACTCGTTTATTTCCTTCTAACTTAGAGTCTAAAAAAACACTGGACTGTTCTAAAAAATCTGAAGACCAATCTTTTGACCAACTTTTTTTACTCGAAGCCTTTAAATTCAATACATCATTTTTATAATGAATCGCTCCCCTTTGTAAGGTAGGTTTACTAAAAGGTTTTAACTTATAATCTTGGAGTGTTTGAGCAATAAGACCCTTTTTAGCTCTCCAATAAATAGAGAAATTCACCTTATTCGTATGGCTATCTTTTTGATAGGTATCTTTCCAAACAATCTCATCGTTAACAAGATCTTGAATAAAAGTTTCAATCCGTACCAAATCAGCTGGGTCAGTATCATACTCAATGGCATAAGCTATTTTGGTTTTACTTTTTCCTAAAAGATAAACATTATCATACAAAAAATGAAGCTTAGAGCGTCCTAATTTATAATCCGAAAAAGTGCTATCCACGACTGATTGAAGTAACAAAGGTTTAGGTAAATTATCGTGCATGGCTAAGTGTTTCTCTTCTATATTACAGTTAAGTTTCGCATTTTTTAAATTAAGTTGGGTTGCCTTTTTAACATAATCTAAAATCTTCTCAAAGTCATTTGACGTATAGTCATGAACAACATTTTTACTATCAATGAAAACTGTACAGTTATTACCACTAGCATAATCAACTTCAACCTTTAGCCCTTCTATATTGGCTAAATTAATATCAGTATTTTTAAGGTTTCCATGAGGGGTATTCACCAAATACTCCCATGTTACAGAACCAATAGCCGACTCTGAATAAGAATAAAACGTATAAAAAGGAACTTTATAAAGCTTTATCCCATCTTTATCTTCTAATTCAGCCTGAGGATTTGCGATGGGAATGTAAGTGTCTAAAATATAATCTGTTGTTGCTAAAAGTATTTGTGATAATACAAGTAAAAAAAGTATTGATTTTAGTAATGTTTTCATTTTTTATTATAGCCATATTTATCTATTAAAATAACTGTGAATGCGTACCAATACACATCAAAACAACTTCATCTTCAGAGTTTTCAATATAAATAATCAACCTATCTCCACCTAAATGAAACTCACGATAATCTTTATAGCTTCCAATTAAAGCATGGTCTTTAAACCCTCTTCAAGACCCCCAAAATCTCCACCATCGCCAAAGTATCCAATTTACAATACGCCAAGAGTGACATTCTCATCTTTTCTCTCTCCTCACGCTCCAATTTAGCAAGATTTGCAAACACATTCATGGCTTGACTGCCATCTTGTACCCCATCTAACTCTTCATAAGCTCTTGCTAACTTGGGAACTAAAGCTGGTAACACATATTTAATAGAATAACTTCCTTTCATGGCTGCTGTGCTATACCATTTTTTCCGAAAAGGGTGCATCAGATCTTTCATATTGTCATTGATACGCAAAAGATGTGAGGCATATGCCTCAAAATCCAAAGCCAATCTTTTAATCACCCCTTTTTCAAAGCTCATATTATACGCCAACACAGTTACATGATCAGGAATGTTTTCCACCAATTTTTGAGCGACTGTTGCTCTTGGGTCTTCACCCTCTTTCGCCAAAAACTCTCTATGTTCTACACAACCATCTTCATGCTCTATGTGTAGTGAATATTGAAAAGGAATCTGCTCAAAGGGTTGAATACCATCAAACTCTGGTATGGCTTGTTGAAAGGCTTCAAAATCAAGATGATAGATAGGGTAAACCAAGGCATCACAAAAGGTTTGTATACGTGCTTGGTCTATAAAGGTCATTTGAGACTTATGATTCTGTACAGCCCTAGCTTGGTTGGTGGTCATGGCAAAATCATCTGGAATATCCTCAATCTTTACAATGCCTTGACCATAAAGTTCTCTCTGTTTTTTACTGCCTAGATTGAAGATGTTAAAGATAGAATACTCAGGTATCTCAGCCTGTACTCTCCAACAATAATGTTTTGCATCGCACTCATAAGGTTTATGGCAATGCCTCCCAATCTCAATAGTAGGTTCATTCTGATTGTCAGTCAAATAGTTTTCAAACTCCTGTAAATGAGTAGAAACATTAGACTGTAAAGCCTCAACTTCAGAGCTAAGCTCCTTGATTACAAAAAGCTTCTCCAGTTCTAACACCCCATTTTTTACATACTTGTTATTGATATAAACAATATTGGTACTTTTAATTGTAAACCCAAGATTGTTCAGCACATAGTACTGTATCGATAAATCATGCAGATAAATATTTTTGACAGAAGTAGCACTTTTTACCTCATAAATGCTTACCCCATCATCGTCCACCTTCAAAATATCGACCCTAACCAAAAGACCTTGATACTCAAAAGTAGCTTCATAGATATAGGGTAGTTTTTGTGCTAAATAAGCATTTGTGCTACTTTGCATTAGAGCAGTGTTGGGTGAATAGGCTACTTTTGCCCCATTAGAAAAAAGTTGACACGCCAACTCACCCACTCTGCTTCCTGTTTCCAGTTTTGCTTTGTCTAATTCATCAGCTGGGGTTAGCACTTCTTTTTTGTGTTTTTTTAACCATAGGGCTTTTGGGCATTGGATGCCTTTGGTGTAGTGGGATTTTGAGAGGTTCATAATAGACATACTCTTTCTACTTCATATTTTTCTATCTTAACTTTGGAGAACATCCTGTAAGTTTAACCCTCCAAAAGTAACCTCAATAAGCCTAGTCATCTATAATCTGTTTAGCCCTCTTTCACCCAAACCCTCTTACCATCAAAAACCACCCCAAAGGCTAAGATATGCTTATAGCCTTTTTTCTGAACCTCTGAAACATAGGCTTTTTCTTCTATCTGCTTTACAGCACTTATTAACGCTTTTTCTTTGGTCTCTTCTTCAAACTCGTCTATGGTTTTAAGCTCTATGACCAAGGCTAATTTTTCTTTCTCTTCTTTATGCAAAACGATAATATCTACCCATCCATACCCTGCTTCTTTGTTCGATATAATCTCATAATCGCTTAAATTGACCAACAATCCCAAGAAAAAAGCATGATAAACACTCTCTACATTTTTACCTGTATCATAAAACGAAAGTGTATCACGTACAAACTCACTAAATATTTTTTCAAAAAGTTTTAAATCGCCATCGGTTAATGATTTTAGTAGAACTCTGAGTCTTGGATTTGAAAACTTTTCACTAATCCAATTAGAGATGATTTTTCTAAAGATATATTGACACTCCACATTGACAATGGCTAATTGACAAATATGTTCCCCTTGTTTCCATGTTTTAGAAGTGTATTTGAGATACCCTGAAAAAAATAAAAAAGAGTAGAGCATCTCTTCATTAAAATTAAAATCTCTATCTTTAAAAGTGATGTTGGGATTAATTACTTTTTCTACGGTTTCACCTTTGAGCAGGTATTTTAAATCGTCTCTAAAGCCATCGGAATTTTCGACCAAAATACGTATAATATCGTTGGAAGAGGTGTTTGCCCAGTAGATGTCAAATGCACCACTATCACTATAATTTAACAATGACCACGGGTTAAAAATAGTTGTTTCTCCAATTTTATACCCATTGTACCAACGGTTAACCTCTTCAAAATTATCACTTAAATTGTAACTCTTTAACATCGCCTTGACTTCATTACTGGTAAATCCAAATTTGTCAGAAAAAGGATTGTCGAGTAAAGTATAGACTTTTATATTGTTCAAATCACTAAAAATAGACTCTTTAGAGATGCGTAAAATCCCTGTTAAAACTGCTTTATAAAGATTGACATCATTATCTTTTAGAACAGCTCCCATAAAGGTTTTAAAAAACCCTACCATCTCTTCATAATAGCCTTTTAAAAATGCCGTTTGAATGGGCGTGTCATACTCATCTATGAGGATGATGCATTTTTGATTGTGGGCTTTGGTTAAGAGTTTAGACAACAGTTTAAATGACTCTTCTATGTCTACTTGTGTGGCACTTTCATCTAAAATATTGCTTATTTGTCTCTCTTCTATCTCTTCTAGTTCTAAACTATTCAATGATTTTTTATGTCTTAAAAATTCATTAGAGAGAAGTCTTTTTATACGTAATAGACTCTTCTCAAAATTCTCTTCTTTCACATCTTTAAATGTAATGTAAATAATAGGATAACCATTACAATACTCCATTGCGTTTGTGTTATGAGCAATATTTAACCCTTTAAATAAGGCTCTGTTATCTTGTTCTTTGTCAAAAAAATAGTTTAACATACTAAGATTAAGCGTTTTTCCAAATCGGCGTGGGCGTGGAAGTAAAATAACCTTGGCACTGCTATCGATAATCTCTGTAATAAAATCTGTTTTATCAACATAATATCTATCGGTTTCAATCAGCTCTTTAAAATCACTCATTCCTATGGGTAACTTTTGCATCTTATTCCTTTCTGTTTGATTATACTTACAATCCACCTCAAAACCTCTGAATCAACCTCAAAAGCCTATCGTGAACTTTTGAAATAATAGGAGCTTTTTTAACATCTTCTTTCTCATAACCATACTTTTTAAAAAGTTTTGAGGGTGGTTCAGTGGTGGTTATTTTGATGTTTTTAAATTGATAGATAAACTGCTTTTTACTAAATCTAATATCCATTAAAGTATCACAATCTTTCTCTATCATCAAGCTCTTTCCTAAAAATTTATGATATTTTGACTCTTTAATATCAACCACATAAAAATCTTTCCATTTGTTTTTTATGGCTTTGTAAATGGCTTCTTGTTGGTCGATGGTGACTCTTTTTTCAAGCTTTTTGTTCCAATATTTTAGATTGTTTTTACTGTATTTTATGGCGTTTTTATCACAATAAAGAAGCCAACTGTTTAATAAAATCGGCTCATTTTTTGGCTTGGTTGTCTTTTCTTTTTTCGGGGATAAATCCTCCGTTTCCGAAGGGTTTTGGCTGGTAGAGTTCCCAAGAATCTCGCCAATCTTCTTCTTGGTGTAGATAAAAAAAAGATGAATGTAGTAGTACTTTTTCTTTTGAACTACTTCGATAAGCTTCATCTCTTTTAAAAGTTTTTTGGTTTTTTTAACCCTATCAATCGCCCAATTCATCCCTTTTCTTGTAAATTCATCGGTGGCTAAGGGTTGGTTTGTTTTTTGAAGTTGAGCATGATAAAGATAAAAACTATACAAGGCTAAAAGGTTTGCATAGTCTTTGTCATGTTTTAAAAACCGTTGCAATAAATGAGGATGGATAACTATGGGATTTTCTATCGGTTCGAGTTCCATTTTTTTTGCCTTATATTTTTTATATATGGCATTGTAGCATTAATATCTTTAAATTACTTTTATTAGTTCTTTACTTATCTTTTATTTTTGACTAAATTCAAATAGTGTTCTTATGTTCTCTTTTATTTCTTCTATTTCTTTTTTATCTTTTTCAAACTCTACTGTTTTAAGATATAGTTCAATAGCTTTTTCTAATTGTAAAGTTATTCTATTTTCTGACACCGATTTACGTAAAGTACTCTCACTATAACCAATTTCTTCACCCAATTCTTTATAAGTTAACCCCAACTCTTTAGAAACTTTTTTAACCAAATGTACCTCTTTTTCTTCCAAAACCACCACTCCTTTTTGAAAAGATTATAGCAAAAACTCCCCTTTTCTTAAGAGAGTTTTTAAGTATCCTCTTTTTACAAAGTAACATTTTAAGTATGTGGGGTGTTTTTTGGGTTGGGTTGTTTTTGGGGTATGGGGTTAAGTTATTTTAATCTTTTGTAGGCTATAGGTTTAATTTGTCTTTTGTTATAATGATTTTAGATTTAAAATAAAAAAGGTGTAACTATGGAAGCAGTAGATTTACGAAA
>CACVAU010000036.1 GCA_902727915.1 uncultured Sulfurovum sp.
TTTTCTCTTCTTCCTGTTTTTCTTGACAAGCATTTAATTCAGAAGGTTGAATTCACGATTGCCAATCTTGGGGCTATTCATCCCTCTCTAAAGGTCGCTTAGGGAACTTTTTTGGCTAAGGTATTGAGATTAAATAATGCTGAAGTATGTATTTCTTGATATGTTTATCTTATTTTTCTTTTTTATTAGAAAAATGGGAATGAGTGTTGATGGTTAGGAGAAAAAATTAGAAATTACGCTTTAGATTGTAATATTAAACATTAAATAATTATTAATGTTTAATATTAGTATTTAAATTGTATATACAATTATCTTACAGCTATCTTACAATTAAGAATTTTAGCTTATTAGAGTTTTCTATTTATAATTTGCATACAAGGCATTCTTCTTTATTCATATGTTGTCTTTAATATAAAAAATTTTGTATGTAGGAAAGTGAAAATGGATGTTAAAAAAATAAAAAATAATTTGACCTTTGGAAAAATAAGTAGTTTGTTAATCATTGGTTTTGGTGTTGGTTGGTTAGCAGGTTTATCTGTATCCCCTATTGTATCAACACTTATTTCAACTATCGTTGGAGTTAGCGTTACAGTGGTTAGTGTAATGAGTGGCTTATCTTTTAGTTCTAATATTAAAGAAGAGTCCAAAAGAGTACCTTGGAAAATTCATCCTGCACCAATAGCACTTTTAGTTTTTGGGATTATTTTCGGTTCAGGAGCTGGTATCTATGTAAGAACTCATAATGTTTTAGGTATGAGTTCAGAAAAAAAGTTTGTTGAAACATGGACGACTTTAGGGAAATCATTTGATAAAAATCCAATTATTACAGAGGAAGAGATTGTGGAACAATTATTTAAAAACATCGTGTTATTAAATGAAAATGAAACATCTTTAGAAAATACTCAAACTTTAGCAAGTTCTTTACGTAACAAAAGCTTTAAACAAAAAAGTTTTTGTTCACAATTATATCGTGTGATTGAATATGAAGAAGAGTATAGACAACTTGTTAAAGAATCTGAATGGAATGAAGCAAAGAAAGACAAGTTTTTAAAAGCTAAGACAGAAGAAGTAAGAAAGGAATTAGTTGAAAATGAATGCTAAAAAATATTTAACAAAAATCATAAGTTTTTTCATTATAGGATGCTTAGTTTTTATTAATGGAGTTCAAGCTAAAGAGTTAGGAGTTCAAGGAATTTATAGAATAAAAGCAAATAAGAGTAAGGAGGAGTATAGTGTTTCAACAGGGTTTCTTTTTGAACATGAGAATGAAAAAGTTATTGTTACAACTTTACATGGGGTTATTGATTCTAAATCAATTGAAATGACACTTAATGATGGTACTAAACGAATTGATAGAGTAGATTGTCTTAATATAAAAAAAGTGAATGTAGACAAAGATTTAGCTCTTTTAGAACCTTGTAAAGATAGAGATATTAATTCTTCTGTGGCTGTATTATCTAGTGTATCTAATAAATTTAATTATGAAAATGTGCATCTTAAGGGATACCCTCATGGGATATCCATTCCTCTGATATCAAAACAGATAAATATTCATCCTCAGCCAACACAAAAATTAAAGCTCTTACTTCCTGACGATTTTCGTGCTGATATATTTGAAAGAAAAAAAACAATAATAGCTATTCCATCATTAGACACAACAGTTATTAGTATAGAAGGATTAATTGTTGGTTCACATTCAGGTTCGCCACTTTTAAATTCAAAAAATCAAGTTTTGGGGGTTGCTAGTGGAAGTTTAGATGGAGCGATTTCTTGGGCAATACCTTTTGATTCTAATATTATATGGAGCAATTTCAAGAATGTAAGTGAACATGATAAAGCTCTATGGAAAAGGTCTCTAAGTATTTCTAAATATTCTAAAGCGAAATCTTTTGGAATTGTTGAATCATCTAGTGGTACTATTCAATGGCAAAAATTTAAAAAAGCTAAATATAAAACGTGGCAAGAGGCTAAAGAATATGTTGCTCAAATGAATAATAGACGATTACTAGGACATAATAATTGGAGGCTTCCAAAGATAGGGGAACTTAAAGACCTTAGAAGAATTATTAAAAATAATCCTAAGGAATATTCAGATGTAGATTTACTCTATAGATCAGATGAAAAACATGGATTAAAAACTTATGTTGTTAACCTAGGTAATGCAGAAATGAAATGGAGTGATTTTAATCATGAAAGAGTAGTTGTTAAGCGTCGTCAGAATGAAGCTTTTGCTGTTCGTTTAGTACGTGATGTTATTGAATAATTGTGGAAAGGAGGGGTGGAGAGTCTATTAACTGTTAATGTTTTTCATGTTCATACATGAAATTATTTTGAGTTTAGTTTTTTAAACTAGGAAACATAATAAAAATAAAAAAGGAAAATTAATAATGAAAATACAAACTTTATTACAAACTGTGTTATTGTCAGCTACAGCTTTAGTATTTGCTTCTTGTACCAATAAAGTACCTACTATGAATGTGGAGTCAGGAGAGTTAGTTTTATATCCTGACCCTACTCAAATAGTGGTTCATCCTAACGAGGAGATTGCTTTTAAATTTATTCCTGAATCCAAAACTATAAATGTAGAGAATTTAAAAATAGAATTTGGCGAAAGTACTGATAGTGGTGTTAGCTGTACAGATAGAGAAATAGTTGACTGTAGAGGTCAAACTTTACATGCTCTTCATACTTATAAAAGTCCAGGAAGTTATAGAATACTTATTAAATCAGGAAATACTGTTATTGCTGAAAAAGCTATTATTATTCCTGAATCTTATATAAGTGATGAAGAATTACAATATGACGCACTTAAGCAAATAGCACAGAAGTTAAAAATAGGGATTAAGGAAGTTGCTAACACGAAACCTGATTCCAAATTTGCATTTTCGTCATTAAAAGATGCAAATTTTGAGTATGCTACAGATAAAAAAGATGTCAAAGTTATTTATAAAGTAATGCAAGCTTTAGTTGAGAGTGGAGGAGCTTATTCAAATTATAAGATTTTAGAAAGAGAACCACAAGCACTTGTTCGTCTTGCACATGAATCATTATGGACAGAAAAGGATAATACTTTTGATAGAGTAGAAAAGTTAGAGTTTGGATTAAAAACAGTCAATGGAGGACAAGGTAAACCTATGGTTTATGATATTGAGCTTGCAGGTGTTAATGATAGTCGAGTAGCTATAGATCAAGGTTCAAAAACTAGTAATATTGGAGAAGATAAAACAGCAACAATAACAGAGACTAGTAGCGTGAAAAGTTTAGTAGCTAATGAAGTAGATAAATTTAAAGAGTCTGGAAGTGTAAAAAAAGCATCGAAGAGTCAAAGACCTCTTTTATTCGCAAGATTTGATACGGCTAATTTTCTTGTAGTTATTGATAGAGTTTATGATGCTTCTGTAAAAAGAAGTCCACCTGTTTATTTTGATAAAAAATATAATACTTTAGCAATAAAAAGAACAGCAAAGTTTAAAATTAATGCAAGAATTCTTGATAGAGATGGACGAATACATTGGATCAAAGATTTATCAGGAGAAAAGTCAGATTTAGTGTTGCCTCAATTCGCTCCTAACATTCAAAAGGCATTTAGTGTAGAGAAAGAAAAATCTATTTTTTCTTTCCTTAATCCTTTTAACTAAGTAATTACTTTTTTTCTTGGCAGAATTTATAATTTTGTTAGGGAAAAGTAAATATTAAATTTGTTGGAGAAAGAATATGAAGCTGAAACTTTTATCCTTGAAAGTATTTATTATCTATACTCCCTCTAATTACATTAAAATAAACCTTATTTTAAGATAAAAAAGTCTCTTAATTTTTTTTCAAACTCCAAGTCCAATTTTAACTGAACCTTTTCGATATCTCCCAAAATATTCTTAGCTTCTTGTGGAGAGTATTTTTTACGAGAATAAAATCCAAAGTTGACCATTTCATCGATGGTTCCATTTTGGTTGGAGATGATGGTAAAACGAAAATGTTCAAAACTAACATGTCTATTTGAAAAACGAATAACAGTAAGGTCATTATTTTCATAAGGTTCTTTTATAATGAGACTTTGATTTTTTCCGATTTTTAAATAGCCTGCATTACCCCAGTAGTCTACTACTGTATAATCATCATTAATAGTTGTTTTTACTATCCAAATACCTTCACTTTTTTTAGCTGATTTTGGATTAGAAGGATAGAGATAGGCATACCAAACTCCTTTTAGGTTTTCAAAAAGTTCTTTGTTATTTGTGAAGATATTATCCTCTTCTTCAAAAGAGATTCTTTCTGCTTTTAGAGACACTTTATATTCATTGATATATTGGTCAATTTCTGTTTTGTTAAAGCTTAAACTATTGTCCCAAATAGTTAATGGGATTTGGTGATGCTTTTGCATACTTTCCATATGCATTTTTTTGATGCTAGGTTTAAAATTTATAGCACATAGGTTTGAGACTTGATTTTCTCGTGCATAGCCAAATGTTTTTATGGCTAAAGCTCTTTTCCCACCTTTAATATGATTATTTATAATATAGTTAAACTTTTGTCTTAAGAGTTTGTTATTGAGCTCATCTTGATTTTTATAATGCATAATGTATTTCCCCTTATTTAAGTAGCTTTTGTATTATAACTGAAACTGTTTATTTTAAGGAAATTAAATGACAAGGCGAAAAAACCATAAATTTTTGAAGATGAACTATGGAATAATGAATTTTAATATATTAGAATATTTTTATAAGTCTACAAATGAGTATCTTTTTTATCTTCCATATCTCTTTTTCTTAACTTCTTGACCCAGTTCATAGACCACCATTCCATAAAAAGTACTATGATTATAAGTGGTAATGACTCTAAAGTTATGTGTACCGAACCATAGTTCATCATACTTATACTTTGGTAGTTTAATTAAAGATACAGGGCCTTTATAGTTTAGTTTTTTTCTCGCTGTAATTTTATGTTTTTTACGTAATTTATATTGAGAGTATTTTGTTTTAAACCCTGTTTTTAGTTTTTTAAAACGGTTTCCTTTATATCTTGCACGAGTAACAATTTCACTTATATTTTTTTTCCAGCCATTTCTAGCAAAATAATTGGCTATGGAACCAATGGCATCTTCTGCATTCCATAAGTCTGTTACCCCATCACCATTAAAATCAACAGCAAAAGCCAAGTAAGAAGAAGCAATAAATTGACCGTAGCCCATTGCTCCAGCATTAGAACCCATAAGTACTGAAGCATCTAAATTGGCTTGACGTGTCATAATAAGAAACTTTTCTAATTGTTTCGTGTAGAATTTTTCACGACGGTCACCTAGCATTCCTTTTGTGGTTAGAACATCGATAACACGTTTCTTACCAAAATTAACGCCATAAGCAGTTTCAACACCTAAAACGCCAATAATAAACTCTGGTAATACACCGTACTCTTGATACGCACGGTTAAGTGTATGCTCATGTTCATTCCAAAAGGCAATACCACGGTCAATGTTTCGTTCATAAATAAACATGCCTCGATAGCGATCCCATTTACCTTTTGGTTTTACTTTTACAACACAGTTTCCATCTTTAGTTAAGGGTATTTTACAGGGAACAACAATTTGATTGGTATCTCGCGCATTGGAAAATAAATTATAAAGATATTTATATTCAAAACCATGTTCATTATGCATTTTATCAATAAAGTTTGTAAGTTTCCAGTTGTTAGAAAAATCTCCACTAAGACCTAAATAATCATTTTTTGGAGTTTCTTCTATAGTGTTTTGGATGCCAATGGTTGTTTGAATATGCTCTGTTTTTTTACTAATGTTTATGTCTGGACTGACTTTTTTTGTGCTACATGCTGAAAGTAAGAGTAGGGAAAAAGCGAGGGTATATAAGTGATTTTTTTTCATATATGTTTTATCTTCCTGTTTTGGAGATATTATAATGGGTGAATGATGAAATGGTTATTAAATATTTAGGAAAAACTTAGGAATAGTATTTGACTGTTAAAGTTTATAGTATAACTTTAAAAAACTTGTTTATTTTTATTAATTTTCTCTCTTACCCATGTTACTTTAATCAAAATCGTTATTTTGCTATAATTCACGCAAGATTTAGAAATGGAGTACGAACAATGAGTTATAGCCCAAGTGAGATAGAAAATAAATGGCAAAAAACATGGAGTGAGACAGGGGCATTTGAGCCTTTAGAAGACAAGAGTTTAGACAAAAAATACATTTTAAGTATGTTTCCTTTTCCAAGTGGTCGTCTTCATATGGGACATGTGCGTAACTACTCTATTGGTGATGCGATGGCACGTTACTATCGTAAACAAAATTACAATGTATTGCACCCAATTGGTTTTGATGCCTTTGGTATGCCAGCTGAAAATGCTGCGATTCAGAATGGACGACATCCTAAAGATTGGACGTATTCAAACATTGACTATATGCGTAAAGAGCTTTCTACCTTAGGGCTTTCATTTTCAGAAACACGTGAGTTTGCGACTTGTGATGAACTTTACACAAAATGGGAACAAGAGTTCATCATTAAGATGTTTGAAGAGAAGCTTTTATACCGTGAGTCTACAACGGTTAACTGGTGTGAAGATTGTCATACTGTTTTGGCAAATGAGCAAGTAGAGGAGGGTTGTTGTTGGCGTTGTGACAATGAAGTAGAACTTAAAGAGATGCCTGGGTATTACCTTGACATTCGAAAATATGCTGATGAACTACTTGATGACTTAAAACTACTTGAAAACAAATGGCCTTCACAAGTTTTAGCCATGCAAAGTAACTGGATTGGTAAGTCTCAAGGCTTAGAGTTTTCTTTTAAACTTTCAGAGGCTTCACAAGAAAAGTTAAGCAATAAGTTTGAAGGTTTTGAAGTATTTACAACCAGACCTGATACCATTCAAGGGGTCACGTACACAGCTTTAGCACCTGAACATCCAATTGTAAAAGAGTTAATTAAAAATGAGCTTTTAGATGCTGAGGTAATAGAAAAAATCACCATTATGTCGAACATGACCGAGGTAGAAAGAGCTAAAGCCGGTAAAGAGGGTTATGATCTTGGTATTACGGTGATTCATCCTTTAACAGGATTAGAAGTACCTGTGTGGATTGCTAACTTTGTATTGGCTTCTTATGGTGGGGGAGCTGTTATGTCCGTACCTGCCCATGATGAACGTGACTTTGAATTTGCCACACAGTATAACTTACCGATGAACTATGTTATTGAAGGTGGAGAAGAGGGAGCTGCTTACATAGGTGAGGGTGTTCTTATGAACTCTGGCGAGTTTGATGGTTTAAAAAATACCGAAGCAAAAGCAGCCGTGATTAAACTTTTTGAAGAGAAGTCTTTAGGAAAAGGAACTACCAATTACAAGTTAAGAAACTGGGGTATTTCACGTCAACGTTACTGGGGTGCGCCAATCCCATTTGTGCATTGTGACCATTGTGGTTTGGTTCCTGAAAAAGTAGAAAACTTACCAATCGCACTTCCTGAAGATGTAGAGATTACAGGTGAGGGGAATCCTCTTGAAAAGCATCCTACGTGGAAACATACAGCCTGTCCAAAGTGTGGTAAAGATGCCGTACGTGAAACCGATACGATGGATACTTTTGTACAGTCCTCATGGTATCAGTTCCGTTACGCAACCGATTCTAAGAAATGGAATGAGTGTGGTATTGATAAAGATGATGTAAACTATTGGTTAGGGGTTGATCAATACATTGGTGGAATTGAACATGCAATTCTTCACTTACTTTATGCACGTTTCTTTACCAAAGCCTTAAGAGATGTTGGTTTCATAGATGACTTAAAAGAGCCATTTGATAACTTGTTAACCCAAGGTATGGTACTGATGGATGGGGCAAAAATGTCTAAGTCTAAAGGAAACACGGTTGATCCTGATGCTCTCATAGAGAAGTACGGAGCAGATACTGCTAGACTCTTTACACTGTTTGCTGCCCCACCACAAAAAGAGCTAGAGTGGAATGACTCAGCTGTTGAAGGTGCGTTTAGGTTCATTAAAAAGCTTTATGACAGAAAATCTAAAGTAACGGTTAATGCATTGCCAAGTATTGAGCAGTCGTCATTAAGTAAAGAAGAGAAAGTAGCCAGAGCTAAAGTCTATGATGCTTTGAAAAAGTCGGTGGATGTGTATGAAAAGACCTTTGCTTTTAACACTCTCATTGCAGCGTGTATGGAAGCATTGAACGCTTTAGACAAGCAAGACAATGAACTGGTTTGGTCAGAGGGACTTTACATCATTACCCATTTACTTGAACCAATCATTCCTCATGTATGTGCAGAGCTTTCTGAAGAACTTTTTGACTCTAAAAACCTAGCTGGTAAGATAGCAATTTTAGATGAGGTATTTGTTCAAGATACGTTGACCTTAGGGGTAGCCATAAACGGTAAACGAAGAGCAGAAATCGAAGTAGATGCTGGGGCAGATAAAGAAGATGTTATAGCCATGGCAAAAGAGTCTGTAGCTAAATGGCTGGAAGACAAAAATGTTGTTAAAGAGATTTTGGTTCCTAAGAAGATGGTGAATTTGGTGGTTAAATAAGAAGATAAATGAGTAACAGACCTTTAGGCTTGTTACTCTAAATTGTAAGGTACTTATTCTTTACTACAAGTACCTGATTTTGCCATTTCTAACTTGCTTGAAGCCTTTGTTTTTAGCATCTGTTTTAAAGGTGTATTTACCATTAACAATTATCGTATTTTTTATAAATATAGGATGCTAATAATGAATTCTCTTGAAACAGAAGATTTGTACTCAATTAGAGGCTAGAGTCCTCTAAAAAATCAGCAACATCAGCTTCTACTTTATCTTCTGTTCCTAAAACAGCATGAGAGGTTTTATAGGTTATTAGTTTTGAATTTTTAAAATTTTTCATTTGAGTTACAACATCACGAAGAGGTGTTACTGAGTCAAATTCCCCATGAATAAAGAGGGTGGGTATGTCTGTTTTAATTGGATTGGCTAGGGTTTTATCATTAGAATTAATATTCATTTCTTTACAGAAGTCGTTGAATTCCAGTGCTAAAATAGCACTTTCTTGTATGAAACCTTTAGGTAAGGTACTGTTTAATGCTTTGATTTTAGGAAAATCTATGAAAGGCTTGTCTTCATAACAGTAGTGTGCCATAGCACTAATATCAGCATAGTCTCTGTCCACTAAAAAGTTAAGATAATTTTTAAAATAAGGCAAAAACGATTTTGTTTTATTTTGCTCCATTTCTAAAATTATTTTTGGTAAATCTTGAAAGATTTTTGTACCATAAACTCCGTTGAGAAGTGAGGAAATAAAATAGTTCCCATCTATTTTTAAATCTAAGTATGTTGTCTGAATAGGGTTTTGATTTAACTGCTTAGACAATGCCCACATGCGTTTTATAACATCTTTATCTTCATCTTCATTTGTATCGTTAGTTAGGGATTGTACTTGTACTTTATCTTTGTAGGTACTAAGTGCCTTATATCCATCCATTTGTTGTAAAAGATAGTTGTGGTCTAGTTTTAAACTTGGGAAACAAGCACTATCTAAAATAAGACTTTTAACCATTTCAGGATATTGTTTCGCAACAAACATGGCGTAGGTTGTTGAATAAGAGACACCAAAAAGTATCCATTGTTGTATACCTGTTGCCTTTTTTAACAGATGAATGTCATTGGAGACAGCCAGACTGTTGTAGCCATTAAAGTTAATGTTTTGTTGCTTAAAGTTTTGAACACAGCTTCCATAATCATTACTCATTAAATTATAGCTCTCATTTAAACTGAGTTCTTTTTTCATGTTTGTCAAAAAATTGTCGACATAAGTATCACAGTTTAAAAGAGGTTGAGAAAGTCCTGCTCCTCTAGGATCGATAATAAATAAATCTCTTCCTTGATCTAGGGAAAATGCATTGTGTTGTTCTAAGTGTGCGCGTAATACATAAGGGGTATTTAAATACATACTCGCACCTGGTCCACCCCCACCTAAGTGAAGTAAGGGTGCTTTAGAACTAAATATTTCAGTACTTCTAAAGACTCTAAGAGGAAAGGTTATTACATTGCTATTGGGGTCATTATGTATTTCAGGAACATGCATGTTATAGCACTCTAGATGTGATAATTCTTCTTCACTGCTCACCCAACATGGCACACGTTCTAAGCCAAATTTATTAAATTTATCTATCATGACATAAGGGCTTCTTAAAGCGCCATGGGCAAAGTATGTTTGCAGTAGTTTAGACATTATAAAGAGTAAAATAGCAGTACTGAGATAGAGCATACGAACTTTTTTTTGTTTGATTAAAAAATAAAAGAAGAACATAAGTAGAAGTATTGCTAGAAAGTTTAATAAACTTTCTAGCTCCTCATAGGCGCGAGGAAAAGTTTCTGTTGACTTTATAATGTCTTTATCCTTTTTCAAAGATTTATCAATATAGGGAAGGACATTAATATTTTTTTCAATCATTTCCAAAATAAAGGCTTTATCTTTTTGAAGTTGGGGAAGGTATTTGAACACTTTAGCATTTTGACTTAAAGCTAAAATAATAAGTTCTTTGTCATATTTTAAAGGGTTGTCAATACTCGTTATGGAAAAGGAATTAATAGCTATGGCCTCTTTCATAAATGCTTGATCTATTTTTAAGCTATTATCAGCAAATTTTAATGGGTCAGAATACTCATTAATTGCTTTTAAGACTAAGAGTTTATCTTTTTTTAATCGCTCACTTGCATATGCAAGGGTAAAGCCGTCATAGTTAATGGACTTCATAACCAACGTTCGGTTATCCTGTTGTTCTTTACTTGCATACTTTAATCCATAGCCATGGGTATTTAATTTTTCTAAAAGAAAGGCTTTGTCTTCCCATACTTTTTCATCTATGTATTCTAAAACATCCTTTTGTTGATTGATAAGAGATGAAAGAAAGTTTTTGTCTTCTTTGAGTGATGAATGTGCAGATGTTAATAGATAAGCATTTTGTGTCACAGCTGTGCTTACTATGTCTTTATCTTTTTGAAATTCTTCATTAATATTCTCAAGAAGATTAGGATTCTTTTTTATTAACTTAATGAGATAATTTCGATCATTTTTAAAGTTTTCATGGAGGTAGTCCCAAACAGTATGGTCATATTCTAATGCTATTTCTATCAATAATTGGTCTTTTTGTAGTGTTTCGTCTATATAATCAAAAATATAAAATTTTTTCTTTAAAAGGCTTAAAACAAAGGTCTTGTTTTCTTTAAGGTAAGGATGAGAAAATTCAAAAGCATTTCCATCTTTTTTTACTGCTTCTTGGACTACCTCTTCATTACTTCTTAGCATATTACTTGCATAGGCTAAGGCATTGGGGTCTTCTTTTAAAGCTACTAAGACCCACTTTTTACTGGCTTTATATTTTTTAGGAAGATGTTCTAAGACTAAACCATTTGTTTGAAGTGCCTCTTTTATAAAGGCATCATCTGTTTTTAGTGCTGGGGCTATACGCTTAAAATAATCACTTTCATTACGTAGCCCTAATAGTACCAATTCTTTATTTGCTAATTGTGTGTTACTGGCATATTTTAAACCATATCCCAACTCTTTGATAATGCTTAAGATAAAATTTTTGTCTTTTAATAGTACCTCATCTATCTCGTCTAATGACATACTATATTTTTGTTCTTTTAAAAAAGCCAATGCCACTTCTTTGTCACGTTGTAAGTTTTTGTTTATAGCATTATAGGAGAGATACTCAGCCATGGAAAGAATAAAAGGTTTATCTCTTTTAATTCTTGCATTGGCATCAAAAAACAAATCAGGGTCATTGCGTATATCGTCTTTGTTTATGTTTTTATTTATCTCAGCATGGAGAGTGAGAAAGCTTAGGCTTAGTAGTATTATTCCTATTATAGTTTTTGTCATTTTTCCCCCTTTTAGTGTCAATAACCATTTGTTTGTATAGCTTTTAAAAGTTTTCTTATTTATTTAAAAACTTCAACAACCTCTTCTGTTTCAAGACAATAAGCACTAAGCTTACCATTATGGTATTTGCCACAACCTGTGTCTAAGCTAATAAAATTTTCTCCTTGAACAACATTACTTACAACTTCATGCCCATAAATGTTGAAAATAGGACTATGGGTTGAAGGGGGAGTTCGGTTACTTAAGGCATACATTTCAAAAGTATCAGGATGACTTTCTTTTAAATGCCAGTAGTCACCAATACTTCCATGGCTAATGACCACAGGTAAAGGGTAGTCCCTTACATCTCCTAATTCAAGATAGAGTGGTAAGTTTTTAATCCATGCTAAATCATTTTTAAGTGCATCAATGCCTTCTTGGTTTCGTATAATTTTAAAAGTATTATCTTTACTACGTCTTAATAGTTTGTACGACCATAGCATTTGCACCCCACCAATATAGTTCCAAAGGTTGTTTAAGTTAGTATCATCCTTTGTTTCAAGCGCTTTTAAAATATTTTTACCATGCTCTAAGAGATAGCCTTCATGATTTCCTTTGACAACAGCATGGGCATGGTTTCGTGCAAATTCTACCACTTCACGACTTTGTCTTCCTCGGTTTACCAGATCACCCACAAAAATGAGTTTTGCATTTCTAGGAAGCTTTTTGATAAGTGCTAAGAGCATTGGATATTCACCATGAACATCACCGATAATATAATGATGGTTTTGTTGCATAATTAGACCTTTTTTATATTGGAATTTTAAATTTTGAAAAAAGAGAAATAGCGCTTAGTGCAAGAGCAGTGTTCTTTAACTTATACTTGAATTATAAAAGAACACTGTTGGGTAGTAAGAATTAGAATTGACCTTCTAAAAATGGAATAATTTGTTTTTTACGACTCATTACTTTTGGTAGCCAAACTTGCTTGTTTTCTAAAGTTACCTTAAAGGCAGACTCTATTTTATGATGATCATTTGAAAGTACTAATAGTTGAGAACCTTCTTGCATGATATCAGTAAGAAGTAGTAAAAGTGTGTGTCTTCCATTTTCATCTTTTACTTGTTGCATTGCTTCAAAAAGCTCTTCTTTCATGTTATCAAAAACAGAGAGGTCTACAACTTCAAGTTGTCCAATTCCTACTTTTTCTCCCCCCATGTTAAACTCTTTAAAGTCTCTACGAACCAAAGCTTCTTTTGTGTCGTTTAGTACATCTGATTTGACAATGAACATCTCCATACCTAAGGCTTTTGGATCTTCAATTCCAGCTATTTCTGCTAACTCTTTTACAGCTTTTGTGTCTTCTTTTGTACAAGTTGGTGACTTGAAAATAACGGTGTCAGATAAAATAGCACAGAGCATCATTCCAGCTAAATCTTTTGGAATTTCTACCCCAAAGTAGTCAAACATTTGCTTGACAATGGTATTTGAACAACCCACAGGACGAACCCACATTTCTAAGGGGGTTGTTGTTTTAAGGTCGCCCAGTTTATGGTGGTCTACAATACCTAAAATGGTTGCTTCTTCAATGTCTTCTGGGCTTTGTGAACTTTCCATAAAGTCAATAAGGTAAACATTCTCACCTGCATAGTTTGTTTTAAGGATTGGTTGTTCAAATCCAAAACGCTTTAAAATGAAAGCTGTTTCAGGATTAATCTCACCTTGACGTGTAGGAATACAGTCTTCACCCAGTTGGTTCTTTAAATATGAGAGTGAATGTGCTCCAACAATAGAGTCAGAATCAGGGGTAGTGTGTCCAAATACGTAAGTTGACATGGTTTGCCTTTGTTTGCTTAGAAATTTTTTTGGTATTATAGCTATCTATCACTTTTTAATAACTTTCATTTTCTAATAACTTTTTAGCTCTTTATAAACAAAGCGACTAATAATCACAATAACCAAAAGCATTCCAGCCAGACTGATGTATAGGACATGAGAACTGGCATTTTCTCCAAACATGTAACCCAGCGTAAGCATGGCAAAATTCCATAAAGCATTAGAAAGAAAAATAAGTGGTAAAAACCAACGTAAATCCATTTTCGCCATACCAGCAGGTAAAGAGATGTATTGACCCAGTCCAAAAGTAAGTGGGGCTAATATGACGGATAATTTTCCATATTTACTAAAGAATTTTTTAATTTTTGCGATTTTTTCTGGATTTACAAATTTTTTGGAGATGTAATTTGCCATAAAATAGTTAATGGTCGCACCTGTTGTTGTACCAGCTGCTGTTATAAGAATAATGGTTGCCATGTCTAGCTTTCCTTGTGAGACTAAGAAACCAGCAGGAAGTAAAATAAGTTGCGTGGGTAGGGGAATAAATGTTCCAACCAGTATCATATAGAAAAAGAAACCTAGGTATCCCATGTTAAAAACAGCTTCAACAAATAGTTCTAGCAAAAAAAGCCTTTCAATAAAGAGGAGTAATTATAAACAACATAACACTTTCATTTGTTTAAATTTATTGTTACAAATTTTATTTAATATATTAATTTAATGTTATTTTTATTAAAAAAATTGATTAAACTGAATTAAACTGGAATTATACTAAAATAATCAATAAAATTTAACAACCAGATAGGACTATGGAGTAAAGATGAAAATATTATTAATAAACAATAATCCAGTAGTATCAAGATTAACAGCATTAAGTGCGAGAAAAGAAGATATAGAGATAGATGAAATACAAGAAGTGACTGAACTTAGCTCTGATACCTATGATATTGTATTTGTTGATGCAGATTCCCTAAGTAAGGATGTCCGTGATGTTGTTTCAGAGAATATTAAAACACAAAAGTCAGTATTGTTTTATACTGATGGAGATGAAGAGGAAAAAAACTCTTTTGATATTTCTATTTTAAAACCATTCTTACCCTCAGAAGTTTCAGCTGTAATTCGTTCTATTGAGGAATCAGTCGAAGTTTCAAAACTGGAAGAAAGTGAAGAAAATCATTTTGATATTTTGAATGATAATAAAACATCTCAAAAAGATGAACTTTTTCACTTAGGTGACTTGGATGATTTTGAAGAGAAGAAAAAAGAGCTAGTAGAAGTTGAAAATGTTAACTTTGATGAAAAACTTGAAGAAGCATTTCCTTTAAAAATTAATAATTTAGATGATGATTTATTTGAGACAGAACCTAAAATAGAGTTGAATTTAGAAAAAACTCCTGAAAAGGAAGAAGTATTAACAGCATTAAGTACGTCAAACGACTCAAAAGAGTCACTAAAAAGTGATAAAATTGAGGATGAGTTATTTACGCTTAATTTAGAAGATGAAGTAGTTACTTTAGAAGACAATCTTTTTACTGATGATAAAAAAGAAGAAACGCCTCTTGTTGTAGAGGAGCTTAATCTTGAAGAATTGCTAGTGGAAGAAAAAATTAAGGATGATGAAAAGATTGAAGATGACAAAAAAGTTAAGGATGATGAAGGAGAACCTTTATTAGCATTGGAACTTGATGATGATAAGTTAGAAGTTGTTTTATCTGAAAAAGAGCCAAAAATTTTAGATAAAACGGAAATAGAAAACATTAAAGGTATTTTAACTGAAGATACGGATGATGAGATGAGCTTAGATGATTTGATGACACCTCCGATACACACTCCTTTTGAAAGCAAAGAAACACAGCCAAAAGAAATAGACACAAAAGTATCTGGGAGTGATGAGCCTATTGATTCTGGTGTTTTAGCACAAACATTGTCAGCCATGCCAGTTGAATCTTTACGTAAATTATTAGCTGGAGCAACAGTTAATATTAAAATTAAATTTCCTAAAACTTCTAAATAATGAAAGGCGCTATTTTAGTACTTTCTGGTCCTTCTGGGGCTGGAAAGAGTACCATTATCAATCATGCTTCTTCTCAAATCGGTGAATATTATTTTTCCATTTCAACAACAACTCGTCAACCTAGAGAGGGTGAAAAAAATGGCGTTGATTATTATTTTGTAAGCCATGCGCAATTTGAAGAAGGTATTCAAGCTGGTGACTTTTTAGAATATGCAACGGTTCATGGTAACTATTATGGTACTTCTTTAAAACCTGTTCATGTTGCTTTAGAAGAGGGGAAATTGGTTATTTTTGATATTGATGTTCAAGGACATCGCTTGGTACGTGCTAAAATGGGTGACTATGTTACTTCTGCCTTTATTACCCCTCCTACACTTATGGAATTGGAAAAGCGTCTTTATGCTAGGGCTACAGATGATAAATCAATTATTGAACGTCGTGTGAAGAATGCTAAAGAAGAAATTAATGCATTAACTGAGTTTGATTTTGTCATTTTGAATGATAAAATTGATAAAGCTGTGAATGAGTTTACAAGCATCGCAAATACAGCTAGATTGAAACAAAACAATGAAGAACTCGAAAAATTCATCAAAATTTGGGATAATTAGTCAAATTTCAGTATAATCTAGTAAATAAACACAAGTAAAAGGATTTACAATATGCCAGGTGGAATAGAATTAGCCGTTATCGTTGGAGTAGTAATACTACTTTTTGGAGGTAAAAAGATACCAGAACTTGCAAAAGGTATTGGTAAAGGTATTAAAGATTTTAAATCTGCTGTTAAAGAAGACGATGACAAAGTTGCAGATGCTAAAGAGCCAGTAAAAGAAATTAAAGAAGAAGTAAAAGAAGCTAAAGCAGAAGTAAAAGAGACAACAACTGCTCCAAAACAAGCGTAACTTTTTTAATGTAAGGTGTCAACTTGTTGCATCTTATATTGTATACTCTTATTAAGAGTATTTACCCCAACCCTACACAATCTACGGAACATACATGAAAATCAAATTAGAACTTAGTAAAATTATTGAAAATGCATTAAATAATGCTGATATCCAAGCAGAAGAAATTGTTATTTCAGATGCTACAAAACCAGAGTTTGGTGATTACCAATTTAATGGAATTATGAAACTTGCAAAAATTTTGAAACAAAATCCACGACAAATTGCTATGTCGGTTGTAGAACATATTGACAAGACAGGAATGGTTTTAAAGGTTGAAGTAGCTGGTCCTGGATTTATTAACATTTGGTTAAATAATAAATGGTTGTCAGCACAAACAACAGCAATACTTAACGATGATAGGGTGGGAGTAGGACAGGTAGAGATAGCACAAAAAATTGTGGTAGACTACTCTGGACCAAACATGGCAAAACAGATGCATGTAGGTCATTTACGTTCAAGCATTATTGGGGATACCTTAGCAACACTTTTAGAATTTTTAGGAAATGAGGTCATTCGTCAAAATCATATTGGAGATTGGGGAACACAGTTTGGTATGTTGATTGCCTACTTAGAAGAGCAAAACACAGATGGAAATACTCAAGAGTTAAAAGATCTGGAACAGTTTTATAAAAATGCAAAAGTGCGTTTTGATGAGAGTGAAGCATTTGCCAATAAAGCACGTGATTATGTGGTTAAGATTCAAAGTGGTGATGAACATTGCTTAACACTATGGCAAAGTTTTATTGACGCTTCGTTAGGACATTGTGAAGATGTGTATGCGAAACTCAATGTCAATTTAACCCGTGAAGATGTTCGTGCTGAGAGTTTTTATAATGATCAATTGCCACAAGTGATTGAAATTCTAAAAGAAAAAGGTATTTCAAGTACTTCAAATGGCGCAGAATGTGTCTTTTTAGAGGGGGATGAAACCCCAATCATTATTCAAAAAGGAGATGGTGGTTATTTGTATGCCACAACCGATTTGGCAGCATTAAACTTTAGAGACAAAGAACTCAAAGCAGACCGTATTTGTTATGTGGTTGATGCTCGACAAGCACAACACTTTAAACAAGTATTTACCATTGCTAAAAAAGCTACGATGGTTAGAGAAGAGGTTACTTTAGAACACATTGGTTTTGGTACCATGATGGGTCAAGGTGGAAAACCATTTAAGACCAGAGAGGGTGGAACACCAAAGTTAGCCGATTTATTAGATGAGGCAGTTGTTCGTGCTAAAGATACGATTAAAGATCGTGATGTTCACTCTGATGAGACCTTAGATGTTGTGGCTAAAGCCATTGGCATAGGGGCTGTGAAATATGCAGATTTAAGTATTAGTCGTGAGTCAAATTATATTTTCAACTGGGATAAGATGCTCTCTTTTGAAGGAAATACTTCTCTTTACATGCAGTATGCTTATGCACGAATTCAGTCTATCTTACGTAAACATGATGGAGAGCTTATAGGTGAGATTATAATTAATGATGACGTAGAACATCGTTTAGCCTTGTTGTTGTTAAAATTTGAAGATACTTTAACAAAAACAGCCATAGAAGCCACACCTCATATGATTACGACATACCTGTATGATGTGGTCACTGTATTTATGAAGTTTTATGAGTTAAATCCTATTTTAAGAGAGGATATTCCTACTGATATAAAAATGAGTCGTTTACAATTAGCAACTTTAACTGCAACTGTTATTGAAAAAGGTCTCAGTATTCTAGGTATTGAAGTGGTTGAAAAAATATAAAGGAATAAGCGATGAAATTTTTAATAGTTGTAGCACCCATTGTTACAATAGTCCTTATTTATTTAAAGTATAGACGAGATGATAATCTTAAAAAAGTAATCATTTCATTTGTCTTACTTTGGGCTATGATTACTTTAGGGGTAATGGGAACGATGATGCTTTCTATTAAACCATTGTATTTAACACATTGGTTAGCGATTGTTATTGCTTATATTGGCATGATGGTCTATATTTTAAAAGATAAGTTTATTTGGCAGGTATTAATTATGCCTGTGATTACCATGTTTATTTATTTGATTTTAACTTGGATAGGTAATGAACATGTGCCTACGCTCGTTTAGTCTGTAGACTTGATAGCGTAGGATATTGCTTTTAATGTAAAAGCAACTCTAAAAATGTTTCTGTTTGGAGTGACGCTCCTCCTACTAAAACACCATCTACATTTTGAATAGCAGCAATATCTTTAATGTTCGCTCCTTTAACACTCCCCCCATAAAGTAAAGGTCTATTAATTGTGTTTTTAAGGGCATTATGTGTTTCTGTAATTTCATCAACAGAAGCTGTACGTCCTGTACCAATTGCCCAAATAGGCTCATAAGCTATCATGAAGTTTTCATAGTTAGTATCTATGCCTTCAAATTGAGAAAGCAGATGTTTGAGAACAGCTTCAAAACCTTGTTCACGTATTTCCAGTGATTCACCTATACAGTAAATAATTTCAAAATTTTTTTCTTTAAAAAAAGCAAATTTTTTAGCAATATCTTGTTGGGATTCCCCTAAGATATCTCTTCGTTCACTATGCCCTATTAAAAGGGTCTTGATGTTAAATTCAGAAAGTTGTTCTAGTCCAATTTCACCAGTATAAGCACCATTTTCTGTGGCATAAGCATTTTGACTACCTACTGTAAAATCAGCACTTTTATAGTCATCTAATGCTGTTAGTGGTGGAAAAACATAAACTTTATCATTAGGGTTTTTTTTTGAAAGCTGTGGTTGAAGCTTTCCTAGATATTCACGTGTAGATTGTCGTGTGTGGTTTGTTTTGAAATTTGCTGCGTATATCATGTTAGCCTTTGCTAGGGTGTTGTTCCTGACAACACCGTGTTATTTTATTTGAAATTATAGTTAGAGGTGCTGTTGGGAAACAATATTTTTTCGTGTATTAAGCTTTTAAAGCTTCAATCCCAGGAAGTGTTTTGCCCTCAATAAGATTAAGACTTGCACCTCCACCTGTACTTACAAATGTCATTTCATCAACATCTCCTGCTCTTAAGGCAACATCAGCTGTATCCCCACCACCAACAATGGTTGTGGCATTGGCATCGGCAATATTATGTGACATCTTTAAGCTTCCTTTAGCATACTTATCCATTTCATAAACACCCATTGGGCCATTCCAAATGATGGTTTGTGCATCACTTAAAACGGTACGAAAGAGTCTTGTTGAGGCAGGTCCGATATCAAGTCCCATCCAATGATCGGGAATTTCTTGACTAGAGACATATTTAGACGGCACGGTATCGGAAAACTCAGGAGCCACAATTATGTCAACAGGTAAGTAAAACTTTACTCCTTGTTTACGTGCCTTAATCATAATGGTTCGTGCTTCATCAAGTAAATCATCTTCTACCAAGGAATTCCCAATTTCATAACCTTGTGCTTTTAAGAAGGTAAATGCCATTCCTCCACCAATGATAACTTTGTCAACTTTATCTAATAGCTGTCTTAGGGCTTCAAGTTTACCTGAAACTTTTGAGCCTCCGACAACAGCTACAAAAGGACGAATAGGGTTAGCTAACGTTTTATCAAAAAAGTTAACTTCTTTTGAAAGTAAAAAACCTGCTGCTCTATGTTCTGAATCAAACAGTCTAGCCATAGCATCAATAGAGGCATGTGCTCTATGACAAGCACCAAAGGCATCGTTGATGTAAATATCTGCCATTGAAGCCAATGCTTTGGCTAGTTCAATATCATTTTGGGTTTCACCAGCTTCATAACGTAGGTTTTCAAGAACCAAAACTTCGCCAGTTTGGAGTGCAGCAACTTTGCTTTTTGCATCATTTCCCACAACATCTTTAGCAAGAGTGATTTCTGAAGCAAGTTTAAGTAGAGTGTGCAGTCTTGTTACGACAGCTGCCAAAGAAAATTTTTCTTCATATACTCCTGGTTTTGGTCGTTCATAATGAGAAGCTAAAATAACTTTACAGTCACGATCCAAACAGTAACGAATACTTTGTAATGCACCACGAATTCTTCGGTCATCGGTAATGTTACCATCTTCATCTTTTGGAACATTGAAATCACAACGAATAAAAACACGTTTTCCTGTTACATTAATATCTTTTAAGGATTTCATTATGCCTCCTTACTAATGTGAACAGCCATGTCAACCAAACGGGTAGAGTAACCCCATTCATTGTCATACCAAGAGAGAACTTTAACCATATTGTTATTAATGACTTGAATGGTATCCATAACAACAACGGTACTTTGCTCCTCACCTATGAAGTCTTGAGAAACTCGGTATTCTAAATCTACGCCTAAAATACCTTTATGTGAAGTTTCACTGGCAGTTTGAAAGGCAGATTGAACCTCTTCTATGCTTACATCTTTCCTAAGGTTTACAGTTAAGTCAACCATCGAAACATCAGGTGTTGGAACACGAATGGCTTGACCATTAATTTTACCTTCTAGTTGAGGTAAAACTTTTGAAATTGCCTTAGCTGCGCCTGTGGTAGTAGGGACTAAGTTTACAGCTCCTGAACGACCTTTTCTTGGATCTTTTTTATGCTTTGCATCTAAAATGGGTTGAGAACCTGTATAGGAGTGAATGGTGGTCATTAATCCAGATTCGATTCCAAAAGCGTCATCAAGTACTTTGGCAACAGGTGCTAAGCCATTGGTCGTACAAGAGGCATTTGAAACAATATTTTGTCCAGCATACTCATGTTCATTAGCCCCAATAACAAAAGTAGCTGTATCATCTTTCGCAGGTGCTGAAAAAACAACTTTTTCAATACCATTATCAAGGTGAGGTTGTACTGATTCAGCTGTTAAAAATGCGCCTGTACACTCTAAAACAACAGTTGCACCATAATCAGCAAAGTTGATTTTTGCTGGGTCACGTTCTGCAAAGAGTTTTGCTTTGGTTTTACCAATATTGACAAAACCATCTTTAACTGTAACATCTTCTCTTTTCCCATGAACAGAATCATATTTTAATCCATATTGAATCATCTCCTCAGAACCTGTAGCATTTACGGCTACCAACTCAATGTCATCTCTGTCTGCAATGATGCGTGCTACACATCTCCCTATTCTTCCCAGTCCATTTATTGCAACTTTTACTGTCATTTAGTTTATTCCTTTAGTGTGAGATTCGTACCTTTTGGGATACTTATGTTAAAATCGCTTATATATTACATAAATAGAGGTTATTTAGTGCTGAATGAGAACTCAAATACAATTGCACTCTTTGGTGGTAGTTTCGACCCTCCACACCTTGGGCATAAAGCAATTGTAGAGGAGGCATTAAAAGTCTTAAATATAGATAAATTAATAGTTGTACCTACTTTTTTAAACCCATTTAAAGAAAGTTCATACTTTACGGTAGAAGAGCGTTTAGAACGTACAAAAATGCTTTTTTCTGACTTTGAAAATGTTATGGTAAATGCCTATGAAATTAATCAAAAAAAGCCTGTGCCTACGGTGGAAACATTGGCTTTTTTTCAAAAAAGTTATGAGGTCTTATACCTCATTATTGGTGCAGATAATTTAGAAAATATTGAAAAATGGCAAGCATTTGATAGATTAAATGCTGAAGTTATATGGCTTGTCGCAACACGTTCAGGGTATGCAATAAAAAGTGAGAAATTGCGTGAGTTCAAACTGTTAAATATAGAAGTTGATCTTAGTTCAACGGAAATTAGAAATAAAATTATAAAGGAAAGTTTATAAATGAGTATTAATGAAATGAGTCTACAAGATAGAGCAGAACGTATAGTAACTTTTTTAGATGAAAAAAAAGCAAATGAGTTAGAGGTTTTTAATTTAGATGAAGTTGATTATATCGCAAAACGCGTGGTAATTGCGAATGCTATTTCTTCAAAACATGCTGCTGCTTTGGCTGATATGTTAAAAAAAGAGTTAAAACCTTTGGGAGAAATTTTTTTACATATTGATGAAAGTGATGACTGGGTTGTGGTTGATTTAGGGGATATTTTAATTCACTTAATGACTTCAGAAGCGAGACAAACTTATTCAATGGAAGAGTTTTTAGCTGAACTTTCAGCTGGTAAATTTGCTGCTCAGCAGATTACGTAGTAGATTAGAAAAATCTTTTTTATAAACACTTTAGTTTAACGCTAAGTGTTTGTATGCTCTTGAGAGAACATTATTGGTTGAGGCCAACCTTACAAATTATACACCTTAATCATTTTTGACATTTTTATCAAAACTTTAGCTATTTTCATATATACTTTGTATTACAAAGTACTTTTAAAAAAAGAATCAAAAGGAAAATAATGAGTGAAAAAGATGAGGTATTACAGCAGATATCGGAGATAAAGAGCCATTTGATAGACAAAGAGGCTTTCTTTCCTTATAACTATGGTGCTTCTCATGTTTGGTCAACCATTGCTGTTGTCTTGACTTTAGGAATGGTCAGTGCTTATGAGTATAGCGTTTTGTTTGGTTCTTTGATGATGTTTGTTTTAATTAGTATTGGTTTTATGGTTGAGGGTTCTTTAACTAAAAAAAGTAATGAGCGCTATGAGATAGATGATTGTACAAAAAGACAACGTTTTATTATGATGAATTTTTTAATGATATCCTTTTTTCTCATTTTGATAAGCAGTGTTTTTGCTTTGTATAAACTTTATAGTTTAGGGTTGATAGCTTGGTTATTTATGATTTCATTGGGGTATTTTTCCATCGGTTTTGTTTTGAATATTCAGCGTTTTAGTAAAATGGCACAATTTAACATGATAGCTGCTTTAATACTTTTAGGGCTAGGTATCTATTTTGATTTATTACTTGGGTCAGACTCTCTCTTTTTTACAATGGTTCAAGCTACTGTGATATTTGGTTTGGCTGTTGTTCCGACTTCCATAGCCTATCATCAGCAGAAAAATGAAACTCAAAATGAAGTAGGGTGTAGTGTTTGACCCACTTTTGCACCAACCAGTGCGCTCAAAACTTCTCTCATTGTTAATTGCCAATGATGAGTTGCCTTTTAAAGCATTGAAAGAGGCACTCAGCGTAACGGATGGGAATCTCTCCAGTCATCTTTCAAAGTTAGAGAAAGAAGAGTATGTTTTAATAGAGAAGATATTTGAGGGGAAACGACCCAAAACGATTGTTCATATTAGTCTAAAAGGGAAACAAGCTTTTTCTTCTTACATAGAAGATTTAAAACGATTTATAGAAGAAAATTAATTTTATTAAAAGGATTTTAAATGACAAAAATATTATTAAGCACATTGTTAACAGCAACAAGTTTAATGGCCATTAGCAATATAGAGATAGCCGAAAAATCAGACAAGGTAACAGATGGTTTTGAGAGCTCAATTGCTCAAACAGAAATGCTACTTATTAATGCTTCTGGACAGCAAAGTACACGTAAGCTGGAAATGAAAACCTTGGAGGGTGAAAATGGAGACAAAACTATTTCTACGTTTTTAACACCAGCTGATGTCAAAGGAACAAAGACTTTAACGCATGAACATGTTGAACGAGATGATGACCAGTGGTTGTATTTACCAGCATTAAAACGTGTCAAAAGAATTGCTTCTTCCAATAAATCAGGTTCATTTATGGGATCGGAGTTTTCTTATGAAGACATAGGAAATCAAAATTATAATAAGTTTACTTATGGTGACAAAATAGAGGAAGTTATGTTAAATGGTGAAGCATGTTATAAAGGTGAGCGAATTCCAAAAGATAAAAACTCAGGTTATACCAAACAGGTTTCATGGGTAAGTCAAGATAAATTTTTGTTGAAACAAGTGGCGTATTATGACCGTAAATCAGAACTTTTGAAGACAGCTATTTTTTCAGACTATAAGCAGATAGAAGGCATTTGGCGTGTGGGCAAGATAGAGATGAAGAATCATCAAAATGATAAAAGTACGGTTTTGACGTGGAAAGATGAGAAAGTAAAGGCTGGGCTTAGTGCTAAAGAGTTTCATAAACGTGTTTTGAAACAATAACATTTTAGTGAATATGGCTATTAAAAAGTTGGAAAAAATGAAAAAAATAATAGTTTTATCTTTATTATCAGTAACAGTGCTTTTATCTGAAGATTTAGAATACCGAGGCAGTATAGGTTTTGAAAGTGCTTTTATGGAGCATGACATTGCTGAAAAACGTAATAAGCAGAGTGCTTTGTATTTGGAATTGGCGTTAAAGCAAAAAATCTCTGATGGTCAATTTGTTTTTAATACTGAAGCTTTTTTGGATAAAGAAGATAAAAATAGGCGTTATGTGGATGTCAATGATTTGTATTATAAACATGAGTTTGAAAATTCAAGTCTTTTAGTAGGACGTAACACACGTTTTTGGGGTGCGATGGAGTTTTATAATCATACAGATGTTTTTAATACCAAAGATTGGCGTGATGACCCCTTTGATTATGACTCGAAAATAGGTGCGAATAATTTGGCGTACACACACTATTTTGAAAATTCTGAATTGGCATTTATTGTAAAAGTTGGTCAAGAGAAGCAGAGGATTCAAGACAAAGCATCGGTTAATAATTTTTTACCTACGAATTATAGTAGTGATTTACAGACACAAAAAAATAAAAATAGACCAACACTTTATGCTAAATATAGTGGTTCAGCTGAAGAGACACAGTTTGACTATGCTGTGATTTATCAGAATGGTTATGACGAACAACGCTATTTAGCACCTGTTGGCATAACAATAGCACAACATGCTTATTTGGTAGACAAAGTAATGGGATACGCGACTTTGGTTTCAGGTGAGACCATTTATAAAACTGAATTGGCTTATACTCAAAGTGATGAACTTCAAGTTTCTGATTATGCACAATATGCTGTGGGTTTAGAACATACTTTTTATGGTGTGTGGGGTAAGTCTGACTTAGGTGTTTTGGCTGAGTATTATAAATATGATGACCAAGATGCTTCTAAATTGGGTGCAAAAGATTTGGGGAATTTATTTCAAGATGATTTAACCCTTGGTTTCAGATTAACGGTTAATGACAGTGCTGACTCTGATGTATTAGGAGGTCTTTCCATAGACCAAGAAAATCAGGAGAAATTGATATTTGTTGAATACAACACACGAATTTATGACAACTATAAAGTAGGTGTTTCTTATCAACATTTAGCACCTAAATCGCGTTCTGTGTTTAAAGAATTAGATTTGCTTCAATTTGAATTTGGGTATTACTTTTAAAATTAAAACAGTAGGGAAGTAAAATGAAAAAATATGTGGATTTTTTACAAAAGTTTCGTTGGTTTATAGCAATTGGTGTTCCGTTAATTGTGTTGGCATTGGCATCTAACTTGAAGCAGGTAGAGATGGATGGAAGCTATCGGATTTGGTTTGGAGAAGACTCTAAAACTCTAACAGACTATGATAAGTTTAGAAAAACATTTGGTAATGATGATGGGATAGTCATTGTTTTTCAAGATAAAGAGGGAATTTTTACAAAAAAAGCTTTAGAGAGTATTGATAACATTACTGAAGCTTTGTGGAAAACCAAGTACATTGCACGGGTTGACTCTTTAACGAACTATCAATATGTTCATGGGAGTGATGAAGACCCTGATGATATTATTGTCGAAAATTTTATTAAGAATATTGAGCATGCTACACCAGCGTATTTGGCTGAGCGTAAAAAGATTGCGACTTCCGATCCATTGGTACTTGATTCATTTATTTCTAAAGATGGAACAACGACGATGATATCGGCACGGTTAACCCCAAAGGTGAATGATGGAAGCGATAAAAGTTTAGAGATTATGGACTATGTTGATGCCATTTTAGCACCTGAGATAGAACGAACAGGGTATAAATATTGGATTAATGGAGGACCAGCATTAAATAAAGCGTTTACAGTTATTGGGACGAATGATGCGATGACTTTTACTCCTTTGGTATTAATTGCATCAGCTTTGTTGTTGTTCTTTTTATTTCGTCGTGTTTCAGGGGCGTTGATTCCTTTGGGGATTGTTATTTTAACCTTTATCACGGTACTTTCAGTACAAGTTTTGCTTGGTTATAAATTAAATAATTTTACAGCGAATTTACCTGTTTTTGTGGTTGCTATTGGTATAGCTGATGCCGTACATGTGTATACGGTTTGGTTACTGCATAGACGTGAGGGTGATAAGACAGAATTGGCTGTTCTAAAAAGTGTGGAGAAAAACTTTTTACCAATCCTTCTTACTTCTATTACCACAGCCATTGGATTTGCAACGTTAACTATTTCAGAAGTCATTCCTATTTTCACTTTGGGAATTGCCACAGCATCAGGGGCAATTTTAGCATTTATAATCTCAGTGCTGTGGATGCCCACGGTTTTACTCTTGTTGAAAAAACCCATACAACAACAAAGTGTTGAAGTTAAAACCAATTCTTGGGGTATTGGTTATGGTAAATTTATTGTTGAAAATAATAAAAAAATTGTTTGGAGCAGTTTGACAGTTTTTTCATTTTTAGCCCTTGGAATAATGCATGTGAAGGTTGATTCAAATACCATTCGTTATTTTGACAAAGAGGTTGAGATACGCAAAACAGCTGAATTTACGATGGCACATTTAACTGGTCCAATGGCATATGAGATTGTGGTTGATTCTGGTCAACAACATGGGATTAAAGAGCCAGAATTTATGAAAACAGTTGAACGCTTTTATACTGAGTTCCATGAAGCTTTTCCAGAGGTTAGACATTTGGCTTCCTTGATGGATACGGTTAAACGTTTTAACAAAGTAGTGGACAATAAAGAGGTAATCCCCGATAGTAGAGAGTTAATTGCACAGTATCTTTTACTTTACTCTCTGTCACTTCCTCAGGGAATGGAGATAAATGATAAAATGGATATTGATGAGCGTAAACTTCGTGTGACTGGTCAGATGGACATTGTAGATACTTCTAAAGATTTGGAAATGATAGCTTACATAGAAAACTGGTGGAAAAAAACAGCTTATTCTGCAACAGTTGAAGGTCAAACTTATATGTTTGCACACATGCAAAAAGATGTGACCAATACACTTATTTATTCACTTTCATTGGCGATTGTCTTAGTCAGTTTTGTGATGATGCTTATTTTTAGACGTTTGAAATTGATTTGGGTATTTATTTTACCAAATATTTTGCCTGTGATTTTAGTTGTTGGTCTGATGGGGTGGATTGACATTACCATTGACATAGGGGTGGCGATTGCAGGTGCCATTATTATTGGGGTGGCTGTTGATGATACCATTCACTTTTTGGTGAAGTATTTTGATGCACGAAAAAGAGGCTTAAGTATGGAAGATACGTTTGATGAGGTTTTGAAGTATGCAGGAAAAGCCATTCTCTTTACGACCATTATTTTATCTGTGGCATTTTCATTGTTTGCTTTTTCAGAATTTTCTCCGAATCAAAACTTTGGTATTGTGACAGCGTTTGCATTACTAATTGCCTTTGTTGTAGACTTACTGTTACTTCCTGCTTTGCTTTCTTTGGCTGATAAAGAGGGCAAATAATCCACAGTTTGATGCTATAATAATCCTTTATTAAAAAAAGGATTTACCATGCATAAAATAATTTATTCATCCCTTCTTCTTTCAACATTTGTTTTGGCAAATGTTGTGGTACCCTCGACTGGTTCAGATCTTAAAATCACCATTTATAATAAGAGTAAAGCCTTTATCCATGATACCCGTGAAGTGACGCTTCAAGCTGGTAAACAAAAACTTGTTTATGAAGGAGTTCCTTCGTCAGTTATTACGGAATCAGTTGTGCCTACTTTTACAGGTTTAGCAACTAAACTTTATTCTCAAAATTATATTTATGACCTTATCTCTTTAAAGTCGATGTTAGCAAAAAGTATTAATCAAGAGGTTTCATTTTATAGTAATGAGAAAGAACCGACTTTAAATAAAGGGATACTGCTTTCATCGACACCAAAAGTAATGATAAAAGAAAAGCGTACAGGTAAGATTTTTAGTCTTAACAGTGCGACACAAGTAATTTTTGAGAAAGTTCCTAAGAACATGATTACGAAGCCGAGTTTGATTTGGAATATGGAGGCTAAAGTAGGAGGAAAGATGGGAATAGATTTGAAGTATTTGGCAGGGGCTATCTCGTGGAAGAGTGACTATGTGGTGAATATGAAGAAAGATACCTTGGACTTGAAAGGTTGGATTACGGTAAAAAATGATTCAGGTGTTGCGTATGAAAATGCACAAATTACTTGTTTAGCTGGTGACATTAATATGATGCCAGAGCCTTCAAGGTATCGTGAAAATCTAGTTTATGGTGCTTCCATGCCTACTGCTATGATGGAACGAAATTTGGTGAAAGAAGAGTCATTTTCAGGGTACCATATTTATAAAATTCCTTTTAGAGAAACCATTGCAAATAAAGAGCAAAAACAGATTTCTTTTATAGCGCAAAATGAAGTCAAATATCAGCAATATGGACAGTATATTAATAACTATTTTGAAAAAGGGGCAGAACAACAATTACAGTTTAGTAATATTATAGAGTTTGAGAATAAAAAAGAGAATAATATGGGGATGGCTTTACCTTCAGGGGTGATGCGTATGTATCAAAAAGACAGCAGTGGTGAAACACATTTTATAGGCGAGTCAAGGGTGGAAAATATTCCAGAGGATGAAAATGTTACGTTGACTGTAGGCACACTTTTTGATGCTGTTGGAGAAAAAATAGTGAGTAAGTATGTGGCTAAGAAGCATCATAAAAATGTGGAAACGACTTATACTGTTCGTAATCAGGGAAAAGAGCCATTGCTGTTGAGGTTAGAAGAAAATATTCCTGTATATGGGAATGATATTAGCCTTAAAACATCGTGTCAAGATAATTGTTCGGTGAAGAAAAAAAGTGCTTTTGTACGTGAGTTTAGCATTAAATTAGCGCCTAAGGAGAAATATAGGTTCACTTCGGAGTTTGAGGTGAATTATTAGATATAATAATAACTTACTTTTATAAAAAGGCTTACTTATGAAATTAACTCAAACACAGGTTGATGAGTTTAAGCACAATGGATTTTTAGTTTTACCTAATTTTCTTGACAGTACTTCTTGTCAAGCTATTTTAGAGGTTGCTCTAAGCCATTTGAAACATAAGATTGAACCCATAGAGAGTGAGATTGACTATGATGGCAAGTCTCAGGAGTATCGTACCGATGTATTAGACTATTCGAGTATAGAAGAAAAAAGCGTTTTAACCGTTAGACGTTTAAGACAAGTTTATGATCGAGACATCTTGTTTAAAAATTGGATGGAAAATAAAAAAATTCGCCCAATGCTTAGACAGCTTTTAGAAGATGAGGTTGTTTTAATCACAGCACATCATAATTCTATTATGACCAAAGTCCCAAGATATAGTACAGAGACGGCATGGCATCAAGATAGACGTTACTGGTCCTACAGTAATGATAACTTAGTGAGTGTATGGTTGGCTTTAGGGGAAGAAAATGCTCAGAATGGTGCTTTAGACTTTATTCCTAGTAGTCATAAGATGACTTTTTCTAAAGATCAATTTGGTAAAAAAGAGTATTTTAAAGAAGAGAATGAAAAAAATAGAGCATTGATTAAAAAAAAATATAGTACTTTTTTAAAGGCTGGAGATATTGTTTTATTTCACAGTAAACTTTTACATCGAGCGAATAAAAATAGTACGTTAAAGACAAAAATTTCATTTGTTTATACCGTAAAAGCTAAGAAGACAAAGGCAGTAAAAGGGAGTCGTTCTGCACAATATAGAGAAATTTTATTGGATTAGACTTGACAATTAGTCCGATATGAGGTATAAATCGTTCACTTTAGATTGTCTGATATATAATCTATAAACATAATTAATGTATACTATGACATTAAAAATTAAAAATTAAGGAACAAAACAATATGGGTAAATATATTGACTTAACACAAGAAAACTTTGAGGCAACAATCGCTGAAGGCGTTACAATGGTAGACTTTTGGGCTCCATGGTGTGGACCTTGTAGAATGATTGCTCCAGTAGTTGAAGAATTAGCTGAAGATTTTGAAAATAAAGCTAAAATTTGTAAAGTAAATACAGATGAGCAACAAGAGATTTCTGTTAAATATGGAATTAGATCAATTCCAGCTATTCTTTTCTTTAAAAATGGTGAGCTAGTAGACCAAGTAGTTGGTGCAGCTTCAAAAGATGTATTTACTGAAAAAATCAACGCTCAATTAGCGTAATTTCTTATTCCTACGGATTCACGTAGGAATATTCCTCTTTCTTCTTTCTTTCTAAACAAAATCTTTATATAAATTATATAAACTACGACAGCGTTTTTATAAAAATTTATTAACCATAAGGAATATTAATATGCTTGATTGTGCAATTATTGGTGGAGGACCAGCTGGTCTTACGGCTGGGCTTTATGCCACACGTGGTGGTCTTCAAAATGTAACACTATTTGACTCAGGTGTTCTTGGTGGACAAATTACAAAAAGTTCAGAAATTGAAAATTATCCTGGTTTTTTTGATAGCTCTAAAACAGGTTTAGACTTCATGGAGGGCTGGAAAGAGCAATGTTTCGCTTTTGGTTTAAAACATGAATTTAAACAAGTAGAACGTGTTGAAAAAACAGGTGAACATTTTACCCTTCATATTGAAGGTGCTAAAAAGGTTGAAGCATTGACCGTTATTGTGGCTACAGGTTCAACACCAAAACGTGCAGGATTTAATGGAGAAGATGAGTTCTTTGGAAGAGGTGTTTCAACATGTGCAACCTGTGATGGGTTCTTTTATAAAGATAAACCAGTAACCGTACTTGGTGGAGGTGATACAGCCTTAGAAGAAGCATTTTTCCTTTCAAATATTTGTTCAGATGTTTATGTTGTACATAGAAGAGATGAATTTAGAGCTGCACCTCCTACATTAGACAGAGCCTTGAGAAAAGAAAATATCCATTTAGTTCCTAATGCTGTTATTGACGAAGCCTATGGTGGAATGATGGGTCTTGATGGTGTAAAGATTAAAAATACCAATAGCAATGAAATTACAGACATGAGCAATACAGGACTCTTTGTTTTTGTAGGGCTAAATGTTAACAATGGTGTACTTAAAGATGAAAACGGTGAATTTATTTGTGACATGAATGATAGAGGTCAAGTTATTGTAAATTTAAATATGAACACTTCTGTTAAAGGTCTTTTTGTTGCAGGTGACCTACGTATTGATGCACCTAAACAAGTTGTTTCAGCTGCTGGTGATGGGTCTATTGCTGCGTTACAAGTCATCTCTTACCTTCAAGAGTTGGCTTAATATGTCTAAGGTTATTGAATTAACAGAAGAAAATTTCGATGAGCTTGTGATTAACGCAGAACTTCCTGTCTTAGTAGACTTTTGGGCTGAATGGTGTGGTCCTTGTCGATCTATTAATCCACTTATTGATGAACTCTCTATTAAGTACGAAGGACAGCTTGTTGTGGGAAAAGTAAATGCCGATGAGCAACAAGGTCTTGTAGCCAAATATGGTATTAGATCTGTTCCTACGCTCTATTTTGTTAAAGATGGAGAGCCAAAAGAGAAGTTTTCTGGCTCTGAGAGCCGTGAGAATTATATTGAAGTTATTGAAGCGTTGATTGCTTAGAGAATTTAAAGAAGCATGAATGATTTAGAGAAAAAAATTCAACATATTAATAGCTTAATAAGTTCACAGCTTTGGTTTGATTTTGAAGTACACGCTTGTTCAAGGCAGACAGTAAAAATACTTGGGGGTCTTGATTTATTATCAAATAAGCATGATTTAGAAATAGTGTTTAAAGAAGTGTTTTTTGTATCTTGTCCCATGGAATGGAAAAGTGATACGAGTTTAACTGTTCTCTCTATTATAGAAGGAGATAGAAAATTGGAAATAAATAAACATTTTCAAGTTGAACAGGAGCATATTTTATTTGAATTTTTAGCTGAAGATTACGATAAAGATTTTTCTTGCATTCTATCAGCTAAATTTGTTGATTATATCATTCCTGAGTCAAGTATTTTAGAGATTAATGCTTGTAATATTACACTTGATACAAATATATAATTAGGATATACTTTTTAGCATTAAAATAAAAAGGATAAAAAATGAGTAATGTAATTGAATTAAGAGACGATAATTTTGATGAAGTTGTGATGAATACAAGTTCACTAGTTATGGTAGATTTTTGGGCTGAGTGGTGTGGACCTTGTAAGATGATTGATCCAATAATAAAAGTGTTGGCAGAGGAGTATGAGGGGCAAGTAATAGTTGGAAAAGTTAATGTAGATCTAAACCCAGAAACAGCTTCTAAATATGGTATTCGAAGTATACCTTCAACATTTTTTTTTAAAGATGGATTGCAAGTAGATGATATAAGAGGAGTAGGCACTAGAAGTTCTTTTCAATTAATGTTAGATAAACATCTATAGGTTAGCTTTAGAGAGTAAGTAATTTAAGAGAAGTTAGAATTTAAAAGTATGGAATAAGTTTCATACTTTTAAACCTGAAAAACATTCCCCTTAACCACAGGCTCAAAATACTCCCCAAAACTAATACGTTGTTGTATACCACCACGGGCTGTTAAGTCGACAACAACACCTAGGTTATGAGTATTA
This sequence comes from uncultured Sulfurovum sp., assembly GCA_902727915.1. The sequence continues at coordinate 33,210 of CACVAU010000036.1, forward strand.
ATGGCATCTTCAATTTTTGTATGTATAGTATAAGCAATGTCTTCAGCATTTAAAGTGACGCTTCTAAGTGAGGTAATGTACTTTTTAAAATCAAGTAAGTCTATGGTTTCTCCTTGACTGGTAAAATTTAAATAAAGTGTACCTCGGTAGGGTTGACCACTTTGGGCTAAAAATAGCAGTTCTTTTGACGTATATTCTATGTTAGTATTTTTTTGAATGTTTACTTTTTTTAAGGTCATGATTTATCCTAGTCGTTGTGGGTTGATGTTTCTGTTTGAAAAGCGATGTTTATTAATTTTTTTGTACTTTTTTTTGCCATTGTGGTAAGAGAAAGTAGGGTGGATGCTGATGTTTCCTCGTGGGTAGAAGAGTCCTACTACTTCTAAGTATTTTGGTTGCATGAGTTTTACTAAGTCTT
>CACVAU010000037.1 GCA_902727915.1 uncultured Sulfurovum sp.
ACAATTTTTTAAAGTAATTATTAAAAAATGGAATATTGTTCCGTATGGTTTAGAACTTATTGAAGAAGCAGTTGATATTGCTTTAGAGAAAGATTTAGATTTAGAAGATTTGCTTCAGTGTCTTTGTTCTAAAAAATATGATGCCACCGTATTAATAACCCACGATAAAGGTTTTTATAATTGTGGGTTAACTGTTTATACAACAGATAATTTTTTGTTGAGTCGAGAAAATGGCTGATTTAGTAAAAACATTCTACGCCTACGGAAAATATTTTGAAGATGACCTTTTAGAAAGCTTCAATCAATTCTCTAGTAAAAAAATAGATAAAATTTTACATATTGAAGTAAATGATTATAGTTATTCCCTCAAAGACGCAAGTGTTATAAGAGATAGATTGATTCTCTATATTACTTCATCAGCAGGGGGAAACCTTTTTCCATTTATCTTTTTAAGTGAAAAACTTTTTGATATTGAAGCAAAAGGGAAAATTAAAAAAGGTGCTATTGTTAAATCTTTTGAAAATATGAGAAAATATTTGACCAAAGAGGAGCTTCAAGAGTTAGAGCCTATTTATAGCAATATTGATTTTGAGAGACTTCAAGAGTTGGTTGAATTAGAAGTAGAAAACAAAAATGATTTGAAAGAAAATTGGTACATAGCTCTCTCCTTTGACGGACTTTTTTTTAATGAGAGGTTTCCAAATGTTTTTAACAAGATGATAGAGATCAAAGGAAGTGATATATCCCTCGATGGTCACTGTTTTATAGATGCAAGTGCCTCTAAGATAGGTTTTGATGTAGGGTTGAATTTTTGTAGTACCAATGAGCTAAGTAATGGCATGGCAAAAAAGGTTAAACCTCGACTTTTACCCGTTTCAAATGAAGCAGGACGCTTTGTAAAGCTTGGGTTTGAGAAGATATTTAATGACTTTAAATTTAAACTTTTTGGGCTTAATTATATTTTGTTGCCAACGGTATTTAAGGCTTCTTTTCAAAATCAAATTTTTACAGAGATAAATAGAGCTAAAAAAACCGATTTTGAAGATAAAGCTTTAGAGAAAAGAGTTCTGTTTGAAATAGTCTTGGAACTTATTGTAGAGAGAATACATAAATTAAAATTGACCAATGAGTTACTTTTTACGATGCTATTTTATGAAAAAAACAATAAAGAGATAGTGGTCTCTCATACGATTGAAGATATTGTTCCTTCTCGTATAGCTCAATCTAAAAAGCTTATGAAAGAGTTTAGTATTGATGCTTCTAATCTCTCAAAATATCACAAAAAGGTATTTAAAGAGAATCATCTTGATTTAATTTATATACGAGACTATATCAATGATAAGCTTTTTTTAGCCAAACTTCTTTTTGGAAAAGAGAGATTGAGTAGTGATGCTTTGATAAATTCCCTTTATCATAAAATTATTTTTGGAAATGGGTTAGATAAAGATAAACGAGAGTTGTCAAAAATTATAAATGGATATTATAGAGATGATACCAATTTTTATAAACATCAAAAACTTATAGAGTTTTTAAGCAGTGAGCGATTAAATGCTTTGGATTATATTGAATTAGGAGGATGTAAAATGGAGTTTAAAACCGTAGAAGAGTTGGTTGAATGGAAATATGCAAATGTAGACCTTTTAAAGGGAGAAAGATGGAGACAGAGAGAGTTTTTTATATTGGGAATGTTAAGTAAATTGGTTATTAATTGGCATTTTAATGCAAATAGTGAAGATGATGATAAAAAAGGGAAGAAAAAACAACAGAAGAAATCATCATTTCAAAGTTATTTAGACACCATTGGTACAGTTAATACTTTAAATATAGAGGGTGTGTTTAGAAAATTGATTGATGGGGTCAACAAGTATGATATTTATAGTGAAAATTATGATTATCTCTTAACCCTTTATATTGAGACAAAGTCAAGGCAGCAAGAGAATGAAAAATTATCCAATGACAAAGCTAATATTCTATTTATTATGGGGTCTATGGATTATAAAAATTTAACAAAAAAGGAGAATAATTAAATGAAAAATTATGCAAAACAGAGTGAGATACTATTTTTATGGGATGTTGAGAATTCAAACCCAAATGGAGATATTTTAAATGATAATGCACCAAGATATGATGAGGTTTCACATAGAGCATTAATCAGTGATGTAAGAGTAAAGAGAACCATAAGAGATGATTTGTTTGATAGAAAGAACCAAGAGATTTTTATCAGAGAGACAGCTTCTCAAAAAGGTGGTATTAATGACGGTAAAGCACGAGTTCAAGATGTTGTGGGAAAAGAAGAAAATGTTGTAGGAACATTAATAGATAAATGTATTGATGTCCGAGCCTTTGGAGGTGTTTTTCCTGTAGGTGGTAAGGCATATAATCTTACAGGTTCAATTCAATTTAAAATGACAAAATCACTCCATGAGGTTAAAAATCCAACTTATATAAAAGGTACAGGAGCTTTTGCAAGTACAGAGGGAGCAAATCAGAAAACTTTTAGAGAAGAGTATATCTTGCCTTATGCTCTTTTTGGGACTTATGGTGTGGTCAATGGATTAAACTCTACCAACACTAAATTAACAGCTAATGATGTTGATGAAGTGATAGAGAGTTTGGTAATGGGTACAAAAAATCTAATTACTAGAAGCAAAATGGGACAATATCCAAGATTTTTACTCAAAATAAATTATAAAGAGAATGGATTTTTTATTGGAGAGTTGGATAATAGGATAAAAGTAGTCAAAATTGATGAGAGAGTAGATGTAGAGAGTGATATACGAAGTGTTGATGATTATACTATTGATATGTTAAAAATAGAGAAGCTACTTGAAAAATACAGTGATAGGGTAGAGAGTGTAGAGTATTTTATTGATGATTCGTTTGAAAATAAAATAACCATTCCCAAAAGTTGGACAAAGATATTGGATTAAAGATGATTGTAGAACTTGATTTTTGGGCAGATTATGGACACTTTAGCCATCCTGCTACTATCTACAGCTCTTTGACCTATCCCATTCCTCCCAAAACAACACTCATGGGTTTTTTGGCTTCAGTTGGTGGATTAAATAGTGTAGAAAAGTATGGTTTTTTAAATAAAATTAAATACTCTTGTATCATCCATAGGCTAGACGGAAAAGAGAACTTCTGTTTTAATGGCATAAAAGATGCTTTACCCTCTATAAAAAATGGGCAACAAAATATCAAACAGAGAAAACAGTTTTATCGTGAGCTTTTGGTTAGTCCTCATTATAAAATTTTTATTGATTTCTCAGCCTGTTTAAATGAATCTAAGCAGATTATAGAAAATCTAAAAAATCATATTTCTCTTTATCAGGTCTATATGGGTATTAATCTCTGTTTGGCAAATTTTGAGTTTATAGCAGAGCATAAAGTTAAAGTTATTACAAATGATGAGAATGTAGCTATAGATTCATTTGTCACACTTGATACAAGTTTTGAGATAGAGTTTGATAAAAACTATAGTGATATTCGTATGGCAAACACAATTGAAAAAGATAGAGTGTTTGGAGAGTTTAATGACCTGTTGGTAGAGTTAAGTGGTAAAACTATTTTAGCAAATCCAAAAGAGTATCTGTTAGTGAATGATTATAAGTTAATAATGATATGAACTATCTTTCACATCCAACACAACAACTTACAAAACATATAAAAAATATCCAAAAATATGACCATGTTGATGAACTTTTTACTCAATGTGTTCTGTTTCATGATTTAGGTAAAGTGCTTGATAGTTTCCAATCTTATATTCAGAAAATTACAAAAAGCTCTGAACCTCATGCACCTGTTTCAGGGGTTATCTATCTTTTAAATTATATAGGAAATGATTTTGTTATTAGAAAAGATAGGCTGTTTATCTTTAATTCAATTATTTCACATCATGGAAAATTGAAAAGTTTTGATTCTGAATATAATTCTATTTTAGAATTTTTCTTAAAAGAGATTCCTCTAAGTCAGATTGATGAGATATATTTAAAAGAGGATGTAAAAAATTATTTTCAATTGAAAGATATAGATGTTACTATTTTTCCAATGCTCAATATTATTAATAGAGATTTGAAATTTACAATAGAGGATTACATAACTCAAAAACTACTCTTTTCAAAATTGATATTTGCCGATAAGTATGAAGCGATTTATAAAAGTGAACACAAGAAAGTTTTTAATACCAATAGTGTTGTCCACCTGCATCAAGAGTTAGATAAAATCATTAAGAAACGAGACCCTAAACGAGATAAGGTCAAAAACGATATTTTAAATGCTTATGATAAATCCTACACTATCTCTACCTTAACGGCTCCCACAGGTATAGGAAAAACACTTACTTCATTAGAGTTGGCTCTAAAAATTAAAGAGGATAAAAAACTGAGTAAGATTATTTATATCTTGCCGTTTACTTCAATTATTGACCAAACATATGAGACATTTGATAAAATTTTCCCTAATGAAATAACCAAGCATCATTATGCTGTAACATTTGATGAAAATAGTGATAATCAAGATGAGAAGAATACTTATGATAGATGGAAGTTTATTTTAAATTCATGGAATGAGCCATTTATACTCTCTACACTCTATCAACTTTTTTTTGCTATATTTTCTAATAAGAACAGTGACAATATCAAATTTCAAGCTTTACAAAATTCTGTAATTATCCTTGATGAGGTTCAAGCCATTCCTTTTGAACTTTGGAAAGCTTTTAAAGAAATCTTACCTATTTTATCAGAACAATTAAACAGTACGTTTATTTTGATGTCTGCCACCATGCCAATTTTAACGCAAAAGAATGTAGCTCTTGAACTTGCCAATAAGACAGAAATTTTTGAAGCAAAAAATAGGTATGTGTTGAAGTATCTTGAGGGTAATACATTGGAGAATTTGGCTAGTGTTATTATTGAACTCTATCAAGAGGGGAAGTCAGTTCTTTGTGTGGTTAACTCTATTAAAACCTCGAAACTACTCTATAAAATAGTTAAAAAGTCTGTAGAAAATAGCTACTGTTTAAATTCTTACATGTTTTTTGATGATAGAAAAGAGGTGATTAGAAGTATAAAGGATAATGAAAAAGGTAGTAATGTTACTAACAAAATTCTTATTTCAACCCAAGTTATTGAAGCAGGAGTTGATTTAGATTTTGATGTAGGATTAAGAGAGTTTGCTCCGATTAGCTCAATTATTCAAACAGCAGGGCGTGTTAATCGTGAGGGTAAAAAAGGGATCAGTGAAATTTATATCTTTGACACGATTACCAAAGTCTACAATGAGATGATGATAAGTGAGAGTAAAAAGAGTTTTTTTGATGTTTTGAAAAGAGATGATATTTATGAAAAAAACATTTTACCTTTTGTTGAGTGTTATTTTCAAGCACTTGATGAGAATAAGGGCGATAGTGGCATTTTGTCGGATATAGAACGCTTTGATTTTGATGCGATTAGCAAGAAAAATAGAGATGCTTTTGGCTTAGAAGAAGATTATATTAAATCTGTGGCTTTGGGGGTTGATTTGAAAGCGTATCAATATAGATATTTCGAGAATATTAAAGGGTTAAAACCTTATGAGATAAAACGAAAGAAAGAGAAGCTTATGAGAGAGTTTCAGTCTAAGATTTTGAATATTAAAGAGAAAGATTTGAATGCCTTAGAGTTTGAGATACCATTTAGTGATATATTTGGTATTTATTATATTGTTGATATAAAAGATATTTATTCAAAGGAAAGTGGGTTTCAATTGAAAGAGGAGAAAACAGTAAATGATGCATTTGAGTTTCCATAAAGACCTTTTAAACGGAACCCTAATCCACTACTACGCCACTTGTAAAAGAGAAGCATGGCTTTATAGCCGAAAAATACACGCTGATCAGTGGGATGAGAATATTTTGATGGGAAAAGCATTGGCTGATATTAAAGAAGAGCAGTTACATGACTTTCCTTTTTCTAATCTAAAGTTTGACAAGATAGGAAAGGAGCGTGGGCATTATTTGGTGACGGAGTATAAAAAGAGTATGAGTAACCCTGAAGGGGCGAAGATGCAACTTCTTTTTTATATGTGGCAACTTAAAAGCTCGTTGAAGCTCAAACAGATTAATGGTAAGG
>CACVAU010000038.1 GCA_902727915.1 uncultured Sulfurovum sp.
TCTAACTGGATTATTCTTCTTGTAAATCTTGAATACTCTATTGGGTTTACTAATCTCATGCCCATTGCATAATAATGAGCCTTCGCATAATTACCATTAAAGTCAGCTACTGCTAAATAGCCTAAAAATAGTACTTCACTGTCACTTATTTCTGATAACACATGTTCTTCTTTTCCCATCACGCTTTTGACAAACTCTTCGATTAAGCAGTATATTGTTACCATTCTTTGTTCCATAATTTCGCCTCTCACAGCTTTTATGGAACTCTACTATTCTTCCTCTTTAGTTCTTTTTAACTAGCAGTTTGGGTCAGTTTACTCTTTTCATACAATATTTCATTTGAAAAACTAGAAGCTACTTCAGACGGAATTTCAGATACGACTTATGTGCTTTATGACCGTAAAGATAAAAGGTACATATTTAAGATTTATGAGTCTGCTAGTAGAGAAAAATTAAATAATGAAATTGAACTTTTAAATTCTTTAATAGCTCTACCTACACCTAGGTTTTTACTGTCAACTAGGAATAGAGAGACTTATCAAGGTAAGACCATAGGGCTTTTTTCATATTTGGAAGGAACTTCTTTAAAAATGCTTCCATCTCTAAATCAGATTAGTCAGATAGGATATTTTTTAGGAAGTTTTCATAAGCAAACAGAAAAGAAGGTCTCTATAAATAAAAATGTCTTTACAAGTGTGAGATTAAAACAGATGTTTGAAGGTGTTCAAGCGTTTGATTGTGATGAGCATACTAAACAAAAATTTAAACAATGTTATGACTTAGTTAAAGATGTTGATTTATCAGAGAATGGTGTAATTCATGGAGATTTATTTTTAGACAATACAAAGTTTGTGGATGAAAAACTTACAGCTGTTTTTGATTTTATTGAGTCTTGTAATGGTAGTTTTCTATTTGACCTAAGTGTTGTGGTAAATAGTTGGTGCTTTGATGATAACTATCTGTTCAAGAAAACACACTTAGAGGCTTTATTGGATGAGTATAATAGAAGTTTTGGAAGAGAAGTTAATGTTGCTGAACTTAAAGAATCAATGCTTTTTGCTTCTTTATTTTATGCTTTAAAACGATTTACTACCAGATATATTGAAAAGCGTAATGTAGCAGTTAAGAGTTATGAAGAGTATCTTATTAAGTTTGATGTGATTTTGAGAGAGATATAACCATGTTATTGATTTTTAATTACCATGTGAGAGTAACGGTTCTTTTAACTTCTTAATCCTTTTATGCTATTATAAAAATAAAAAGGAGTCATAATGAACCTTGCTATAGACATACCTGATAATATATTTTTTGGTATTAATGAAACGGAACAAAGTCTAACCCAACTTCTGAAAGAAAAGTTAGCATTAGAACTCTATAAGTCACATCAAATATCGCTTAGTCAAGGTGCAAAAATGTTATCGTTAGATATTTATGAGTTTATGAATTTTGTAAGTAAACATGACATTCCTGTGATAGATGATTATGATATTGCTGATGAAGTGGCTTTGGCGAAAAGTATTTTAAAATGATTATTGGTGACAGTTCTGCTCTTGTGGCTTTGGCTACAATGGATAGGCTTGATTTACTTGAAAAGATTTTTGGAAGACTGTATGTTCCACAAGCTGTTTATGATGAAGTGAGCATAAGTTATAAAGCTCAAAGTATAAAATTAAAAGAGTTTCTAGCCAATAAGGTTGAAGTTGTAAATCTTGATATTTCTAAGATGGGTTTAGGTCAAGGCGAACTTGAAGCCATAGCTCTTTACAAAAATAAAGAAGCAGATTTCTTACTCATAGATGACCGACGAGCTAAATGGTATCAATGTTATTGGTTCTCTAGGTGTTATGATATTGGCTAAAGATAAAGGATTAATTGAATTTATTCGTGACGATTTAGAAAAATTATTAGACTCAAACTTGTTTATTTCTCAAAGTTTGATTGATAGGGTTTTGTTTGAGGTTGGAGAGTGATTTTAATTAGCCTGTCCCCTTTTTCTCCATTAAATGGAAGTAAAATTAGATTACGAAACGAAGATGGTAATAAAAATGCTCACTTTACAACAGTGGCTGCTTGGTTAAATGAACTTTTAGCTGAAGATTTAGCTAACGGGACTATCTAATCTGGTTAGGTTATTTATTCATCTGATTCCTTTTTTGTTTCCATCCAATAGGGTGTTTTCCCTGAAAACATCGTCAAAATCAAACACAAATATTTTAAACATGAAAATTTATATAACACGGTGTTTTCGGGGGGGGAAACACCCTACGAAAGCAAAGGAGCATAAGGCTAAAGTTAAGCGTTATGAAGAGTGTTTTATTAAGTTTTATGTGATTTTGAGAGAGATGAATTAAGAGGAAGAAGAAAGCCTATGATTCTTAAACTCTTTAGGTCTAGTTTTTGTTCATTTTTAAAGATAACTACATCTATAATTTTATAACAAATAAAAGGGTTTAAGTTAGCCTATCCTCTTTTTTACACTGGCTTTGTAGCACTTTATTATTTTCCAATGAGACTACAATTACTTTTTGAAAACTTACGTTTTGCGATAGTTTTTTGCATATCTACATCATATGTATTATTATCAGTTTTATAAACATCTTTTAATGCATATTCCATTGCAACCTCAAAAACTCTTCCCAACATAAAGTCTGAGGTGGGACCTCCTAATGACCATATCATTGCCATTGGTATTTCAGAAGACAAGTCTTTTCGTTTAATTTTATTAGATTTTAGAGCATTAATAAATTTTAATCCTTCTTCATATCCAAATAAAAATAGGCGTTCTTCTTCTTTTGTATTGCCAATTTTTCCAGCTAAAACTGAACATTCAAACGCACTCCATGTACTTTTCCCCATAAGTGCATACTCTTTAGAGCTTTCAGCAATTGCTGAACTTGTAAGTGAAAAGCTTATTGCAATAATGCTAAATAATAGTTTTTCTAATTTTGAATATTTCATTCTACTTTCCTTTGTGTGCTAACTATTTATTTAAGGAACATTATAACACTGAAATGGGTTGTATATCATTAAATAATAGACACTCTAAATGTCTGTTATTTTAAAAAATATGGCATTTGATTTCTCTCCAATATTTTCACCCTCATTATCCATAGGTTAAATCATCTTGAGACTATTACAATCTCAAAACGACTTAAGACTATCTACTTTACGAAGAACAACTCAGCCTCTGATTCCTAAACTCTTTAGGCGTAGCCTTTGCCCAACGTTCAAACTCTGGATGCTCTTCAAACGGTTGTTTTGCAATTTTAAAGAGGTCATCTACGACTGAAAAGTCACCCTTTTCTGCTGCGTCAATTCCTTCTTGTAGCATGTAGTTTTTTAGAACATATTTTGGGTTTACATTTAACATCTGATTTTTACGTTCGGTTGGGTCGATGTATTTTATACGCTCATCATAAACATCTAACCATTCATTCATAGGCTCATGGTAAAGTGCTATGGCGAGTAGGTCGCTTCGGTCACCTTTGTGTTTGTAGTGGCTAAGCGTTCTTAAAAAGAGCGTGTAGTCTACTTTTAACTTCTCTAACATATCGTACATGTCATCGATGAGTTCTGGGTCACCTTCTACTGTACCCTCAAGTCCAAGCTTTTTACACATGTAGTAGTGGGTGTAACGAGCATAGATTTTGTCGTAAATAGAAAGAAGTTTTTCCATGCCTTCGATAGGGGTTAGAGGACTAAGTGCTTTCATGAGGCGTTCTAAATTCCACTTGGAAACAGCAGGTTGATTTTCATAAGAGTAGCGTCCCTCAGTGTCGGTGTGATTACAAACGTTTCCATGTTTAAAGTCATCCAAAAAGGAAAAAGGCCCATAGTCTATGGTGAGACCTGCGATGGACATGTTGTCCGTGTTCATAACTCCGTGGTTAAACCCTACCGACATCCATTGTGCTAAGAGTCTTGAAGTAATGACCATGACTTCGTTAAAAAGCAGTTTGTAGGGGTCAGGTCGTCCGTTGATATGGGGGAAGTTTTCGTTGATGACGTAGTCAGCTAAGGCTTTTAACTTTTCAAACTCACCATTCGCAGCGAAATATTCAAAGGTACCAAAACGTACCCAAGAAGTGCTAACACGACAAACAATCGCCCCTTTTTCAACATGCTCACGTCTTACAGGATGTTCTGAACCAATGATTCCTAAACAAAGTGTGGTAGGAATACGTAAGTTGGTCATGGCTTCGCTCATGAGGTACTCGCGAATGCTTGAACGAAGAACAGCACGTCCATCACCCATACGAGAATATTCGGTTATACCAGCACCTTTTAGTTGTAGTTGAAACTTGTCAATGGTTCCAATGTTGATGGCACGACCATCGCCCAGTCTTGGTACAAAATGACCAAACTGGTGTCCTGCATAACACATGGCAAAAGGGTCAGAACCTTCAGCTTCAAATTCACCGTTAAGTAATCTTACAAAATCTTCTGATTCCAGTTCTTCTTCATCTATGTCAAGTGTTTTGGCTACGGTTTTGTTAACATGGATGAGGTGGGCTTTTTCAAGTGGGTCAGGTTTGACACGCTCATAAAATTCAGGGTCGAGTGCTAGGTAGGGGTTGCTTACTTTAAGTTCATTTAGTTTCATGAAGCTATCTTAGCTAGAGAAGCTTTAAAATTACTTATTCATTCTGCTAAATATATTATAACTTTCTTAAATTATAATATATTTATATTTTTAATATTTAACTTGTATGTTAAATAAGATTAAATTTAATATAATATTATTTAACTTAATCAAAGGAAGTGATAAAATGAGAAGTTTAGTAATGTTTAGTATGATATTTGTTATTATTGGGTGTAGTGGGTCAAGGTACCAAACACCATTTAGTATAGATAACCCATTAATTAAGAAAAAAATGGAAGCAAAGAATAAAGATAATAATTATTTGGGTGAAAAAGCACAATCATTTATTAATGCGTATGTTGAAGCAAAAAAGAATAAAAGAGATGGAAGAGCAATACGTAATTACATTGATTCAGGGATTACTTACAGTCATTTATTATGTAATGATTATTTTGAACGACTTAGTTACACTAAAGCACACAGAGATTTTGCACAAAAAGAGACAAACTTAGTTGGTGGATTAGCAAGTGGACTAATGGGACTTGCTCAAACAAGTTCTTCTGTTTTGGCTGGGACAGGAATATTATTTAGTTTTGCTGGAACTTCATTTGATTCCTATAATGAATCGTTTCTTTTATCACCAAACCTTTCCATGTTAGAGCGTTTGGTTAAAGAAAGACAAAAAGAAGAAGAAATTGTAATTTATAAAAAACTAAATGAAAGTTTTGAAAAGAGATGGCCAAATAGAATTGAAACCTTAGAACAAGGTGAACGTGCTTTAAGTGGATATATTTCTCATTGTACAGTTAATGGCATAAAAACACTTTTAGATGCAGCTGTTCAAAATGAGACAACAGAGGTTATTAGTAATGGTAAAAAGATACAGAAAGATACTACTAGTCTTCCTTCTGATTATAAAACCTCATCATAAATTAAGAAATTCTATTTTTTATTTACCTTTATATGTGGGTAGAAAATAGAATAAGTAAAGTTAGCAATCTACATTTCATACACAACATTTTTAATAAAATCTTTACCTTAAAATATTATGCTATAGTGCAAAAAAGCTACAATAATTTCAAGGATAAAGAATGGCATATAATGAACTAACAGACCAAGAAAAAGCAATTATTATTAATAAGGGGACAGAAAGATCATTCTCAGGTGATTATTGGAACCATTATGAAGAGGGAACTTATACTTGTCGTCAATGTAATGCTGAACTTTTTTTATCAGATACTAAATTTGACTCTTTTACAGGTTGGCCAAGTTTTGATGAGGCGATTGAAGGTTCTATTAAAGAAATTATTGATACAGATGGTAGAAGAATAGAGGTTATATGTACAGAATGTGGTGGACATTTGGGACATGTATTTAAAGGGGAGGGTATTACAGAAACAAGTACCCGTCACTGTATTAATTCAGCTTCATTGGGCTTTATTAAAAAAACATAAAGCAAACAGTTTTAACATATATTTTTTAGGTTATTTTTAGTGAATAAATTGATATACTTTCTTTTATAAGTAAATGCTATAGGAGAGCATAAAAATGAAAAACTATGATGTTATAATTATTGGTGCAGGTATTACAGGCTGTTCTTCAGCTTATTTTTTAAAAGAAAAAGGTTTAAATGTTCTGGTAGTTGACCGTAATGGTATTGCGAAGAGTGGTGGTTCTGCTGCTGCTGGTGCATTTGTTTCTCCAAAAATTGGTAAAGGTTCTGCTTTACAAGCACTTACTAATGAAGCTTTTGAGTTCTCCAAGGATTTTTATCTTAATAATTTTCCAAAATATTTTAAACAAACAGGTGTTATACGTATTCCTAAAGATGATGAAGATGCTAAGCTTTTCTTTGAATACGAAAAATATGATAGCTCTAACAGAATATGGTTAAAAGAAGAAGAATTAAAAAGTATTGGTATTAAAAAGTCTAAAGATAGTTTTTTATTTGATGAAGCTGGTGTTTGTGACGCTCCTGAAATGTGTAAAGCATTTTTAGAAGGTATTGATTATGTTCAATATGATGTTGAGTCATTAAATTATGAAGATTCTTTATGGAATGTGGGTAAATATGAATCTACTAAAATTATTTTAGCCACAGGTTATGAAAACAAATTTTTTGATATGCGATATATGGGTATTAAAGGAACATGGGGAAGACGAGGAGACTATACAACAAATTTAAATTTAAATGTCTCTTTACATAAAAAGATTTCGGTTTCAGCCAATATTAAAGGCATTATAAAAGTAGGTGCAACACATGAGAAAGAGACTCAAGCTTGTATTGTTTCTGGTAAAAATCCCTTAAAAGACCTTTTTACTGTTGCTTCTGAGATGGTGAATACTTCGGACTTTAAATTAAAAAAAATTTTTTCTGGTATGAGAGCTGGTTCTAAAGATTATTTTCCTCTAGTTGGTTCAGTGATTAATGTAAGTGAAATGTTAAAATCAAATCCTAAATTGGTACGTGGTGCTAAGTTGACTGAAAAACCCATACGCATGAAAAATCTTTATGTCTGTAATGGTGTTGGTGGTCGTGGTTTTGTTTTTGCACCCTTTATTGGAAAAATGTTAGCAGATAATATTGTAGATGGTAAAGAGATTGATGCACGTGTAGATCCTGATAGACTTTTTTTAAAATGGTGTAGAAAATCACCTGATTTGGAGCGATAATTGAGTATAGAAGATAAAAAGCGTTGGAACAAAAAGTATAACACTACTTTAGCTCCTATCAATACAGTTGAAGTTGTTAAACAATTTTACCAAAAAGCAAAAGGTAAACAAGTACTAGACATTGCCTGTGGTAAAGGGCGTAATAGTATTTTTTTAGCCAAAGAGGGTTTTGAAGTAGATGCGTTAGATATCTCCGAAGTTGCGATTGAGAGTTTAAAAAATATTGATAATATTACTCCTAAGGTAGTTGACTTTGACAACTATAAGTTAGAAGAAGACATTTATGATTTAATTATATGTACTTATTTTTTAGAGCGTAAACTTTTTCTTCAAATTAAAAAAGCATTAAAAAATGAAGGTCTTTTTATTTTTGAAACATTTATGCATCATGAAAAAAATACAAAGGTACCTTCTAATAGGGCTTTTTTGTTAGAACAAGGTGAGTTGGAAAATATTTTTAAAGAAGATTATGAAATTTTACTTTTAAATGAGTTTATGGATGAGGGAATCTGTGGTGATAAAAGTATGAAAATTTCCATGGTAGCCAAAAAGAAAAAAGGAAAAGAATGAAAATAAAATACAAGTTGAGTCAAGAAGAGTATTTAGAGGCGATTACTTTACATCAAAAAATGGGTTTTAGAAAATTAATGATTGCTATTTATATTATGGTAGCTTGTATAGTTGTAATTATTACTACAAACTATGCTGACACGAGGGAGATAATAAGAAATTTTGCTGTGCTCTTTTTTGCGATTTCTTTTTATTTATTACTCACTAAAATGTTGGGTACGTATCAGTCTAAAAAACTTTATGAAAAGAGTGAAACACTTTCTAAAGAAACAACATTGAGAGTTTCAGCTAAGGGAATTCGTGTTGCTAATAATGATAAGCCTATTCTTTGGGACACTTTTTCTAAATATAAAGAAAATGATAGATATGTTATTTTATATGTTAGTATTAATAATTTTAAAATCATTCCTAAATCTTCTATGAATGAGATAGAACAGAAAGAATTTATTGAATTTATCGAAAAATATATTAATATGAGAGCTGTGTAAAATTAAATGTATTTTGTCTATATACTTGAATGTGTTGATAAAACATTGTATACAGGAATTACAACAGACTTAGAGCGTCGACTCTATGAACATAACAATACAACTAAAGGCGCCAAATACACCCGTACTAGACGACCTGTAGTATTGGTTTACTCCCAAAAAGTTATAAATCGGAGTATTGCAACTAAAAGAGAAATCATTATCAAAAAAATGAACCGTACTAAAAAACTTCTTCTTATCAATTACAATTAATTTCTAGCTTATCTTCTTATCCCTTGATTATTTTATATTTATTAAATTAAACTTAAGTATAAAAATTAATATAAAATATTAAATATTTATTGATTTATTAAATTAAACTTGATATAATAAATTAATTTAAAATATTAAGGAAAGAAATGAAAAAATATATATCACTATCATTGGTAACTTTATTTTTTATAGGTTGTGGAGGAAGTGGTGATGGTGCTACTTCAACTTCAATGACAACAAGTGGTCAGAATCAAGGTGTATTAGGTGTTGAATTAACAGTGGCTACTCCTGAAATTAACAATACAACAACGGATTCAAGTTCAGCATTGTTAAGTGAATCATCAGAACCAATAGAGCGTTCAAAAACAGCGTTAAGTAATACTGGTACAGCTGTTAAATCAATGTTTAATGGTTATGAGCTTGAAGTTGTTAGCTCTAAAGTTCTTGAACAAAATGAAGAAACTTCACAAAGTACCATAGCTGTTTATGGGACAATTAATCAATATGCTACTGAATCTTTGCTCAAAATTAATACTAACTATGTTGATAGCAATATTACGGTACTGGTTTTTAAAGATAATAACTTAGTAGCTGAGAGTGAAACTTTCAAGGTAAATAGTATAGATGCTATTAACTTTTCTGAAATTACAATTAATTAAAATATAGGAAAATTTATGAAAAAAATATTAATAGGCTTAGCATGTTTCGCTCACTTTTCTTTTGCTGAAACTTTAAATCTACAAAGTGGATGGAACTTAATAGGAATTAATGCTCCTTTAACTTTTGATGAAATCAAAAACCAAATAGGTGAAGAAAATTTATTGGTTGTGCAAGGACCCATTAAAACTTACCAAAAAAAATATGTTGATGAAAATAAAGCATTTTTAAATGATTTTGAAGGTTTTGAAACAGGAAAGGGTTATTGGGTAGAAGTAGGAACTCCTTCACAATTAACTTACAGTGAATTAGAAAATGAAGAGAGTAGTTATAACCTTTCTTTAAAAGAAGGTTGGAATTTACTTAATGCACCCGTTACTTTAACATTAAAAGAGTTGTTAGAGCAAATAGGTGAAGAAAATTTATTGGTTGTTCAGGGTGCTAATCATACTTATCAACGAAATTATATAGAAGCTGGAAATGGACATTTAAATGATTTTGAAGCGTTATCATTAAATGGAGGATATTGGATAAAAGTTGCTTCAGATGTCAATCTTGAATTTGCTTTTAATGTTGATAAACCAGCTGTAGACAATAGTGGTCGTGTTCTTGTTGAGAGTATGGAATTTAATAATACAACATATAGTGTAAAAATATATACAAATGTTTATCCTTCTAGTTCGACTAGTACCAATACAATTTCTATTTCAGGTCTTATTAATAATGTAGATACAGCCAGTATATTTAAATTAAATAGTAATTATGCTTTAGAGTCACATTTTGTAGTTAAGGTATTTGATGCTAATAATGAAGAAGTAGGTAGCAGTAGTAAAATTAAATATTTAACTCCTCCTATTGATTTTGGTACAATTAATTTTAAAATAGAATCTCAAGAAGAGAGCCTTCCTAATCAAGATAGTGAATTTCAAGGGGTTAATGTATTTTCAAGCCCAATGACATACAATGATTATAATCTACAAAGCATAACTGATAGTTATTTTAATGGCTTAAGCATTGAAAACAAACGTCTTGTAGCTTCAAAATTACTTTCTGTTCTTTTTTATGGTTTACCAGAAAATGAGCTTAATGATTTGATAAACTCTGGAACATTCATTTCAACTATTCAAGAAAAACTAGCAACAACAAACAGTGATTTAGTATCCGTTGAAGCTCATATAGAGACTAAAAATTATAGTGGTACTCAATACCATGCGAATAGAGAAAAAATTCTAGCAAGATTATTGCATTTAGATTTAGGTAAAGAATATGTCAATAGATGGATAGCTTATGTATTAACACAAAATATAATGTTTTCACCAGCTAATGAGCTAGAAACAGTAGACGCTTCAGACATTTTAAATGTTTATAATCGTTTAGTAATGCTTATGGATGATGATTATTCAATGGAAATGATTACTTATTTACATATGACATCTGATGATAACTGGAAACGTTTTAGAAGTCCAGAAGACAATGGTAGAGAAATGTTAGAAATATTTTTATTGGATTTCAATGATTCTCATGTACCTAAAGC
Source organism: uncultured Sulfurovum sp. (assembly GCA_902727915.1). The sequence continues at coordinate 10,757 of CACVAU010000038.1, forward strand.
TGGAATTGCCTTAAAGAACTGGAAACTAAATAGACAAGATAATGAATTAATTATTGGGTTGAATCAAAATGATGCACCTCAAGATTTATTTGGAACAACAATAACAACAGGGTTTGATTTTTACCGTGAATTGGTTAAGAGTAGTAATTTTACCAAAGGTGTGGTTGCTAGACTTGTAAGTCGTTACTTCCCACAAGTTAGTGCTGAAAAAAAATCTGAAATTATTCAAAACATTGTTTCATCAAACCCAAATAGTTTTAAAGATATTTTATTACAGATAGTTTTTTCAAAAGAATTTTTATTAAACACTGAGAGAGTAAAAACTGTTGAAGAAAGTACTTATGGAATTGCTAAATCTATCTCTTTTCATGACCATATAAACTTCTTTATGTACATGAGAGTAAAAATGGATAATATGCGTCAAAGCCCACTTTCTTATAAGTTAGGTCGAAAAAACGCCATAGCTGTAGACACATTATCTTTTGCAGAATATTATGATTTTATACGTCGATACGTTTTAAATGACTATAAGTATAGTCACTTTAATGAATATGATGGAGGTTGGAAAGTAGATTTTATCAATAAAGATCTTTCTGGAACTTCAACAATTAATGGTTTGATTCATTATATTTTTAATTCAATTATTGCACGTGACGCAACAGATGAAGAATTAAAATTACTTGGAACTTATGCTGCAATAGAAGCACGTAGTACCTATGATAATATGAGTCTTGACAATGATAGATTAGGGGTTACTTTAGTCGTGATGGAATATCTTTCACGTTTATCAGAAACTTATACATTTAAAAAGATTGAGGAATAGAAAAATGAAAAGAAGAGTATTTTTAAAAGGATTAAGCCTTGTAGCAATGGCTGCATTATTTCCAAGTTTAGCAAATGCATCAACACCAATAGATTTATCAACTGTAGAGTTTGACTCTACTGTTTATAATAATAATGATGCTCAAACAATTATGATTTATCTTTATGGAGGATCTTCAGAGTTAGGGGCTAATTTAACCAATATTGATGAAGTACAGGAAAAAAGTCAAAATAAATATAATCTTGCATCATTAACTAAGACAACAAATAATTTCTGGTCACAAGCTGGTGGTGAAGCAATGGAGCGTATGTTAGCCAATGGAGATATGAATGTATTTAGAACATGTTACCGACAAGATAATCAATCACGTTCTCATGGTATATGTACCTCTGAAAATCAACGTGGATTACTTAATATTGAAGATCCAAGTTATGGTGCTGGTATCTTTTCAACATTAGGAAAAGTTTTAGCCAATTCTGGTTCAATAAATTCTGAGACCATTTTACCATTTTTAACCATGGAGGGAGAATCTGGGTTGTTTTCTACAGGACCATTTGATCTAGATGCTTATTTACGTCCTGCAGCTTTTAATGAAAGTTTATCAAACCCGTATAGTAGAACTCTAGCTTATCATATGTATAATACTGATGAGTGGGCCCAAGATCCAAGACCCACAGAAACAGCCGTTTCAGAGGAGATGGATGTTTTGGCAGCTGATATGAATCAACATACAAGTATACAAAACTCGTTTAATAAACGTGCCACCTTAGATGCATTTATGAAAGAACAGAATGAGAGAGTTGTTCCTGATGGAATTACTTATCCCAATACAACTTTTGGTAATAGATTAAAAGCTGCCGTTAATGTTTTAACAGGTAATCCAGAAACAAAAGTTATTTCTGTTGGTGGTGGAGGTTTGGGTGGTTGGGATGACCATTCAAATGCAATCACAGCTTATGGAAATAGAATGAGTGACTTAATGAATTCTATTGAGGTAGCACTTGCACATTTTGCTGCAGAAGGTAAAGATAATATTAACATTATGGTTTTTTCTGAATTTGGAAGAAATGTTAACTTAAATGATTCTGAGGGTTGGGATCATGGTAATAATCAAAATGTATTTATTTTTGGTGGAAAGAAATATTTAAATAGTGTTGGGGTTGTAGGAGAAACAGAACTTCAACCAGTTCAATCAAATAATAGACTTTACACACAACCGAAAGAAGATTCTTATACTTTTGAACCTTATGCTGTTGCTGCGACTATCTATAAAATGTATGGAATAAAAAATCCTGAAGTTTTAACAAAAGGTTATGGTGCCATAGAAGCAGGATTATTTAAAAGTTAAGTAATCTTTATACAAGTTTCAACCATCATTTTTTTTGATGGTTTTAATTATTAATCTTCGTAGCCGTTAAAAAAACATACTCTCTACCTGTAATGGTAACCCTAAACTTTTTTTGTTGCAGATACTTCTTAGCAAATATAACATCATTATAAAGCAATGACATTTCAGAGTAAGGGTAGTTGGGGGCTTTGGCTCCGTAGATGAGTTCGCCATCTATCCATCGTGAGTTTGGGAAGCCCAATATAAACGCACCATCATGCGTGAGGTGTTCTTGTACCAAAGACATGAGAAAAGGTTTGTAGTTGATGCTAGGACTCTGCAAAGTACCTATGCTTATAATGAGGTCTGACTTTTCCAGTTGGAGTTCATTAATGGTATTGATATCCTGTTGATAGAACTGTACATTGTCTTTTGGGAAACGTCTTTTGGCGTAGTCTAAAGCACTTTGAGAATGGTCGATGCCTGAGAATTTTATGTTATCAAACGTTTCTGTTTCTATAAATTGTTGAATGAGTTCAAACTCATCACCTTTGTTAATGCCAAGGTTTAAAATATGTTTTCGTTTTTCTACTTTGACAGCTTCTAAAGCTCTTTTGTACGCATGTAAAAAAGTAGGGATTTCATTTTTATTGATGTTGAAAAATATGGACTCTGTTCCATATTTTTCTTCTTTAGACTCTATGGGAGCAGAATGAAAAGAGCTTTTTGGGTCAAGCTTTTTAAAAGTAAGTTGTATGAAGTCTTCATTAACTTTTTGAGGTGTAAGCATCTTACAAAAATGAAGTTCTGCTAAGTCAACCCATGTTTTAAAACTTCGGTTGTTTTCTTGGTCTGGGTTGGGAACCACAAAAGTTAAATTTGTGGTTGTTTTAAGTTTGATTTCTAGCCAATTGTTGATTTCTAAGAGTGTTTCGGTGTTAAACTTTTGCATTGAACACGTATTACTCTTGGAAAGTGATTGGGTTGCTTTGAGGGGTAAAGTTTTTTACATGCTCTGCAATAAGGTGAATTGCCATACCATAAGAGGTTGAGTTGTTGTACTTGGTGAGTACTCTAAAGTTACTACCTCCTAACCAAATGTCATCGTGGGTGTCATTACGGTTTTTGAGTAAATAGGCTTTTGATTCATAAAAAGGTTCGGTTGCTTTAATGCCCAGACTTTTTAAATAGCTAATGGAGTATTTCTTTTTATGAGAGGTTCTTAGCTTTTTAAAACGTGTTTCAGAAAAGTTGGTAGAAGCTGCAACCACAGCACCTTTTTTCCAACCTTTTTTGTGCATGAATTTTGCAATAATTCCAATGGAGTCTTCTAAATCCCATGGATCTTTAATGCCATCACCATTGTAATCCACAGCAAAACGTCTTTGGATGGACGGCATTTGTTGTACAGCACCCATTGCTCCTGCAAATGAACCGTATTGGCTGTAAATGTCTCGGTTTTCTTCACGCATGAGTAAGAAAAGGTTTTTTAACTCAGCATTGAACCACTTGTGCATACGGTTCTTGTGAAAACCTAAGGTTGCCAAGGAGTCGAGTACACGAAAGTCACCTGTGAATGTTCCATATTTACTCTCTACCCCTAAAAAGCCTACAATATAGTCCATGTCGATGTTGTATTCATCTTCAGCACGTTGTAATGTTGTGTAATAATTTTTCTTAAATTCGATGGCAAGTGCCATGCTTTCATCGTTTAAGACATTCATTTTGTAGCGTTCCCATGTTCCGTTGGTACTGCCAGGTTTGTATTTACCAACATAACGGTCAAGGGTTTCTTGGTCGAGCATGGCATTGCTCAAAACCTCTTCCATGTAGCTTCGTTTGAAGTTGTTTTTTTTAACCATCATATTGATAAAATTTTGAACATTTTTTTTGGCTAAAAAATCATAAGGAACAGGAGGTAATGTCTCTTTGGCTTGAGTAGTTTGGAGCGTGAGTGTTGTTAGTAAAATTAAGGTCATAGGTTTTAAAAGTTTCATCTTTAATAATATCATATATAAGTGCAATGTTTATAAAATAGAGTTAAAAAAATTATTTTATTTTTAACATTTTAAGGGGGGAAGGAGTTTTTAGAGATGCTTTGATATACTTACAAGTTAAAAAGAAATACATAAAATGAATCAACCAATTAAAGAAATTAGAGCTACCTATAAAGATAATACTATCCGTATTTATCAAGCCTATAGTGATGCTATTGCAGACTCTACACTGGCTCATGGAAAGTTTATGTCTCCTCCATTTAAAACAGAGAGAATGACATGGATTAAACCCTCATTTTTATGGATGATGTATAGAGCAGGATGGGGAAAAAAAGATGATAATCAAAAGCGTATCTTAGCGCTTGATATTTCAATAGAAGGGTTTGATTGGGCGTTAGAACATAGTCTTATGAGTAATCATTTTTCCCAATATACTAAAGAGGAGTGGATAAAACTAAAAGAGACTACTCCTGTACGAATTCAATGGGATCCAGAAAGAGATTTGTTTTTTAAACCATTAACTTACCGTTCCATACAGATTGGTCTTTCAAATGAAGCTGTTCCTTTATATGTAAATGAATGGATTAAAAATATTACAGAGGTTACAAATTTGGCTTCACAAATACATTCATTAATTCAAAAGAATAAGATAAAAGAAGCGAAACTTCTACTTCCAAAAGAAATACCTTATATTCCTTCTGAAAAGATTCAAAAAAAGGTTGAAATATCAATGTAATTTACTTAGAGTGATATAGCATAAAAGAAGGTTATGTTTACTATTTTGGAACGCTTGTCGAAGTATCATAAACCCAATGATAAAGTTTATGTTTTTAGAGAGTGTCAAGTTTTAAAAATACTCTACTTGGATGATAACTAGTACATTGCACTGAATACACTGGGTACGGCTCATACTCAACAGTTAAATGGTTTTTTTCGTTTAATGCGAATAAGTTTTATAGAAAAGCTAAGCCCTTCAAAAACAGAACCCAAAACTTTTCATAGTCATAATATTGAAAAACTAAAAGTCGATAACGCTTTCCATCTGCTACAAACGCCTTTTTCTAAAATTCAAAATCAGCCTTATCGGGTTATGGTTGAAGTGTCTGCTTTTGCTTCGGTCTATTTTAGAAACAAACGCTACTTAAAAATGCAAAGAGAGATAGAAAAACTGGACAATGGTGCAACGCTTTTTGAGTTTACTTTGACGGATGACATGGAGATTATTCCTTTGATTCAAAAATGGATACCTCATCTAAAAGTAATAGAACCTCTTAGGATTAAAGAGAAAATAGAAGAAAACATGCAAAATTTTATGAAAGGGGTGTAAAAACGAAAGATTTGGGGATTTGGTTTAAATTGATGGAGGAGTACTTAGATGAGAAAGGTGTTATATAGTGCATATTTAGTAGTTATTCAACGTCTGACCTCTATGTCAAAGAGTTATGAGAAGGAAATATGTTATTATTTTTAAAATAAATAAGAAAATAAAAAATGGATTTTTTAGATAAACTTAGAAATCATGAAGGATTAATTGATACAGAACATATAATATTTGACAACAATGGATATATGCATATAGAAGAACAACTTGTTGAAGGATTAGATGAGATAAAAAGTATAATTGACATTTTAAAACATCATCCATATCTATGGTCTAACTCTAAATTTCATTTACAAAAACATCGAGGAAGAAGATGTGGTGCCAGTGCACCCATTATAGCCATTCCATCATTCATTTATGTCTGTACAAGCACCAAAACTTTCTGAAATACTAGAGACCATGAAGGCACTTTTGGACTTAGGAGAGAGTGAAGCGATTGCTTTAGCCTTGGAGTTGGAAAGTAAACTAATAATCGATGAAAAAAAAGGTCGAAAAATAGCCATGGGACAAGGCTTAGAGATTATAGGACTTTTGGGAATTGTCTATTTAAACATTAAAAAAGGGTTTATTTCTAAAGAAGAAGCTAAAACATTTTTAAAAGATGCCTTGCTTCATGGGTATAGAATTAACAAAAACTTAATAGAGAAGATGCTTTTAGAAATAGAATAGGGTGTACCAACACCCTTCTACCCCGAAAACGCAATAACATGCATCTGCTGTTTTGGGTATTGGGTGGTATCGAACACCAACTTACCCTCTTGAGCCACCAGCCAAATGACTTGCACTTTACTTGGCAGTTTAATCTGTTCAAACCTCTCTTCTATCTCTCCATCCGTAGCACAAATTATGATGTTGGGGATGTTACGACTTGACTGTTGTAAGAGTGCTTTAAAGCCGGGTTCCATCACTGTTCCACCATTACCCTGTCTTACGATGAACTTGTCATAAACGCCAAATTTATCGACGGTTTTGATTTCAGCATCTACTTGGACTAAAGTCACATTTTTAATGGCGTACTTTCGTTGGATGGCTTGAACTTCAGACATGAGTGCTGTTAGCAGTTTGTCGTCAACTGAACCTGAGACATCAAGCACCACACCAAGCTTGGGTTTTTTCCCCGGACTGTAACCATACAAATCTAAATCATCGTGATAAATAGGGTGCTGTCGTGACTTGTTGGGTTCTCTGTAGCGTAAGGAGTTGGTCAAGGATTTTCGCATCTTTTTATTAAAAATCTTTTGCCACGCCTTGTGTGACCTTCGCTTTTCAATTCGGTTGAGGGCTTCCATGGCTTCGCTTGGGGTAAAACCTCTTGCAAAACTTGTTGAGTCTTCTATCATCTCTTGTAAGGTGCTGTTCATGAACGACTCTACTAGACTGTCATCAAGTCCTAGTGTAAAGCTTCTAGGGTTCGGGCAGGTAGGGAGTCGGGTTCGCTGTTTGTTCCGTCGGTCTCGTTACGCTCTTGGGCATTCTCATCGCTGGATTCGGAGTCCATAGTTGTTTCATCTTCGCTATGGTTTTCGTCAGCATGTATATTAAAACCATTTTCAATTAACAACTGTAATATGTCTGTACTCGTAAGATTTAGAATAGCCGTTAAAAATAGTGATTTAGGTTTAGCACCTTGATGAATGGCTTGTTGTGCAAGATTTAAATCGCCAGTATTTATTGCTGCTTGTAAAATTCCCATAAGAAGACTTTGTTCTTTACAAGTTTTGAAATTAGGAAGTAAAAGTTCTAAATAATTTTTATCTTTTTCTATGGCTTTTTGAAGCATATATTCTTTCAGCATTGCCCCATGTTTTAAAAGTAATTCAATTATTTGATGATGGCTATTTTGAATGGCTATGTCTAAGGCATTGATAGGTTTTTTAATATTAAAATTTGGTTCAGCTCCAGCATTTAGCCATTGACTTACCTCATCTATATGGTTATTTTTACAAGCTTCTATGAGCTTTTCATTCAGGTAGGCAGGTGTCATCGTATAGACCTTTATTTTTGAAGGAGTGATGCAATGAATGGATTTGTTTGATCAATATGTTTAGTCAGTCCATCTGAGACTTTTTGAGTAATGCCTAAGTTATAGTTTTGATCTATTTGGTTAATAAGTTCTTCAGCATTATCTAAACCAATTTTTATAGACATAATGTGTTCTTCTGAGCTTAGGGTAAGCACAATAGCAAAGATGTCATCGGATATACTTTTAGCTTTTAAGGCATAGAAGGATGAGGTCAGAATGTTAACTTGGGTCACAGGTTGGGATGCATTCCATTTAGTTTGTATGGCGTTCATAAGTTCAAGGTAGAGAACATCATTTTTCTTTTCTTCTCGTAAATAGGGTGTGAAGTCTTTTTCTTTATTATTTTTTGTTAAAAATGTTATCAGTTCCTTTTCTATTTTAGAAAAAGTCAAAACCTTTGATTTGTTAATGTAGCTTAAAAGTTTAGGGGTAATATCTCTACTAGACACGGTAGATAAAAGATTTGCTAAATTACTGCTGTTGTTGGAATTTTTTTCATAACTGTAGAGTAATCTGGAAATCATGTCCCATCTTCTTGGATCCATACCCGGGTCACTCATATCATCTTCAGCACTTTCAAGTAGAAAGTCTGGACGATTGTCGTCTAGGTAGTTAATGATTAAGGGATGTATCTTTTGTCTATGGTGTTTTTGGTCATATCCAAGTGCATAGTTCTTTTTCCATGACTCAAGGGTGGTTTTAACTTTAACAATTGCCATTCTACTAAGCATAGCCTTGTCAAGGGACTCCACAAGGTAGTCACCATCCTCTATGGGGTTACCAGCAGCGACAATAAACAAAGAGTCGGGCAATTGAATGCTGTCTGAACCAAACTCTTTTTTAAGGATTAAATTCATAAGACTTTGAAGGTTTTGATGTTCTGCTCGGTTGAGTTCATCGATAAAGAGAAGTGTTTCTTTGTTATTTTGGTCATTGTTCAGTATGCTTGAGACCCAGCTAGGGATGGACTTGTTAAATACTGTATGTTGCTCATTATCCATACCAGCCACAATGTCGGTAGAAACGGTTCTACCATAAAATTCAATATGATCGAGTGAAGCAACTCCCATAATGATACAATCCATCTCTCTATCTTTGGCATACTGCTCTACAATGGATGTTTTACCGATTCCCGATTCACCCTCTAAATAGGGAACGATTTGGGACTCTTTGTATAAGTCTAAGTCCGAAAAATTGATATTCATATATCTTCCTTGGTATTAAATGCAATTAATTCGCATTTATATTATTGTAAACATTTTAAAAATGGCTGAATTTATAAAAAGAATATCAAGATGCTTTTAGAAATAGAATAGTGTATACTATCATATTATTTAATAAGGCATATTATAGATGGCAAAACAAGACAATTTTATAACAAAAATTATAGGTGGAGAGTTTAAAGGAAAAGTAATAGAAATTCCTAACATCTTTACAACGCGTTCTTCAAAAGGGATTTTAAAAGAGTCTCTATTTAATACATTACAGTTTGATATTATGGATAAGAACTTTGTAGAAGTCTTTTCAGGTTCAGGATCTATTGGGCTTGAAGCTCTAAGTCGTGGAGCTTCTCAGTGTTATTTTATAGAGTATAACAAAATAGCTTATAAAGTATTGCAAGAAAATATTCAACGAGTAAATCCAGCGAAGTGTCAACACATGTTTGGAGACAGCTTTGAAAAATTTGATACACTTTTATCTATGGTAGAGAAGAGAGAAGAAAAAACTTACTTCTATTTTGATCCTCCATTTGCTACACGTGATGGGATGGATGATGTTTATGATAAGACATTAGAACTAATAGAAAAGATTGATGCTTCAAAGTGTATGATGGTGATTGTAGAACATATGACTCAGCTAGATATGCCAGAGAGCATAGGGGAGTTGGTAAAATATAAACGTAAAAAGTTTGGACGTTCTACTATGACATATTATGCTCCTAAAGAGGAAAGTTAATGGAAAAAAAAGACCATATAGCACTGTTTATAGATTGTGACAATATCTCGCATAAAGCGATTGAAGGGATTATCTCTGAGTTGAGTAACTATGGGGTGGTGAATATTCGCCAAGCCTATGGTAATTGGACGAAAGACAACCTAAAGAATTGGGAAGCAAAACTTTTAGAGTTTGCCATTAAACCAATACAACAGTTTGATTATTCAAAAAATAAGAATGCAACAGATATTTTGATGACCATAGATGCGATTGACTTATTACACACTAAAAATATAGATGCTTTTGCTTTTGCAACATCAGATTCGGACTTTACCCCTGTGGTAATGCGTGTACAACAAGAGGGAATTAAAGTTTTTGGTTTTGGAGAGAAAAAAACACCTGCTGCGTTTATGGCTGCTTGTTCACAGTTTATTTTTACAGAGAAATTAATGAGTACGGATGAGAGTATTGGTAAGAATACAGTACAAGAGGTTAAAGAAGAACGTAAGACAGCAGAAGAGCTTCAAAAAGACAAGTGGCTTAAAAAGCTTTTAGATAATGCTTTAAATCAAACAATGGATGAGTTTGGATGGTCAAACTTAGCTGATATGGGAGCTTATATTAATAACAAATCATCTTTTTCACCGATTAACTATGGATATAAAAAATTAAGTACACTTCTTAAAGTAATGGATTTATATGACCTTTACTTAGATAAAGAGAGTAAGCAAATGTCAGTAAGGTCTAAAAACTATACAGCATAAAATGTTATAATTGGTGAAACACTTATGTATAAGTATATTAAGGACTTCACCATGAAACAATTCCTATTTTTTTTATTAATTTTTAATTTGACTTTTCTTTCTGCTATGAGTAAGAAATCATCTATAGATGAGGTGGATGATTGGGAGTATAATGCTACCTCAGTTATGGAAGAGCATTCAAAGTCTATGTTAAGACAGCCTACTTCTGCTTCTGCACCAATAATGAGATCTAAAAATATTGGACTTTCTGTGGGAGGTGCAAAAGATACTAATAATTTTAAAGCCAATATTGACAATGGTTATTTACCAAAATTGGAATCTATTACTTACGAGGGCCAATTTTATAATCATTATTTTGATACAGGAGTAGGTACTGGTGAGTGTAAATCCTTGTTTTGTCCCTCATATTCTTCTGCAAAACGCTTGAATCAATTTTCAGATGAAGAAGAATACTTTTTATCTGTGGGTTTGAACTCAGGTATAAAAGAGGATGATTTTAAACGGAAGAAATTAAACTTGGTTGTTGTTTTAGATATTTCTGGTTCTATGCGTTCAAAGTTTAATGCTTATCATTATGATAAAGTGGGTAATAAGGTTTCGCATAATGAACAAGAGCATAAAACGAAAATGGCAATTGCTAATGAATCGATTGTTACTATGTTATCACACTTGAAAGATGATGATAAGGTAGGTATAGCACTTTTTGATCACAATGCTTATAAGGCAAAACCTCTTCGTTTAGTAGGGAAGACTGACAAGATAGCAATACGTAATCATATTTTAGAATTAAAGCCTCGTGGTGGTACAAACTGGAGTGCTGGGTACAAGGAGGGTTTAAAACTTTTTGATGAGGTAGAGTTAAGTAGTGAATATGAAAATAGAATCGTTTTTTTAACAGATGCCATGCCAAACAGAGGTGAGCTAAAGAAAAATAAACTTTTTGGAATGGCAAAAAAAGCTTCTAAAAGAGGGATTAATACAACCTTTATTGGTATAGGCGTAGACTTTAATAATGATTTAGTTGAGTATGTTTCAAGAACAAAGGGAGCTAACTATTTCTCTGTGCATTCAAGCAAAGAGTTTTCTAAACTCTTAGACAAAGAGTTTGAATACATGGTAACACCATTGGTTTATGACTTAGAGTTAAAGTTGTCTAGTTCTGCTTACACCATTGAAGCTGTTTATGGTTCTCCAGAGTCCAATTTGGCAACAGGTCAGATTATGAAAGTAAATACTTTGTTTCCTTCACATAACGACGGAAAAGCAACTAAGGGTGGGGTGATTCTTTTAAAACTCAAGAAAAATAAATATGCTAGTAACAATAACTTTGAATTGGATGTTTCTTATACTAATGTAGAAGGAAAAACATTTTCAAACAAACAAGATGTAAGCTTTAAAAATAAGAACGCTTATTATGACAATACAGGTATACGAAAAGCTGTTTTGGTTTCAGATTATGTGTCGGTGATGAAAAACTGGCTTATAGACTCTCGTGCAGCTTGTAATGACAAAGTACGTTGGGTAAATGAACAGCCCATTGAAATTCAAAAGCGTTGTATGATTTATCCACCAATGCATCCAGATTTTCCACGCATCTCAACTTGGGAACGTAGATCTTGTAAACTCAATGTAAGTAATGGATACCAAAAGCTTTTCCAAGTTTTTAAAAAAAGTTTTGAAAATGAGATGAATAGCTTGAATGATGACAGTTTAAATAAAGAGTTAGAAATTTTAAATACCTTATTAAAGGCAAAGACCTACTTTAATATGGGTCCAGTGGATGACTGGCAGTTTAAAAACTAATGCAATTGGGACTATTATTGGCTGTAGGCATCGGTGGTTTCATTGGTGCTGTTTTACGTTTTAGTATTTCACATTGGGTTAATACCCTTAGTAATAGTTCTTTTCCTTTTGGAACGCTTTCAGTTAATGTACTTGGAAGCTTTTTCATAGGTTTTCTTTTTCTGTATTTTCAGCAAGTAAATCTTTCTCTTTATCAAAAGTCTCTTCTTATCACAGGACTATTAGGAGCATTAACAACTTTCTCTACTTTTTCACTTGACACAGTACTGTTAATACAAGAAGAGTTATACATAAAAGCGTTTTCAAATGTATTTTTAAATGTTATACTTTCTATAGGTGCTACGTTACTGGGCATGATTATCTTTAAACGGATTTATAGTTAGTTTATATTGATCTTAACAACTTACTAAAATCATGTTCTTGTTTAAGGGTTTTTTGTTGATGGTTTTCATATTTATCATAAAGATACAAACCAAGTGAAGAAATAAAAAAAATCATAATGGTAACAACGATAGTTTTAATTAAAAGTGAAACAAAGTTTTTAAAATCAATTTTTATATTTAGCATCATTGTTAATAATTTATGAAGTAAGTAAACAAAAAGTAAGCTAATCACAAAGAATAAAATAATAGGTACCCAAATATTTGAACTTTCATAAAGGCTATTAAATACTCCTTCAAGTGGGTTCCATAAACTAAGACTAAATTCACGTAACTTTTCTAACATATTTTCTTCTTTCATATTTTGTTTTATTATACTATAACACTTTTGTTGTAAAATGGTTGAACTAAAGAATTAAAATATGAATTTGAGTTTCAACTCACTAATTTTTTAACAAATTTTATCATTAATAAGATTCATCCTAAAAAGTTTATTAAAACACTTGACATTAATTTCTAGTTACCCTATAATGCCGTCCACACAAACAAAGTGTAACAGGTTTTTGGGGTATCGCCAAGCGGTAAGGCACTAGTTTTTGGTACTGGTATTCGGGGGTTCGAATCCCTCTACCCCATCCATCTTAATTGATGGCACTAATGTTATAGATATTTATAAAAGTATGCGTCTAATGAACGCGGGATAGAGCAGTTTGGTAGCTCGTCGGGCTCATAACCCGAAGGTCGGTGGTTCAAATCCATCTCCCGCAACCAATTATAAATATTTATTTTAAATAAACACGTTAAGTATCGCGGGATAGAGCAGTTTGGTAGCTCGTCGGGCTCATAACCCGAAGGTCGGTGGTTCAAATCCATCTCCCGCAACCAATTATCATGAAAATTATCAATATAATTACTTTTGATAAATAAAAATTATTGGGGCATGGCCAAGCGGTAAGGCACCAGTTTTTGGTACTGGTATTCGGGGGTTCGAATCCCTCTGCCCCATCCATAAGTGAAGCAGAAAAATGAAATAGGTATCTTTAAGAGAAAGATATATGATTTTAAAATGCGGGAATAGCTCAGTGGCTAGAGCCCCTGCCTTCCAAGCAGGATGTCGCGAGTTCGAATCTCGTTTCCCGCTCCACTTTTACCTCTTCTTAATCATTCCAAATAAAAGATTCAATACAACTCCTTATAAAATATCTATGGCATAATTCGTGATAAATTATTTTAAGCTAGTGGATCAAAGGAAATATTAAATATGTCAGTAGAAGCATTAAAAAGAGTAGAGATTGCTATTAATGAGATTAAAAAAGGTCGAATGGTTATCATGATGGATGATGAAGATCGAGAAAATGAGGGTGATTTGGTTTATGCAGCAACACATTCAACACCTGATATGGTTAATTTTATGGCTAAAGAAGCTAGAGGACTTATTTGTACTCCTTTGCCTAAAGCTTTGGCTGAGCAATTAGAACTTATTCCGATGGTGAGTAATAATATTTCAAATCATGAAACTGCTTTTACTGTTTCTATTGATTCTACTTCAGCTGAAACAGGAATATCTTCAGCTGAGCGTGATGATTGTATCTCTAAGTTAGCTAACCCTTTAACTAAAGCTGGAGACTTTGTTCGTCCAGGTCATATATTTCCTCTGATTGCTAAAGATGGTGGTGTTCTAGTCCGTACAGGGCACACTGAAGGTTCTGTAGATATCTGTAAGTTAGCTGGATTAGCACCAATTGGGGTTATTTGTGAAATTATTAAAGATGATGGAACAATGGCACGTCATGATGATTTGGAAATTTTTTCAGAAAAGCATAATATGCCTATAGTATATATATCTGATTTGGTTGAGTATCGTTTAGCTAATGAGCAACTGGTAAAAAGAATAGCTAAAGAGGAAATAGAAGTTCTTAATATGAAAGTAACTCAAATTTCCTATGAAGATCATTTGGGACGTATTCATAAAGTTGTACAATTTTATAAAATACATTCTACTGAAAATGTAAAATTTCACAATATAGGATCCGATGTAGATTTATTGTTAAATCAAAAACGTTTTGACTTGATTACTTCTTCATTGGAATATTTGAAATTAAATGGTGGGGTATGTATTTTCTTGGATACGATGACGATTTCTAAAGAACAAGCTAAAGAGTATGGTGTAGGTGCGCAAATCATTAAAGATTTAGGCATTGACCATATCAAGTTATTGACTTCCAATAAAGAAACAGAATTTGTTGGTTTGGCTGGGTTTGGCTTGAATGTAGTGGAAAAGATTGAGACAATTTAAACTAATGAGTACACAAAAATTCATTTTAAAATTTTTCCCTGAAATTATGGTTAAAGGCTCTTCAGCTAAAAAACAGATGGTTGGACAGTTATATAACAACCTTATAAAGTTATTAGAGGAAATAGACAAAGAGATACATGTTAAAAAATTTTCTGACAAAATAGAAGTAGTTAGTCCCATAAAAGTTGTTGAAAAAGTTAGAAAACGTCTTTTAGATACACCAGGCATAGAGCAAGTTTTAGAAGCGTTGCAATTTGATAATATTAATACCTTAGATGAAATCAAAAAAAAAGTTTGTGAAGTAGTTGCTGATGACTTAGAGGGTAAGATGTTTGTCGTGCGTGTCAAGCGTTCAGGAAAACATGAATTTAATTCTTCGGAAATAGAACGAACAGTTGGTGGATATATATTAGCACATTCTAAAGCCAAAGGCGTTGATTTACACAATCCTGAAATTACAGTGCGTATTGAGCTTATTAACAATCAATTAAATATCATTAGTAATAAATACATGGCTTTAGGTGGGTATCCCATAGGTACACAAGGAGATATACTTTCTTTAATGTCAGGAGGATTTGACTCTACAGTAGCTTCATATCTTACCATGAAACGTGGTTTAAAAACCCATTTTATATTTTTTAATCTTGGTGGAGTTGCACATGAAATAGGGGTTAAACAAGTCTCTTCTTATCTTTGGAACAAGTTTGGTGCCTCTCATCGTGTAAAAATAATCTCTGTACCTTTTGATGATGTATTGACAGAAATTTTTCGTTCAACACCAGAAACTTATATGGGTGTTACACTCAAAAGACTTATGCTAATGGCATCAGAAAAGATAGCCAGAGAAATGGACATAGATGCTTTACTAACAGGTGAATCTGTAGCACAAGTTTCTAGTCAAACTTTACGTAACTTGGCTCTCATAGATGAAGCAACAAATATGTTGGTTCTTCGTCCATTAGCTACAGTTAATAAACCAGAAATCATTGATATAGCAACAAGAATTGGCACACGACGTTTTGCTGAAAATATGCCAGAGTATTGTGGGGTCATTTCTAAAAACCCTATTACCCATGGCTCGTACAAAAGAATGGCACGTGAAGCACAACGTTTTAATTATGAGGTTTTAGATAAAGCTGTAGAAACGGCAAAAAGTATTTATGTTGATGAAGTAATAGATGATATAACAGCGAATGCTCCCATTGAAGTAATAGAAAATTTAGACAATTCAAATTATGTTGTAATTGATATTAGAGGAGAAGAAGAAACTGTTAAAACATCCTGTGAAAGTATCAATATACCCTTTTATAAGTTAAAAACAGACTTTAAAAAACTACCACAAGACAAGGAATATTTGCTATACTGTGATAAAGGAGTTATGAGTCAGCTACACGCACAGTATTTACGTGATGCTGAATCTTATGAAAATGTTAGGGTTTATAGACCATAAAGGATGTTGACTAAAAAAGGAATTATATGAATAAGCTAACTCTTTTAGGAATTTTGTTTCTAACTTCATCCTCTTTTGTATTCTCAGAAGAGTATATTGCCAGTGAATATTATGAAGAAATCATTTCTAAAACTGAAAAGGAACTAATTTTAGATGATAAGCAATCAACTGAGCCTAATCAAATTAATGAGACAGAATTTTTTATTGATAAGAACAGAACAATTATAGAAGAGGAAGAAGTCTCACCTTATCTAAAGGCTTTAGAATCAATTAAAGAGAATTCTAAAGTAATCTTATTAGCAATTAGAGCAACAGATTGCCACTATTGTGACAGAATGGAAAGTGAAACTTTAAGTGAGAGTAGTGTTAAAGATGCTTTAGAAAAAGACTTTATTGTCTTACACTATAATCAAGACTTAGAAATGTTACCTATGGAATTACAAGAAGGTATGACACCAAATTTTGTTTTTGTAGATAAGGACGAAAATATTATAAATATGTACCCAGGAATGAGAACACCGAGTGAATTTAAAGATGCATTAAAAGAAATATTGTCTCAGTAAATTCGCTTTTTACTACATTATGATAAAATGCCGAAATTATTTAATATAAGCAGGTAAGTTATAAAATGTTAAGCACAGTAAATATAGTTCAGCGTTATGGTAAAAGAGTACTTTTTGATAAAATAAGCATCACACTTGATGGTGGAAAAAGATATGGTCTTATTGGGGCAAATGGTGCAGGTAAGTCTACATTTTTAAAGATTCTTTCTGGAGAGATTGAGCAGACAGATGGAACTGTTCAACTTCAACCAGGTCTTAAAATGGGTGTCTTAGGACAGAACCACTATGCTTTTGAAGACTTTACATTAGCCGACACTGTTCTTTATGGAAACAAAAAGCTTTATAATGCTCAAAAAGAGAAAGAGAAGCTTTATATGGAAGGCGACTTTGAAGATGACAAAGTAAACGAACGTCTTGGTGAACTAGAGATGATTTGTGCTGATGAAGATCCTACTTATGAGTCAGATGTAAAGATTGAAAAACTACTTGAAGCGCTTGGCTTTGAGTCGTCTGTTCATGGAGATTTAATGTCTTCACTTACAGGTGGTGATAAAGTTAAGATTTTACTTGCACAAGTTCTTTTTTTAAAGCCAGATGTTTTATTACTCGATGAGCCTACCAACTCACTGGACATTGAAACCATTGCATGGTTAGAGCGTGAGCTTAAACGACATGAAGGTGTTATGATTGTTATTTCTCATGATAGACATTTTATCAACAATGTTGTAACACATATTTTAGATCTTGACTTCCAAAACATTCGTGAATTTACAGGTAACTATGATGAGTGGTATATTGCTGCAAATCTTATAGCTAAACAAGCAGAGACAGATCATGCAAAAGCTTCTAAAGAGAAAGAAGAGCTTGAAAAGTTTATTGCACGTTTCTCAGCTAATGCTTCAAAAGCAAAACAAGCTACTTCACGTCAAAAGCAACTAGATAAATTAGATATTGAAGAAATTAAACTTTCATCAAGACGTGATCCATCTATTATGTTTAAACCTCATAGAGATCTTGGAAATGAGATTTTAGAAGTTAAGAATGTTGGTAAGTCGTATGATAACTTAGAAGTATTTTCAGATATTTCATTTAAAGTTGATTCAACTGAAAAGATTGCGATTATTGGTGGAAATGGTGTTGGTAAATCGACGCTACTAGAGATTATTATGGGTAAATTAAAGGCTGATAATGGTTCATTTAACTGGGGACAAACGGTTACAACTTCTTATTTTCCTCAAAACTCAACTGACCTAGTAACAGGTGAAGAGACACTGTATGAGTGGATTCAAGGTCATGACCCTAAATGGCATATTGATGAGATTAGACAATGTTTAGGGCGTATGCTGTTTTCAGGTGAAGAGCAAAGTAAGGAAGTAGGTGCCTGTTCTGGTGGAGAAAAGCATAGAGTAATGCTTTCTAAAATGATGATGGATGATGCCAACTACTTAGTAATGGATGAACCAAACAACCACTTAGATTTAGAAGCCATTGTTTCTCTTGGTGAAGCACTTCATAATTATCAAGGAGGTGTTATTTGTGTTTCTCATGATAGAGAATTAATTGATGCTTTTGCTAATCGTATTATTAAAATTAATTCTGATGGAACATTGATTGATTTTGAAGGAAGATATGAAGAATTTATTGTAACTCATGGAGCATAGAAACTTACTTACTACACAATTATTCCACAATTAAAAATTAACATTATCTTATGCTTTATTATTACTAAAAATAATATTAAAGCATGAAACTATTGTCAAGGAAAAAAATGGAATATATAATGTTAGCGTTACCCTATATTATGGGAGCAATTGGTGGAAATATAACTGGAAAACTTTTACCTAGTTTAAACTTAGGAACACTTGGAAACTCAATTGCTGGTATTGTTGGTGGTGGAATTGGAGGAACCTTGCTTGGAATGGTAGGCGTAAATGCTGGAGCAGCAACTTCCCTAGATGTGGCATCACTCCTTGGTGGGGCTGGAGCTGGTGCTATAGGTGGTGCTGTTGTCATGTTTGTAGTTGGACTTATTATGAAACTACTAAGCAAATAATTTTTATATCGGCTATTTTAATTTTTACATTAAAATAGCCACTTTCTCTTCTTGAAATCTAATCTTTCCATATTAACTATTGTATAATATCATAACTTTTAAGTAAGAAGGTGCGTGATGAGTATTAGTGAAATTTTATTAAATAGAGCCAATAATAAATGTGAACTGTGTGGTAAGAAAGAGGGCTTAAGTACCTATCTTGTAGAGCCTAAAGAAGAGGCTATTGTTATTTGTAACACTTGTTTATCCTCTATAGATAAACCCATGGAGAATGAGTCTCATTGGTTTTGTTTAAATGAATCTATGTGGTCAGAAGTTCCTGCTGTACAAGTAATGGTATTTAGAGTTTATTCTCGATTAGCCAATCAAGAACAACTTGAAATGATGTACATGGAAGATGATGTACGTATATGGGCAAAAGAAGGACTGGAAGCTGAAACTCAAAAGCCAACAAAAGATGCTAATGGAACACATTTAAAAGCAGGAGATGCTGTCTCAATTATTAAAGATTTACCTGTAAAAGGTGCTGGGTTTACAGCAAAACAAGGGACTACCATTAAAAATATTCGTATGGTATTAGGTGACCCCTTACATATTCAAGGCAAGGTAAATGGTAGTAGCATTTTTATTTTATCTAAATATTTAAAGAAGCTTTAAATGATTGATAAAAGCATTTTCTTAGCCATTTCTTTATTTTTTGTTGCCTGTGGTGGTGGATCTACTGGAGGTAGTACGCAACAAAATGAAGATGAAATATCATATAAAACAAAATTTGTGGATGAAAACAACTGTAGTAAAGTCATTGATAATGAATTTATTATTATGTGTTATGACTATCAAAAAAAAGCTGTTAAGTCTGTTTTCTATACCCTTTATGGTGATTTGGTGAATGAAACTAATATTCAAAAACGACCTTCTTTTCATGTTGAAAAGAATTTACTATCAAAAGATAGAACAAGTACAACAGATTATACAAATTCAGGTTACGATAAAGGGCATATGGCACCAGATGCAGCATTTGATTGGAGCCAAGAGAGTTTAGATGCTGTTTATACATTAGCCAATGTTATTCCTCAAGCACCACAAGTAAATCGAAATTCTTGGGCAAAACTGGAAGCTTATGTTCGTGATAAATCAGTAGAGTTGGGTGAGTTAAATATTGTGAATGTTGTTAAATATGGAGAAATTTCCAGTCGTATGGGTAAAAGTCAAATGGCAATTTCAAATGGTTATTATAAAATACTTTATAATAAAGATGAAAATTATGAAGAATGTTTCTACTATAGTAATCAGCAAGGTGTTTCAACACAAGGAGATATATTGGAAGATCATATCGTATCTTGTGCTGTTGTTAGCAATTAATTTATAATACTTCAATCGTTCCACGATGTAAAATAACTTTTTCTTTTTTCTCTAGTTCTTTTAAGGTTCTGGAGATAACTACCCTTGAACTTCCTAATGAGTTTGCCACCTCTTCATGTGTAACTTTAATATTCTTTTCTTTATGGTTATGTAACCATTCCAATAAACGTATATCAAGCTTCTTAAATTTAATATCATTAATAAGTCTAGCAAGATCAGCCATACGAATTGTATAGAGTGAAAAAATATAACTTTGATATACAGGAGAAAGTACGGAAAGTTTTTTGATGCTTTCTGAATCTAAAAGGTACCCTTCAATATCACTAAGGGTTTCAGCTGAGGCAATGGCACTTGTATTAGAAATGCTTGAAGCTGTGTTAACAATACATTGCTCACCCTGTTTAAGGGTATAAAGATCAATACTTTCAACACCTTCATCTTGAATGTAAAGGCGTACTTCTCCTTTGGTTAAAAGAAGTACAGACTCACAAATATCACCTTGGTAAAACAGTATATTGTTTTTAGGGACAGCCATGGATTTGGCATTTTCTTCTAAAAAAGCTAAAGCTTCTTTTTCTAAAGAAGATTCAAAAGGGAAATCTTTTATATTAAGTGACATTAATAACTCCATAAATTATATTCATTTTTGTATTATTCTATCACTAAAATCTTAAGTATAGAAATAAATGGATTATTCGGTAACAAAACTTATATGGTTTATTTATTATATATCCTTAAAATATAAAAAAAAAGTATAGTGGTTATAATTTTACATTAAACTAATCAAAGGAATAATATATGATAAAAGTCCCTTATCCAGACAATTTTAATGAGTTAAAAGCAGAGATAAAGGCTGCTGGACTCTTAGAGAGAGTGCCTGTTAGAGGAGCGATTGAAATGGTAGGGATTGTTCTTGCACTGGTTACTGTATATGCAACACTTACTCTGTGGAATCCATTTTTACTTGCATTGGTCATGACCATTATTGCCACACGTGCTGTTTTTGTTTCTCATGATATTTTACATTTACAATATTTTAAAAGTAAAAAATTATCATTTAAACTTTCATATCCTTTCTCTGCTATTATTTTAAGTAATTCTTCTTCTTGGTGGGATTACAAACATAATGTTAATCATCATACTTATTGCAATATCGTTGAAAAAGATGAAGATATTAGAGCATTAAACGGTGCATTTACAAATGATAAACATCGAGGTACAAACCCTTTTATAGCAAAATATAAACATATTATCTTTTGGGGTGCAATGTTTTTCATGAATTATGCTTTTATAATTCAATCTTATAATTTTGTAATCAAACGTAAACTTTGGGGTGAATTAGCACTTATGCTTCTTCACTGGCCTGTTATTTGGGGAACCATATTTTATATCTTGCCTTTTTCAGATGCTCTTATTGTTTACTTGGTGCATAACACATTGGCTTCAGTATGGTTAGCTTTTGGGTTTATTACCAATCATTTAGGTTGTGAAGTTTTTGAAGAAGATGAAGCAAAAAGTTTGTCATGGATGGAATTACAAATGAGAGGAAGTCGTTCACTTATAGGTGGTTGGTTTACACATTGGTTTTATGGTGGACTAAACACACAAATAGAACATCATTTATTTCCAAAAGCACCAAGATTCAATTTACTAAAAGTTCAAGAACTAACACGTAATTTTGCTAAGAAACATGGAATGTTTTATTTTGAAACAACACCTCTACAGTCCTATGTGCAGATAAATGAAGCGCTTAAAGCGTATAAGTAGTTTATATGGTGCGTCGGCTGAAGCCCACCTTATTTTTAGGGTTGACTTTAGCTGACGCAATAAAACATTTATCTCTCTAGGTTATAATGCTTTTATGATAAAAAACATACTACTAACCACAACACTACTTACAACTTCTCTTTTTTCCCAATACAATTTCAATATTCAAAACATAACACCCGAAGTTAAAGACCGAATGTTAAAAGCAGACTCTTGGCGAGAGGGATGTCCTGTGCATTTAAATGACTTACGTTATATCAATGTGAACCATTTAGACTTTAATGGTCAAACAGTCTCTGGAGAGATTATCTTGCATAAAGATGTAGCAGATGATATTGTAAATATCTTTGCAGACTTATATGCCATAGGTTACCCTGTACGAAAAATGAGATTAGTATCTGACTTTGGAGCCAATGATTGGGAGTCAATAGAAGCAGATAACACTTCAGCATTTAACTGTAGACCAATAACAGGTAATAAAAAGAAGTGGTCAAAACATGCTTATGGAAAAGCCATAGATATTAACCCTATAGAAAATCCTTATGTCAATAAAAAAGGATATATCTCACATAAAGCTTCATGGAAATATAAAAAACGGATTCATAAAGTAAATACTCTTGAGGATAGGGCTGTACTTCTTAAAAATGATGAAGCAACTAAAATCTTTAAGCGTTATGGTTGGAAATGGGGTGGTGATTGGCGAACCATTAAAGATTATCAGCATTTTGTAAAGAAGTAAAGTTTATTTTTCTTTAATATAAATAGACCCACAAAATCTATCAAATGTTTGAATAATCCTACTCATACGATCATTTGATCTAAGATCAGTATAGGGACGATTGTCTTCATACCATAATATATTAGGCACATCTTTTCTTAAGTGTGTGTCAGAGGCTTTGTTTTTTTCACCTTGTTCCATGACATAATAGAGGGCAGGGTAGTAAGTATATTCTTCAAAAGTAGAAATAACCACATCATACTTTTCATAATTATTTAATACCTTGTCAATATTATATTTTGAAAGTTCAATATCTTTTTCGAGTTTCTCTCTAAGTATTTTAGCTTGTTCATCAGTAATCGCATTTCTTTTATCTTTAATCTCATTTTGAAGTTGGACTCTTGATTTATTTTTCCATATCTCATACTCTGCTGGAAGTGTCTTTTTGACTTTCATTGGGTCAAAAATTTCTTTCTTTTTATGTTTCATCGATAAAGTGTATTTAAAAGCTGGGTAATCATCATTAATAAGCTTTGCATAATCATAAAAATGATTTTTTTTCTCAATACCATTTTCAATGTTTTCTGTACGAACTGTTAATTCTAATTTTAAAATCTCTTGAATAATATTTGTACTAACTAAATGTAATACAATACCGTTGTATTCTATGCCTTTAGAGTTTATTAAAATTTCATTTAATTTTTTATGGATTGCATCATATAACATATAAGTCTCCTATTTTTATTTTTATTTTTTAATAATGGAATTCAAAACATCCGTTGCTTGTCTTCGTTTATCACTGTCCATATGTGTGTATGCTCTGGTGGTTGCTGGGTCTTCATGTCGCATCATATCTTGTACTAAAGCTAAGTCTTTTACCTTAGAATAAAGTAGTGTACCATAAGTATGTCGTAATAAGTGAGCGCCTTCTTTATCTTTAACAATTCCTGCATAATGTAATAAGTCTTTAATTTTATGAGAAACTGAAGAGGCTGAAGCTTCTTTTTTAGCATTTTGAGGAGAACAAAAAAGAAGACCATTTGGACAAGCATATTCTCTTTTCCAAAATGTGAGATATGGTTCTAAAGAAAATTTTGGTACTTCGATGATAGAACTTTTATTACCTTTACCAACAATCTTAATAAGTAAATAATCTTCTTTCTCTTGCATTTTTTTATTTTCTATGGAAAGGACTTCAGAAATACGTAGTCCTGTATGAAGAATGAGACGAATCAATAAATTATAAAATACAGCAGAGCGATCAGAAATAAATCTATAGGAATCTAAAGAGTTTAAAAAACTTTGAACTTCTTCTTCTGTGAGATATGAAGGAATTTTATTTCCTTTCTTTCCTGAAAGACCTTGCCAATTTGAAAGATTTAAATGGTAGATAAATCCATTTCCTGAATTGGGTTCATTTTCATTATGGTCTGAAATATAGTTGAAAAAGTTAGTAATAGCATTACGATAATTTTTTTTAGTGGCATCACTCATACCAGCTGTGTTTGAAGTTAAAAAGTCAATAACGAGTTCATCATCTATCTCTTTAAGAGAACTTATTTTTTGAAGTACTAAATAGTTAAAAAGTTTTTGGACAGGTATGTAAAAAGATTTAACTCCTTCAATTCCACCTTTACGAATTTCTTTAACAATATTCGATAACGCTTCAATGGATTCAGGAGAGTTATTAAGTTCCATAATCATTTGTTGTATTATAAATTGATTTTTCACATTTCTTGAAGAAAGTGTATTTGTTTTAAATTTTATATATCTTGTTATCCAGAACAGTAGAGAACTTTTAACAGAGGAGTCAATATCTAAAGGAAAACGCATTTTTAATCTAACCTTTTATATTTTACTTTTTATTTAAATAATCATAACATAATATCTAATAAAAATAAGAGTTTTTATTGATTACAAGTGTAACTTTTAGTTGAAAAGTTGTTTTTTGAAACAAAATAATCATAACATAATACTAAATTATGTTATGATTATTAAAAAATCAAGGAATAAGTACAATGTTGTTGGAAAAAGGAGATATATTACAGGATTATCAACGCTGGTTGAAATCCTATTTGCGAAATGCAAAACATCGAGAAGTATCAAAAAATTCAATGATTATTTATAAAAGAGTTTTTACAAAACTTGATGAATTTATAAAAGAGCAGGGTGAAGCGAACAAACTAAGTGATATAGATAAAGAGTTTATTTTGTCTTTTCTAGAATATTATGAAGAAGGTTCTAAAAAAAGAAAGTTTTCTACAAAAACGAAAACACTTTATATTTCGGTTCTAAAATCATTTTTTGTTTATGTATCAGACAACAATGATGATTTTTATACTTATGAAAAAGAGTTCAAAGGAATTTTGCCCAAAAAAGTAAATAAGAGTAGAAAACTATCTTATCTTAGTGATGATGAAGTCAACACACTTTTAAATTATTTAAATAATAGTTTAAATAAAAATAAACATTACAACTATATTCATTCACTTAGTATAAAGTTGATGCTTTTTTCAGGTCTTAGAATTTCAGAAGTTTTGTCTTTGAAATTAGAAAACATACAAATATCAGACCTAGAAAACAATAATAAACAAAGAGACTTTTATGAAATTCATCTTTTAGAAACAAAGTCCAAGGAAGAGCAGGTAGCATTAATTAAGATAGCTCATATAGAAAAAGAATTGGATTATTTTAAATTATTTAAGTTAGAAGATGAATTTATTTTTAAAGCAAAAAATGCTAAAAACCCTATCAATAGAAGTAATTTTTATGTGAGTGTAAATAATATATTAAAAAGTCTTGAAATAAAAAGAAAGGGATTGCATGTATTTAGACATACTTGCGCCATGCAGCTTTTTAGAAAAACAGGAAATTTATTAGTCTTGAAAGAGACACTTAGGCATTCAGATATCAAAACAACCATGATCTATGCCCATGCTGAAAAAAGAGATATTGCAGAGGCGATGAGATAGCAGGATATTATTTTCAGGAAATTCATCTTTCCTGAAAATAATATCCTTTTATGGAGAGCTTATAAACTTTTTATTCTAGATTTGGAATATTACTTAAAAGTGAAAATAAAAAAATTTAAGAAACTATAGAATCTTAGCTTTTCCATTCTCCATAACTACCATGTCCTCAATACGAATTCCAAATTCACCAGGAATATAAATCCCTGGTTCAACCGTATAAACCATACCATCTTCGACTTTCATTTCAGACTTAGCACTTATGTAAGGCATCTCGTGAATATCTAAACCAACACCATGACCTGTTGAGTGTACATAATACTCTCCAAATCCAGCTTTGGTAATAATGTCACGTGTAAAGGCATCTATTTTTTTTGCTTTCATTCCTGAACGCGCTTTTTCAATGGCATTATCATGTGCCTTTAAGACCAAATCATAAGCTTTTTGAATTTTTTTCTTTTTAAACTTCTGCTCATAGCCAAATTTAAAATCTTCTGTTGCAGAAACTGTACGTGTTCGATCTGAGCAATAACGCTTGTATTTTAATCCTGCATCAACAAGTAATAAGTCATTCGTTTTTAATTTTTTCTTAGTAGGTAAAGCATGAGGTTTAGCAGCATTAGCATTAACTGCTGTGATGGGGTCAAAAGAGAGTTCATACTTTCCCTTTTGAGAAAGCATTGCTTTTCCCATAAAAGTAAGCATGTTTTCATCTTTTTTAAAACCATGTTTATGAATCAATGCAGAAAAATCATCGAAAGCTTTCGCTCCAAGTTCTACAGCTTTTCTTAGCAATAAAAGCTCTTCTGAACTCTTTACCACTCTTTTTAAGTGTGAAAAGTCTGGAGACTCTTTAAAGTTAACTTTTAAGTCTTCACTTAACTTGCCAAAATGAAAAATACTCCACTCTTTTGGATCATAGGTCATTTTTTTAACCATTGCTTTTTTGATCAGCGTGTTTGCCTGACCATATAAGTCACCATCTATAATAACAGTGGCACCCTTAACAAGTTCTTCTGCTTCCACAGTATAACGTGAGTCAGTTATAAAAAAAGATTCACTTCCTAATTTTAAAAACAAGGCATTATCTGAGCTAAACCCACATTCATAATATATGGAATTTTCATCTTTTACTATGTAATTCATAGGAAGTTTCCCCTTTTTATTTAAGTATTTAACCTTGTAAATTTTGTTGTGCTATTTGTGCTGCTTGGTCTTCTCTCATAGCAGCTACTTCATTCATAATTTGGATAATAGAAATCATTCCTAGGTGGTATGACATTGGTCCAAAACCAGAAATTTGCCCTGCACATACAGGTGCTGTTAATGAAGTATGTCTAAACTCTTCTCTTTGGTGAATGTTTGAAAGGTGTACCTCTACTGTTGGAATGTTTATAGCAGAAATTGCATCACGAATCGCAATAGAAGTATGTGTATAAGCAGCAGGATTAATAATAATACCATCAGCATCACCATAACACTCTTGAAGTCTGTCTACAATCTCACCTTCTAAGTTAGATTGAAAAAATTCAACTTGTACATTATTTTGTTCTGCAACACCCTTAATTTGTTGATGAATATCTTCTAATTTCATTGGACCATAAATATTTTGTTCTCTCATGCCGAGCATATTAAGGTTTGGACCTTGGATTACTACAACTTTCATTCTTTTAATGCCTTGTATATTAATTTGCAGTAATTCTATCGAAATTAACGTTGGAAAACAATATTCCCATCAACATATACTTTATTGATTTCAAATGCTTCATCAAACAAAACTAAATCAGCCTCATAACCCTCCCCTAATATACCTTGATTTAATCCCATTTTTTTAGCAGGAATATACGTCACTGTCGCAAGTAAATCTACTAAACTAATATTCGTATGTTCATAAAAATTCTTTAATGCCTCATTCATCTTTAAAACCGAACCAGCCAAAGTACCATCTTCCAGTCGTGCTTCTCCCTCGTTCACAATCACTTTTTGACCACCTATTTCTGAAATACCACAATGTAAACACCCTGCTCTCATGGCATCGGTGATTAAAATTAACTGCTCTTTTTTTAGCTTATACAACAACTTAAAAAAAGAAGGGTGCATGTGTATTAAGTCAGCAATGACATCACAAGAAACCTCGTCTGCTTCAAGCACAGCCCCCACAATCCCTGGTTCTCGATGATGCAAAGGGTTCATGGCATTAAACAAATGCGTAGCATGTGAAACACCCCAAGTAAAACTTTGTTTAGACGCTTCATAAGTAGCATCGGAATGCCCA
This sequence comes from uncultured Sulfurovum sp., assembly GCA_902727915.1. The sequence goes on from CACVAU010000038.1 coordinate 38,643, forward strand.
ATGCTTAATAAAACATGAGGATACTCTTTCGCTAAATACTCTATAAACTCTTTAGCACCCTCAACTTCAGGTGCGAGGGTTATCATCTTTACGATGTCCATAAAAGGTAATATAAGTTCCATATTGGGTTTTTGAACATACTTGTCATTTTGCGCACCCTTTTTAGCCACATTAATAAAAGGTCCTTCCAAATGCACACCCAAAATTTTTGCGCCACTTTTTTGCTCAAAGTTTTGAACGTTTAACAAAGCACAATAGATATCTTCTTGACTCATGGTCATGGTCGTTGCCAAAAAAGAAGTTGTCCCTGTTTGCAGTATACTTTTAGACATCTCAGTCAACGCTTCTTCAGTTCCATCCATTACATCATAACCATTTGAACCATGTATGTGAATGTCGATAAACCCAGCAGAGAGGTAAAGTCCTTTGGCATCTATAATTTCTGTGTTTTGAGGAACTTTTTGACTTATAGAAATAATCTTCTCATCAAAAGTAAGTGCATAACCTTCTAACACTTCATCTTTTGTAATTATCTTTGCATTTATTATGGTTGTCATTAACGGATAGACCTTATATTGGTTTGGCTAAGTTTATAAATGGTCGAAGCTTTGCCATTGCGTTGCTTAGGAAAAGAGAGTATAACCTCTGCATTGTCTCTAGCATAAGTCTCATCATACTCAGCCCCACTTAAATTCGCCGAAGAAGAGTAAACCCACTTTAATCTGTCTAAAAGTAGATTATGTTCAGTATCTTTCACCACACGAAATGACATTCCGTTAGGCATGATAAATGTTGTTCGCTTTGCTCGACGCACTTGGTTTTTATATTTGTTTGGTACTCTACTAAACTGCTTGAGTGTTTTTAGGGAGTTTACTACTTGAATGTAGTGTTTATTTGGCTTCCTCTTTTTAGCTCGGTCTATTTTTGTACTCTCTTGAGAAACAAAGCCTATGGTGGTGTCAGTTTGGGTTAAAAAAAGGTTAATTTGCATATTGGGTTCCGTAGGGTGCTGTTTTCAACGCACCGTTTAATAAGGTTGGTAGACTTAAGTGTTTCGCCGAAAGGCTTATACAACATATCAAATTAAAATTCCTGATTTTATAAATTGAGCTATTTCATTATAGGTTTCTTTATCTACACTTGCGACATAGTATAATCTATAACCATACTTCCATAAAGCTTCTATCTTTTTTTTATTTTTTTCAAGATACTCTCTATCAACACCTTTATTTAACAAAAACTCTATAAGCTCTTTCTCTTTAATATTTCTTGGAACAGATGAATTATTCATAAATCCATTTGTATACTTACTATCATCAATATGTCTAAAAACTTTATTAACTGTCAGTATTGTAAAGTTTATCTCTTTATATGTATAATCATTCCTCATAGAAGAAGTATTCTTATTAATAGGTGTTACATAATCAAAAACCATATGATTCAAAACAAAATTAAAAGTTCCCAAGGTCAAAACTCTAACTATCTTAGTATCCAAACTCTCTTTAACTATCAACCACTCTAAACAATTATCCAAAACCTGCATATATATTCGAGCATTTAGCTCTTCTGTCTCTTCAATAGCTTTTAAAATATCACTTTTATAATCATCTAAAATACTATATTTTTCATCCTTAGTAATAGAATCAAATAACTCTTTAATAGTAGGTTCAAAATATAAAAACTTATTTACTGTTTTCTCTTTTACATTTTTAAATATTTCTGCTTCTTTTCCTTTAAAGACATCACTATTTAAAATAATAATTACTTTACATCTATACTCTAAAGCAAGTTGTGAGATAAATCCAAATAAATCATTTAAATCTATATCTTTTGATTTACGTTCAAAATCATCAAAACAAATAACACCACCATTCTCTAAATATTTCCCAGCTTTATCAAACTTATCTTTATCTACAAGGTTTTCTATCCAAGAAAATGCACCTCCAGCACCTTTGTGTGCCATGTTTCCTAAATTTTTACCTACATTGGTAAATACTGAACAAGTTTTACTTACAAAATCTGCATCACCAACAATATTTTGATAAGCTTTCATATAAATATCTAACTCAATAGATTCTATAGAAGCCTTCCCATATAAACTAACATATACACAAGCTTTATCTTTTAGTTTTGAATGTAACCCTTCATTATATTCTTCAGTTGTATACTTATCTACTTCTTCCCCATCTTTTTGAATTTTCTTTTGTTCTTTTTCAATCTCTTCTTTCCAAAAGTGAGTTTTACCTGCTCCCCAAGCACCTGAAATCATAATGGTCTTTCCATTATTGATATCATCCAATAAAAAAGTTTTTTCTTTTAAGAGATACTTTTCTAATCTTTCTTTATTTGACATATAAATATGTTCCTTTATTGGGTATATTAGAGGTTATAAGCCTTTCGGCGAAACTTTATTTCATACGAACATTATTAACGGTGCGTTGAAAACAGCACCCTACAGGACTTCATTCAAATCACTCAAAACACTCTCCAACGTCTCAATCAATTCTAAGGTCACAAACGTAATAAAAGGAGCAATATCACCCCTATCAGCTTCATGTAAAGTAGCTAAATACTTTCGTTTCTTTTCAGTTTTAATGACGGCAGGGAAAAAGCCTTGGTTCATCAAATTCATAATTATTCTAGCTCCTCGTCCATTGCCATCGTCAAAAGCATGAATGCGTACTAAATTATAATGCACAATGGAAGCCACAAAAATAGGATGTAACGCTTCTTTGCTTTTTGCTTTTTGCTATCCACTCTACTAACATTTGCATTTGAACTTGAACTTGAATGGGTTCTACATACTGATGAATCTTTCCACTGGGTAACAAAAGATGGTTGGGTTGCTTTTTATATTCCCCTGCTGTGGGGTTTCCCTTCCACGGTTAAACCTTCCGTTAAAAAGAAGTGTGTGTCTCCTCGACTCATCGTAATAGTGGTTTTGCATACTATATTATCTTCCATTTACTATAGCAAAATTTTATTTGGTAAAAATACATCCTAACTCAAAATCTTCTCAATGTTTTCTTCCATAATTTCATAGTTTTCATTAAATTTTTCAATGGCTTTTGTACTCTCTTTTCCTATCATATCATTTAATTCACCCACAATAAACTTTTTAGATTCTAAAAAGTCTTTTACCTCTTTAGGGTCTTTTAGGTTATACAACTCTTCGTATACTTTATAGAAGTCATTATTTAGTTGCTCTTTTAATTCATTATTTGAAACTTGTAAGTGCATTACCATGGTTAGTAACTCTTTGTTTTGCTCTTGTAACAAAAATAAGATTTGCTTTAATTTTTCTTCATTCATTGATAGTCCTTTATTATTTAAAAAAATTGATTGTAGCCAATAGCTTTTATAAGCTCTCTTAATTTTCTGAAGTAGCTCTTTCGTGCTTAGAAATGAAAGTAAAATGTAATAAAAAATGGAAAGGATGTATCTTAAGGAGTTGGCAGGTTTCTCAACCTACCATTTTAAAAATTAAAATTATTTATCAGTACCACATTTACTTGTTGATTTAGCATCTTCTGCTCCCCCACACTTCCCTGCACCACATTTTTCAATATCAATACTTGGTGTAAGTGTATTTGGTGTATTAAGCTCTAATGAAAGATTCATATCTGTTGTTACATTATCTTCCATACTTAAATTAACATCTGTTAAATTATTTTCTATTGTTAGATTACCCTCTACACTTGTATTACCTTCGATAAGATTAGCTTCCATAGCCCCCACGCTTAAAGCTCCTAACGTTAATATCAAGATTGAAATTATTACTGTTTTTTTCATATTTTGTCCTTTTATTTTTTAAAACACAAAATGATAACAAGTTACAACATAAAAGTATGCCATAAATGTTAAAAACCGTTCTATTTTCTTTATTTTTATTCTAAATACAACATTTCTACTAAGATTTCTTCAAATAAAGGTCGTTCACTAATATTACTATGCATACACCTAATTTGTAATTTCAAAAGCTTTTCTCTTTCTAAATTATCACCTGTATCATAAGTACATAGATTCAACAACTCTTCTATTAAACAACCATAAGCCCTTACTTCTAAACGTTCTAAGGCATTAGATATTATTTTCTCTTTGGGTTCAAAATAAGATGCTCCACCAAAATCTCCAAGAATGGCATGAGCGTCTTTATTAATCATAATATTATGGGCATAAAAGTCTCCATGCATAATACCTCCTCTATGCATGTGGAAAGCAGCTTTGACCATACCTTGTAGAATACTAATAACTTGATTTAGACTAAAAGAAAGATCCTTAGCGTAAACATCGCGTGAACACGTTGCTAATGTAGGTGGAAATCCCAGATTAACATACTCTTCAGGAATCAATTCTAACATAAGAACATTTTTACCTTCTGGATGATCTATCACTAAAGCAAGAGCATCAATAAGATGTACATGTGACCCCATAGCAATATTAATATTCATCTCTTCCTCAGGAAGTCCATCAGAAGTTATTGCACCTTTAAAAATTTTAACAGCAACTTTTTTATTATTATACATAGCAGCATAAATATGTCCTGAAGCCCCCTCACCTAAAAGCTTTTCAATTACTAACTTATCCCATTGAACCTCATCTAACTTATTCTTTGTACGGGGATGCTTCGTACAAAAAGGATTCCCTGAATAAGCTAACCATGAAAGTTTAGGAAGAGCCAATAAACATATCGGAAACTCCTTCAGTCTATTAACAGCAATACGTAAAAGCTCTAAATTCTGACACTTAGAAAGACTTGTTGGTAAGCTCCTTAACTCATTCCCTGATAACATCATTTTTTGTAAATAAAAAAGATTACCTATTGAGTCTGGTAACTTAGTCAGATTATTATCTGTTAATATAAGCCAACGTGTACCAAGAGGTAAAGCATTTTCAGGTAGATAATGTATTTGATTGTTTCTAAAACCTATCATAGAAAGTTTAGAACAGTTTGCAAGAACAGCAGGAAACTCTTGAAATTGATTATTGGATAAAAATAAAATTTTTAAATTTTTAAGTTTAGTAAAATCACTTGGTAAAGATGAAAGATTATTATTGGTCATGTCTAAAACTTCTAAAGTTTCAGCTAGATTATAAATTTCTTTTGGAAATTCAGTAAGTTCTTCAGCCAATGTTAGCTTTTTAATACCAAATAGGGAACCCTCTTTGAGTGCTTTTAATGTATGCATTGTTATACTCTCTTATAAAATATGAAAGTCGTGATTTTACAGTTATAGCAATCTATATGAGTTTAAAAAAAGAAAGATTCATGACTTGTTCAGATTGAAAAATAATAATCAATAAAGAAATAGAAAAAAATAACCATTTATAACTCGCTCTCTTCACAAAAAGAAAATACAAAGAGATACATGCCAACCAAAGTGTAAATAATAAAATAAGATAATGTTCAGTATATGAAGTAACTAAAGAACGTGTATAAATAGAAAAACTTAAAACAAGACTCAAAATAAATAAAGAACCCCAAATAAAAACTCTAAATTTTTTATTTGCATCATCCCATAAAGGTGTCCAATGCATATAAGTACCAATAGCAACAAAAGTATAAGCTAAGGCTAAAAAGTCAATATTCAAAGTATTCCAACTGTCTGTTAAAAATATTTTAATGATATAAGCAAAAATAAGAATAAAATAGATAAAAAATGCTGGTGTCAATATATATTTAGTAAATACTGTTCCTATACCTTGATACTGGTTCTTTTGTACGAGCATAATATATTTAGGAATCTTTCCAAAAAAATAAGTTACAGCAAAAACACCCAAAATAAAAAACATAAATTGAAAATAATGACGCGCATCTAATGTTACTAAAAACAACTTATCCATCGCATACATGGTAATATAAAACAATAAGAAAAAGACCATACTTAAAAGTAAACTTACCAATAAGTTTTCTACAATTGTTTGTGTCCATTCCCAAATATTTTGGTTAGAAATTTTAATGTCCATAAACGGTGCCCATAAAAACATAAAACAAAGTGCGAAAATTAAAAGTACATGATGGGTAATAATGGTTGAATTTAAAATATTTAAAGGTAAATGATAATAATACAATACCAATAATCCCAATCCAACCATTTTAAACCACAGCTTTTTTGAGAGTAAATGCAAGGCAGGAAAAAGAAAAATTCCTAAACTTAATACAAGTATAAGTTTAGGAATTATTAAAATAAAAGAACTATTAATTAGATCACCAGCTTCAATCAAGAGAATTAATAAGATAGTAACAGAAAAAGAAGAAAAAATAGCCAGAGGAAAACGTTTAAAAATCTCTAAAATTTTAAGGGACCAACGATCAATTGTTTCAAAAAAGAAATTCACGCTTAACCTTTATATATGGATTTAAAAGTGTTATTTTATCACAAAATTTATTAAGCCATTAGGCTAAGATAATTGTACTATTTAATATAAAGAATTAATATCCAATATTTCTTATTTATGACAACCTTATCAAATGAGAAATATTGACCACTCATCACATTCTTTTCTATTCTTATGCTTAAGACCTAAAATCTTTAGTAAAGTTAAAAGTATAATATAAGAATTATATTTTCAAAATCATGTTATAAAATAGAAAGGTTAACCCATGTATCGTAATATTGTCCATATTGAAAGCTTAGATAAAAACAATCGTAGTTTTGGAACAGGTTTTGTCATAGACAATGATGATAAAGGTGTATATATTTTAACCTGTAAACATGTTATTGATGATGTAGTAAACCCAATGGTCGAAGAAGTAAAGGCTAGAATTATTGCCATAGGTAATGAGATTGATATGGCTGTTATTTATGTTTCTAAACTCAATTTAAAGCCGTTAATATTACAAGTTAATAATTGTCATAGTTCTGATGTTGAAATTATTGGATTTAGTAACTTTAATCAAAACATGACCCAAAAAAAACATATATCAGCAATACTTTATAATGAAAAAATAGAACTCCACACTAATAAAAACGATTTTTTTTACTATATACGTAAAATTAAAACACATAATGGCTACACCTTTGATCGAGGTAATAGTGGTGCACCTGTTTTTTGTAAAAAAACCAATAAAGTTATTGCCATGATTTCAAATAAAGAAGGTACTGAAATAGGGTATGCCATTGAAATAAATTCACTAAAGCAAATCTGGAAAGAAGTACCTACTTATATACTGGAACAAGATACTTTATCCATTGAGTCCATCAGTGGTATCCATCATGACCAAGAAATAAATAACAGTAATAAAGAGATAAAAAATACTTTCTCTCCTTTTCATTATATTATAATCGCTATCTTAATTCTTTTTATGGTAATCTTGACGTACTTCATGTCTTTAGAGAAATCTTTACATGAAGAAACATTAGTAACAACAACGACTAAAACTAAAATAACACCTCAGCTTAACCTTGAACATGATTTTATCCCAACAAAAGTAGCTTCTCATAATAACCCTACAAATCATCAATGTATTGATATTGATCCTCATAGCCTAACAGTACATAAAGAAGATAATCAATTCAAAATATTCTCACATAATACATTACTGTTTAACTTCATACATGATAAAGGTGCACACCGTGCTCAACACATTATGAAAAAATACAACATGACCCAATCCTGCTCTTTGGGTAAACATGAAAAAGCATTTAGTTATTTACTTACAGAACATGGTATGCCTATGGGAACAATAGAAAATGAAGAGTGTATTGGCTTTTCCTACCATAACCTTAACATAGAGTATATCAATAATCATTATGATATATTAAGTGAAGGCTATCAATTATTTCATTTTGCTTATAAAAATGAAGCAGAAAAAGCATTGAGTCTTATAAAAGAACATCAGTTTAATCATTTTTGTTATATTCGTAATCCGAAAAGTGACTTTAAATACTTTAAACCATAAATTACTTTTTAAAGCCCTAAAACATTATAAATAACTTTAGCTCTAGTTTCAACATCTTTAGTACTCCAATTAGTATAAGCTCTTTGATCAATAGTCAAAACACCATTTTTTAATGAGATACCTTTTTTATTAGTTGTTTTTATTTTATTAGAAAAAACAATTTTCTTAACTCTTTCTAAACGAATCAACTCTTTTAAAGCTTCTTTACCTAGAGCATCTGAAGATAAATTCTTAAATGTACTTAACAATGGTTTTATATAAACCTGTTGAATTCCTTTATCTAAAAGTTTAATTTTTTTAACATCTGAAATACTTTCCCAATCAATGCTCAACTCTAATTGAGTATCAATCATTTTATTAAGCTTTTCTTGAAAATCAGTAATAGTACTTTTTTCAATTTTTGCAATATTTCGCTTCTCTTCTAAGGTTAAACTGTTTGCATAAAGTAAACTCGTTGTGTTTAAAAGTATAAAAGTTAGTAATAGTTTTAGTTTCATATAAATCCTTAAATTAAATATTCATAATTATATTAAATTAAACTTTAAAAGTTTATTTAATTTTATATATTTAATAATATAATAGTTAAAGTTTAACTATATATAATATCTTCCCCATTTATTTCAAAAAAAGGAATACTTTGACAAAGGCAATAATAATGACTCTCTTTCTAAACTTACAGCTTTTATTAGCTCAAGAAAATATAACAATGAACAAAGAATTTTTAATTGGTATGCTCAACGACTACAATGGTTTACAACTTCAAGAGAATAACGAAAACAATGAAATAAACTATTTTTATGCTGATGAAAATCAAAGCTATGAAATTTTTATGGAAGCGTTAAAAACTATTTTTAACGCTGAAGAATTTGATTTTATTGTTAAACAAAAATCAAACATTTCTATTTATTCACCTAAACATAAAAAATTATTTCATGACTTTTATAACTTTAAGAAAGAAAAAGAAACCAATTTTTCTATAGGATTCTTAAATGAAAAAAAATTTAATAACCCTACAAAAAAACTTCTTTTTATTTTAGGAACCTATGCTCGATTTGGAAGCATGAATAAAAAAGGAGAAGTTCAACTCAAATTGACCAATTCACTTTCTCATTTTCAGGCTACACAAAATTTTCTTAAAGCATTAAAATTTGAGATAATAGAAGTTTCTACCTCAGGAGAAGCTACTTTTCCTCAAACACAAACAATTATATTTATCCCAAATGATAAATCAAGGGAATTCTTTGAAAAGTTAATGTAGGTGAAACTATGTTACCTGTATCTCAAGAATTAAGAAGCAAACTGAAATGGTATATTAATGCTAAACCCATAAAAAAAACTACATGGGTCTGTATGTCTTATATGGGTAGAAAACATGTAAAACATCTTTCTACATCAAACTACATATTTGCTGATTTAACAGTGATATGTCCTTCTCATATATTTATACAAATATATCAAGAATACTACAAGAAAATAATCGAAGAAGAAAAAAGTGATACCTCTTATGAATGGGGTATCACAGAGGTATGGGATAAAATTAGACAATTAAACTATCCTAGTCTTAAACAACTATTGATAGAGCATCAAGAACTTATAGAAGCATTAATTATTGAAGATGATACAAGTATTAGTGAACTCATAGATATGGAGCCACCCTCATATTGTGTAGATACTTATAGTTTAAGCTATTTATATAAACTTGAAATGTCAAACAATAAGATTATTTTATTTGGAAAAGTGTTTTATAAATAAAATTTAAAAAATCCTCTGTACCCAAAAAGGTACAGAGTAAAAAGTAAAGAAAAGCTCCCTACTCGACCATTGCCACAAGTTCTTCTTTAGAAACTTTGTTGAAGTTTAAATATTTGTAAATCTCATCTGTCATTTCAGGTTTGATTTTATCTTGTACAATCTCAAGATACTCAGAAGCAGTTGGTAACTTACCTTTAAGTGCAACAACAGCAGCAAGCTCGGCAGAACCAAGGTATACTTGTGAACCCTTACCAAGTCTATTGTCAAAGTTTCTTGTAGATGTTGAAAATACCCATGCATTCTGCTTAACAGCTGCTTGGTTACCCATACATAAAGAACATCCTGGAGGCTCAATTCTCGCCCCTGCCATTCCAAATACAGAGTAATAACCTTCTTCTTGAAGTGTCTTCTCATCCATTTTAGTTGGAGGACAAATCCAAAGCTTAGCTTCAACTGCACCTTCACCTCTAAGTACTTCTGCATTTGCTCTAAATAGACCAATATTAGTCATACAAGAACCAATAAATACTTCATCAACTTCTGTTCTTAAACCAGCTTCTGCAACTTCAGTTAATGTTTTAACATCATCTGGATCATTTGGACAAGCTACAATTGGCTCTGTAATTTCTGACATGTTAATTTCAATAACAGCAGCATATTCAGCATCAGCATCAGCCTTAAGCAGTATAGGGTTAGCAACCCAGTCTCTCATTTTTTGCGCTCTTCTTTCAAGTGTTGCTCTGTCTTCGTAACCTTGAGCAATTAACTCTTCAATAAGTGCAATATTTGACTCTAAGTACTCAATAATTGGTTCCTTATCAAGATTAACAGCACAAGCAGCAGCAGAACGCTCAGCAGAAGCATCAGAAAGCTCAAATGCTTGTTCACATTTTAATGTTTCAAGACCTTCAATCTCTAAAATACGTCCAGCAAAAATGTTTTTCTTACCAGCTTTTTCAACAGTTAATAAACCATCTTTAATTGCTTGATGAGGAATAGCATTTACCATATCTCTAAGTGTAATACCTGGTTGCATTTCACCTGAGAAACGTACCATTACCGACTCAGGCATAGTAAGTGGCATAGAACCAGTAACTGCTGCAAATGCAACAAGTCCAGAACCAGCAGGGAAAGACATACCAATTGGGAATCTTGTGTGACTATCTGCACCTGTACCAATGGTATCTGGAAGACACATTCTGTTTAACCATGAGTGAATAACACCATCACCTGGTCTAAGTGTAAATCCTTTTCTGTCTGTCATAAAGTCTGGCAATGTATGCTGTAGTTTAATATCTGCTGGTTTTGGATAAGCAGATGTATGACAGAATGACTGAAGTACAAAGTCAGCACCAAAGTTAAGTGCAGCTAAATCTTTTACCTCATCTCTTGTCATCGCACCTGTTGTATCTTGAGAACCAACTGTTGTACATACTGGCTCAGAGTAAACACCTGGTTTAACACCTTCCATACCAGAAGCTTTACCCACCATTTTCTGTGCAAGAGTGAATCCTTTACCATTATCTTCAGGTAATGCAGGAGTCATGAAAATATCTCCAGTATCCATACCCATAGCTTCTCTAGCTTTTACAGTAAGACCTTTACCAATAATCAATGGTACACGCCCACCAGCTCTCATTTCGTCTGGAAGTGTGTTTGGCTCAATGTTAAACTCTGAAACAACTTTTCCATCTATTTCAATTACACCATCAAAAGGTTTAAGTACGATTACATCCCCTGTGTTAAGGTTTGCTGTAGGTGCTTGAATAGGGATACATCCACCATCTTCTGCTGTGTTAAAGAAAATTGGTGCAATAATATCACCAATAACAACACCACCTGTTCTTTTACCTGGAATAAAAGGAATGTCATCACCCATATGCCATTGAAGTGAGTTAATACCAGATTTTCTTGAAGAACCAGTACCTACAACATCACCAACATAAACAAGAGGATTACCTTTTCTTTTAAGTTCGTTCATTGTGTCTAATGGGTTGTCCATTCTGTTTACTAAGAAAGAGTTAGCATGTAACGGAACATCTGCTCTAGTAAATGCTTCAGACGCTGGAGATAAGTCATCTGTATTTGTTTCACCTGGAATTTTGTATACTGTTAACGTAATTTCTTTTTTCATCTCTGGCTTATTATAGAACCACTCAGCATTTGCCCATGATACTACTACTTCTTTAGCCAATGCATTACCAGCATCCATAAGGGCTTTTACATCATTAAATGAATCGTATACTAAAAGAGTGTTTTTAAGTTGCGTTGCTGCTGATTCTGCAACGGCATTGTCTGATGAAGAAAGTGCATCAACAAGTGGAGCAACATTAAATCCACCTAACATTGTCCCAAGAAGTATAGTAGCTCTTACTGAATCAATCTCTGAACATGTTGCATCACCTTTAACAATATCATTTAAAAAGGCTGCTTTAATATACGCTGCATCATCTACTCCAGCTGGAATTTTATTTTCAAAAAGTTCTATTGCATATGCTGCATCTGCAACAGGTGATACTTTTAATAACTCTACAAGTTCTGCTGTTTGATCTGCTGTAAGAACTAATGGGGGTACACCGAACTCAGCACGTTCGGCTGTGTGTGCTTTATAATCTGCTAATAATGACATTAATGTCTCCTACTCGTTAAATATTTTCTACTCATTCTATACTAATAGTCGTTAGAGCTTGACGTTAATGTCGTCTATTTCGTATGGAGTTATTCTTTTGTGTCATTGAGTTACAAGCCTTATGCCATCTTTAAATGCTCATTTAAACTATTTGCATCAATAGAATAATCCAATACTTGACAGCAAGTATGGTTTTCTTTTTCCTGAGAAAATAGAAATGGAATAGCCCCATTCTTTTTAATTATTTTTGCCATTATTTCATTGTTGGTATTCCTATCATCAAATAATGCATATTTATAATGCTTATTTTCTAGCTGTGTTTTAAACTCATAAATAGAATAATAAATATCAACTTCAAATCCAAGACTTTCTAAAATAGACACATAAATTTTCCCACTCAACTTAGAATCTTTATACAGTAAGACACTGTTAATCGAGACCTGCTGTTCTTTTCTTAATAACGCCATTACATTGGTATACGTAACAGGGGCATCAAGCATTTGATAAACCGTATTTTCTTGAATATTCTTTAATGGATAATAATTCAAATGACGCATTAATACTATTTTTGTTGGAAGTTTTAAACACAACTCCAATAATGTATCATTTTTAAAATCATCATAATTAATAAATAAAATATTCGGCAAATAACTACTTTTCATATTTGAAAGGTCATTCAAGGTATAAGTTTTATAATCAGCTTTTGTGCAGGTAATATAAACTTTAAGATTTTTATTATTCTCTTCATCATTATTGTTTTTTTGCTCCATTAAATACCCAATTTTTAAATTTGGAAAACTAGGATGAGTTCTTATTGATGCTTTAGGGTCTAACCTCAAGGTTAAATCGAAATAAAAGATACTTCCATTTCCTTTTTCACTCTCTAGTTTTAATGTACCACCCATAAGCTCAACCAATCTTTTTGAAATCGTTAACCCCAAACCTGTGCCACCAAACTTACGATTTGTACTAATATCTGCTTGAACAAAAGCATCAAAAATTTGTTCTTGTTTATCTTCAGCAATACCAATACCTGTATCTTCTATAGAAAAACGAATGTTTGCCTCCTTAGAAGTTTGTGAAAGTAAAGAAGTAGCAATGTTAATTTTTCCTTTCTCAGGTGTAAACTTAATAGCATTTCCCAAAAGATTTACTACTACTTGTGATATCCGTGTAGCATCACCCAATACCTTAAAAGGAAGTGCTGGGTCAGAATAAATACTAAAGTCTAATTTTTTTTCCTCTAATGTTTCAAGATATGCTTGAATACTCATCTCCACATCTTCAATAAGATTAAATGACGTGTTTTCAATTTCAGGATGCATAGCGTTAATTTTTGAAAAGTCTAAAATGTCTTGTACAATGGTTAATAAATTTTTTGAACTATTATCAATAATGCTGACAAATTCATTTTGCTCTTTATTAAGTGTCGTCTTTTGAAGTAAATTTGTAAAACCAATAATACCATTTAAAGGCGTACGTATTTCATGTGACATATTTGCTAAAAAATTATCTTTTGCCCTATTTGGTTCTTTAATGGCTTTTGCAAGAAACTTATAAACTTCTAAAGTATTATTTTTTTTTAAAACCTCTTCTATCTCTAAACGTTGCATCTGGCTTAACTCTTCTTCTATCTCTTTTAATGTGCTAATCAACTCTGTATTATGTCTCTTAATCGCTTTAAACCAATAAAATAAAAATAAGCTAAAAAATAAAAAGGCTAAAGTAAGTGCTACATAAACAAAAATATTAGTTTCAAAATGATTATTATCTTTTAACAATTTATTTTGTACCTTAATCAATTTTTCTTTATCAATATTGCCAATTTTATCTAAGTTAATACTATGTTCTAGAGGTAATTTTTTCACCATTGAAGCTATATTAAACATAATGGTTTTAATAATTTGATTATTGTAATAATACTCTATCCCATCCATTTTAAAACCATCAACCAAATGATGTACTTTCCTTAAGTCTCGCAATAAAGTATGAAAACTTTTTTTATTTTTAACATTCTTTAAAAGTCTTTGAAGCTGTACATTTGTTATTTTACGCATACTGTCAACATTTTGAAAGTTCGCTTTATTCTGTTGACCTATATAGACAATAGTAGCTTGTTTCTCTTTATGAAGATTTTTTAATAACTCATCTAACTGTCCTAAAATCTTTACTTCTGAGAAAATAGCTTTATTATTTTTATAATCTAAAGAAAAGTTAATTACTTTAAAAAGAAAAAGCGAAAAAATGATGATAGAAAATAATAGAAAAAAAAGAATAATTTTTTTGTTGTTAAACATAGGAGCAATAACCTTAATATTATATTAAATTTATTATATATATTTAATATTAAATATTAGATTATTTAAGTAGCTTTTCTAAGCAATTATCTCTCGTTGACCTTTATTATTGGGTGCTGATAAAACACCCATCTCTTGTAATTGTTCAATAATATTAGCTGATCGATTGTAACCAATTTGTAACTTACGTTGTAAATAAGAAATCGATGTCTTTTGATCCGTTAATATAATTTTCTTAGCATCCTCATAAAGCTCATCTAAATCACCTCGAACACCAATACCTACTTTGCGTTCAGACTCATCTTTAACCAAATACCGTTCATCATACTCTGGTGCTCTTTGTGCTTTTAAAAACTCAACAATCTCTTCAATTTCATCTTCAGAGTTCCAAGGTGCATGAATTCTTACCAATCCATTACTACGAGGAGGGGTAAATAAAGCATCACCTTTTCCAAGTAAGGTATCAGCTCCTAAAGCATCTAAAATTACTTTTGAATCTATTCTCTGCCCAACACGATAAGATAGACGTGATGGAAGATTAGCTTTTATAAGCCCTGTAACAACATCCACCGAAGGTCTTTGTGTGGCTACAATTAAGTGAATTCCAGAAGCTCTAGCCATTTGTGCTAATCTCGCAATAGAGTATTCAACATCTTTACCACCATTCATCATCAAGTCAGCCAACTCATCAATAACCACCACAATAAACGGCATAGAGTCTAAACCTTTTTTCTTTGCCTTCTCATTATAGTTATCAATATTTTTCGTTCTACTTTCTGCCATCATCTTATAACGACGTTCCATTTCACCTACCATATTTGCCAAAGCTGCTATGGCTTTAGTCGCATCTGTGATAACAGGGGTAATCAAGTGTGGGATATCATTATAAATAGAAAATTCTAACATCTTAGGGTCAATTAACATTAACTTAAGCGAATCAGGATCATTTCGATAAAGTAATGATAAAATCATGGCATTAATACCAACAGACTTTCCTGAACCTGTTGTCCCTGCAATTAATAGATGAGGTAACTTTTTTAAGTCTGTCACAAAGGGGTTACCAACAATATCTTTACCCATCGCCATGGTTAAAGGAGATTTTGAAGTGAGAAACAATTCACTTTCGAGAATATCTCTTAAATAAATGGTATCAAAATTTTCATTTGGAATTTCAATACCTACAACATCACGACCAGGAATAGGTGCTTGAATCCTAATGGTTTCAGCACAAAGTGCCATGGCAAGATCATCTTGTAAATTAAGAATTTTAGACACTTTAACATTGGCAGCAGGTTTAAATTCAAAAGTGGTGACTAAAGGTCCTGAATAGATATCCATCACTTCACCTGTAATTTTAAACTGCCCTAATTTATCTAAAAGCTCATGTACCTTTCTATCTATTTCATCCTCATCAATTTTTGTTTTTGTTTCTGGTGCCTCTTCTAAAAAATCTAAATAAGGTAAAATAAAATCTTTAGGTTCTTCGATACTACCCTTTTCAAGTTGATCCATTAAAGCACGATTTTCTTTTAATTCATCCAGAATTTTAGTCGTACTTTCACGCTCTATACTCGGTAAAGTATCTTCCTTTAGCGTCTCTTTAACTATAGATTTAAGAGCTTTCTTTCCTTCAACCTCTTTTGGCTTTTCAACTAAAGGAGTTACTGGATCTATGACTTCAGGTACCTTAGTTATTTCTTGTATTTCAATACTCGCAATATCATCTAAAGAACGTTTTTTCAACATAGATGCTTCTGTGGTAACTTTTTTAGGCTTTTTTTTCAAAACTTTCTTTTTATGTCCAATTTTGCGAGGTATTTTTTGTTTAATGGTATCTGTATCTGTATCGGTATCTTTATTCAAATTTTTACGTATCCTACGATTCGTCGTAACAATTGTGGTCATTTTATCGGTACTTTTTTTATCAAAAAATGGGTTTTCAATTTCTGACCCTATTCTATTCCATAAGTGTACAGATTTATCAAAAACAACTTTTTTATAACGTTTAAGAGTTTCAAAATATGCTTTAAAATTAGGTATTTCATCTAAAATTAGAAGCAATGAAATTGTGATTGTTAAAAACCATAAAAGCCACATTCCAGCTTTACCAATAAATGGATTCAAAAAATCATAAAGACTTAAACCTATTGTCCCAACATGATAAATATTAACAGTTAAAGTTTGCAACAACACTAAAGAAATAAAGAAAAGAAGCCAACCACTATGAAACTCTAGGTCTTTTAAAAACGTTGGATTCTTATACATTTTGTAAAGAGGATAAACTAAAATTAATAAATTTACATAAGCTAAATATCCAAAAAGGTTTATATTTCCCTGACCATAAGATGAGCCAATTTTCCCCACCATTTCAGTCGAATGGAATAAAGTAGAAAAGGCTCCATATAAAAAAATTATGATAATTATAAGTAAAAAAATATGCACTAAAACTCCTAAATTTTTAAAAAAATTATAGCATTATTTTAAATAAAAACGCCAAAATTACTTTATTATAAGGGCTTTTGAAGACATTTTGAATAAATTCCTTGTTATTTTAAAAAAATAATTGTAGAATTTACCATCAACTCAATTACAAAGGATGATTTAATGAAAAAAGCAGAGTTTATTGATGCAGTAGCAGAAAAGTCAGGTTTATCTAAAAAAGATACTAACGAGGCGTTAAATGCTATACTCGATACCATTACGGAAGCTTTAAAGGCTAAAAAAACCGTAAGTTTTATTGGTTTTGGTTCTTTCTCTACCGTACAAAGAGAAGCTAGGGAGGCAAGAGTTCCATTAACAGGTAAAACAGTTAAAATTCCTGCTAGAAATGCTGTTAAATTTAAAGTAGGTAAATCTTTAAAAGATACAGTCGCATAATTAACAAATTTTTAAGTAACATCGCTGTATAATCGCAGTCCAATTTCACTTATATAAAGTGTTTTTAGGATATGCCACAGTGATGGAACTGGTAGACTTGGTAGACTCAAAATCTTCTGCCTTAGGGCGTGTCGGTTCGAATCCGACCTGTGGTACCACTTTAATATAATTTTCCCCTCTTTAAAATTTAATACTATATTTTATGTTCGATTTTGTCGAACAAATATTATTAGGAATCACATGAAACTAGTTGTAGCCATTACAGGTGCCTCAGGTGTAGAACTTGGAACAAAATTTATCCAACATTTACCAAAACATATAGAAGTTCATATTATTACTTCTAATAACGCTTTAACAGTCAACCATTTTGAAAACCAAAACATTACCCTACATGATAACAGCGACATTGCTGCGTCAATTGCCTCAGGATCATTTCAAGTTGACATAACCGTTGTCATCCCTTGTAGCATGAACACATTAGCAAAAATCTCTTGTGGTATAGCAGATAATCTCGTTACAAGAACTGCTTCTGTTGCACTTAAAGAACAAAAAAAACTTATGTTAGCCCCTAGAGAAATGCCTTTTTCAGCCATAGCACTTGAAAACATGGAAAAACTTGCCAAACTAAATGTTATTATTGCCCCACCTGTTATGGGGTACTACTCTGAATCTTCAAGTTTAGAAGAAATGGAACATTTTTTAATTGGTAAATGGTATGATGTTTTGGGAATTGACAATAACTTATATGAAAGATGGAAATAAATGCATAAAAAAAAACGTGCAATCTACCCTGGTACTTTTGATCCACTAACCAAAGGACACTTAGATATTATCAAACGTTCAAGTAAAATGTTTGACGAGATAGTTATTGCCATTGGTGATAATCCAGATAAGAATCCTCTCTTTAATGTAAAAGAACGTGCAAGTATGATTAAAAAAGCAACAAAAGACTTTCCGAATATTAGTATTGTAAAATTCAACGCTTTATTGGTTGATTTAGCCACAGAACTAAATTCAAATATTATTATTAGAGGTATTCGTACAGTAAGTGATTTTGAATATGAATCACAAATGGGTTATGCTAATCACAGTTTAAAAAAAGATTTAGAAACCATTTATCTTATCCCAACACTTGAATACTCTTATATCTCTTCTTCCGTAGTTCGAGCCATTTTAAAGTTTGACGGAGAAATAGCACACTTAGTACCTCAAAGTATTTTAAAAGATGTAGAACTTAAAAGAAAAGGTGGTAAGAGCTAATGTACGTGCTATTTGAAGGGATAGATACTTGTGGAAAAAGTACACAAATAGATTTACTAAATAAAGTATTTACGAATCTAGTATTAACTAAAGAGCCTGGAGGAACAAACTTCGGCATAAAAGCCAGAGAAATTTTACTAGAAGATTCATTAACTTCAAAAAGAGCTGAACTACTACTTTTTTTAGCTGATAGAGCAGAACATTATCATCAAGTAATTAAGAAGAATCAAAAAAATCTTCTCATATCAGACAGAGGGTTTCTTTCAGGTATTGGATATGCTTTGGCTAATGATGATTTTAGATTTGAACATTTACTCGAACTGAATAAATTTGCATTAGAAGACAACTTTCCTGATTTAATTATTTTATTTATTACCAATATGGAAACATTAGAAAAACGTATGGGAGAAAAACAATTAGATGGCATAGAATTACGAGGCTTAAACTATTTAATGTCCGTTCAGTTTCATATGCAAAAAAGCTTAGAAAAACTTAACATCCCTTACTTATTAATAGATGCTACTGATACAATTGAAAACATCCATAATACAATTACAAAAAAAATACAAAGGTCACTTTAAAGTCTCTAACTTGACAAGTTTAATTTTATCAGAAACAACTTCAATTGTTTCATTTTCTAAATTTACAATATGTAGCAGATTATTCGGAATCATATAACCATTTGAAAGTTTTGCTAATCCAGCATTGAGTGCAGATGAAAGATGTCTCACACAAAGTTTATATGCTTCTGTAGAGCCTTTTGAATTATAAAAAAGAGGCTCTTCATAGTTTTTTATCTCACAGATAAAATCATCTGACATTAACTACACACTAACAGCATAGCTTTTTAAGACTTCTAAATCTATATCTTCTAAAATAGCAATATGTGTAGACTCTAAAAATACTTGTGGTGCTTTTCCATGTTCCATGGCTCTTAAAAAGTTTCCTGTTGCCAAACACCATTTATCACCTGGCTTAACACCCTCAAACCCATACTGTGGCATTGGTGTTGAAAGATTATTTCCTACCCTTTTAGAATATTCTAAAAATTCAGCTGTCGCCAAAATACAAACTGTATGTCTCCCTTGATTATCTAATCCAGAATTACACGAACCATCTCTATAAAACCCAGTCATAGGCTTTCTTGAACAAGGCTGTAAGCGTTCATTAAAAACATTAAGTGGTTTAAACATTCAATCTCCTTTTTAATTTTCTCTATGAATGCAATTCTACGCAAGATATGCTTCATACATCGTAAATATAATTAAAATCATGCTAACTTTTCATCATAAACTCCAAAGATTTTAAAAGCACTTCATAGAATGTCCCTAATTCTAGTAACATCTATTCTTCTTTTCAATGTTTTATCTTTTTTCATAGTACTATTATAGTAGACTTACTCACCAATTAAAAAAGGATATTTTATGAAAAAATTTATTATTTTACTATCAATACTGCTTACTTCCGTACTTTATGCACAAAATATGGAAATGACAGACAGTAGTGGAACAACTTACAAAGTATATGCCCAAGACAATCAATTTGAGATAGAAGGCATGGAAGGTAAAGTAGTATTTTTGGAGTTTTTTGGTCTTCAATGTCCAGCCTGTACTCAACTTATGCCCAGTTTAATTAACTTACAAGAAAAATACCCCAACAAATTACAGGTAATGGCAATTGAAGTACAAAATAATGATATTGAACCCATTAATGCTTACAAAAAGAAACATGGTATTAATTATCGTACTTTTTCTAACTATGATGTAGGCTTGGTGGTAAGATATATCGCCAATAATTCTGATTGGGCTGGAGCCATTCCATTTTTAGCTGCCATTGATACAAAAGGTAAAGTACAGATTTTAAAAATAGGTGTGATTCCAGAAGAAACCCTAGAAGGATATATTAAAAAATATGCTAAGTAAAACTATTTCTTCTTAACAAGAAATGATAACTTAGCTTGAAGTCGTAACCAAATTTTATGATCTATTGCAGGAAAACCTGCATAGGTCTTAGAACCTTTCAGTGATTTCGTAACCCCACCTTTACCAGCAATCGTTGTAAAGTCACCTAAGTGTAAATGTCCAGCTGTGGCACTTTGACCACCCATAACAATATTTCTACCTGTTGTTGTTGAACCAGCTAAGCCAACTTGTGCTGCTAATAATGAATGAGCACCAATATCACAGTTATGTGCCACTTGAATTAGATTATCCAATTTTGACCCATAACGAATATAAGTAGAACCAAAAACTGCTCTATCAATAACACAATTTGCACCCAACTCAACATTATCTTCTATAAGCACATTACCATTTTGATAAATTTTAATATGTTCACCCTCTCGTGTATGTGCAAAACCATAACCATCAGAACCAATAACAGTTCCAGCATGTACGATACAATTAGCACCAATTATAGAACCATGGTAAACCGTCACATTTGGATAAATCAATGTATTAGATGCTATGTTTACATTATCACCAACATAAACACCAGCCATAATAGTCACATTATCTCCCAAAACTACTCCTTTTCCAAAAGTAGCTTTATTATCAATAGAACAGTTTTTACCAACCATAGGTGTTGCTCCTATTGTCAATATTTCATGTGCAAAAAATTTAGAAGCTAACGCAAGTTTTAAATATGCTTCATCTGTAATCAAAGCTATAACATTATTAGGAAGTAAATTAGCATAATGAGCAGAAATTAGTACAGCAGCAGCCTTTGTACTACTAAGTTGCTCAATGTATTTTTTGTCATTAAAAAAAGAGATTTGAGAAGCATTTGCTTCATCCAAAGTATGGAGTCCTATAATGTCAACATCAGCCCCATGATATTCTATATTTATGGCTTTAGATATTTCACTTAACTTCACTATAATCCCCTCTTTTATTTTTAACTATCGTTCCATCGCCACAACACCACCACGAACAATTTCAAGTGGATTAAATCGTGCTACAGCCTCAACAAAGTGTTTTACTCTTGAAGGTTCATCTGCAACCATACCAATACACATGTCAACACCAACATTAACAATAGTTCCATTATAAGCTGCACATAACGCTTCAATATCTGCCAAACTTTCAGCCAATGAAAATTTAACTAAGACCATCTCTTTTTCAACCATTTCACTGTGTTCAATAACTTCATAAACAGGAACCAGTTTATGAAGTTGTTTAGAAATTTGGTTTAAAGTTCGCTCGTCACCTTTTGTCGCAATGGTTATATGAGAACGATTAGAATTAGGAATAGGTGCAACAGTTAAAGTCTCAATGTTATAACCACGTCCAGCAAACAGTCCAGAAACACGAGAGAGAACAGAACTCTCATTTTCAACAATAACTGATATTACTCTTCTTGTTTGATTCATTACTTTTCTCCTTTTTCTGGATTAGCAATTTTAGGTAGCATCATGTTATTTAAAGTACCATTTGACGGAACCATTGGTAAAACATCTTCAAAACGTGCTACTTGAATATTCATAAAGGCAACTTTGTCTTGCTCAATTGCATCTTTAAGTGCTGCATCAAACTCTTCTTTTGTTGTAATGTCATAACCAATACCATGACAAGCCTCAGCTAATGCCTTATAGTTTGGTTGAAATGACAAGTCTGTTTCAGCAAAACGATTATCATAGAAGAATGTTTGCCATTGGCGAACCATCCCTAAAAACTGATTATTCAAAATAACATTAATCACAGGTATTTTATATTCAGATGCTGTCACAAGCTCTTGAACATTCATCAAAATTGACCCATCACCTGTGACATTAATAACTGTTTTATCTGGAAATGCTTTTTTAGCACCTAAAGCTGCTGGTAAACCAAAGCCCATAGTTCCTAAACCACCTGAATTAATCCACTGTCTTGGTCGATCAAATGGAAAATGTTGTGCAGCCCACATTTGGTGCTGACCAACATCAGAAGTAACAATGGCTTGTTCACCAAGTAACTCACCTAAACGTTCAATGACCCATTGAGGTTTAATAACTTCATCAGAATCTTCAAACGATTGAGGATATAAAGCATCATAACGTGCTAAAACTTCTCGCCAATCATTATATTGATCTGGGTTCACTCGATCTTTCAATCCACTAATCATCATCTCAACAGCATCTTGTACATCTCCAACAATTGGATAATCTACATGTACTAATTTTGCAATATTCGCAGGATCAATATCTACATGAATAATCTTCGCATATTTACCAAATTCTGACAATTTTCCTGTAACACGGTCATCAAATCTAGCACCCAAAGAGATGATTAAATCTGTTTCTGACATTGCCATATTTGAAGCATAATTTCCATGCATTCCTAACATTCCTAAACGTAATGGATTATCATAACCCATTACACCTAATGCCATTAAAGTCTCAACGGTAGGAAGTTGACTTAACGCTGCCAATTCACGAATTGACTCACTAGCATTAGACAATACAGCCCCACCACCAATATATAATAAAGGCTTCTTAGCTTTTAAAATAGCTTCAACGGCTACTGAAACATCTTCTTCTTTTGCTTTTGGCACAGTTCGATAACTAGGAAGGTTTACCTCATCTGGATAAATAAAATCACCCATTTCTGCTGTAATATCTTTTGGAATATCCACAAGAACAGGACCTGGTCTACCTGTACGCGCAATGTGAAATGCCTCTTTTAAAATACGAGGTAAATCCTTAATATCACGTACCAAATAATTATGTTTGGTACAAGGACGTGAAATACCAACAGCATCAATCTCTTGAAAACCATCTGTACCCAACAACATTTGAGGAACCTGCCCAGAGATTACAACCATTGGAATTGAATCCATGTATGCTGTAGCCAAACCTGTTACAGCATTGGTAAATCCAGGTCCACTTGTTACCATCGCAACACCAACTTCACCCGTTGCTCTTGCATAACCATCTGCAGCATGAACAGAAGCCTGTTCATGTCTGTTTAAAATATGTTCAAAGCCATCTTGTTTATATATCGCGTCGTATACGTTCATAATAGCACCACCAGGATAACCAAATACAGTTTTTACACCTTCAGCTACCAATGCTTCACAAACCATTTGTGCACCATTCATTTCCATGAATCTTTGCTCCAATCGTCTTATAATTTTATGGGCGATTTTAACTAAAAGTCACTAAAAAATGGGTAAAAAGATTTACTAATGTCCATGTCCATCATCTTTTTTCTCTTTTGTTAAATCTTTAAGTTTAATTTTTCCCTTAAATTCTTCTCCAAAATAACCTTCATTTGCCATCCAGTTATATATCTCAGCTGCAATTGGACCAGCTGCCGAACCTCCATGTCCTCCATGTTCAATAAGTACAGTCACTACATATTTAGGATTTTCATAAGGAGCATAAGTCGTTAACCATGCATGAGAACGACTATAATAATCCATTTGAGACTCTTTCATTCTGACTTTTTCACTTTGAGGAATCGAAACAACTTGTGATGTTCCTGTTTTTCCTGCCACAACAATTGGTAATTTTGACATGGTACGCCTTGCTGTTCCTCTTTGTGCATTACAAACATCATACATGCCTAAACGTATGGTATTTAAATGTTGTTTATTAACCTCAAAAGTTTTATATTCTTTTTTAACTTTCGTTCCAGCAATCACATCAACAAATTGTGGTGTGGGTAAACGTTCTGTTGCTAAGAAAGCTGTATAGGCTGCAACTTGTAAAGGCGTAGCCAAGTTGTATCCCTGTCCAATGGAAGAGATAACCGTTTCTCCTTGATACCAACCCTGATTAAAACGTTTTCTTTTCCATGGTTTATCAGGAACAATCCCTGAACGTTCACGAGGTAAGTCAACACCTGTTTTAACCCCTAAACCCATTTGTCTTAAAGACTTAGCCATAGCATTAATACCTGTTTGCAATGCTTTATTATAAAAATAAACATCACAACTTTCCCGTATTGCTTTTCTTAATCCCACTGTACCATGACCATAACGAGACCAACATCTAAATTTATGCTTACTTTTTCCTAAAGTAATGTAACCTTTACAATACTCTGTACTCTCTACAGCTGTACCTGATTTTGAAAAAGCCAAAGCCATTCCCATCTTAATCGTAGAACCAGGAGGATAAGCACCTCCTATAATTTTATTGGTAAAAGGATGATCCAAATCAGTAATTAACTCTTTCCAATTTTTAGATGAAATACCCCCAACAAATAAATTTGGATCATAAGAAGGATAAGACACCCCAGCAATAATATCGCCATCAACACCCATAACAACAGCAATACCAGCTTGACCAACAAAAAGTTCATTAATTCTTTTTTGTAAGCCCAAATCTATATGTAAATCAAGATTTTGATCATCTTTAGGTTCCACTTTTTCTAACTCTGCTACCTCTTTATTTTTAGCTGAAACCTTAACAAGACGGTAACCTAATTCACCTTGTAAAACTTGATTGTATTGTCGTTCAAGTCCTGTTTTTCCAATAACACCTACTTTTTCTACCACAGGATCTTTTTCATTCTCCTTTAAATTTGAACGTCCTACATAACCCACAATATGTGTCGCCATTGATCCAGCAGGATATAATCTTTTTGTTTCTGATTCTATTTTAAGTGATTTATTAATCGTAAGCTTTGGATAAGCACCAATCATTTCATCATAACCAATAAACTCTACTACAGGTATATAGCGATGATTATAAGAGGAATCTTTCTTAAGATATTTTTTAATAAGTTTAGTTTTATTTAAATCTGGAAACTCATTAACAATGCCAGTAATGAGCTTATCCAGTTTTTCATCAGGTACTCTTTTTTTCTGCTCTTTATCATAACGTGTTAAATGAGGAGCAATTTTAATAGAGAATCCAATGTCATTAACAGCCAATAATTTACCATTTCTATCAAGTATCTCACCCCTTACAGGCTTAATAAAATATTTACGTTCAATATTCATTTGTGCCAAATTTTCATAATAATAATTTGATTTTATAGAAATTTGATAAATTCTGGAAACAAGCATAATCCAAAAAAGAACAAAAATAGTAATAACTATCGGAAACCTCAAAGTAAAACCCCTATCAAAATATCAATAACAATATAATAAACCAAAAGCATATCAGCTAAAACCGTGGTTGTATTAAACATAAAGTCATACATAAACAAAGAGATATAATATAAGAAGTCAATTATAACAATAATTGCGAAAAGTAAACAAACCTTACATCGAACTAGACGCTTCAATGGAATATAAATAAAAAAATAAATCAGCATAATGACAAAAGTTGATAAAAGCAAAGGTAAACTTAAATTTAAGTCCAAATTTAATAAATAAAAAAGAGGTGCAAAGGCATAAGCTTTCTCTTTTTCAAGATTAAT
This sequence comes from uncultured Sulfurovum sp., assembly GCA_902727915.1. The sequence continues at coordinate 64,707 of CACVAU010000038.1, forward strand.
AATTAATACATAACCTACTAAACCTATAAGAGGAGGAAACATCGTATACATAGAAACAAATAAAGGATAGACAATAACAAAAAGAATAAGTGATACCTTATGAATAATACTTAAGCCTTCTTCTTCAAAACCATCGTATTTATTCACCGGTTCTCCTAATTGTTTAACTTATACACTAATGAGATTTCATTACATACTGGAAAATGAATACACTTTATACAATCTGTCCATATTTTATGTTCAGGAATGGTCTCTTTAGCAATTTCAATAAAATTCATTTTTTTAAAAAAATCTGGTAAATATGTTAAAACCAAAACCTCTTCACCCACATTAAGTATTCTGGCTTCTTCTAAAGCAAAAAGAACAATTTGTTCTCCTATCTTTTTACCTCTACTTTCTTCAGCAACAATTAAAGAACGAATTTCAGCCAAGCGTGAAGAGTGTATATGTAAAGCAGCATATCCTAATAATTTTTCATCCTCTTTTGCTAAAACATAAGAACGAATATTTGTCGCCACTTCATCTTCGTTACGTTCTAAAATAATGCCATCTTTAACTTCTTCAACTACCATCTCTTGCATAGATGGAATATCATTCAATGTAGCTTTAACTAATTTAACCATTCTTCTATTCCAAAAATGTGCTCAAATATTTTTTGATGAATTTTATCATAGCCCTGACGCTTAGAGTTTGAAATGGTAATACATCCAGGAAAAGCTTTTTTCAAAGCTGTTTTTTCTTTCATATTCAATTTATCTATTTTTGTAAAAACATCTAAATAAAGCTGGTCACCACGAATAAATTTCTTAACATATTCATTAACCCCTTTATCTATTTCTGCATTTGGATGACGCGCATCACGAAGATGAATAAAAACACGAATTGAAACTCGGTGCTTAATAAACTCAACCAAATTCTTTTGCCATATTCCTTTTAAATCTTTAGAAACTTTTGCATATCCAAATCCAGGTAAATCAACAAAACGAATGTTCCAATCTTTTTCATCATAAATATAACGTATATCAAAAAAGTTAATTAATTGTGTTTTACCTGGTGTTGCCGAAGCTTTTGCCAAATTTTTACGTGAAGTTAATCCATTAATGCTAGAACTTTTACCAACATTTGAACGCCCTAAAAATACAACTTCAGATACGGTATCATCTACTGAATCAGCCAATGCTTGTGCTGATTTCATAAAGTTTGCATCAACAAGCCTAGGTGTTGCCATTATTTTCGGTCCTCTATTTCAAATCTAAAATGCACAGGTTTCTTATTTTTACCTTTAATATCAGCCAACCCTGTCTTTAAATCTAACGACACTGAATCAGCTTTTATCACTCTGTTATTTGTTAAGTCTTTTAAAATAACTTTTCCTTTAAAAAGGTATTTTGAACTTTTTGGTGCATAAGTTACGGATGAAGTATGCCCAACATAATGAATTTTTTTTTCAGTTAAATCAAACTTAACATTTCCACTTGCTATGTATTTTTCAGCTTGTTTTTTTTCATTGAAGAAAACTGTTATTTTGGACGCATTAAACTCATTTTTACCTTGTTTAATTTTAGCATTTCCTTCAAAATAAGCCTCTTTATTAATATCATTAGCATAAAAACGGTCTGCTTTTATATCTACGATGTCTGCCATTAAACTTGAACTGTAAAAAAAAATAAATAATATAAAAAGTTTTTTCATCATCAAAATATTCCCAGTTTTTCCGTCATTATAGCGTTTTAAAAAAAAATGATAAAGACTTTAGAAAAATTCATTAAATTTTTTTTGTGCTAATAGTGATATAATGTCATCAATTAACTAAGAAAGAACGCTTTTAATGAAAAAACATTACTCTTCCCTCCTCTCAACTGGCTTTGGTAAATTCGCCTCTAAACCTTTTTCTAAACCTCTGCAAAAATTCATTAACAATTCTTATGTAAAGCTCATGGGTTTAGACATGACAGAATTTGACACCCCAGCAAATTATCCAACACTTAACAAACTTTTTACACGCTCATTTATCAATAAAAAAGAGATTACAACAGATGAAAATATTATGATTTCACCTGTTGATGCACTGGTAACTGACTTTGGTAAAATTACTGACGGTAAAGCCTACCAAATTAAAGGCATGGAATATAATATTACTGAACTTTTTGGCGAATACCATGAAAAAGCAACTAAAGCTGTAGAGGGTGGAGAGTTTGTAAACCTTTATCTTTCACCTAAAGATTACCACCGTTATCACACACCAGATACACTGAACATTATATCATTAACACATATCCCAGGTAAACTTTACCCTGTAAACTTTCCACTTTTACGTAACAAAAAAAACCTTTTTATAGAAAATGAACGTGTCATCATAGAGTGTACCGACAAAAAAGGAAATACCTTTATTATGGTACTTGTGGGTGCCTTAAATGTAGGAAAAATGGTTGTAACTTTTGAAGAGAGCATCAACACCAATTCTGACATACGAGAACCTAGACATTATACTTATGAAAACCTAACCCTTGAAAAAGGTGCACTTTTTGGTTGGTTTGAAATGGGTTCAACCATTTTACTTTTTACCCAAAAAGATGTTTACAGTCCTACACTGAAAATTAATCAAAAAGTTAAATTTACTGAAAATATTGGAACGCTAAACTGATGTCTACAAATAAAAAACTTATTATTTTTGACATGGATGGAACCTTGGTGGACAGTTCCCTTACCATTGTAAATGCTATTAACCATGTACGTTCTAAACTTGGACTTCAAGCTTTAGAATCAGCACTAATTCTAAACAAAGTCAATGATCCTCAACTTAATCCTGCGCTATTCTTTTATGAAACAGAAAAGTTTACTCAAGAGCATGAGGAATGGTTTTCAAGCTACTATACCGACAACCATGAACAAGAGCTTGAACTTTATGAAGGTATAAAAAGTTTATTAATAGAGCTTAAAGAAAAAGGTTATCATTTAGCCATTTCAACGAATGCTTATAGGGGTTCTACCCTTGAATCACTTACACATTTAGCTGTTCTTGAATATTTTTCAAGCATTGCTTGTTTTGATGATGTGGGTAGAGGTAAACCAGCACCTGATATGCTCGAAAAAAACCTAGAAGATTTAGCATTAACCATAGAAGATGCTATTTTTGTGGGTGACAGTGAACGTGACTTACGCGCTGCAAACAACTTAAAAATGGACTATATCATGATAAACTGGGGATTCTCAGACTATGAAGATGCTATTAATTCTGTAGAAAAACTCAAAGAAAAGATTTTGGAACTTTAATGCCAATGTTCAAAAAAATATCTAAAGCAACCATTACTGATGTTGCTTCTGTTTCCCTCATAGGTATTGGTCTTGTAGCCACTGGACCTTTGGCTAAACCCATTCTCTACACTGGACTTTTCGCGTTCTCAGGAGCTGTGACCAATCAAGTAGCCATCCATATGCTCTTTAACAAAGTTCCTTTCCTTTATGGCTCAGGTATCATAGAAGACAACTTTGAAAACTTCAAAGGGTCTATTAAAGAGATGATTATGAAGCAGTTCTTCAATAAAGAACAACTCACAGCCTTTTTTCAAAGTGAAGAGAAAAAAATAAATCTTGCCCCTTTGGTAGAAAGTGCTGACTTCTCCCCTGCTTTTGATGCCCTCTCTAGTAGCGTTATGGAATCAAAATTTGGTGACATGCTCAACATGTTTGGAGGTGAAAAAGCCTTAGAAAACCTACGAGAGCCTTTTGCTAAGAAACTAAAGTCTGCTGTAATAGGCATTGTAAGTTCAGACTCCTTCAAAGCTCAGATGGATTATCATATAAGTAACTCATCACTCAATGATGACATCTTAAAAACGCTTGATGACTTAATTACAAAACGTTTAAATGAATTAAGCCCTAAAATGGTCAATGAACTCATTCATGAACTTATTCATACCCATTTAGGTTGGTTGATTGTTTGGGGTGCTGTATTTGGTGGGGCTATTGGACTTATTTCTTCGTTTTTAATTTAAAATAAATATCTTCAATATTTTTCTTTACCCCATTGGGTAAAGAATTTCATCATGTATTTTATTACACTCAGCCAATACTTCAGAACTTAACTCGAGGTTCATTGCTTCAAAGATAGGATCTAACTGTTCAGTCGAAGTTGCACCAATAATGGTTGAAGCCACAAAGTCAAACTGTTTTGACCATGCTGTTGCCAAAGTTATAGGGTCCATTCCTGCACGTTTTGCTACACCTAAATATTTTTGCGTAGAAGCCAGTGTTTTGTCATTCATAAAACGTGATGCCATTGCTCTTTGTCGTTGATGTTGAGACTTTAAATAAGTTGCGAAACGTCCTTCAACATTTTTAGGATTTTGATTATACTTACCACTTAAAACACCTCCAGCTAAGGGAGAATAAGGAAGCAAGGAAATCTGCTCTTTTTTACACATCTCAGCCAATTCATCTAAGAAGCGTCTATTAAGTAAGGAAAAATTATTTTGAATGGATTCAAAACGTGTAAATCCATAACGCTCAGAAGTCATAAGTGCTTTGGTTGTTCCATAGGCTGTATCATTAGAAGTTCCGACATAACGTACTTTTCCACTTTTCACCAATCTATCAAAAGCTTCCATCGTCTCTTCTTTAGGAATAAGTGTGTCAGGCCAATGCATTTGATATAGGTCTATGTAATCTGTTTTTAAACGCTTTAAACTACCTTCTACAGCTCGTTCTATATGGAACCTATCCATGGCTGTTAACCCATGACGAATGGGTGGTACAAACCAACCATTCGCTGCTCCAGCAACTTTTGTGGCAATAATGAGCGATTCTCTTGGTTTATCAGCCATCCACTCACCTACCCACTCTTCGGTAATACCAGCCAATTTTCCAGAAGGGGGTACAGGATAAATTTCTGCTGTATCAAAGAAGTTAATGCCTCTTTCATACGCTTTATCCATAATGTCAAAAGAAGTTCTTTTGTCAGCTTGTGTACCAAAAGTCATGGTGCCTAAACAAATAGGGCTAACTCTTAGTCCTGTTTTTCCAATGTATCTATGTTTCATAATTTTATCAACTTTAAAGGATTCATATGTTTATTATTTTTCGTAACCTCAAACATCAAGCTCTTATCCACTTTACCAATAATCACCCCCGTACTAATTTTTTTACCTACATGTATACCAGGGGCCAAACGTGATAGCTTAGCATAAATGGTATGCATTTTTTTAGCATGTTCTACAATAACAACTTTCCCTAACATACCCCCTGAATTTTCTGCAAAAACAACTTTTCCTGCCAATACTGTACGTACTTTTGAGCCAGTATGTGGCGCTTTAAGGGTAATGGATTTATTAAAAATTTTAAATTTATAAATAGGATCAATATACGTACCAAACTTCTTAATAAGTCTCGCACCCTTTAAAGGAGAAATTGTTTTACCCCCTTTATAATTAACTTTGGGAATCGATGCTACTACTTTAGGAGCTATTGGATGATTATTTGTACTTTCTCTACGCTCTTCTTTAGCGCGAATTTCTTCATCATTTGTACGTTTAATAATTTTTAATTTTGCTAATTTTCGCTCTAAATTTCTTCGACTTGTCTTAATTTTATTGAAACGTTTTTTATAAATAGCACGGTCTCTTGCCAAGTTTTTAACTAATAAATCTTGTTTCTTTTTTTTACTTCTGTACTCAGTACGTTCTGTTTCATATGTAGTAATGGCTTTTTTAATATTTAATTTTTTAAGTTTTAAACGCTCTTTTTTAATTTTAAGTGTATCAATATTTACCCTTAAAGCTTCAATTTCTTTACTGTTCTTTTTGGCATAAAGTTTATAAGCTTCTTTCATCATTACAGAGTCTTTAGTGGGTTGTTTTAACTCCTCCAATGCCAATGCCAAAGAAAAGTTTTTTGCCACAAGATCTAAAAATTTTTGTTGGTTTTCATCAATATTAGAGCTGAGGCTACTTAAGGTAAGTGAGTGTTCTTTATCTTCTTTTTGTAAACGATTAAATATCACTTCATTCTTTTTAATATTTTTAGCCAATTTTGACAATTTTTTAGCCAATTTATTTTGTTCTTTCTTGGCAATATTAATTTTCTTAGCAACTTGTGAAAGTTCTCTGTCCATTTTATTGTACTGATTCTTTTTAGAATTTAATTGTTTTGTACTTTGTTGAATTTTACTTTCAACTGACGCAGTAAACAGTAAAGTTGTAAGAAGTAGAAAAGAAAGTAATGCTTTCATCTACTCTTCCTTAACATTTATAACTACCAAATAAACAGCAATCATCACTACTACAATAGAAGCAAATAATAAAATAAAAACATCTGTAATAGAAAATATTGCATCGACATTTTCTTTTAAAATTTCCATTTGACTCTCTCTAATCCAAACATTTTGAATTATATAAAAAATAATAGAAGTAATAAAAGCAGAAATCATGGCATCAATTAATGCCATATTAATTAAAACCTTAGATCTTAAAAAAAGTGATGCTCCAAATATTTCCATAACTTTCATACGCTGTGCATGTAAAAAATTCCAAACTTCCATCTGTTTGATAATCAAAAAAAATCCAATAATTGACATGAAAACAATAAAGGTCTGAAATGCAAATTTAATAAAAGAAAAAAGTTCATACTTTGATTGATAAGAAGATTGAAAGGATTCAATACTTAAAATATTTTCTGATTTTTCTAAATTTAATTTAACCTCTGCTAATTGGGAAACTGTCAAATAGCCATCTAGTTTTAAAGAATAAAAGTTGGGCAAAGAGTCTTCAAAACTTTTTTGTCCTTCTTTATTTTTATCCATATTTAAACGTTCTAAAATTTTTGATTTTTCTAATTCAATAACTTGTTCAATATGTTTATCCCATGATTTAAAATCATCAATGCTCATTTCATTTTGCGAAACAACCATCATGCTGTAACCATTCTTTAAACTCTTTTCAAAACTATCTGTTGTTCTATCAAAAACAATGAAAAATTCTAAGCCAAGTAAAATCGCTACCAAAGGAAATATAAGTGAAATATGTGTTTTAATGAATTTCATAAACGCTCCCATTTTCATCAATTGTAAAATGCCTATAAGGAATATTAAATACCATAGGAATACGGTGTGTTACAACCACAACTGTTGTGTCTAGTTGATGACAAGCATTTTCCATTAAATCCCAAATAACATTTGATGAATATTCATCAAGGTTACCCGTAGGTTCATCTGCCAAAATTAAAAATGGATTTTTTGCCAAAGCACGTGCCACCCCAACACGTTGTTGCTCACCACCAGAAAGTTCCATAGGATACTTTTCTTCTTTACCTGAAAGCTTTACATGATGCAAAAGTCGTTTGGCTTGTGTTGATTGTACTTCATCAGAGTAGCCAGAAATCCACAACGGTAAAACAACATTTTTTTCAACTGTCCACTCATTAATAAGACGATAGTCTTGAAAAACAATACCTAAATGACTTCTAAGCTCTTGTAATTTCTCTTTTTTAATATCAAGCATATCTAAGCCACCAACACGTAAAGAACCATTAGTAGGTATTAGGTTCCCATAAAAAGATTTTAAAAGGGTTGATTTTCCTGAACCACTCGGTCCAGTAATAAAAACAAAATCACCTTTTTTAATCAAAAAGTTTGCATTTTTAATAATCTCTTCATCACTACCATAAGAAAGTGTTAAATTATTTGCTGTAATAACGTCAGACATTTAGGTACTCCATAATTTTCAAGTGTGTTTTATAATTCGTCATTGTTTTTACAGGGTTTGTACTAAAATAATGTGCTTTAAATTTATCCAAATAAATATATTTATGCTCAGGTCTATCAAAACTACCAAATGCCAGTTTAATCAACACAGCTTCATCTTCTATTTTAAATAAACGTTCAAAGTGTATAAAAGATTCATCAAAAATCTTCGCATCATAAGATACTTTATCTAAAATTTCTTTTTTATATTTAATATCATTAAAAGAGAAATTAAAATCTAAAAGACGAGATTCTGATTGTTCTGTAGCACTCACATAAACATCATAAATATCTTTTTCTTGTCGTAACCATCTGGCTTCATATTTCGAGGTAATCTCTAAAGCTTGATTTTTACGAACTTCTACAGCAGTTTTATCTACAGTTTCACCTAAAAAAGTTTCCATTGAATACCAAAAATATTTATCTGAATCGGTTCTTAATTCTAAACGCCCAGAAACAGCTAAGACCCTCATTGACTCTTTTAAAAAAGAAGCTGATATTACTCTTCTTTGAGGCTTTTTATCCCAGGGTACAGGAAAGTGAACAAAAACAGTATCACAAAGATTAGAAGGAATCATTTCTAAAAGAAGACGTGCATCATAATTAACTACCCAAACATTATTTAGACCTAGAATTTCAATTTGCTTAAGAACTTGTGCAGCAGAAGGTGTGTGAATCTCTATGCCTATAAAAAGTTTATCAAGATTCTTTTGAGCTTGATAAAGTAAATGCTTTCCTGAACCAAAACCAACTTCAATGGCAACAGATTGAAAAGGAAACTCTATATCCACAAAATCTTCAATACGTTTTTCATATTGACTGGCTAAAGGAGCTTTTCTAGTATGTATAGCAATATTTGACTGTAGTATTTCTACATCAAGTGCATAAACAACATCAGCAATAGCCTGTTTTAATAAATTAACTTTAAGAGGTCGTGTTACTTTATCATATTTTAACAACCAAGTTTTTTCACTCTTTTTTAAATGTAATAAAAAAAATTCGTTTTCATGTTCGATACCAAGTAGTTCATCTTCTGAAAAACTATCTTCTGCTTTAAAAAGGATTTTTGTACGTTTAAACGCTCCATATTTACCTTTTTTAAGTTGCTTCGTATCAAACGGATTGACCGTAATATGTGGCATTCATTTCCTTATCGTGCTTGTATAATAACTTGTTTACTAGGCTTTGAAGAACTACGATCAAACCCTATGGCTGTTACTCTATAGGTATAAGACTTATTTGGGGTAACTCTATTATCAATATATTCTGACATCATACGTTCTTTAACAGTTCCTACCCACTTCCATTCAGCAGCATTAACACTTCGTTCAATTTTATACCATGAAACTTTTGTATTTGCATGAGGTCTCCAAATCAGTTTAATGGTATTTTTAGTTTTTTGAAAAGCTTGAAAAAAAGTCACCTGATCAAAAGGGGCTAAAGTTTTTACATTAATTATTTTTCCATGTGCTGATTCAAAACCATTTTTTATGGTTGTAAAAGTATAAGTATACGCACTGTTTTGTTTTAATTTTGTGTCAACATAATGGGTTGCAAAACGATCAGAAATTGTTCCAATTTTGCTCAATTGTTTCGTAGAACTATTAACATAATCATCACTATTTGTTCGATAAACATTCAAGCCAGTAATGCCTTTTTGTGCCAATGACTGCCACTCAAAAGCAACCGATGTATTACTTGGAACTGCTTTAACATTATTTAATTTTGGTAATGTAGGATCTAATTGTTGATTCTCTAACATTGCTGTTGGATTACATCCTGTTAGTAATAGTACTGAAGTAACTGTTAATAAGATTTGGGTCAATTTTTTCATAAACCTCTCCTTTTTCAAATTCTTTATCAATGTAATTTTGCATGTCTGGAAACAAAGGAGCAATAAACTCCATCTCTTTTCCTGTGCTTGGATGATAAAGATATAACTTGTATGCATGTAAGTAAACTCGCTTGATTGTATCTTTTTTGCTCTTAAATCCATATAAATGATCTCCAAGGATATGCCGTCCTAAGCTCTCCAAATGTACTCTAATTTGATGTGTTCTTCCTGTGAAAAGTTTAACCAAAACAAGCTCAATATTTTTAATATTTTGATCCAATTTATAAAATGCTGATTTCGCTTCTTTTCCCTGTAGTACAACATCCATTTTCAGTCTATTATTTGGGTTTCTCCCTATTCGCTTCTCAACAATGCCTGATGTTTTCAAAGGGTAATCAATAAGTGTTAGGTAATAACGTCCCATACTTTTATCTTGTAGTTGTTCACTAAGTTTTTGATGTGCTTCATTAGTTTTAGCAATGACCAAAGCACCTGTTGTCTCTTTATCGATTCTATGTACAATTCCATGTCGCTCTTCACCTGAAATGGTTGATAAAGAGATACCTTTATGAATTAACCAATCAACAAGCGTGGCACCTTTAACAGAAGGTGCTGGATGGACAACTAACCCTGAAGGCTTATTCACAACCATCATCACCTCATCTTCATAAATAATTTCTACATCAAAATCAATAATAGGTGCTTGTTTAGGGACAATCTCTTTAAAAGAATATCTTACCTTATCACCAACAACAAGTTTTCTACCTGTTTTCAATACAATTTCACCATTTACAAAAACCAAACCTTCTTTAATTAGTCGTTCAACTTGATTTCGACTTTTTACTAAAACATTGGCTAAAGTTTTATCCAGTCTTTCAGGGTATTGCACTTCAAAAGATTCTAACTTCATATTACTCTTTTTTTATGCCATTATAGCAAAAAGGATAATTATTAATTGTTAAAATATATCCCAAAGTTAAGCAGTAAGCGATAAGAGGTATCAAAGTTATTTATCTCTCTTTGTAGTATGGAAGGTGAAATCGTATAGTAAGCCCAATCCTTATAGAAAACATGATGAAATGAACCATGTAAATAATAGTAACTCACATCCAATGCTTCAAATTTACTTACTTCACTTGAAATTCCAAATCCATAACGAATATGTTGCTTATCATTTAGTACCGTAACAAAAGAGAAATCATTTGCCAAAACTTCATAAGGTGTGGTATTTATATGAAAAAATGTATTGTCCCAAATTGCATATAAGTCATCTCTTATTGTGTATAAGGCATTAAACTCCAAACTGTTCTCAATCTCACCATCACTGTAATAACGAAAGCGATTATAGAGTTCAGCTTTATGTTTATTTTGAGCATAAAGTTCATACCGTGAACGCGCATTAGCATAAGGCACTAAATTACCTCGACGTATTTTCACCCCTGCACCCACTCTTGTCTTAAAAGTATCTTTCATAAAATTAAAATATTCTAAACGTAAATAATACTGTTTACTATCTAAGTGCTGATCATTTAAAGTTGTTCCATCATATAAAAGATTATCACTGGTATCATCTTCAAAAACCAAGCGTAAATTTTTTTCAATTTTTGGTAAATTTAAACGTAGGCGAAAGCGAATATCTTTTTCCAAACTCAAATGAGTTTCTGTTGCAAACGAAGTACTAAATTCAGCATGGGTTTTACTTCGTTCACTACTATTGTCATCAACAAAGTAGTTATCAATACTGTTACTGGTATTCACTAAGAGTTTACATAAATTTTCATGATATTTATCCACATTATTAGCTTGTAAAAATGAAAAACATAAAAAAATAAATATAGTTTTAAAATACATGCCATTATTATAGTAAGTTCAAGATTAAAAAAAATAGTTAATCAATAAAGTTTTAAAAAGTTATAATTCTTCAGCCAATACATAAGGATAGAAATGCAAATTAGAATATTTTATGAAGATACAGATGCAGGAGGCATTGTCTATCATACCAATTACATCAAATATTGTGAACGTGCGAGATCAGAACTTTTTTTTTCAAAAAACCTACAACCCATGGATGGTGATAATTCAGGTTTTGTTGTTCGTCATATTGATGCTAATTTTTTAGGAACTTCCAAGCTGGGTGATATGATTGAAGTTTCTACGGTATTACTTACGAAGAAAAAAGCATCTCTTACCTTACAGCAAACAATTAAACACAGAGACAATAATAAAAAAATATTTCAAATGAATATAACCTTAGTTTTTATACGTCATGGAAAACCTAGCGCTATTCCTGAAATGTTTTCAGAGGTTTTAAACACAGAATAGCTCTTACTTTTTAAATCGGACTATATTTATCCGATTTATGCTATAATTGATCTAACATGCAACAATTATAAGGTTTAAAACTTGAAATTTTCTAATAAAAAAGTCATTATATTTGATTTAGATGGCACACTTATTGATAGCTCAGCAGACTTGGCTCTTGCCATAAATCATATGCTAAAAAGCATTAACCATTCAACATTTACTTTAGATGAAATCCATAATTGGGTAGGAAATGGAGCAACAACTTTAGTAAAACGTGCCTTATCAGGCTCAATTCAAATTACTGAGAATATTGATGAAAAAGTATTTCAAAATGCTTTAGATATCTTCTTAAAATTTTATGCTCAAAACTTAGCCGTAAAAACCATCACTTATCCCCATGTATTAACAACACTGGCAATGCTCAAAAACAATGGCTACAAACTGGTAATTGTCACCAATAAACCTTTTGATTTTGTTGCACCTATTTTAGAAGGGTTAAAACTCAAAGAGTACTTTGAATTTTACTTAGGTGGAGATTCATTAAAAGAAAAAAAGCCAAATCCTGCACCACTACTACATGTCTGTAATCGATTACAAGTAAGTGTAGATGAATGTATCATGGTAGGAGATTCTAAAAATGATATCTTAGCAGCCAAAGCTTGTAACATGCAAAGTATTGGTCTTACTTATGGCTACAACTATGGCGAACCTATAAGTACTTATAGTCCAGACATTTACTTTTCAGACTTTTCAAAAATAAGTAGTACTTTATGTTAAAAGAAAATGTAAAAATAGCCATTATTGGTGGTGGTGTAGCAGGTGCTACTACAGCCATTTATCTTGGTCAACTAGGAATGAACATTAGCCTTTTTGAAAAAGAACCCAGCCTTGTTTCTGGACCTCCTTTTTGTCATTTACATGCTGGAGGAAATCTTTATCGTGAGATTTCAGACAAACAATGTGTCACACTCCTTAAACAATCCATTGACTTCTTACGTTTTTATCCCTTTGTTGTAGACTATAGACCAACAGTTATTGCCTTACCCACTTCTGATAAAAGTACCCCAACATCCCTACTTCCTCGTTTAAATCTATTGGTTAAAGAATATGAAACACTCATTCAAAAAGATGCAAAAAATAAAGTTTTAGGAGAAAGTAATAACTACTACAAACTTTATAGTAGAGTAAACTTAGAAGCACTCAAAAAACGTGAGATTGTTAAACTACCTCATAATTCAGATGAATGGATGATACCTGTTGCTAAAAATATTGATCTTGATAAAATACAATACCCTTTAATTATTGTTCAAGAGTATGGCTTAAACCTTTTTCGTTTAGCTGCTGGAAGTATGTTAGCACTTCAAGAAATTGATTCAGTTAAACTACATACAAGTAGTACCGTAACCAATATTAAAAAGAAAAATACACTTTGGGAAATTAATTTTAAATCCAATACTGAAACAAAACATGAAAGTTTTGATTACATTATTAATGCCACAGGTTTTAGAACAGGACAAATAGATGACATGTTAGATGCACCTTGTAAAGCTATGGTAGAATTTAAAGCAGCTTATGTTTCAAAGTGTGGTAACCATACAGATATCCTTTTTCCTGAAATAATTTTTCATGGTGAACGTGGAACACCACAAGGAATGGGTCAATTTACTCCTTACCCAAATGGATATGTACAGCTTCATGGTATGACCACAAACATTACCTTGTATGAAGATGGACTCGTAGCAAGTTCTGCCACAAGTTGCCAACCAAAACTGGGAAAAGATTTTGTAAAAAAGATTGAGGAATCTTGGCAAGAAGAAGAAACAAAAAATCGAACTGATGCAGCCATTCAACATCTAGCACAATTTATTCCAAGTTTTTCAACAGCAATGGTTGGTTCCAAACCTCTCTTTGGTGCGCAACAAATTCCAGGCGATGACCCTACCCTTCGTGTTGCAGAAGTTTCTTTTCCGTCTCCTCGTTATGCACGTTGTGAAATTGTTAAAGTTTCTTCCGTTATTGACATGGTTAAAGCAATTATAAAAGAGTTTATTCAATTAAACTACCTTAATGCTTCATCATTAAAAGAATACGACTTTAAGAGCTTAAAAAACCTTTCTGAAGACCAAATTCAAAAGAATGCAGCCTCATTAGCCATTAGTCGAAACTACCCTGATTCACTCTCATATAGAAATATTAGTCAAAATAACAACTAAAATAAATATACTTCAATATTAAAACTTAAAAATAAATATACTTTATAAAAATATAAATAATATAAGTTTTAAATATGTGAAGGAAGTATTAAATTTATATTATTTTAAGGTTTTTTTCTTTTTTTTTCAATTTTCGATGTTAGAATATATTGACAACATAAGATAATATAAAAGGAGTGAGTAATGCTTATAAATGATATTGTGATATCAACTGATAGTTTTCATAGTGAAAATAAATATGATATTGTCTCTTCAAATAACCAATATATTACCAAACTATTTCAAAAGAATATTGAAGAAGATAGAATATCTGAGGATGCTTTAAAGAGCTACTATGTAGACTACTATCTTTCTCATATAAGCCATAGTGGATTTCAAAAATCTATGGAAGTTTTTTTAAGTAAGAGCAAAACTATTTATTATATCCAAGCAGGGCTAAAAGCTTTAAAAACAGAAAATCATTTAAACTTATTTCAAAAAGCTTGTTTGAATCAAGAGAATGATTATGCTCATTATGATCAGGAGTTTCAAGAAATTCAAGAGAGTGAAAACTTACTTCATATTAATCACCGATGGCTTATGAACCATCCTCAACTTATTATTATACATCATGAATATATGGATAAAAAAGTTGAAGAACATATTGAAGCCTATAAACATGATAAGCGACATCTCCAAATTATTAAACAATTATGTCACATCATTAATGAAGAATTCATTAGCGTAACAGCTGGAGACATCAATAATATTTATCATAATGCATGGTATTTTAAAACCACAAAGAATGCTTATTATATTATTGAAAAAGATAATATTGTAACCTTATATAACAGCTACAACAAACAAGAGATTACCAAAGGAAGACTTATTTCTAATAAAACAGGTCACTCTTCCATCTCTAACTTTATTTCAAAAATGTTAGCCTAAACCATAGAAGTATTAATAAAGGTTTTAATCTCTTCAAAATGGCGTTCAATATGTTCAAAAGGGTGACTTCCACCCTCTTCAACAATGCTTTTAGCATTAGGTAATTTAGCCAAAGCTTCTCTGTAGTCTAAAACATCATCATCTTTTTGTAACAACAAAAAATATCGACCATTCTTAATACTACTACTGCGATAATTTATTAACATATCAACATGCTCTTCACTCCATGTAAATCTTGAATCATCATAATAATTCTTAGCTGTTTCCCCTATACTCAATACTCTTTTAAGCGTTTTACTAGAATCAACAGCAGGGTTAATAAGCACAGCTTTAAGTCCATATTTTTCAGCCAAATAAATAGAATAAAACCCACCCAAAGAAGAACCTATAAGGGTAATATGTTCATCATAAGTGTTAATAAGTTGTTCCAATGTGTCCATTGCTAATTCAGGGACATATGATAAAGAAGGCGCAATACAAACTATACCCTGATTTTCAAAATATGTTCTAAACTCTAATGCTTTTCCTCCTTTACCTGAACTACCAAAACCATGTATATAGATGACCATTTTTTATCCTTTATTGTCAATTTATTTGACAAGACTATAACCATTTTCCCTTTATAGAAGACTTTAGTATAATAGCGTTATTTTTTTAATTTAAATTTGTAAGATTACTTAAAAGTGAAAATATTTAATTTTCAAGAATTAAACTTTCATTGATCCATTCAAATTCAGCTATAATTCCATAAATTAAGCCAAGGTCTCTAAGCATGTCAACACAACCTACCATCGTTCAGCAATTTCGCTCTTTTTGTTACCAAAATAATGCTACTAACCTTGAACAAGCATTAGAATACTTTGCCGTATTTGGTGGTATGGGTTGGCATGTTGACTTCTCTAAGTCTCTCAATGAACTTATAGCCACTAAAGTCTTAGATAACTACCGTTATATCCATGGTGACACCACAAAAATTACACAAAGTAAAGAAATTCATCATAAGATTTTAACAGCACTTGCTGTAGGAGACCGACGAGAACACTCGGCATTTAAAAAAGCTCAAGTAGACAGAAAACATGGTGAAGAATCCATAGATTTTCTCATTGCTGAAGGGCTTTTAAAAACAGACAAATCGGTTGAGAAACCATTAAAAGATCATGAAAAAGTATCAGCAAAACTTCTTTTTTCTCAACCTTTTATGCGTTTTTGGTTTTCAATTATCTCTCCAAACTACAAAGGCATTAAAGCTGGTGAATATGATGAGTTTTATGACCGTTGGAGAGAAATGAAATTAGAGTTTACCAACCATATCTATCAGCAACTTTTTTTAGAACTTGTTAAAAAAACGCATAATGAAGTTTCTGATGATAAAATCATGCAAATTGGTTCATACTGGGATACACAAGTAGAGATAGACCTTTTAGCCAAAACAAGATCTGGAAAAATGATTGCTGGAACCTGTAAATTTTCAAAAGCCAAAGCGAAAAAAAGTGAATTGACCAAACTAAAAGAGTCATGTCAAAAAGCAAAACTAGAGACAAATGCTTATGCTCTCTTCTCAAAAAACAAATTTACCACTGAACTCAAAAAAGAAAAAAGTGAAACCCTACAACTTTTCTCTTTAAATAGTTTAGGCAACTTACTTTTTGATCTTAGTGAGAAAGATATGCTTGTAAATACTAATAAGAAGTACTAATTTTAATGCTCACTTAAAAGCTTTCTCATACTTAACGAGAGAGAATCTAATACTACTAACCCCTCATACTCAATGGTCTCTTCAAGCAAATCATTTTTTTTTGTTTGAATAAGCATAGATTTTTTGGATTTTTTAATTTTCATTGCTTTAATTAAATGCTGTGCTGATTCTACAATTGTTTCATGGCTCTTCTGTACCCTAACAAGTACAGGTGCTTCTTCATAAGTATCAACTAAAATAGCATCAATTCCTTTATTTCTTTGAACAGCATTATATTCAATCCCTTATAATAAAGCTAATGCACTTTGATCAACATTAACATAAGAAGCTCTTCCTTTTTTTAAAAGATTAGAACTGGTTTTTATCGGATTCTCAATACGATTTAAAGACAATTCAACAGCTTCAATAGACTCATCTATACCTATATAATTACGATTGAGTATTTTTGATGCCACACAAGTTGTACCACTACCACAAAAAGGGTCTAGTACCACATCTCCTTCATCTGTCACTAATTCTATAATTCTCTCTAATAAAAGTAAAGGTTTTTGTGTTGGGTAACCCACTCTTTCTTTTGCTTTAGGATTGAAATAAGGAATATCCCAAACATCACTTAAGGGAACACCCTTTTTCTTATCTGACTGTTTAGTCTCACCATTCTCATCTAAATCATAAACTGATTTATTATTTTTATCACGTGTTCTTCGTTGTAAAATTTGATCAATATTTGTAGTTTCAGAATAGTCTGTATAAATCATATTAAATTTAAACTTTTTATTTTTAGAATAAAAATATATATTTTGATGAGTGGGAAGTAGCCCTTTTTTAGAATTTGACCAACGTTTATATGAGCAAATTATTTCAGATTGAAAATTTTTTACACCAAGTACCTTATCTAATACAACTCTAATGATATGCTCTCCACTCTTATCACAATGTACAAATATAGAACCTGTTTCTTTTAATAGTTCTCTCATTAAAGAAATTCTTTGTTCTAAAAATTCTGCATAGCTCTGATTGTCTCCCCAAGTGTCATCAAAGCTAAATTCCTTTGTTCTTTCTCTATTTTGAAGTTTATGTTTGGTTTGTGTAAAAAATGGTGGATCAAGATATATAAGGTCAATAGAATTTTTATCAATTATCTTCATCTTTTCTAAACAATCACCATGAAAAACAGTATTAATAGTACTATTCATATTTTCTACCCTCAGCAATATCCTCTAAAATAGCTTTTAGATCATATCCACTAACTTCTCTTAAATAATCCCAAGCCTTATTAGCAGAATAGTATTTATCATTTAAAAAATCTATCTCAAAGGTTTTGGGTTTTTTACCATCAGTATTTTCTACAATAGTTTTCGCACCTTTACTATTTACGATGCTACTTCTTCAAGAAATGATCCAGCATACTTATAAAGAAAACGACCTGTATTTTGATATTCATCAATTAATATTCCCTCATCAAAAGAGATACCTAATATTTTATAAATCATATAATGAGAAGTATCATCTAACTTCATTTCAGTTTTACGATTATTTATTTTTTGATTTAACTTCGAGATGTATAAATAGCACGAAGTAATTCATTTTTGTTTTTTTTAACAGTTGATATATTGAGATTTTTACAATAAGTTACAAGCTCATCTTTTTTTAAAAATTCAATTTTCATACTATTTTTAGTCCTTATTTTAATCTTTTGATTATAACATATTCAGCTATAATTCTAAAAATTATTAAAGTTACTACAATGCCTTTTTCTCAACTAAAACTATCATCTCCACTACAACAAGCACTTCAAAAAAGCAACTACCTAGAGCCTACCCCCATACAAGAAAAAGTGATTCCTCTCATTTTAGAGGGTCATGACATTATGGTAGAAGCCCAAACAGGTACAGGAAAGTCTGCTGCTTTTGTTTTACCACTGTTAGAACGCTTAGCACAAAACCCTACTGAGGGAAAACGAAAAATTAAAATTTTGATACTGGCTCCTACCCGTGAGCTTACTTTACAAATAAATGAAACTTTTTCACACTTTGCTAAAGCACTTAGCCCTAAGCCAAAAATAGTTTCTGTCATTGGTGGTGAAGGCATTGGTGAGCAAATTTATAGCATTCAAAAAGGTTGTGATGTTATTGTGGCTACTTCTGGAAGATTTTTAGACATTCTTTCTAAAAATCAAATGTCTCTAAAGCATTTAGAATGCCTAGTACTTGATGAAGCTGACAAAATGCTTAACCTTGGATTCTCAGAAGAGTTAGATGAAATCTTAAAAGCCATTCCTTCTAAACGTCAAAACCTTCTCTTTTCAGCAACCTACCCTCAAAAGATTTTGGACATTGCTTCAAAAGTAACGACAGAAGCTGTAAAAGTAAGTCTGGAGCATAGCGAACCAACTGTAGCAAAAATTCAACAAAAAGTGATAGAAGTGAACTCTGAAAATAGAGGACCTTTATTACGTTACTTACTTAAAAAAGAAAAATATAAACAAGTACTTGTTTTTATGGCAAATAAAAGAGCCACAGATAATATAGCTGAGAAATTTAGAAAACGTGGTTACCTAGCTGAGTCTTTTCATTCTGACCTAAGCCAAGAAGATCGTAATTATACTATTCGTGAGTTTAAAGCTAAAAAAATTCAAATTTTATTTACCACAGACATTATCTCTCGTGGATTACACATAGATGGTATTGACTGTATTATTAACTTTGACTTACCTCGTTCTCCTGCTGACTATATTCATAGAATTGGACGAACAGGAAGAGCTGGACAAACAGGTGTAGCTATTAGTTTTATAAACCATGAAACACAAGCACACTTTAAACTCATTGAGAAACGCAGTCAAATTAAACTTGAGCGTGAAAGTATTAAAGGCTATGAATTAATAGGAGAAGCTCCTAAGAAAGTAAAGGGACCAACGCCTATTAAAGGTAAAAAGAAAAGTAAAAAAGACAAACTTCGGGAGTTAGTAGTAAAAAATAGTGTATCAAAAAAATGATATATTACTTAAAAGTGAAAATGTTTCACAAAACTTTACTTATAAAAAAATTTGCTACAATACAGACATGGAATTAACAGATAACAATTACAAAGAAATCATCAAAAGCAATGAGAAACCCGTCTTTATAGACTTCTATTCTCCTACTTGTGGACCATGTCAAATACTCACAAAACTTATAGATGAAAAATTAGAAAAGTATGGAAAAAAAAATGACATAATGGTCGTAAAATGTAATGTAGCCAAAAACCCCAAGTTAGCCAATGCATTTAAAGTACGTTCTGTACCATTTACCTTGGCTGTGATGCCAGATGAGAAACTTAAACATGCTAATATGGGTTTAAAAAATGAGACTTATTATTTTGAATTAATAGATGACTTAGCCGGTAAAGGCTCATTTTTTAGTCGGCTATTTACTTAGCCAAGCTATTGATATTTCATAATATGAAAAACTTTAGTCTTCAGCTAAAGCATCAAACGCTGTTTTCTTCATGGTAAACCACTCATTCATCATCATTGGATTTTGCATAATCTCTTTCATATTTTGAATGGCTTTCATATGTGCTTCATCATTTTGTTGCATCATTTCAATACTATGTTGCATACTTAGCTCAGTCATTTGTCCAAAAGTTTCAGCTTGTATCTTAATATCACAAGCTCCTCCAAGTTCTTTACATGTCATTGTTTTCATTATTTTCCTTTACTTCTTTTTTACGCTCTTTATCTTTTCTACTCTTTTCAACCAATATCGCAAAAACAAAACTGGTCAGTACAAAACCTAAAAAGAGAAAGAACCCTACTTCTAAATGTGTGCCATTAAAAGTTACAATATTAACGGGGTCATCTTGATTTTGTAATTTATTTAATTCATTTTCTACCACACCATCCAATCCTAAAAAACCCATAAACATTGAAACCACCATCACATCTGCCATAGACCATTTAGTAGAATACAATGCAAAAAAACGTGTAATAGCATTGTTACTAACAATCCCCAAAGCATAATAATAAAGAATACTCGTTACTAGTTTTAAAAGAGGGAAAATAATAGAGAACATTACCAGTAATACCCCTACAAATATCATCTTAATTTCTCCAGATTCTAAAAGTAATACCAGCAAGTCAACAATGCTCTTTGATTTAAAAAATAAAATTTGATTTTCAAAAACAATGGGTTGTTCAAGAACAATAAAATAAAGTTTAGAAATCTTAGCCTCTATGTCTAACATCGGCAATAAAACCCCTGTCATCAGTAAACTTACACTTGTTGCTGTAAAGGTAAACAAAGCAATAGAGTCCAAAACCCCCTTCATAACAATGAAAATAATAATAACAGTAGCAATAGATAATATTATCAACATAAGCTCATTCATTTTTTCACGATTATCGGCTAAATATTTATCTAAAACAGGACTACATTCTTCTATATTAGAAGCATTGTATTTAGCCAATAAGACATTAAAAAGCCTCATGTCTGTATTGGACTGAAACTTATCTTTCATAAACTCTTTAAGTTTTTCTCGTAAAGCCTTTTTTGCACGCTCTTGATTTTCAGGTTTTTCGATCTCGATCATTACAGCAGCAGTAAACTCAGGAACACGCTCACGTAAATCTTTAAAATTCACAATAGAGTCTGTAATCATCTGTTTTGTACTACCAAAAAGACTACTAAAAAATCCAGTTTCACCCTTATTTCTCTCTTTAACAATACGTTCAGTTTCTATAATAAGGGTATCAATAATAGTACTAACATAACGTTCTATCTCTTTTTTATTATTGACATTTAAATCAAAAGTATCAATTTTATAATCCACAACTTCAGTAATCTTAGTCGTCCACTTATCAGAATTAAACATACCATACTTAACAGAATGTAGTTCAGCATAATCAACCTTATAAGTTTGGCTCTCTTTTCCTAGTTTTATAAGATCTAAAGAGAAATAGGCAAGTGGGAAGAGTAAAAGTACAGAGATAATAGTTAGGATATACTTAGAGATTTTCATGGCAATTAGTGTAGCTAAAATATACTATGTTTTAGACTTATGAATTTTATTTACTTTTAGGAAAAAGTACTTTAGCGTCAATTAGAGACATTTAACTTTTTTAACACTTAGTTCTAATAAAAACCATAGTAACTATTAATACCTTTTGCCACCCCCTCCATAAGCAAACGTTGATAATGAGGATTTTTTAACTTTTTAACTTCATTCTTATTGGTTAAATATCCTGTTTCTACTAGAATTGCTGGTATTTTAGTAGCCAATAGAACCCAAAAATCTTTTCGTTTAATGCCTTTATCATGTATTGTATATTGTTTACTAACATGTGCCAAGACATTTTTACGTACACTATGCGCTAATTTCTTTGATTGAGAAAATTTCCAAGAACTGACCATCTTTTTATAGGCATTTCTAGTATAAACTTTTTTACCACGATAAATAGCCCTTTTATTTCTAACCCTTTTCGTATTCTTTAAACTTAAATAAAATACTTCCATCCCTTCATAACGAACACCTTTTGTTCTTTTTTTAGGCGCTGCATTGGCATGTATGGAAACAAAAATAGAACCTTTACGATAATATGCATAATCAGTACGTTGTTTTAAATTCATAAATTTATCTCTATTTCTTGTCAATAAAACTTTATAACCCATCTTTTCCAAAATAGCTTTTAATTTCAAAGTCATACTTAATGTCAAATCTTTTTCTTTAACAATTTTACTTGAAGCACCAACATCTTTACCTCCATGTCCTGCATCTAAAATAATGGTCTTATACTTTCTCTTGGCATTATATTTATAGTGTTTAATATTGTTTTTTTTAATCAAACCTTGCTTATTAGGTAAAAAAAGTCTTAATGTTCTATTCTTAATCTTAAACTTTCCTCTCATATGCATTTTGGCTTCAATAACAACCCGTAATATTTTTTTGTTATATTGCGCAATTCTAAAAGCTTTAATCCCTTTAGCTTGGTATTGAGAAATATTTTGTGTACTAGGTAAAGCAGCACCCTCAATATCATAAACATGTTTCACCAACCCTTTACTTCTAATGGTAAAATGTTTCACCTTCCCCAAAGGATATTTAAAAACTAAATTTAACGTATGACTTGTTAAAGAAGTATGACGTAAATAGTTATCAGTTTTAGCCATAAGCTTAAACCCACCCATAATAAATAAAACAAAAATAAGCAATATTTTTTTAAAAATATCCAGCTCCTCAAATTAATTCAATAATTTTAACATAAAAACATACTTTTAACTATAATTTAATTCCATATCTTGTACTTTATTTTGAAGATAACAGAATCTGTTTTTTATAGCCTTATTTCTTAATACTTGCCTAAATATTAAGAAAAATAATTAAATAATTAATATAAAATTTAACATATAAATGAAAGGCTAAAATTATGTCAATAATACCCACAAAGATTTTTAATCCAAGGAACACAACTGATTATATAACTGCTTCTCAACTCGCAAAATTTTTTTCTATAGAACCTAGACAACTAAACCAAATACTAACCAATATGAACTGGATAGAAAAAAAACATTATGTTTGGTGGATTGCCACAGCATTAGGTAAACAACATGGTGCCATAGAACATACTTGTGATAAAAACAGAGTATGTTATGTTAATTGGGACAAAAAAATCATGCATAACGAAGAGCTTACAGCTACCATAAAAAGTACCGTACGTTCTTATATTGAAAACAACCTTTATGAAGAGTTCATTAAAGAACAATTTACAACACAAGGCTACACTGTTTGGCATCACTCCAAAGAGAAAACACAACAAGACAAAAATAAAAACATTACTTTAATTGCTAAAAAAAACAAAAAAATTCTACTCATTCATTGTCGTGACAATCAACTCGATATTTCGGTAGAAGAGTTAAAAATTTTCCAAAAACAACGTGATGACTTCAAAAAAGAAAATCCTGTTTTTGAAAATTATGATTTAAGCTTACACTACAGTATGTCAGGATTCTTCTTAACAGAAGAGGCCTATGAATATGTTGAAGACAATCGTGGAGACATTACCTATGAAGTTGTGAAGGGAAACTCAGAAAACAATTGGATGGATTCCCTATTACTTAAAGAAAGAATGTTTAACTATAATAACTAAGTACTTTTGCATCGACACCTGTGACAAGCTTGTTGTCACGGTTTGTATAGTCAATATTACTCAAAACAAAACGAATTAAGTTTAACCTAGCCCTCTTTTTATCATTCGCATCCAACATACACCATGGAGCATATTCACTCCCAGAGTTTTTGAACATCTTATCTCTCAATTCTACATAACTATCATATTTAGCATATGACTTATAATCTAAAGCAGAAAGTTTCCAAGACTTAAGAGGATTATCTTCTCTATCTTTAATTCTTTGAGCCTGTGTTTCATGAGAAATATTCAAATAAAATTTAAACACCATCACCCCATCATCTACCAGCATCTTCTCCACATCATTCACTTGTGTATAGAAAAGGTCATGCTGTCCTTGTGTACAAAAGCCAAAAACTTGCTCTATCCCTGCTCTATTATACCAAGACCTATCAAAACAGACTATCTCACCAGAATTAGGTATCTGTTTTAAATGCCGTTGAAAATACCACTGCCCCAACTCTTTTTCATTTGGTTTTGGTAAAGCAACCGAACGTGCTTCACGAGGGTTCCAAAAAGAGTTTAACGCTTTTATGGAAGAAGACTTCCCACCTGTGTCCATTCCTTCAAAGATAATAAGTAAACGCTTGTCATTCTCTATGACCCATCGTTGAAGTTTCACTAATTCTAAATGAAGTGCGTCAAGCTCTTTTTGATAGAACTTAGTTTTTAGTTTTCCATTTTCTTTAAAAACTTTTTGAGGCTTTGTTCTATACTCGGCTAAATCTTTGCTGTAGGTTACGTTCATCTAGTTTCCTTAAAATATATTGTGTATACTAGCACAAAATCATTATGGCCAAACTGGCTCAATATTATCTATACCCCAGTTCGTACTAAAATCATCATAGTTCAATACATTGACAACATTCCACGTACTTAAATCCTGATTTGTAAAAGATTCAGCACCTTCAAACATGGAATTCATGTATGACACAGAGGAAACATCCCAGCTACTTAGGTCTTGATTAAAAGCACTTGCATTAGAAAACATTAACTCCATATCTGTAACAGAAGATACATTCCAATCATTTAAGGGCTGATTAAAAGAACTTGCATTAAAAAACATACGATACATACCTTGAACATTACTGACATTCCAATCATTAATATTTTGATTAAATGATGATTCTTCAAACATAAATGACATGTTTGTCGTCTTAGTTAAATTAGGATTATCCCTACTATCTACAATCAAATTAGTACAACCATAAAACATGGCGCTCATATCTTTCCATGGTATGGTTCCCCATTGTTTTATGGAAAGCAGTTTTTGAGCATCATAACTGTCTCCTTCTGGATTATAAAAAAATGTTCCTGAAAAGTCTCCTGTAATACTAATGTTATATTCTCCAGAATTTTCATAAGTATGATTTATATCACCTGTAATATTATGCTCTATTTGCCCATCACCCCAGTCAATGCTATAATGATTAGAACTAAGAAAGCTAGTGTTAATACTAATTTCATTATCCTCACTCATACCAGGATTATCTGTTTTCCATGTTGTTATAAATGCCTCTTGTGTGTTCATTTCTTGCACAGCTTCTTTAGCAAAAAAGTTGTTATCTTTCATTCTAACCCTCATCGGTTCAATGCTATTTAATTCAGCCAAAACCTCTAAGGTATAAGTATCTTCCGACCCAGAAAAAGTTCCCTTAATTCCATTTTCAACTTGAATATCACTCACATCAAACTCTGTACTAGGTTCAGATAAAACAAAGGTAAAAATGATAGGGTCAGCCAACCATTGTTTACTAACATCATCAAAAGATACGCCTAATGCTTCTTCTTTATTATCACTAATAAGAACTTCAATATAGTCAAATGGTAAATCATCAATATCTAAACCTGAGTTATAACTAAAATCATCATAGTAGTGTACATTGGAAATATCCCAGTCCGTTAATGACTGACTAAAAGAATAGGCATTATAAAACATCCAAACCATATAAGATACATTAGAAACATTCCAATGACTTAATGGCTGATTAAAGGAGTGAGCATTATAAAACATCCCATCCATATCAGTAACAGACGATACATCCCAGTCATTTAAGGGCTGATTAAAATCTTTTGCCAAAGAAAACATACGATACATACTTTCAACTGAAGAAACATTCCAACCATTAATATCTTGATTAAAAGGAGTATTGTTAAAAGTCCAATTCATATTCATAACAGAAGAGACATCCCAGTTATGTAAAGGCTGATTAAAAGCATACGCACAAGAAAACATATAACTCATATCAGTAACATTGGAAACATTCCAATCATTTAATGGCTGATTAAAATTTGTTGAAAATTCAAACATTTTACTCATATCAGTAACATTGGAAACATCCCATCTATTAATATTCTGATTAAATGTATTGGCTTCATAAAACATAGCTTTCATAGTAAGAACAGAAGAGACATTCCATGCACTAATATCTTGATTAAAGCTTTTTGAAGAATTGAACATGCTACTCATGTCTAAAACCTTGGAAACATCCCATGAACCAATATCTTGATTAAAGTCTTTCATAAAAGAAAACATATAACTCATATCAGTAACATTTGAAACATTCCAATCATTTAATGGCTGATTAAATAATATTGCATTGCTAAACATAGAGGACATATTTGTAACCGAAGAAACATTCCAGTTATTTAATGTCTGATTAAAAGTTACTGCAAAGTTGAACATGTTGTACATGCTTCTTACTGAAGAGACATCCCAACTATTTAAATTTTGATTAAAGGATCTAGTATTATAAAACATGTAAGCCATATTTGTAACTGAAGAGACATCCCAATTATCTAATGGTTGGTTAAAAGTATTTACATTATAAAACATTCCATACATATCGGTAACAGACGAGACATTCCAACTATTTAGACTTTGATTAAAAGTATTTGCATCATAAAACATGAGTCCCATATTGATAACAGAAGAAACATCCCATGTATCTAATGGTTGATTAAAAGCATGGGCTTCATAAAACATGTATTTCATATCGGTAACAGAAGAAACATCCCATTTATTTAGAAGCTGATTAAATACACTTGTAGCAAACATTCCACGCATATTTTGAACATTACTGACATTCCAATCATTAATATCTTGATTAAATGATGAGTTTTCAAACATAAATGACATATTGATGGTATTTTTTAAATTTGGAATATCCTTAATCTCTCCAACTAAATTACTACAAGCATAAAACATATTATTCATATCTTCCCATGGCATGGTTCCCCATTGTTCTATGGAAACTAGTTTTTGGGCATCGTAACTACCCCCTTCATTATTATAAAAATTTGTTCCTGAAAAGTCACCTGTAATACTGACGCTGTATTCACCTGAATTCTCATAAGTATGATTTATATCACCTGTAATATTATGCTCTATTTGCCCATCACCCCAGTCAATACTATAATGATTTGATGCAGCTCTATTGGTTACAATACTAATCTGATTATCTTCACTTATTCCATAATTATCTGTTTTCCATCTTGTGATAAATGGTACTTGTGTATTAGTAGGCTGAGAAGCATCCGTAGCTACAAGATTAGCATTATTCGCAATATCGTTGACAACACCAGCTGGTACAGTAACAGCAATGGGCAATATTGAATGTGAAAGTGGAAATACTTCTAAAGTATAACGATTATTACTTCCTGAAAATGCTCCTTTTATCCCATTTTTAACAAGAACATCATTCATAGTAAACCCTGTTACAGGTTCAGAAAAGCTAAACGTAAAGAGTACACTCTGTGCTACCCAGCTTTTTGTAGTGGGATTAAATGAGGTTTCCAGTACGCCATTTTTATTGTCACTAATCACTAAAGTTGGTGCTGTCATATCAACAACATTAACTGTTCGTTCTACTTCAACGGCATTACCTGCCTTATCAACCACGTGATAAGTAATAATATAAGTACCCAATACTTTTGTATTAACATAGCCAGTTATCAAAATATTATCTGATATATTCCCATCTTCTGTATCTATTGCTGTGGCTCCAAGTTCTTTATAAACACCATTTTGTGCTACAGACACGAACTTAGTTCCAAGTAAAGTTAATAAAGGAACACTGGTATCAATAACATGAATAACCCTAGTTGCTGTTCCAACATTACCTGCTGAGTCAGTTGCTGTATACTCTATCCTATAAATACCAACTGTTGAGGTATCTACTTCCCCTTTAGTTTGAACGTGAACATTCTCATCTCTATCATCTTTAGCGATAGCACCTAAATCGTTATAAGTAATACCCTCATGAATACTTATATTGCTTTCACCATTAAGTGTAATAATTGGAGCTAATGTATCTAGCTCGGAAAACCTTCTTAAGTGTTCTTCTACTGCTTCAAGTGTAACAGGCGTAATACTTTCTGTTCTTAGAAGCACTTGAACTTCACTTAAATTCATTTCAGAAAAATCTTTAGTTGATTCAAAATTAATAGTATCATCAATTACAATTTGCTCTGTATTATTTTTATCTTTATCCAAAGATTGTAAAAAAAGACCTAACTTTATAACCTCTTCAGAAGAGAAATTATCTCGATTGAGTTTAACAATGTCTTGTACATAAACTTTTGTGTCATCATTAATACTCGTTAAAGTACCTAAGGTCAAACCTCCAACAGAAAATGTCACAGGAAGTGTTGGGCAAATAAAAAGTCCTCCTGTGGTTGTTTTAGATGTCTTATCACCACACTGGTACGTTAAATTGACTACAGGAGCATCAATAACATAACCTTGTTTTGCTGTCTCTGTATATTTACCACTTGTCACCTCATTTCCACAGCCTGTTAAAAACAACAGAACTAGCATAAAAACATAAGAAAAATTTTTAATTATCATTTTGACTTCCTTTTTTAAAACTTAAAACCAATACCAAATTCAATGGCATCAAGATTTTTAAAATATTTCATATAATCTGCATGTACAGAAACCTTTGAAAGTAGCTGATATTCTAAGCCAACACCATAAGAAAAACTATTATCCCAAACATTACGACTTGTATAATTTGTCGCTGTCGATAACATTTTTGCACGACTAACACCTAAGTAGGTAGTAGCAGATAAGTCATGTATAATAGGCAGTATTGCTTTAATGTTGACATTATAAAGTTTATCCAATGTTGTGGTTGCATTTGTAAATGCACCTGATTGAGAACTTTGAGTACTTGATTTTACATCATTTCTAACACCTAACATAAGAGACCCCTCAACCCCAATTAGTAAATAGTGAAAATCTTTTACAATATGCCCTAACGTCCATTGAAAAGCTGTTGGTTGAAAATCATTTACAGTACCATTCTCTGAATGAGTCAGCAGTACTTGATTCATATTAATATAAGTATTAGAAGTTTCAGCTACTACCATACTTGATATAAGCGTTGTAAGTATCAATGCTTTTTTCATTTTTTTCCTTTGTATATATTTCATTAACTATATAGATTAAATGTATCAGAAATGTATCAGAAAAGAAAAATAAACTAAAAATAGAAATTTATTATAGAAATTGAAGAAAAAAAGAGAGTTAAAGCCTTACCCTAACTCTTTAGGTATCTGCTTACTGGTCTTAGCACCCATCTCTTTCAGTTGCTCTACTTGTCTTACGATGTTACCTTTACCTTCACTCAAACGCTTTTTAGCAGACTCAAATGAACCTTGTAGGGTATCGAACTGACGTGACATTTTGACCATGTCATCTGAAAAATTTACAAACTTATCATACAAAGCACCAGCTCTTTTGGCTATCTCCTTAGCATTTTGTGTTTGTTTTTCATATTTCCAAACATTCTCTATGGCACGTAAGCCTATAAGTAGTGTGGTGGGTCCTACTAATAAAATTTGATTTTTAAAGGCATCATCATACAAAGAAGGGTCTTTTTCTAAAGCTAAAGCCAATGCACCCTCTATCGGCACAAACATAAAAATGAAGTCTAAGGTGTTAATGCCTAAAAGCTTTTCATAGTTCTTAGCCGACAAATCTTTAATGTGCTTTCGTAAAGCTTTAACATGTTCATTTAAATGTAAATCTTTTAACTCAGCTGTCTCTGCTGAGATAAATCTTTCATAAGCATTCAGTGACGTTTTAGCATCTATAATTAAATCTCTTTGATCAGGTAAATGTACCAAAACATCTGGACGATACGTTCTACCCTCATCATTTTTTAAAGCCACTTCACGTGTATACTCTACCCCTTTACGCAGACCTGAAGACTCTAACACTTTTTCAAGGATCATCTCTCCCCAAATACCTTGTTGTTTCTTTTCACCTTTAAGTGCGTTGGTAAGGTTAATGGCATCTTGGCTTATTTGTTGATTTAACTCTTTTAATGAAATAATCTCTTGCTTTAACATCGCTCTGTCTTTTGACTCATCGGTGTATAAGGTATTGATTTGTTTTTTAAAGTCAGAGATTTGACTCTCCATCGGTTTAATGAGTGAAGAAAGCTTCTCTTGGCTTAATTTTGAAAACTCTTTTGAATTCCCTTCAAAAACTTTGGCTGCAAGTTGGGCAAACTCTTCTTTGATTTCACCACGATGCTCATGCATCATTTGCATCTTTTCACTGTTTTGTTTTTGTTGCTCTTTAATTTTTATCTCAGCTTCACGTACTTTTAAATGTAATCTATTATTAAAATCAACCAAGTCTTCATTACGTTTACTTAAAATTTTATGACTCTCTTCTTGCTTCATTAAATTTTCTTCAAGTAATTCATAATGTACACTTAACTGTTCTAAAGCAGATTTTTTATCATGTATGGCTTTTATATTTGCCCTTGCTTCATCAGCCATACGATCTTTAAGTTGTTCTATTTTTAATTCGTACTCTTTAATCTTCACTTTACTTTCAGAAAAGTACTCTAACTCTCGCTCTAAACCCATATTTTTTGAACGTTCCTCTTGAAAAGCCTCATAAAATTCTGTCATACGCTCTTCTTTGGCTTTATCTACCTCTTTTGCTTGTTCTAAAATTGCTTCAAGTTTAGAGACTCTTGAAATAAAAAAAATAATAATAGTGGAAATTAAAATGGTAATTAATAAAAAAAGTCCAAGACCTATATAAAAAGTATTTTCTGTTTGAAACTCTGTCACTAAACTCTCCAAAACTAACCTTTAATAATATCATACATATCAGGTATTTTACACTCTAAAGAGCTATCCTCTATACGCGTATTGTACTGCATTACAGTAAATACAATTTTGACTTTATTATCCAAGCTATCCACATAAGTAATCTCTTCAAGTTGTTCTTTGGCATCCAATTGAATAAAATATTCCGTATCTTTATAAAAAGCCTTATAATCTTTGCTTGAAGTTTTTTCAGCTATTTTTAAAATTTCATTAAGATTAATACCATTATCTACCATATAATTGGAAACTTGCTCTAAGTCATGATCAACAACAATTAACTGCGTTCCATCAGTACAAACTTCTTTTTGACTGGGCAAGGTATAAGACCATTTAAAAAGATTTCGACTGTAAACTGTCTCTTCTTCCATAGCATTTAAAAAATGTTGTTCTTGACTTTTAAACAAAACACTTCCTGCATAATTAATAACTTTTCCTTGATCGTTAGTAATGGTTTGGGAGAAACTTGTTTCAAAGTTTTGAGGTAGCGTAATAGTGGCAGAAAGCGTTGCACTTAGTGCTAAAAGCGATAATAATAATTTCATCTATTTTGTCCTTAGTAAGTAATCAAAAATATAGCAAAACCACACTTCATGTGTGATTATGTTTTTAGTATTTTGACTAAAAATTGTGGACTATTTAGGTCTTTATTTCCCCAACTCATCTTTAGCACGTTCTTCAACCATTTTTATGCTATCAAGTGCATTCTCTAGTATCTGTTTGGTGGTCTTAAGAGGTTGCATATGTAGATTGGTTTGTTTTCTATCTAAAGACTCATCCATAAGAATACGCATAACTTCTTTTTCAAGTTCTACATAGATTTCTTTAAATTTTTCTTCTATCAGTACAGAATTATTCATTATTTATTCTTTGGTCTAAAAACTTTAATAACTTCTTTATCAGCTTCCATAAAGCTTCCACCAATAAGATCAATACAATAGGGAACAGCAGGGAAAACAGCATCCAAACATTCACGAATTGATTTTGGTTTACCTGGTAGATTAATAATCAATGCCCCATCACAAATACCAGCTGTTTGTCGTGACAAAATTGCTGTGGGAACATATTGTAAACTCACAGCTCTCATCTGTTCGCCAAACCCTGGTAACAATTTTTGACAAACATTTTCTGTTGCTTCAGTGGTCACATCTCTGGGTGCTGGACCAGTACCACCTGTGGTAACCACCAAATCACAATTTTTATCTCTACACAACTCTATAAGTGTATTTTCAATAACAGCTTGTTCATCAGGAATACATCTATACTCATACTCACATTCATTTAAAAGATACGCTTTCATGGTATCTTGAATAGCTACTCCTGAAATATCTTCATAAATTCCTTGACTTGCTCGATCGCTTGTTGTTACCACACCTATTTTAATTTTATCCATGTTTTATCCTCATTTTATCTATTGAGCGAATTATAATATATTCAACCTAATAGCCAATAGCTAAACAACACTTACACATATTTTCGATAAAATAATCGCAATTTTAATACTAGGTTATAATAATAATGTTAAAGATACTATTTGGTTCAAAAAATGACAGAATTGTAAAAGGTTATTTAAAAAGAGCACAAAAAATTAATAAATTAGAAGATAAATATAAACAGCTCACCAATGATGAACTAAAAAATGCTTTTACAGCACTAAAAGACGCTGTACAGGCAAATGAAAAAACATTAGATGATGTACTTGATGCCTCTTTTGCCATTACCAGAGAAGCAAGTACTCGTGTCTTAGGGATGCGTCACCACGATGTACAACTTGTAGGAGGTATGGTACTCCATAATAACTCCATTGCAGAGATGAAAACAGGTGAAGGTAAAACACTTGTTGCGACCCTTGCTGTTGTCTTAAATGCCATGATGGGTAAAGGGGTTCACATTGTAACCGTCAATGATTACCTTGCATCAAGAGATTCTCAAGAGATGGGACAACTCTACAACTTTTTAGGTTATTCAGTAGGTTGTTTAACCGATGAAATTCATGATGAAATGCTTAAAAAAGCACAATATGACTCTGATATTACCTATGGAACCAACAATGAATATGGTTTTGACTACTTACGTGACAATATGAAAACAAGAGCTGAAGAAAAAGTTCAACGTGAACATTATTTTGCCATTGTTGATGAAGTAGATTCTATTTTAATTGATGAAGCTAGAACCCCTCTTATTATCTCGGGTCCTGTTCAACGTGATACCGTTCATTATGTACAAGCCAATAAAATTGCTTTACAAATGGAAAAAGGTGAAAAAGCCGAAACCAAACCAGGAGAAGCTGAGCAAGTAACTGGTGACTTTTATGTTGATGAAAAAAACAAACAAGTCGTAATGACAGAACAAGGTCTCCAAAAAGCCCAAGATCTTTTTGAAGTTGAAAACCTTTACTCCCTAGAAAACGCCTCACTTTCTCATCACCTAGACCAAGCCATGAAAGCCCAATACATTTTTATAGAAGATATTGATTATGTATCACGTAATGGTGAAATTATAATTGTTGATGAATTTACAGGTCGATTAAGTGAAGGTCGTCGCTTCTCAGAAGGATTACACCAAGCCATTGAAGCTAAAGAAGGGGTTGAAGTTAAAGATGAATCTCAAACCTTAGCAGAAATCACTTACCAAAACTATTTTAGAGCTTATCAAAAACTCGCAGGTATGACAGGTACAGCACAGACAGAAGCAACAGAATTTGCAGAAATCTATAATTTAGAGGTTCTTTCTATTCCTACTAACTTACCCATTGCTAGACAAGACTTTAATGATCTTATCTATAACACAGAAAAAGAAAAACTAGATGCTGTAGCAAAGAAGGTTCAAGCACTGCATACTTCAGGACAACCTGTGCTTATTGGTACAGCGTCCATTGAAAAATCTGAACTGGTTCACCAAAGACTTAAAGCTGCTAAAATTCCTCATAATACTTTAAATGCTAAGAACCATGAAAATGAAGCACAAATCATTATGGAAGCTGGTAAAAAAGGTGCTGTAACCGTTGCTACCAACATGGCTGGACGTGGGGTTGATATTAAAGTTACTGATGAAATTAAAGAACTTGGTGGTCTTTACATCTTAGGAACAGAACGACACGAAAGTCGACGTATTGACAACCAATTACGTGGACGTTCTGGTCGTCAAGGAGATGCTGGAGCATCCCAGTTTTATCTTTCACTCGATGACAATCTATTACGAATTTTTGGTGGAGATAAAATTCGTAATATTATGGCAAAACTCGGTGTTGAAGAAGGTGAATATATTGACTCAAAAATTGTAACCCGTTCTGTTGAAAAAGCACAAACTAAAGTTGAAAACATGCATTATGAGTCTCGTAAACATGTCTTAGAGTATGATGATATTGCCAGTGAGCAAAGAAAAGCAATCTACAAATTTAGAAATAACCTTTTAGATGAAGATTATGACATTGACTCGAAAATTAAAGAAAACCGTTTAGAATATGTTGACCATGTCCTAGTTGAGGCTGAAATCTATAGTGGTGGAGCAGAAGAAGACTTTAATCTTGAAAAATTAACCAATATTTTACGTGAACAAGTTAACCTTGACCTTGATATTAATACACTTAAAGAAAAAGACTATGATGACCTACATGAACTCATCTTAGAGATTCTCATAGATACTTATGAAGCTAAAATGGAAGCCCTCAATGAAGCACAAAGATCAGAAGTACAGAGAATTCTTTATTTACAAGTGCTTGACCCACAATGGAGAGATCACCTTTATGAGATGGATGTTATGAAAACAGGTATTGGACTAAGGGGTTATAATCAAAAAGATCCATTAACAGAGTATAAAAAAGACTCTTACAACCTTTTTATGGGACTGGTAGAGCGTATTAAATACGAAGCCATTAAAGTACTACAAGTTGTACAATTTAATTTTGAAGACCCTGAAGAAGAACAAGCCAAACTTAATGCAATGAGAGATGAACTTGAAGCTGATTTAGCCTTAGCTAAAACAAATTCCGAACCTGAAGTAGCTGAACAAACATTTGAAAAAAAGCCAAAAAGAAATGAACCTTGTCCTTGTGGTTCAGGTAAAAAATATAAACAATGTTGTGGAGTAAGTGGCCCTAAAAAGGGTCTTCTTGCCTAATCAAAAAGGATTTTTTGCCTAATGTCAGTACCTAAAAACAGTACCTTTATTAAAAAAATAATAAAACACTATTTAAAATATGATAAAGATAACCCTTTTATCTTTATCTCTTCCATTTTATCTTTATTAAGTGTGGCAGCTGGTGTTATGGTTCTCATGCTTGCCATGGGCATTATGAATGGCACACAAAAAGAGTTTAAAAAACGGCTTTTTGTCATGAATTATCCCCTAACACTCATTCCTATTGGTTATCAAAATGTTAATGATGAACTCATTAATAAACTATCAACAAAATTCCCCGAACTCATACTTTCACCTTATTACATTACCCATGTTGCCAGTAAAAGTGGTCATGGAGGTAGTGCGTCTCAACTTTATGGTGTTGATTTTCAACAAGAAGCAAAAATCAATGAAGTATTTAAAAAAGCCTTAGAGAACTCTATTTCAAGCTCCAGTAAATATAAACTTATTGTGGGAGAAACCATTTTAGAAGAATCCCTTCTGAAACATGGAGATAAACTCACCTTATTGTTTCTAAAGGCTGAAACCATTGGTTTTGGTACCATGCCAACACAAAAACGTTTTATTATAGATGCTACCTTTAGTTCAGGTTTAAAAAACTATGACAAAGTAATTATGTATACCACCCATACAGCTTTTCAAAAAGTTCTAAAACGTGATACCAATGTGTATGATGGTATTCATATCTACTCTGCTGATGCCATGAATGATATTAAACGTATTAATGCTTATCTAAAAAGCATTAATGCCTATGAAGGTGTTCGAGTTCAAGGTTGGTGGGAGCAAAATGCCTCTTTCTTTGCAGCCATGGAAATGGAGAAAAAAGCACTGTTTTTGGTTTTGTTACTTATTATTTTGGTAGCCTCATTAAATATCATCTCTTCACTATTGATGACAGTGATGAGTCGTCGAACAGAAATTGCTTTTATGAAAACCTTGGGTGCGACAAAACATGAAATACAAAGTATCTTCTTTCAACTAGGTGCTATCATTGGATTTATTGGAATTTTACTAGGAACAATTTTAGGACTAATTGGAATGTGGGTCTTAAACACTTTTCCAATTATTCAACTCTCAGAAGATGTTTATGGGTTCACTAAATTACCTATTGATTTAACCTTATTGGATTTTATTCTTATTATTGTAGGTGCCATTATGATTGTTTTAGCATCCTCAGTCTATCCAGCAGAAAAAGCATCTTCAACAGATCCATTAAAAGTTTTAAGAAACGAATAATAAATTATTTTGAGAAGTATTAAGTATACTTCTCAAAAATTCCTTCCTCAGCCATATTAATTTTAGTTTCCATAATGTTCAATTTTTGAATTAAAGTATCGGAAATTTTTTCCAAAGATCTTAAAAATTTTTGAGCTTGTTGTTTTTCATCTGTAGAAACACGCTTACCTTGTTTTAAAAGTTTAGAGAAAAAATTTAAATTACTGATATCAAAATATATTTTAAAAATATTCATATACTCTTCATGTAATTCATTATGCAAGTTTTCTAACTCTTTTACCGACTTATCATTAAAAATAGCCAATAAAACCTGTCCATCTGAATAAAACCATTTTCCAAAAGCACAAGCATCAGGGGTTAAAGGAATATCTTCTTCTTTAATTGGAAAGCCATTAACTAAGGACTTAGCTCGTTGTACCCATTGAACATGTGCTAAACGTGCTAAACGCATTTTATGAATTATCTCATCTTTTTTCACTTTTAAACCTTAGAAAATTATTAAATAATTTAACTTAAAAAAACATTAACACAAAGTTAATATTTTTTTAAGTTTTTGATATAATTAAGTGCCTCTTCTTTAGTTATAACATTCCCTTCAAGCTGTTCACGATATACCTCTGATAATAATGTTTTGAACTGTTTAGAAGGTGTATATCCTAAGGCTAATAGGTCACGTCCTTGAAGTAATGGACTGGCTGGTTCATTATAAACATCAAGTTCTTTAGCCTTGGCTAATAACCAATCTCCAGCTTCATAAATCCCTTTTAAAGATGCCTCTGTTGTCCGTCCTAAAAAATCAGCTCTGGCAACGGTTACCAGTTCTTCAATATTGACCTTCGTTGCTAACTTTCTAATGGTTGAGTTTTTGGCTTGACCCCTAAAATAAATAGAAGGAGCTAAATGATGCTCTACCAAGGGAAATAAAGATTTAATGAAATCATGCTCATCACTTAGTCTATACATAAAATTTTCAGTAGGTTCTATACCAGCTAACTCATGCCCAATAGCCGAGATTTTTTCAGATGTTATTTGTGTATGTGTGGCTTTTCCCAAGTCATGACATAAAATGGCAAACATCATCTTTAAATCCTGTTTTTCATCACCTATTAATAAGTTTACCATTTGATCAATACACATTAAAGTATGAATCCACACATCTCCCTCTGGGTGCCAAATAGGACTTTGAGGAACAGCTATTAGTGCATGAAGTTCAGGATAATATTTTTCTGTAATCCCCAGTTGACGCATTAATTCAAAACCAATAGAAGGGTTCTTAGACTTTAATAAAAGCTTTTTAAATTCTGTATAAACACGCTCTTTAGGCAATTCATCTAACATCCCTTCTTTTACCATTGTATGACAAAGTTCAAATGTTTGTGCATCTAACCTATAATCAAATCGCGCACAAAACTGTATAGCCCTATAAACTCTTAAAGAATCTTCTACAAATGTT
This sequence comes from uncultured Sulfurovum sp., assembly GCA_902727915.1. The sequence goes on from CACVAU010000038.1 coordinate 102,538, forward strand.
TTAGCATTGATATGTCTAAGTATTCCATTTTTCATGTCTTCCTTACCAGCATAGGGATCCAAAAAAACTTTCTCATTAACATCATAAGCCAATGCATTAACTGTAAAATCTCGACGTAACGCTGCGTCTTTAAAACGTAATGAACCATCACAAAGTACCTCAAAACCTTTATGTCCTATGGCCGTCTTTTGTTCTGTTCTAGGAAAAGAAAAATCATACTCTTCACCCTCATAAACAAACTTTAATACCCCAAAACTTTTACCAACTAAATTGACTGAACCATATTTTGACAATATTCTTTCTAACTCTTCTAAATGATTTAAACCATAAATTTCAACATCATAATCTTTAATGGGAAGCCCTAAAAAATGGTCACGTACTGACCCACCCACTAGCAAAGCCTTTGCATTATAGCTTAATAAATCATTAGCAATCCGTTGAATAATACTTGGTAACTTCATAATCCATTAACCTTTAGAAGATTCATCAAAGGCAATACCCTCACGAATACCATCATCAATAACCATTGATGTTTCAAAGCCTGAAATAGTATAAAGCTCATTATAAATTAAAACACCTGAAGCTATTAAATCATCTCTTCCCACACCCACAGCCACAATACGTTCCTCTTGGCTCATTGCTAAAAGTTCTCCTAGCCTTTCTTCTAAATCCTTTTGTGTTAATACTGTACCATGAATTCTTTCAGGATCGTAAGTTTCATAATTCATCCCTTTTTTCATGGCTGCAATGGTCGTAGGTGTTCCAGCTGTTGCAATAAAGACCTCAAGTTCACCATAAGCTTCTACTACCTCATCATAATAAGATTTCATGGAACTCATGACGCTAGGAATGGCTTTAGCAATCGCCTCTAGGTCATTATACTTTTGGGTTACAGTCACTATTCCAACTTGAAAGCTTTTTGAAAAACACTTCTCTTCTCCATAATAAAAAAGCATTTCAGTAGAGCCACCACCAATGTCTACCAACATAAAACTCTCAGGTGTTTGACCTAAACGTTCTAAACGATTTTGAGCAGCTTTTAATGCATACCTAGCTTCTGCGACCCCATCAATAACCTCAAATCGAATACCTGTCTGATCGGCAATACTTTTTAAAACCTCTAAACCATTCTTTGCTTGACGAATGGCTTCTGTTGTTACAGCTTTAACCTTAGCATCCTTAAAATCTAATACTTCTTTTGCCTCATTCAAAGCGCATACTACCCTTGATAAAGCTTCATCATTTATCTTACCTGTCTTTGCCAAACCATCAGCTGTTTTTACCGTCTTATGAAAGGTTCCTAAAGACGCTTTACTCTCCCTATCCATTTTTAAAAGTCTTAAACTATTTGAGCCTAAATCAATGGCAATAATATGTTTCATTTTCATCCCTCTAGTAAATCTTAAGCGAATTATATCTTTTCTATTTAGATATAATACTTTTTTACAATTTCCCAACACAATTCAAGGTTAATAATGCAAACAAACTATGGTCTCAATATCTGGGCAGAAGACAATTTTATTATCAAGAACAATACGGTCAACATTAACTATAAAAGTCAACCTTCACTACTCGAAATTACTAAATCTTTACGTCAGCAAGGTCACACAGGACCCCTACTTTTACGTTTTCCTCACCTTATCAAGAAACAGATTTCTAACCTTTATACTGAATTTAACCGAGCCAAACAAGAGTTTAATTATCAAGGAGAGTTTCATGCAGTTTTCCCTCTAAAAGTAAACCCATATCCTAACTTTGTTCATGCACTCATGGATGTTTCTAAAGAGTATAACTATGGCTTAGAAGCTGGATCTAAAGCAGAACTTATTATTGCTATGACCCATACGCCACTTGGTGCGCCAATTACGGTTAATGGCTTTAAAGATAAAGAGATGATTTCACTCTGTTTTATTGCCAAAGAAATGGGACATAATATTACCATCACCATAGAAGGCTTGGGCGAACTTGAAACAATTATTCAGGTTCACAATGAATTTAATCAAACACAAGAAAAAAACATTATTCCTAAAATTGGTGTGCGTATTCGTTTACACAGTTCAGGCATAGGTACTTGGGCAAAAAGTGCTGGATACTCTTCTAAGTTTGGTCTTACCTCTACAGAACTTTTAGAAGCTTATGACCTTATGCATACTCATAATTTATTAGGAGAGCTATGGATGGTACATTTTCATATAGGTTCTCAAATGTCTGAAATCAACCCTCTAAAAAAGGCTCTACGTGAAGCTGGTAATATTTATGCTGATTTAAAAAATCGTGGTGCCTATGCTTTATCTGCCATTAACATTGGGGGTGGTTTGGCTGTTGAATATGGTCAATATCCTCATAAAAAAGAAATTAACTATACCCTCAACGAGTTTGCCAATGATGTTGTCTTTCTTATCAAAGAGATTGCTAAAAATAAAAATATTCATGAGCCTGACATTTTTACAGAGTCTGGTCGGTTTATTGCTGCATCACATGCCGTACTTATTGCACCTGTGTTAGAACTTTTTTCACAAGATTATCAAGAAAAGTCTTTACGTATTAAAAAAGAAAACCCTCCTCTTATTATAGAATTGAATGCATTATGGAAAGATTTAAACCGTCTTAATGCTAGAGAATATCTTCATGATGCGCTCGATCATATGGAAAGCCTTTTAACCTTATTTGATTTAGGATACATCGATTTAGAAGACCGTTCTAATGCTGAAATATTGGTTCACCTTATTATTAAAAAAGCCATTTTACTGCTTTCCGATGGCTCTCAAGAGTTAGTAAAATTACAAAATAAAATTCAAGAACGCTACTTAGTTAACTTCTCTGCCTTTCAATCATTAGCAGACTTTTGGGGCTTAAAACAACACTTTCCTGTTATGCCTATCGATAAATTAGAGAGCCAAGCAACCAATCCTGCAACACTGTGGGACATTACCTGTGACTCTGATGGAGAAATTCCTTTTGATGACAATGCACCTCTTTACTTACATGATGTCAACATCAATCAAGAAGAGTACTTCTTAGCTTTTTTTCTGACAGGTGCTTATCAAGAAGTACTGGGAATGCAACATAACCTCTTTACACATCCTACTGAAGTTAGTGTAACATTCGATGAAAATGGAATGTTTAATTTTTCAAAGCTTGTAGAAGCACAAAATACCTTAGATGTTTTAAATAATATAGGCTATATAAAAAAGTCTATCAGTAAAAAACTTTTACAAAAGCTAACACGCTATTTAAATGAAAATAGTTATTTAAAAAGTGTTATCGCTTCAAAAGTTTAAAAATTACCTAAAATCAGAGAGTTTTTATCTTATTTATAAATAAAATTTATTAAAAATATAATTATTATTCAGTTTTACTTAATTAATTACTTGTTATTATTTTAAAAATAACAAAGGATTATAAGATGAAACCTATAATTAAAACAACGATAACAGCTTTGACAATTGTTTTATTGTCTCAACCCCTTTTCGCAACAGATGCAAGTAATCTACATGCATGTTTTAATAATGTTGAAAACGAAAAAGTTGTAACCATTGATGTTAATAAATTTAGTTATGTATGGTTAAAACTTCATAATGAACATAACGAAATCTCTTATTCTCAAGAACATTTACAAAACTATCTTGATGTTGTTTTAGACAATAACGATGATACTTTAGATGTAGAAAGATTTGCACATTTATGGGAAAAAGCTGGAAACAGAACAAAAGAAGATCATTTAACTAAACGTTTAGCAAATATGGTTGAAAAAAGTAATACTAAAGATGATTGTTATCAGGCAACTGATACACGTGAAAATACGAATAAATAAAAGCATATAAAAGAGTAAAAGTTACCCTATAAACTTTTACTCCTAAACCCCTCACCCCTTAAAACATCCAAAACATTAGTAGCATAGCAACCCTTAGGTAACGTAAATTCTAACTCATAATGAGCTTTTTCTTCGACATAATTCTTTTTAATCTCTGTTACTTTTATCCATGCATAACGTCTTGCACCATTTTCTGCTATCTCTTGGTCATACTCTTTTTCTATAAGTTCAGAAACCTTGGTAGTTCTACTAACACGTTTTCCAGCTAATAGTCCAGAAGGGGCTATGTCAAATTCTGAAAAACGTTTTGCTTCTTCTTGTAAATTTTCTAATTCAAATACGCGTCCAAAAGGATAATGCATCATTAAGTCCCCTTCTAAGATTTTAAAGAAGTGAGGTTGTTCTTTTGTTCCTTTTAAAGAGCCTTCTGGTAAATCGAAAACACGTTCAGCTTCAGCTTCTGAAAATGCTTCTAAAAGCATGGAGAGTTCTATACGTTTTGAAAGCCATTGATTAAAAAGATGAGACTGATATGCATTGAGTAAAAAAGTTCGTTTCTTTTTGTCTCTCATCTTTAATGTACCCTCTACTATCTTCTGACCATCTTTCCAGTTATCACCATGATTACCAAAGCGTTGGTTTCCAAAATAGTTTGGTACACCATTGTTTTTAACCCACTTAAGTACAGAGTTAAGCTTATCCTTTTGAACACCCAAGACCTTTTTAAGACGTACTTTAAAATGGTTTCCTTTTAAATGCCCTATTCGAATTTTATTATTATGTCTAAAGGTATTTAATATCTTAATTTTTTCATGATTAAAGGTTTTAAGTATTTCTTCGTTGTCTTTGGCTGGAAGAGAAATGTATTGCATCGTCATGGCATGTTTGTCTTTTAAACCAGCATAACCTATGTCACGCTGTTTGATTTTACAATACTTTGCAATGGCTGAGACCATCTCCCATGTTGTCATGTCTTTTTTACGTACATGTAAAATGAGATGTTCACCCTCACCTGTAAACTCATACAGAGGAATTTCGTCAACAATAAAGTCACGGCTTGAAGGGTTAAATATAAAGTTATTTTTTACTTTTACAGGGTATAGAAGGTTTTCCATGGGTATCTTTCATCTAAGAACTAAAAATAGGATAATTAATGATTTTTAAAGAGTTAAAAGTGGTGGGTCGGGGGAGACTCGAACTCCCGACCACTCGGTTATGAGCCGAGTGCTCTAACCAACTGAGCTACCGACCCGTTAGAGCAAAAATTATTAAATTCTAAAGATTTTTCTTCATCATCGTTATTTTTGAGTCCGAATTATACATAAAATAAAAGCGAAATGCAAGTAAATTCTCTAAAATACCAAAAAGAAATGAGAAAATAATAAAAGAAGTTCCTCCATGAGAGAACATGGGTAAGGGAAGACCAACAACGGGTGCTAAACCAATGGTCATAAGAATATTCACCGTCATATAAATAAAAAATAAAAAAGCAATACCAGCTGAAACAACACGCACAAAATAATCTTTTACATTACTCATGGAAATAAATAATAAATGTATAATAAGGGCAATATAGAGTCCAATCGTTGCCATCATGCCTACAAAACCTAAACGTTCTCCTAAATAAGCAAAAATAAAATCTGTTGAAGAAACAGGTAAAAATTTTAACTGGGTTTGCGTTGCATCTTCTCTATTTTGCCCATCCATCCCTCCTGAACCAATAGCAATCATGGATTGCTGAACATGATAACTTGGTTTACCAATAAAGTTTGCAATACGTTGTTTTTGATAAGGTTTTAAACCATGTGTATAGAGGACAGGTGCTGCCAACCCAATAACCAATAACAGTGTAATCCAAATACGTGCTTGAACCCCAATAATAAATAAAACCCCAAAACCACTTAATAATAAAACCAACCCCGTTCCCAAGTCTGGCTCTTTTGCAATCAATACAAAGGGAATCAAAATATAAATTGCCAGTTTAATAAACATTTTCCAACCATAACCATCTTTATGAGGAGGGTTTCTTGAAATAATATAAGCCAACATCAAAAGAACAGTAATTTTAATAAATTCAGAAGGCTGTAATGTAATACCAATACCTGGAATTTCTATCCATCGTTTAGCACCTAAAATGGTTTTTCCAAAAAATTCAACACTAAAAAGAAGTACTAAGTTTAACCAATAAGCTAGAGGAATAAGCCATTGATACTTACGCCAAGGAATTAAAAAAGCAAGGAAAAAAATACCTGCTGAAATGCCATAATAAACCATTTGTTTATGGAAAAGATATTCATTAATTTCGTACACTAGATAAGATGATATGGCAAAAAGAGGTAAAAGTTGTAATATTAATATAAAATTTATTTGTTGGAGAATACGTCTATCAAATTGGAACCAATTGTTCATTTATTAAATCTTTTTTATAAGCATTATACAAAGCTAATGATAAAGAGGAGATTTAATCTTAAGTAGTGCTAGTATTTTAATTACAAAGGAGAAACACTGTCATAAAGGAAAAGAATTTTTAATTTAAAAGGAGGAAGAAAATCATAAACAATTCAACTACTTAAGATATGAAAGAATTATAACTTAATCAGATAAATTTACTCTTAATTACAAAAGAAATATTTGTTTTTTTTATAAGAATTAAAAGTGTCGCTTATTTATGCTCTTTTGTCCTCCTGATTTCTTCTTATCTCCTGTACCTTTTTTACCCATTCCCTCTTTTTTCATCATTTTATCAGCCAATTCTTTTGCTTTTTTCATATTTACACTTTTTTTCTTAATTTCTTTTTTTACTTTTCTATTTGTTAGAGTTATATTAGCATTAAGCATAAAACCTTCTGTTTCAAAAATTTCCAGCTTTTTATTTATTAATGTTTCAATATCAGTTAACTGTGTTTTTTCTTTTTCACAAATTAATGACAATGCCATACCCTCTTTACCTGCTCTACCTGTTCTACCTATTCTATGAATATAATCTTCATTATTTAATGCTAACTCAAAATTTATTACATATGGTAAATTAATAATATCTAAACCTCTAGCAGCAACATCTGTTGCCACTAAAACAGATATCTCTTCTAATTTAAAAGCATCAAGTGCCTCTTTTCTCATACCTTGACTTTTATCACCATGAATAGCCAAAGCTTTTATCTTTTTAGCTTTTAAATTTTCCACAATTTTATCTGCTTGTAATTTAGTGTTGGTAAATACCAATACCTGATGCCAATTATTCCGAACAATAAGCTCACAAAGTAAAGGCATTTTATCTTCTTCATTGACATAGTGAGCCATTTGTCTTACTTGTTTTGTTGCTAAATTCTCTTTGTCGATTTCAATAGTTATCGACTGTCTTAAAAATGACTTCGCTAAGGTCATGATAGGTTTAGGAAACGTTGCTGAAAACATTACTGAATGTCGCGTCTTAGGCGTTAGAGCAATGATTTTACGTATGTCATCAATAAAACCCATTTCTAACATTTTATCAGCTTCATCCAAAACTATCATCTCTACTTCATCTAAATTTAAAGAGCCATTTTTTATGTGATCAAGCACACGTCCTGTGGTTCCAACAGCTATATTGGCACCTGCCCGTATGGCTGAGATTTGTGAACCCAGTTTAATCCCTCCATAAAGTGCAACAGAACTATGCGTATACTCTTTAGCGTATGCTTCTATTTTATTATGAATTTGTATCACTAGCTCTCTTGTAGGTGCTAAAATAAGTGCTTGCATTTTATATCTAACATCAGCAGTTTTCACAACGGTACTTTCTTCTAAATTTTCAAGCATAGGCAAAACAAAAGAAGCAGTTTTTCCTGTTCCTGTTTGAGAAGTTGCTAAAATATCTTTTTTAGCTAAAAGTAAGGGAATACTTTTTTCTTGAATCTCTGTAGGTTTATCATAGTTTAAATCTTGAAGAGTTTGTAAAAGTTTCGTACTGAGCTTTAATGTTTTAAATGACAAAGAGAATCCTAGTCGATTAGATTTAGAATTATAACAAATATTTAGGATATAATTTCAGCAATATTTTTCAATGGATAATTTAATAAATAAAAGGATTTTTTATGGGTAGAGCGTTTGAATACCGTAAAGCAGCGAAGATGAAAAGATGGGGAGCCATGTCTAAAATATTCCCTAAACTAGGTAAAGTAATTACCATGGCAGCCAAAGCAGGTAGCCCTGACCCTGACATGAACCCTAGACTTCGTACAGCTATCTTAACGGCAAAAGCTCAAAATATGCCTAAGCATAATATTGAAGCAGCCATTCAAAGAGCATCAGGTAAAGATGCTGCTGATATTAAAGAGCTACACTATGAAGCAAAAGGACCTTATGGAACGCAATTTATCATTGACTGTGCTACAGACAATGGAACACGAACGGTTGCCAATGTAAAAGCTGCACTTTCACGTAACGCTGCTGAAATGCTGACAACAGGTTCTTTAAACTTTATGTTTAACCGTAAGTCCGTTTTTACTTTTGACAAGACAAGTGAAATGGACTTAGAAGAGTTAGAGTTAGAGCTTATTGATGCTGGTCTTGAAGAGATTGAAGAGGACATTGAGCCACAAGAAGATGCAGAAGACAAAAATATTGTTAGAGTATTTGGTGAATTTGCTTCTTTTGGAGATTTATCTAAAGCATTAGAAGAGATGAACATAGAAGTGACAAAAGGTGAACACCAGTACATTGCTAACACTCCTATTGACCTTACAGATGAACAAATAGAAGAAGTAGATGTATTAATAGATAGACTTGAAGAAGATGAAGATGTTCAAGCTGTTTATACAAATATAAACTAATTCACCTCATCTTTAACTCTATGTAAAAAGACTCAACTTAATCAAAAGTTGAGTTATACTTCCAAGTAACTACTCTTTTCTTTCAGGTTTTTTATGATTGTTAGGCACACAAGCAAAGTACTTCTTATCTGGTGTATTTTGACAAGTTCCTTCTAAAGTATCACCTCTTCGTGTCTCTACGGTACATTCAGTTCCTACTTCTTCATTAACACAAGCTTCAATGGCTTCTGGTGGTGGTTGACCTTTTCCACCCCTTGGTGGTTTTCCATCTTGTGCAAAACTTACTGTCAGTGCTAAAATAGCCAATGTAGTAACAATTTTTTTCATTTTTTATCCTTATCTTGTTTTGATATCCTAATTGTACTTACCCTCATTAAACAATGGGTAATAAAAAGTAAATGCTTCGTAACATTGCTATTTTAAGATTTTATTTACTAACCCTCAAATCCGAATAAATCAAAAGCTTCTTAAAAGGCACATTCAAAGTATGGTCAATCATAAGTGCTGTAGAATAAACACCACTTTGCAATGCAGTAGGAGAGAAGACACTGGCTGAAAGTACTTTATTTTGTAGTTCTTCTGTATGCATAATATGCGAATAGTTTTTACCTTCAATGGTTTGGTTCCGTGCATAAGAGGCAGATGTTGTAAAAGCTTGGTTTGACAAAGAGATGTCTTGCAAGTACTGTTGAGAGTTTAGTGGGTTTTTTAAACCTATGTTAAAAGGTGAGCCATTTGGTTTTAGACCTAAGGCATAAATGTCTCCACCAAAGTTAATGAGGGCTGAGGCTATTTTGGCTTTTTTAACTATTTTAATGGCATTATCCACGGCGTATTCTTTAATGAATCCACCCAAGTCTATGACGGTATGTGGGTTAGAAAAGTGCAGGAGATCTTTTTTAACATAAAAATTATCAGCTCCTACATACGCACTTAGCTTTTTTTTATGCGCTTCGATTGCTTTGATGCTGTCGTGACCCATAGACTGTTTGAGTGTACCAACAGTGACATCGAAGATTCCATTGGTTTTTGCATAGAACGTTTTGGCAAGTTTGAGTACTTCTTTTGTTTGGTAGTCAACTTTGTTTATCTCTCTTTGGTTTAAAGCACTGAGGTAGGAGTTTTTATCGTAGAAATTGTATTTCTTTTCAAGTTTCTTAGAAGAGTCTAAAATATCAGCAGCAACTTTTCTAGCTTTCACCTGTGAAGTGGCATAAAGATGCACTTCACACGGAGTGGTCATAACAGTGAATTTAAATACGTATTGTTTAGAATTTATATTTTAGTCCTGTGGTAACGGTGGTGGCTGACATATCGCTGTCGGTATTTTGTTGGTACAACTGTACACCAAGGTTATAACTAATAAGGTCATTGTACTTGTAGTTCATGTTGACTTTATAGGTCAATGCATCAAAGTCACTTAAACGTTCATCATTGGAAGCATAGGTTTCATCGGTGAAGTAGTCCATATTTCCATTATAAAAGTTTGCCTCTGTTTGCGTATAGTAACGTAAACCAGCTCCTAAAGTAAACTGTTTGCTTATGTTTGTGTAAACATCAGCTTCTAAGGTATATGAACTGATGTCCCAGTCATCCGTATAAAACCGATGAGAACCTATAAAGGCTGTATCGGATGTTAGGAGTTTATTGTATTGTGCTACAACGCCATACGCCATTCTGCTGTCAGGTCTGTTTTCACCAGCCAGTGTCGCATTGGGTGTGTTGTAATCTCTTACAATGTTGATGTGTTGATTGCTTAGGTATCCATCATCAGAGAGCATGAAAGCAGAAACTTTAATAGAAGAGCTTTTGTCGAGTACTTGCGTTACGCCTGCTTGGATATTGTAAGTCGTTGACTCTTCGGTATAACTTGCGCCACTGTTACTGTCGTAGTTGGCAAAAGGGCTTGGACCAGCTGTCGCATCAAAGTGTAAAATCTCGTTAAAGTTAACCGACCCACCAACACTGATGGCTGTGTTGTGTGTTGCATCAAGGTAGTGCATGTACTCAGCAGAGAATGATTTAGATTCATAGTCCTCTTCTTGTGAAACTTCAAAACCTGTATAAAGTTCATCTCGGTTTTCAAATCGTGAAGTTAACATAAGTGAAAGTGCTTTACGTTCATCTTCAAACTCTTGTAGACCTTGCGTGTAAGTACCACTGTTTTCGTTAATGGTTGGTGTCGCACCACTAACGCTGTCAAACATAAAATTGGCTTTTAGATTGTAGTCGGTATTAAAGTCGTAAGAGGCTTCTACCATAGGGGCTGAAATAGACATTCTGTCGTCACTTTCATCGTATTGCATGTACTCAACGCTTACATAGTTTTCAGCTTGAAGTAGTGCAGAAGTAGCCAAAACAGAAGCGACAATGCTTGATAGTGGTAATGATTTTTTTAGTTGCATCCACAACCTCCACCAGCCACACCGTAACCACCTCTTGACGCTTCTTTTGAGAAGTACAGATGTTGTTCAAACTTTTTCAGTTCAGGGTTTGGACCTTCAAACTGCATAATCTCTTTAGCCAAACCCTCTTTTTCCCATGCTTTTACCTCTTTAATTCCTGTACAACCCACCATTAAAATGGATGCACCCACACAGACCAAACACGCTTTTATCATAACTCTTTCACCTCTTTAGTAATTTTTTTGTCTATCTCTTTAACAGCACCAATGTGTAAACCTAACACTTTTCCATTTTTAACATAATAGAGTGCTGGTACACCTACAGGGTCAAATTTTGAAATTACAGTTTTATCGCTGTCGTAATAAATGCTAAAAGGTAAGTCAAGTTTATTGACAAAATCTTTACCTTTAGAGGCACTGTCATCAACATTGACACCAACGACTTCGACAACTTTGTCTTGATGTACTTTTGAGATTAATGGCAACTCTTTTTTACAAGACTTACACCAAGATGCAAAGAAGTCAATAACATAGAGTTTGTCTTCTTCGAGTTCCAGTTTCTCAACAATCGTTGTGTCGATTGTATCTCCTGTGTTGTAAGCCATAAGCATTGTGCTTGAACATAAAAATGGCAATAATAGTTTTTTTATCAATTTCTTAACCCTCCATGGTTTTCATAATTGCTTCAATCTGCTGAACCTTTACAGGGTCAATAGGTTTAGACATTCCAATAGCGTACAATGCTATCATAATAAAGGTCAATACCAAAGCAAAAAGCATTGGCTTCCTTTTTGAAAGATACTTTTTAATCGCAGCAAAATTATAGTAAACATGAAATGCCCCAGATAAGGTTAATAAAATACCAAATATCTTATGCACAGGGTGCATTTGCAGTTGAAATTCAAAGCTACCAAGAAGAATCATCATAATACCTGAACTGCTTAATGCAACCAGTGAAACCAATAGGGTGAGCGAGATAAATTGTCTAAACACTTTTTATTCCTTGTGTGCTGTGTATTTCTCTTGGTTTGAGAAAACCAAAGAGTTTTTTTAGTCCAAGATAGGGTACAAAAAGCAGTTATAATGCTCCCCAAAAACTAGACCAGCAAAACAAGATTTTTTATATCAATAAGATAGAATAAAGATTAAGAAATCAAGGAATAAAAAATGAGTAAGAAACGGAAAGTATATAGTGCAGAGTTCA
>CACVAU010000039.1 GCA_902727915.1 uncultured Sulfurovum sp.
CCATTGACTAACATACTTGCTTTAGGTGCATGATTTTCATATTCGTTTAAAAGCTTTAATGCTTTTTGGAGTTGTTTTTTATTATTGGCTAAGCCTAAGTAGTCATTAGAAGCAAAGTCAATTAACTCCTTGTCCCATACTTTTCTTTGACGAAAACGTCCAGACTTTTTTAGGGCATTTAGTTCTTTTTGATACATAGTTATAGTGTTATCTCATTATTAAAACGTAATAAGTTATGTGTAGGGGGTATACTAACTTTTGTGCTATTGAGTGTTAATCCACCCCTTTTTATATTTTGATTAAAGTTATTTAAATTTTTAACAAAATCATGAGATACTGTTTCGATATTACGACATATTCGTAACTTTGGTCTTTCATTTAAATTAAATACTCTATGAATTAGATAATTGTTGTTTTGTTGAATAAACTTTAACTCTTGAGATGAAAAAACCATTTTTTGTTCAAATTTATATGAAGTAGATTTGGCATCAGAGTAAATAATACTTCCATTGTTGTCTGTAATCTCAAAATCAAAAGGAAATCCTGATTCATTATTTTTATTGACCCAATTAAAATTTTTAATTTGATTATTATATTTTTCTTTTTCTAAATAAATATTTACTAACTCTTCTCCTTTTTTCCCAATTTCTTGAAATAGTTTTTGTGCTTTATCTATATCATATCTACGTGGATACTTTCGACTTGTTATATTCTCTTTATTAGCTTGAACAAGAAGTTCTAATTCTTGAATATATGAAAAGTTCAATTGATTGACTTTTGTATTTAAAAAGTTAAGAGTTTTAGTAAACGATAGATTATCTTTTTGTATGGTATCATTTCTTTTGAATTGACCTATGATATCTGTAATCTCATGGTAGTCACTAGAGTTTTTTCTTATTAGTAAAAAAACAAGTTCTTCATTGTCAAGAGCAAACCATAATAGAAACCATTGTGTAGGACTTTCTGTAGATACTATTTCTCTTATTTTTCTAACAACAGATGTTTTTGTAGGGTATTGAATAAGTTCTGCTGTACTTGCTGAACGAATTTTAGGACTTCTAAAAGAACCATCAGGGTTTTCAATATAATCTAAAAAAGCAATAACTTCGATTACTGTTTCATTATATATTAATTGTGAAGATGTCTCTTGATGATATTTTGATATAAAGTTTAATGAATTAGATAAAAGTCCAATATGTGTTGTATTTCCACTACTTATGCCTAAATCTGCGTTAGATAATAATTTATACCCAATTATTGCATTATGATGTAGGTTAAAGAACATGGCTTTCCTTTGTTATTAAATAGTCCAATACTGTATAAACGGTATTAACACTAACGGCATTACCTGCTTGCTTATAGAGTTGATGATTACTTACCCCTGCTTTTTGAGAATTAATAAAAAAATCTTTTTCAAATCCTTGTAGTTTAAGTGTTTCCCATGGAGTTAGTTTTCTAATCTTATGGGTAGCTTCTTCATCTTTTGAGAAACTATTCTCTAAGTAACTTGTTTGACAGTCAGCATCTAAAAATTCTTGGGAGTAGTAGTTGTCTTGACAAGCTCGGTGCATCTTTACCATGGTTGCTGTTAATGGTCGTGCAATTAGTTGATTAATTTGTGAGTTTGATTTAAAATTTTTTGTTCCATTCGATAGAATAGTAGGTTTTATTTTCTCTGATAGATAGTACTTATCTTCTACTTTATTTTGGTCAAGAATTCCATCTAGAACATTTTTATATGTTTTGATACTTCTATCTTGAAGTTTAGAAAAATGTTCTTGAATTAAATTAGCATTAAAAATATCAGTAGGTGTATTTAAATCTTTTCGACTTGCAAAAATATAGAGTCTTCTTCGATGTTGAGGTAGACCAAAGTTAGAAGTATTTAGAATATCTTCTTGTACATTATAACCATGTTCTTCAAGCTCTTCTTTTAGTTGTTGATAGGTTGAACCTTTATCATGTGTAAATAGGTTTCGTACATTTTCAAGCAGAATATATTTTGGCTTTTTAATATCTACAATCTTCATAACTGAGAAAAAGAGTCCACCTCTTTCATCTTGTAATCCTAATTTTTTACCCATCATGCTAAATGGTTGGCAAGGAAATCCTCCAAATACTATATCGAAGTTAGGTAAACTCTTTATCTGTTCAGGATCTTTAGCAAAGAGTTCTATATCTCCTATTTCAATTTCATCTCTGGTGTTATAGTTGGCTTTATAGGAGGTTACTGCATATTTATCTATTTCAGAAAAAGCAACACATTTAGTTTTTCTTCCTAAATCATTAGATAGAAGCTCTAAGGCTCTTCTAAATCCACCAATACCTGAGAATAGGTCAATATATTTTAAGGTTTCTTCATTCATGTTGATCTCCTAAGTATTTAATTATATTTTTTCCAATAACTTCTGCTAACTTCACAGGCACAGCATTTCCAATTTGAGCATACCAGCCATTATTGGCTCCCATAAATACATAGTCATCAGGAAAAGTTTGTATTCTAGCTGCTTCTCTAGGACTTAAGCCTCTTGATTCCTTTGGGTGTATATACATATTACAATCATATTTCATATGTGAAGTAATTGTTTTAGAATTATCAGCTTCATTTAGTTTAAAATATTTGTCTTTAAACATATGGTTTCGATTTTTGTAGGGCATAATATCTTCAATAGATTCATGTAAAGAATTTGCTCCTTGTGGTAGTCGTGAGAAAATTTCAATGTCTCTATCATTATTATATCGATTTATATGGTTACTTAAATAGTTGCTTTTTTTATTATTTAAGAATTTCATATATTTAGTTTCTTTTATTGGATAGTTTCTAAATTTAAAACCTATTTCTTCATTTTCCAACTTAGAGGCATTTTTTATTTTTTTTGGCATAAGGATTGGTAAGCCTTCTAACGCATCTTTTAATTTGAAGGAATCCTCTATTGTTTGATCATTGAGAATATCTTTGATGATTTGTGATGCTCTTATATGCTTCAACTTACTGCCTATAACAAAAACTCTTTCCCTATTTTGAGGAATATTAAAATCTTTAGCATTTAATAGAATAATTTCTATAGAGTAGTTTTCTCCTACTTTTTGTTGAAAATCATTTTTTATTTCATCTGATTTATTCATCATTCCTTTGACATTTTCCATAATAAAAAACTTTGGCTGGACGAGATGTAATAGTTCCAAGTAGTATTTATAAAGCTCATTTCTAGGGTCATCTAAGATGGGTTGTCTATTTGCCATGGAGAAACCTTGACAAGGGGGACCACCTACAAAGAGATCAATATCTTGAAAGTGATGGCTATATTGTTCATGATTTTTTACTAATTTTTTTATATCATCACAAAAATAGTTTTCTAATGGTAGCTCTCGATTAAAATAGTAGGTCTCTAAAAATCTAGGTTCGACTTCATTGACAAAAATAGGGTTAAATCCTACATTTTCCATTCCTAGGCTGAGACCTCCAGCACCTGCAAAGGTATCCACGAATGAAAATTTTTTGTTTACCTTTTTCTTATTGATAAATTTCATTAAAGTAGAAGAAATAACTTCTCTTTTTTGTACTAAAGTATAGTGTAGTTGATTAAGTCTATTCCATTGTTTTTCATTTAAATTTAAATTATATTTTTCATCATAGATTATTTCGTATTTAATACATACATCGATACTTTCTATGGTCAAAAGCTTTTCAATATCTATAATTAATTGAAGTATCTTAGATTTATAACTTTTTTGAAAATAGTTATAGTAGAACTCAATCATAAATCTACTCCTTTAAATTTTTATAATTTTACTATATTTTTAAATTAAAGAACCTGAAATATTTCAAATTGTAATGTTTTATCTGTTTAACCAAGGAAGTAGTTTTTCAACAGAAAGCCCCATAGCCGTACTTTCATAACCTTGAACCGACTTGATGTACTTTTTACAGAAACCTTCGACCATACAACCACCAGCTTTTCCATCCCATAAGTTACTCTCTAAATAAGCGTCTAACTCTTTTGGTTCAAAGGTGTCAAAGTTGTAATAGGTAGCTGAAACATCCGAGAGGTACAAGGTTTTGGTTTTGTAATGCATGGCAGAGATAATGGCAATGCTAGAACCTGATTGCAGTTCTAAAATTCTTTTGGCATCGTCTATATTTTTTGGTTTTCTAAGTAGTTCTTTATTCGCCGAGACGATAACTGAGTCAGCTGTAAGTAGGGGAGTTTCTAATCCAAACTCTTGGATGGCTGCTTCTAGTTTTCCTTTAGAGGCAATGTAAGCAAAGTCTTTGGCTGCTCGGGTTCTGATTTGCTCTTCATCATAGCTTGGAGCTTGCTGTTTGAATTCTATGTTAAATTTGTTAAGTAGTAAAGCACGTGATTGTGAGTTTGAAGCGAGATGTATCATATATGTCCTGTAGGGTGTTTTCCCACGAAAACACCGTCTTAATTATGTTAAAAATTTTAATAAATATTGAGGTTTAGATTTGATGGTATTTTCAGGGAAAACACCCTACAACCCCCGTAATTCCACACCTAACCAAAGGGCGATAATTCCAAGTATAATGTTAATAGGAAGTAGGAGTTTAGGAATTAATGCAATGGTTGCTTTTGCATCAGGAAGTTTACCTGCGTCAAAAAGTTTCTGAGCTTTACTTCGTTTAAAATACATCCATGCAAAGTTAGCTGTCATAATACCCCAAATAAGAAACTTAAGCGTATGTTCTGTACTTTGTGTTGTGGCTGAGGTTAAAATAAGAGCTGTTAGTAAGATAATGACAATGAAAGGCATAACAATGTTGAAGAACTTTCCAACTAACATTAACGTTTTACCCAGTTTTATTTTAGGCTCTTCAATGCTTTGCATGGTAGGGTGAACAGCCAAACGAATGGCAATCATTCCTCCTACCCAAATGATGGCTGAAAGGACATGTAAAAATATAATGATATTTGCATAGTTGTTAAATAGTTCAGCCATTTTTGTTTACCTTATAAATTCTCTGTTAAGTAAGCCAATGCTTTCTCTTTAGCTTCAGCTATTTTAGAAGCATCTTTTCCACCAGCTTGGGCGAAGTCTGGACGACCTCCACCTCCACCACCAAGAACAGGTGCTATCTCTTTAATCCAGTTTCCAGCTTTTATTTTGGTCTCTTTTGAACCACAAGCTATCATTACCTTTTCACCTTTTTTTTGAAAAAGCATGATGGCAATGTTAGGGTATTTGTTCTTAGCTTCATCAATAAGCTCTTTAATGTCGCCTGCTTCAACTTCGTCTACAATGACTGTAGCACCATTTATTTCTGAAGCTGTTAACTCTTTTTTGGTTGAAGAGAGTGCAGTTTTAAGCTCTGTTTTGAGTGCTTTCACCTCTTCTTTCAGTTTATTAATACCAGCCATTGGGTTTTGGTTTTTAAGCTCTGTTTTAACTTCAGTGAGTGTTTCTCTTAAGGCTTGTACTTCTGCTAGGGCTGCTTTACTACAAACAGCTTCGATTCTTCGTACTCCTGCTGAAACACCAGATTCTTTGGTAATCATAAAAAGACCTATTTCAGAAGTGTTATTAACATGGGTTCCTCCACAAAGTTCTATGGAAGCTTCTCCAAAGTTTACCACACGTACTTCGTTTCCATATTTTTCACCGAACAGTGCCATAGCTCCAGCTTCTTTTGCATCATCTACAGACATAATTCGTGTAACACCAGCAGCATTTCCTGAAATTTTGTCATTCACCCATGCTTCTACTTGTGCTAGTTCTTCGGCTGTCATGGCTTGTGGATGTGAGAAGTCAAAACGCAAACGTTTGTCATCGTTCAGTGAACCAGCTTGCGCAATGTGTTCACCTAAAAGTTCTCTAAGTCCTGCATGAAGTAGGTGGGTTGCTGAGTGGTGACGTTCGATTTCTACTCTGGTATTGTGAACCAGTGCTTCTACTGCATCACCCACTTGGATACTTCCTTCAACTTCTGAAAGGTTCATCTCCATGAACTTTTTAGTGTCGAGTACTTTAACCGTTGGTTTCGCAC